>NZ_LWRV01000035.1 GCF_009372215.1 Acinetobacter portensis | reverse complement strand
GCAAGAACAACACACTAAACTCAACCATTCGTTTCGTTCACTGCGTTGGTGTGCTGCGTATTCTATAGAGTTTACTCACGAGCGCAACCCCTTTTTCTTAAATAATCTAATAATTACGTTTACATGATTATTTTTCATACAAAACAACCTTAAAAACTATAAAATCAGCTTGTTTTACCTATTTTACACATCACTAATCACCACTACCTTCATAAAAAAACCACCTTTTATGGTGGCTCTAATTTATATATTTGTTTTATTGCTCTGCAAGCCAAGTCATAAATTTCTGTCTTTCAGCTTTTGTTGTATTTTTCCAAATATGAATTAACTGCTGAGCTTCGCCATTTTGTACACCAATATTCGATTGTGTTTTTGCTATTGGTGCGTTCAATTTGGCTTGTGAAGTGTATTCTGGCGATGGTTGAATGTTCACTTGAGATTTATCTACCGATTCACCTTCAGTAAATAAATTGCTCACAATGCCCAAGTTTGACGATTTTGCACCTTGCTGTTTAACAAGGAGTTGATTTTTACTGTTATACAGTCCAAATATGGGCTGTTTAGCATATTCTCTAGCGATATCTATGTTTTTTGGGTTATCAATTAATGCCAAAACGTAATTTTGATTATCTTCTAATAATGGTGTTTTAATATTAACAATATTTGATCGAACAATTTCATGTGTGCCAATATTTCGATTTTCTTCAAAATATTGTGTATATCTCACAGAAATAACATTTTCACCAGCTTTTAATTGATGTGCATTTTTCTTAGAACTAAATAAGCTTGTATTTACTTCATGCCCATTAATAGCTGCAACTTTAATTTCTTCTGGTGTTGTTAATGTAATTGCTGCAAATGCAGGTGAAGCCATCATCAATAAAGCTAAACTTAAAGACCATCTTTTATTCATCAACACTTATCTCATCATTTTTTAAATTTGATGAAACTATGAATGAACGAGATGACACTTTCATTACAACCAAACATCACATTCTTTTATATAAAAAAAAGAGCGCATTCGCACTCTTTTTACAATGATTCAAATATTAATTGAATGATTTAAAACGTTCCGCATCATCAATAAATGTTTTTTCACCAGCTGGTACTTCAATAGAACCAAATACAAGTTGTGCGCGTAATTTCCAGCTTTCTGGAATATTGAAGGTTTCTGCAACTTCTGCATCTACAATTGGATTGTAATGTTGTAATGATGCGCCAATGTTTTGTTCCGCCAATGCTGTCCAAACTGCAAATTGCGCAATTGCTGTTGAATGCTCAGACCAAACTGGGAAATTATCTGCATACAATGCAAAGTTTTCTTGTAAGTTTTTAATGACAGATTGATCTTCATAAAATAAAACTGTGCCTTTACCCGCTGCAAAACTTTGAATTTTTGCTTCCGTTGGTGCAAATGCTTCTGCAGGTACAATTTTACGTAATGTTTCTAAAGTGATATTCCAAAATTTAGCATGCGACTCACCCAGTAAAGTCACAACACGAGAAGATTGTGAGTTAAATGATGACGGGCTTAAACGTACAGCTTGTTGAATTGTTTTTTCGATTTCTGCGTTTGCAAGTTCTACTTTATTACCAATTGCATAAATTGTACGGCGTTTTTCTAAGTGTTTTAAAAATGACATTAGGATTCCTCTTTGATCTCACGATCACGCTTAATTCGTTAGATACATCTTATTATTTTTAATTTTTAGATAAACACTCAATTTCATAACAGAGTGTTTTATTAATGGAACAATCTAGTAAATCAAACTTACGCATATAACAAAAATCGTTATATGCGTAGCTTCATCAGTAAAAAACCTTAAATTGTTGCGCGTAATCTATATGTGGTTTTTCACCTATTTCTTGCTCAATGGAACCAAAAACAAGTTGCGCACGTAATTTCCAGTTTTCATCTATAGCAAAACTTTTGGCAATTTCTTCATCAATAATTGGATTGTAATGTTGAAGAGATGCGCCAATATCTGAATCTGCTAATGCTGTCCAAACTGCAAATTGTGCCATTCCTGATGTTTGCTCTGACCAAATTGGAAATTCTTTGGCATCGAAAGGACGTTTCTTTTGTAAATATTGAATGGTTTTTTGATCTTCATAAAACAAAACCGTTCCATAGGCTTTTACACATTGATCCATCTTAAGTTCAATACCTTCAAATATATGTGCAGGCACAATTTTACGTTGCATTTCCCGCACAATATCCCAAAATTTTTTATGTGAATTTCCATACAAAATAACCACACGCGTACTTTGCGAATGATAAGCAGATGGACAACTCCGCACAGACTCTTGAATAAGCTCTGTAAGATAGGTTTGACTAAAACGTATTTTATTACCTAAATCGCTTACATTTCTGCGTTTCTTTAGCTGATCAATAAATGTAAGGTTTTCATCAAAACTTATATTTCTCTTTTTAAATCGAAAATCTTTAGTGATGTCTGACGTTAAAACATGACCAATTTTATCTAACAATGCCATTACCTTAATTTCCCCCAAAAATCGGCATGAATCCCTTTATTATTGTAATGATTTTATTTTCAATTATTTACTTATAAGGCTTATGCTTGATGTATTTTAAATCAAACACTTAGGTAAAAAACAATAAACTCCGCATTTCGCGGAGTTTATGTGCAGTACTAAATATTCTAAAGATGAAAAGATAAGTTGTTATTTATCTGTTTCAAAAAGTGCAGCAACAAATGATTTTGCAGAAAACGGGCGTAAATCGTCAATTTTTTCACCCACGCCAATAAAGCGAATAGGTACATGTGTACGACTTGCAATATTAAATAAAACACCGCCTTTTGCTGTTCCATCAAGCTTGGTAATGGTAATACCTGTTAAACCAACAGCCTCATCAAACATTTCAACTTGATTAATTGCGTTTTGACCAGTACCTGCATCTACAACCAACATCACTTCATGTGGTGCAGTCGCATCACTTTTTTGCATAACGCGTTTAACTTTGGTTAACTCTTGCATAAGATGGCTTTTGTTGTGCAAACGCCCTGCTGTATCTGCAATAAGAACATCTATACCTTTTGCTCGCGCACTTTCAAAGGCATCATAAATCACAGATGCACTATCTGCACCATGACCTTGTGAAACCACAGGAATATTATTACGCTCACCCCAAATTTGAAGCTGTTCTGTCGCTGCTGCACGGAATGTATCACCCGCTGCAAGCATGACTTTTTTACCTTCGCCTTGTAAGCGTTTTGCAAGTTTACCAATGGTTGTTGTTTTACCTACACCATTTACACCTACCACCAAAATCACATAAGGTGATTTGTTCGGGTCTATATGCATAGGTTTTACACGTGGTTCCAATAAAGCCACAAGTTCTTCTTGCAATGCTTTATATAAAGAATGTGAATAAATTAAGTCGCCACGATTTGTACGTTCAGTTAAATTCGCAATAATTGTTTTTGTTGCTTCCACACCAATATCTGCAACAAGTAACTGCTCTTCAACTTCTTCTAATAACTCATCATCAATTTCTTTACCACCAATGAGAATATTCACCATCCCATCAGCAAGGTTTTTACGGGTTTTCGTTAACCCATCTTTCATTCGGCTAAAGAAACCACCTTGGGATTTTGTTTCTTCTTGTGCAACTTTTGCCGAAACATTTTCTGCTACTGGAGCTGTTTCAACAATAGGCACGTTAACTGAAGGTAAATTCGGTAAGGTAACATCGTCATCACCGATGTCAGCATCAATTAAAAATTTACTCTGCCCATTAGATTGTTGTTGCATGCCGAATCCCTGAAAATACTGCATTAAAATAAAAGTGAAAGTCTAGCATAAACCATATCGTTTTACGTTGTATTGATTTAGCAAGATAAGTTTGAAGATAAAGCCCTATTGGTCTTCAATAGACAATGCTGGAAGCTCGGTTGCTTTTTTCATTTCTACTTGATGCGCATGCATAAGGCGAAGATACTGCCCAAATAAAATAGATTGCTTCTGTAATAAATGTTCCGCCATTTCTTGGCTTTCAGGATGTATAGGCTGATTTGCAATAATTTTGACTTGCTGAAATTTATTCGCATCTATTGGGCGGTATAATGCAACTGTTGAAATAACTAAAATCACCGTAATAATAAAAATAATGAAAGCATTATAAATTTGCTCAAGTCTTAACTGAGCATAAAATTGACTCATTTTTTGAATTGCGTTGTACATGACTTACCTCGATTAGAGGTAGTTTATGGGTGTCTAAAATTATTCACAAGATATATAGCTCAATTCCACCCATATTTATGCATAGAATTGAGCTTTAAATTTTAATTAATGTAAAACTGGCGCTAAAAACACAAAATATAAAACAATTGCGATAACAACCAAAACACCTATCATCACTTTTACATTGGCTGGATTTTCATTTTCATGCTGATGTGGACTTTCATCTATAGCCAAACGCTGTAATTCACTATTATAGGTTTGATAAAAATCAGCACGCTGCTCTTCATTCAACTCACTGGTATAATCATAAACACGTTTTCTTTGTGCAAGGCAAAAATCGCCCAATCGCAGTTCATTATGATAAATCGCTTCATCTAATTGCTTTCGATGCAATTGAGCCAAACCTATAATTTGAGCTTTTATTGGTGGTAAATCTAAAAAAAATCCATCTATTGTCGTTGTCATTATTATCTCCCTTTTTTTAACTTTTCTTTAATCATTGACGTGTATTTTATAAACACGATCAATATTTAATCACTTAAACACATTCAAATACTATTTTTAAGCCAATTTGTTTGACACTTCAAGTAAATTGTAATAATAGTTTAATAATAGAGTGTTAAAAATATCTAAAGACTCAAGATTGGTCTTTATAGTTTGAACATAATTACAATAAGGAGTTATATATGATTCAACAATTCTCTCAACAAGACTTAGAACATGTTTACGCAGATGCAGTAAATACAATCCAATACGAAATGAACTTTTCAGATGCAGTTTCACAGTTGGAAGGTGCAGCACGAGCTGGACATGGTAAAGCGGCAATGTTCTTAGCAGAACTTTATTATCAAGGTTTCCGTGTAGAACGCGATTCGCTTAAAGCACAATTTTGGCAAAACCTAGCCACCATGCAAGCATAATAAAACGTCACTCAGGTGGCGTTTTTTTACGACCTTTTTCATATAATTTTACGATTCTACGCAAAGCTTAAACAATACTGTCATCATAAGTCCGTACAATAGAATCAAACAAACCACTTAGAACGATTATGAATAAGGTGAATGAGCTACACCTCCTACCCAAAGATTTTTTTCTGAAAATTACTATTTTAAAATCGATGATGTATTGTGGCGTACTTTGGGGTTTATACCGTCAAGGTTGGGCAATGACTTCCGATCAAGAACATCATATTTTCCCCTTTTGGTTAAGTTGCGCGCAAGCAGAAAAGCATGCACAAAAGCATTGGCCCAATTATACGCCACGTAAAATTACGCCCGAAGATTTTCAAAAATCATTATTACCCACACTTGTTCGTTTGAATGTGACACCTACTTTGTATAATTCAAATCAACAGAAGTTTAAATTTTCATCACAAATGATGAAATACTTTTTCTTTAATAAACCCGATAATTTACTTGCCTAGCAGTATTAAATACTTATATAAACAATACAGGGATGTATTCCATATTCACAAAATCTGACCATAAAGGTCTTTGTATTTATAAAATTTCACGTTAAGTTAAAAGTGAACCAACAAGAACAATGAGAAGAGGATAATTTTAATGAGCAATGTAGCACATGTTTTAAAGGATAAAGGCAACCCTGCTATATATACCGTAAAGCCGAATTCAACTGTACTTGATGCCATTAAACTCATGGCCGAAAAAGGAATTGGTGCGCTTGTTGTGACCGATGATAACAACAAAGTGGCGGGTATTCTTTCTGAGCGTGATTACACACGTAAAATTGTTTTGATGGAACGTACATCTAAAGATACAACGGTAAGTGAAATCATGACCGCAAAGGTTCTTACAGTTACCACCACATCTACCGTAAAAGATTGTTTAAAGTTGATGACTGATAAGCATTTGCGTCATTTACCTGTAGTTGAAAATGAAGAGTTATTAGGCTTCATTTCTATTGGCGATTTAGTTAAAACTGCAATGGATGACCAAAAGAAATTAATTGATCAGTTGCAGCAATATATTTCGGGTTGATTCATTAAGACACTTACTTGATATAGTAAGTGTCTTATATATTTCTTTTTAGAAAGCCCTCTTTTCCTTTATGTATTTCTGTAAAAAGCTTTCTTCTATTTTTTTATTACTTTCAAAGCGAATCCACTTCTTCCCATCCCATGCCTCAGGAAACACTCCAAATCCTAGCATGCATAATTTACTTTTTATTTCAGGATAAAAAGCAAAAATCAATAACCTATATTTTATAAAATCAGCAATATTACGACTCGTAAAATAATCTATTTCATTTTTTGATATTTCATAAGGTTTTATAAACAACCCGTAATCTTTATTGTCAGTTGTAAATAAATCATTTTCGCTTATTTTAAAATTTTCCAGAAATACACTTTTCGAAAATTTCTTAAAAGCAAGCCTTGTATCACTTGAACATACATCATCCAAAATAAAATGCATATCTTTTACTTTAAAGTTGTTATCAAAATATTCAACTTCTGAATTTGCATGTAAATTTATACAATATGCAGTAAAAACCACTAAAATAACTTTTTTAAATATATTCATCTTTATTGATTCTTTTCAATAACTTTAGATACTTTAAAAAAGCCCCGAAATTTTCAGGGCTCTTTCATTTCAAAACTTAATTTAAGCCTAGTTTATCTGCAACATAATCAGCATCTTTATCACCACGCCCCGATACGTTTACCACAATTTTCACATCTTTACCCAATTTAGGTGCTTCGCGTAAAGCCCAAGCAACAGCATGAGAACTTTCCAAAGCAGGAACAATACCTTCTACACGAGAAAGCGTCATAAAGGCATTTAAACACTCTTGATCTGTTGCTGTTGTATATTCAACACGACCTAAATCTTTCAACAAACTATGCTGAGGTCCAACACCCGGATAATCTAACCCTGATGCAATTGAATGAACAGGCAAAGGCTCGCCATTTTCATCTTCAAGCACATAACACGCCATACCATGAATTTGGCTTGGCTTACCCAAAGTTAAAGTCGCAGAATGCATGTCTGTATCTAGACCATGACCCGCTGGCTCAACACCAACCAATTTCACATTTGGTTCATTTAAAAATGCCGTAAATGCACCAATTGCATTAGAACCACCACCTACACAAGCAACCACATAATCAGGATTTGAACCAAAACGTTCATTGGTTTTAACTTTAATTTCATCACCAATAATGGCTTGAAAATCACGAACCATCATTGGAAATGGATGTGGTCCTACAACCGAGCCAATGGCATAAATATAATCTTTTGGATTTTTTAAATATTCTTCAAATGCACTATCTACCGCATCTTTTAACGTTGCCGTACCACGTGTTACAGCAATTAAGTTTGCACCCAAAATTTTCATTTTGACAACATTTGGATGTTCTTTTTCAATATCAACCTGCCCCATATGAATTTCACATGGAATACCTACAAGCGCACATGCTGTTGCCAATGCCACACCATGTTGACCCGCACCTGTTTCAGCAATCACTTTAGTTTTGCCCATATATTTGGCAAGTAAAGCTTCGCCCAAACAATGGTTAATTTTATGTGCACCTGTATGATTTAGATCTTCACGTTTTAAATAAATTTGTGCGCCACCTAACTTTTCAGATAAGCGCTTTGCATGAAATAACGGACTTGGACGCCCCACATAATGCGCAAATAACTCATTAAGTTCAGTTTGAAATTCAGGGGTTTTACGAATCTCTTCATAAGCAAGATTAATATCATCCATGGCTTGTTTTAAATCTGGAGGAATAAACTGTCCACCATAAGTACCAAAAAAGCCTTCTTCGTTTGGTAAAGCAATGCCATTAATTTGATGATTCATCGTAATCCCTGAATATAAAAATCTATAAAAGATGAGTAATCTTTATACTAAGACAATTTTTTTCAAAGCACTAATAAATATAAATAAAGTCACTTATAGATAAATAGAATTAACGCGAAAGATATTTCGTCATATCTTCAATGCCTTTTAATGTCATTGGATACATTTTATCTTCAAAGATTTGTTTTATTAGCCCGATGGTATGCGTGTAGTGCCAATAGTTTTCTTCTTCAGGATTTAACCACGCTGTCTTTTCAAAATGTTGACGTAAACGCTGTAACCAAACATGGCCTGCTTCATCATTCATATATTCCACAGAACCACCAACAGATTGAAGTTCATAAGGCGCCATACTCGCATCCCCCACAACAATCACGCGGTAATCTCGACCATAAGTATTGAATAAATCCCAAGTGTTCATTCTTGAAGATGAGCGACGCAAGTTATCCTTCCAAACGTAATCGTATAAGCAATTATGGAAATAAAAATATTCGAGGGTTTTGAATTCTGTTTTGGCTGCACTAAAGAGTTTTTCACATTGCGCAATATGTGCATCCATAGATCCGCCAATATCAAACAACATTAAAACTTTAATACGATTACGGCGCTCAGGTACAAGTTGCACATCTAAAATGCCTTGTTTGGCTGTTTCACGAATCGTACCATCTATATCAAGCTCTTCTGCTGCACCTTGACGTGCAAATTTACGCAAACGACGTAATGCCATTTGCATTTGGCGGCTTCCTAGAATTTGCTCATCATCTAAATTACGATATTGACGTTGTTCCCATACTTTTACAGCAGAACGTTTACGCCCTGGCCCACCAATACGCACACCTTCAGGATGATCACCATAAGCACCAAATGGCGATGTGCCACCTGTACCAATCATTCGGTTTCCACCTTGATGTTTTTTATGTTGTTCGCGCAAACGCTCTTCAAGCATTTTCATCAGCTCTTCAAGTGAGCCTGCTTTTTTAAGTTCTTCGCGTTGCTCTGGGCTAAGATGTTTTTCTATAAGCTCTAGGTCAAACCAATCTTTAGGAAGTTTATGAACTTGATTTAACAAATCATCTAAATCGAATGTTGAAATACCATCAAAATAGTCTTTCATGGCACGGTCAAATTTATCGAAATATCGTTCGTCTTTGACCATAATTGTTTTTGCAAGCTGATAAAATTCTTCTTGATCTGCAAAAACCAAACCTTCTGCAACAGCTTGATTTAAGTCAATCAGCTCTCGAGTTGAAACTGGAACACCATATTTTCTTAATGTATAAAATAATCGCACAAACATGGCGAGCCAATTCCTTTTTCAATTCAAAACAATGCGCTATATATCTAAATATCAGGCATGAAAGCATTATGCTTACTCAAACCATTATCTTAAATTGCTGATAATGAGTAAAGAATGTTTCTTGGACTGCGCTGTCACCAAATAAAAATAAAGCCTCTAAAAAGAGGCCTTATTTTTTCAAATTTTACAGTTTTTCAACCAAAATTCGATCTACATGCTTGTTACCTGTTTGCTTTTCGTGGTTTTTACGACGAATTTTAAGCACTTTATCTTCTTGTAAGTCTTGAAGCATTAATTCTACTGCCATCATTGACTCAAGTGCTAAATCTTGCCCAATCCACTTTTGCTCACCAGCATCCATTAATACAATTTCATCATTAATTTGATCATATAGGCTCATATTTCCCTCACTTCTGGCAAATTGATTACCAATTGTCTGAATATTTAATGAAGCGCAATACTATATACTGATTAATAAAAACTGCAATGCATTCTACGTTTTGAGTTTTTTTGATAGTGTCAAAAAACACGTTATATTCTAAAATTGTAAAATTAACCAAACATAAAATTTTATTCACAATACAGAAGATTAAAATGAGCCTTTATCGGAATATTAGCTTAGCATCGACTCTCATCATTACAACCATGCTTAGCACATACTCTTTTTCAAAACCCACTCAATTTTATAAACCTTATAAAAGCACTGAAACTGTTGAAAACATTCAACCTCGTCTTTATAAAATTAATGACTTAAAAGTGAATTTAACAAGTCGTATGGAGAGACCCGAATATTTAAATCAGGAAAGTATGACGACACTTTATAAAGAACAAATTGAAAGTAAATTACAAGAAAAGAATATGCTTGCTGATGAAAATACAGCTGTACCCATTAATTTAAATTTAGAAATTAATCAAAAGCGCGTATTTATGGGTGAAGGATTCTCTAGGGTTGGTAAAGAAGCCCTTGTCGGGAATTATTCAACAAGTGAAATTCAGTACAATTCCACAATTACAGCAAATAATATTGAACTTGCAAGCTACAAATCAGACAAATATGTCAGTATAGGTAATCATGGCTCTTATGCTAAGTTATTCAGAGATTTAACAGGTAAAGGCAAGCCAGAACATGAAATTATTGATGTTCAAAATTTTGCCGAGAGAATTGTGAATTCTATTCCAAAATAAAAAACCGCCTCAATTGAGGCGGTTTTTTATTCAATTCTAAAAAGAATTAAGCAGTAATTTCTTTTACAGCAGCAACAACAGCTTCAGTGGTAATACCAAAGTGTTGATATAAATCTTTCGCAGGTGCAGATTCGCCATAAGTCGTCATACCAATAACACGACCATCTAGACCAACAAACTTCCACCAGTAGTCTACATGTGCAGCTTCAACTGCAACACGCGCACGAATAGCCGCAGGTAAAACAGCTTCACGGTAAGCAGCATCTTGCTTAACAAATTCTTCAGCACATGGCATAGAAACTACACGCACACCTTCAAGTTGTGCATATGCTTCCATTGCTAATGAAACTTCAGAACCCGTTGCAATAATAATTGCTTTCAATTCGCCTTTTTCTTTCGCAAGAACATAACCACCTTTCGCAACATCAGCAATTTGTGCATCTGTACGTGTTTGGAATGGTAAGTTTTGACGAGAGAAAATTAACGCAGTTGGACCTTCCGAACGTAACAATGCAGATTTCCAAGAAATAGAAGCTTCTACAGTGTCACATGGACGCCAAGTATTTAAGTTAGGTGTACCACGTAAAGATGCAATTTGTTCTACAGGTTGATGTGTAGGACCATCTTCACCAAGACCAATTGAGTCATGTGTGTATACATGAATTACGCGTTGTTTCATCAGTGCAGACATACGTACTGCATTACGCGCATATTCCATAAACATAAGGAATGTCGCTACGTAAGGAATGAAACCACCGTGAAGTGCAACACCATTGGCGATTGCAGTCATACCAAATTCACGTACGCCGTAATGAACGTAGTTACCAGCAGCGTCATCTTGAACGCCTTTAGCACCTTTCCAAAGTGTAAGGTTTGAACCTGCTAAATCGGCAGAACCACCTAAAATTTCTGGAAGTTGTGGTGCAAATGCTTGAATCGCATTTTGGCTTGCTTTACGAGATGCAATTGTTTCTGCTTTTGCATTTACTTCAGCAATATAAGCATCTGCTTTTGCAACAAAGTCAGCAGGTAAATCGCCAGACATACGACGTTTAAGTTCAGCCGCTTCTGTAGGATATTTTGCAGCGTAGGCAGCAAATGTTTCATTCCAAGCAGCTTCAGATTTAGAACCTTTATCTTTTGCATCCCAAGCGCTATAAACGTCCGTAGGAATAACAAATGCTTCTTCTGTCCAACCTAAAGCTTGACGAGTTAATGCAATTTCATCATTACCTAGTGGCGCACCGTGGCAATCTTCTTTACCTTGTTTGTTTGGTGAACCTAAACCAATAATAGTTTTACACATTACTAGCGTTGGTTTAGATGTTTCAGCTTTCGCTTTAACTGTTGCTGCACGTAATGCTTCTGCATCGTGACCATCAACTTTAATTACTTGCCAACCGTAAGCCAAGAAACGTTGTTCTGTATCGTCAGAGAACCAACCTTCTACTTCACCGTCAATTGAAATACCGTTGTCATCATAGTAAGCAATAAGTTTACCTAGACCTAAAGTACCAGCCAATGAACATGCTTCGTGTGAAACACCTTCCATTAAGCAACCATCACCCAAGAAACAATAAGTGAAATGATCAACAACTTTAATGTCATCTTTGTTGAATTGCGCTGCTAACGTTTTTTCAGCAAGAGCAAAACCAATTGCGTTTGCAATACCCTGACCTAAAGGACCAGTTGTCGTTTCAATACCAGGCGCATAGCCTAATTCTGGGTGACCAGGTGTTTTAGAATGCAATTGACGGAAAGATTTCAAATCTTCAATTGAAAGATCATAACCAGTCAAATGTAACAATGCATAATGAAGCATTGAACCATGACCATTTGATAATACGAAACGGTCGCGGTTCGCCCATTGTGGGTTTGTCGGGTTATGATTTAAAAAATCACGCCAAACGACATCAGCGATATCTGCCATCCCCATTGGAGCACCAGGATGTCCTGAGTTTGCTTTTTGCACAGCATCCATTGCTAATACACGAATTGCATTTGCAATACGACGTTCATTCAGCGGGGTTGTCATAGGTCAGTGTCCAGATAAATCGTTTAAAGAAGTTGATATGAATAAAAATTCAAAGATAGCCTTATTGTCTTAAAAAAACACCTCACCGTAAAGTGCGATAGACAACATTTATCTCTTAGATACACAAAAGGTTAAAAAACCATCCATTTATTTCAATATAAACGCAGCAATTGTAAATTTAATCATCCTTTTGCTTCATCTTCATGAATCCCAATAATTTCAATTTCAAGCTTATAAATGTAGATTTTAGTCCATTATCAATTTTTCCGATGTCAATATCAGATAAAACGTCCATAAATTGAAATAATTTCATCAATTTTCGATGACTTGAACTAGTCCTAAATCGCAAGTCGTTGTACCATATTGCGTCTTTTAATTTATTAACTGTGATAGGACTTATGCGCGAGTACGCTGTATTTACCTCGGAATCTGTAAGCGAAGGCCATCCTGATAAAATGGCTGACCAAATCAGTGATGCTATTTTGGATGCAATCTTAAAGGAAGACCCATATGCGCGGGTTGCTTGTGAAACGCTTGTAAAAACGGGTGCGGTTGTACTTGCCGGTGAAATCACAACAACTGCAAATGTCGACTTTGAAGCGATTGTTCGTAATACCGTAAATGGTATTGGCTACCATCATTCAGATCTTGGCTTTGATGGTTCGACTTGTGCCATTATTAATATGATTGGTAAACAATCTCCTGAAATTGCTCAGGGTGTTGACCGTCAAAAACCTGAAGATCAAGGTGCGGGTGACCAAGGTTTAATGTTTGGTTATGCAAGCCGTGAAACTGATGTTTTAATGCCTGCCCCTATTTCATACGCACACCGCTTAATGGAAAAGCAAGCAGAACTTCGTAAACAAGGCACTTTGTCTTGGTTACGTCCAGATGCAAAAAGCCAAGTAACTTTTGCTTATGAAAATGGCAAACCTGTTCGTTTAGATGCAGTTGTACTTTCAACTCAACACGATCCGTCTATTTCTCAAGCACAGTTGAAAGAAGCTGTTATTGAAGAAATCGTGAAAAAAGTAATTCCTGCTGAAATGTTCCATGCAGACACTAAATTCCACATTAACCCAACAGGTATGTTCGTGATTGGCGGCCCTGTAGGTGACTGTGGTTTAACAGGTCGTAAAATCATTGTAGATACTTACGGTGGTATGGCACGTCACGGTGGTGGTGCATTCTCTGGTAAAGACCCATCAAAAGTTGACCGTTCTGCTGCTTATGCAGGTCGTTATGTAGCAAAAAATATTGTTGCTGCTGGCTTAGCTGACAAATGTGAAATTCAAGTTTCTTATGCAATTGGTGTTGCCGAGCCAACTTCAATTTCAGTCAATACTTTCAATACTGCAAAAGTATCTGAAGATTTGATTATTGCGCTTGTACGTGAACACTTTGACTTACGTCCATACGGCATTACACGTATGCTTGACCTTATTCAACCAATGTATCAACAAACTGCTGCATATGGTCATTTTGGTCGTCAAGGTTCTGACACTGCATTTACATGGGAAAAAACAGACAAAGTGGAAGCACTTAAAGCATCTGCTGGTCTATAATCTTTTTAGATTAACCTATGAAAAAGCCTGCATGATGCAGGCTTTTTTAATGCGCTCAATTTATTTATGCTTATCATTAATCACTTGTAAAACACTTTGTGAAATAGGCACTTCCTGATGATCTGAGAAATATAAATGTGTTAATTTCAGTACAACAATAAGAGCCAAACAGGTTAATGAACAAAAGATCCAAAAACCATAAGGACTTTTTATATTATGTGAACCGCAATTCGGGCAATCTTTTTCTGCTGAAGACACCACCTGATTACAGCAACCACAATGATATTGAATAGATAACATTACATGTTCCTCCCTATTATTTTTATTTTCATTTAAAACGAAACGTAGTTTCACACAATCAATCAACAATATTTGATTATTTATCGACCATCAAGTCACTATTGTTAAATCTTACACAATTACACAAATATCCCTCGCATTAAGAAATGTGTACAATGAGAAATGTAGATGGAGTAGAAAATGGTTCAATTAATTAAGAAAGGCGGCTTACGTGAAAGAGCCAACCGTAGTCGTAAATATCAAGGTTCAGAAAACACTGAAACGACTTTAAAGCCAAACACATACGAAAAAGCGCAAAAAAAAGAGGAAGCTTCCACTTCCCCATCATCAACTGAATTGCAAATAAAACCATCTGATCTTTAAAACATGACAAATGCTTCATAACACAGCACAATTGCAAAGATTAGAAATAAAGAGCCTGACAATACATCGATATATCCACCTGAACGCTGATATGCACGTTTAATTTTAGGCAAAGATAAAACCAACATTAACAATGCAAAGGTAATAAATGTTTGTATTGGGATAATAAAAGCCAATTGTGTTTTTAAATACTCACCTGCATTTGCACTCAATGCCAAAGAAAAGACACTACTAAAATAAATCAATGCTTTAGGATTGGCTAAATTTGTAAATAAACCCAATAAAAAATAGTTTTGTTGTTTTGGGACGTCTAATTCAATGTCATTTTCCAAATTGAACTTCTGTTTTAATGACTTTAAGCCACCATTTAACATTGCCCATCCCATTTTTGCGAGGAACAAACCACCAACAAACATCAATACTTGTTGAATCCATGGAAATTGATCAACCAGTACAGTAAAACCTAAGAGTGTAAGAACAACCCAAACCACAATTCCTGCTGTAATACCTAAAACAATTTTTAAAGTATTCGTGCGTGTTGTAGATGCTGAACATTTTGCAATAATCAAAACATCTGGACCGGGACTTAACTGAGCCACAAAATGAAGCAAACAAATTGTTAATAACAAAGACATATTTTCTAATTCTAGCAATGAATAAATTTAACTTTTAAATATTATACAGCCATAAAAAAGCAATATCTGTAAGGCTTTGGTGGAAAGTTAAACTTTTATATAAAAAAGCCGAGTATAAATACTCGGCTCAATATTTTTGAAATCTAAATTATTTATTTAGGATTTACATCTTTCATTTCAATTTTTTTCGCATCAGGTGTAATTTCACGTGCTTCACCATCAATAATGGTTGAATCATGTCCACCTTGATGATTTTGCATATCTTGCATTTGACGCATCATATCTGCAAATGGATTTTGACCTTGCGCCCCACCCATGCCGCCCATATCACCCATCATTCCGCCCATCATTTTATTCATCATGGCTTGTTGACGTTTCATCAGTGCATTCATCATCACCTTCTTAAAGACATTCTGAACGCCTGGAATTAAGATAAGTAACGCAATAACATCGCTAATTAGACCTGGAATTAAAAGTAAGAAGCCTGCAATAATTTTAGGTAAATTTCCAGTTAATGCTGGATCCGCACCCATCTGTCCCATTTGCATTTGCTGCATTTGTGGCATAACACCTGCTGAATATTTACGAATCATATTCAAGCCAATGAAGAAGGCAGCAACATACCAGAAGAATACATACCACATGCTACCCACGAGGTCGCCCACGCCAATCCATACAAAAACTTCTAGAATTAAGCTTGCTAATACAATAAGAAATAATTTCATGAAAATTAGTCTGATCTCAATAAAATAAATAAGGTCTGCTGATCAACTGCTTAATCACTATCAAGCTTTTTTGATACGCTTATGTAACAATATGGGCATTCTACAATTTTTAAAGGGTTGGCATGGCATTAATTATCGGAATTGATCCAGGTTCTCGTCTTACAGGTTATGGCATTATTGAACATGAAGGCTCAAAACTCCGTTTTGTCGATGCTGGAACTATTCGAACAGAAACAACTGAAATGCCCGAACGCCTAAAAAGAATTTTTGCAGGCATTGATCGCATTGTAAAATTTCACGGCCCAACAGAAGCAGCTGTTGAACAAGTTTTTATGGCGCAAAACCCAGATTCAGCTTTAAAACTTGGTCAGGCACGTGGTGCCGCAATTGCAGCACTAACCAATTTAGATTTAAATGTAGCAGAATATACTGCACGTCAAATTAAGCAATCAGTGGTTGGCTATGGTGCTGCAGACAAAGAACAAGTGCAAATGATGGTCATGAAGTTATTAAATTTAACTGTTAAGCCACAACAAGATGCTGCCGATGCTTTAGCCGCTGCCATTTGCCATGCACATGCCTCAGGTAGTATGAGTAAACTTGCTGTTTTAAATGCACTTGGCGTTGGTATGGCACGTGGTCGAAGCAGAGGTACTAGTCGTCGTAGATAATAGAACCTAAATTTAGCTCTGCATGAGCCTTTATTTTAAATAGAGGCTTAAATTAATTGAATGATAAAGTAATAATGCGCACATCTTAAAACCTGATAGCATAGCTACTTAAAGATAAAAATAATACTAAACATCAAAGGATAGATAAAATGAAATTTCACTTTTTATTAGCCTCATTTTCCTTATCATTGTTCAATTCAAATCATACTTATGCAGAAATATATCTCCAAAATTATGAAATACCTAAAATTGTAAAATATGGGGTAAATACCATTGTATTTATAGAACCTAAAAAAGATGCGTGTTCACAAAAAATGTGTGCTGTCGTCACACCAAAATGGAATTCTAGCGAACCTAAGAAACTCCAACTGAGAAGCCATATTGCGCAATTGCATGTCAACATTCGCTCTGCATCTATACTTATTGATGGTCAGGAAATTATCTTAAATACCGAAAATAGTACAACACGGAGTGAAAATTTAGATGGAAGCAATAAACTCAGCATGCAAAATCACTACGCAAATTATGACATTATCGACAGAATTTTAAGTGCTCAAGAAGCCATCATAAAAATACGTACCACCAATGGAGAGACTGAAACTTTAATCAAAAGCCAAGGGCAAATGAGCCAACAAGGCGAAGTATTAGAAGTATTTAAATCTAAAGTTAATTCCGAAAAATTAAAACTAGGTATTGAGTGAATGACTCAAACTCTAAAACTTTAAATGTTGTGTAAAATCTCTCTTCATTTCACTTACTGACGGTTGCTTAGGATAAGTCGCTATCAGCATTCTCCCGCTAAAACGAATATTCTTTTTCTGATTCGGATCAATACGAATAAAGACCAATTCATCGGGTTCATTTCGATGATTAATCTCACAAATCATAATAGTTCTATTTCTTTCAATTACTGAAAACTTTGGAAAAGCACTTTGAACAATTTGCTTAAATGACTTATTTCTAGATGAAACTCCATCCATTTGTGTATACATAATCAGTGCAATGCACAACAGAACAACCACTAAAACAATTGTATATTTATCCATGATATCCCCTTATTTAAAATTTAATACACTTTGCATTTCAATGTAATGATTAAGTAATTACATTTGCGCGTTAATCATTTTGTAAACAACCTTTGGCATATCGAAAGCTTGTAAACCACGCATCCCTTCTTTTGCCAGTTCATCCCCTGCAAGTGCATGTAAAGTCACAATTTCATGTAAAGCAATTTGCTCATTTAATTGTGCTTTTAAGCTTGCAATCATCCCAGATAAAACATCCCCCATACCACCCGTTCCCATACCTGCATTTCCTGCGGTACACATCCAAAGTTTCTCATTTTCTAAAATTAAACTTCCCGAACCTTTTAATAACCATTGACCATCATATTTATTTTTAAGTTCATGAATTGCCTTGATTCGATCTGACTCAATATCTAAAACACTAGAATTTAAAAGTTTTGCAGCCTCACCCGGATGTGGCGTTAAATAGATCTTTTGATTTAATTTTCGTGGATTTTCAGCCAAGAACCATAAAGCATCCGCATCTAATACAATGTCTAAATCTGAATTGATCAGTAAATCAAACCACATTTTATATTGCTGTTTAGCCCATTCATCTCGACCTAAGCCCATACCAAAACAGACTGCATCTATTTGTGATAATAAAGTCCGAACATCTTCTTTGCTTAGGCTATTTATATCTTTCAACATAATATTGGGCGCACGTGCAAGTATTGCAACATGATGCCGTTCATGACATATCACCGTCACTTTTCCCGCACCTGCTGCAAAAGCAGATTCAGCCGCCATAATCACAGCCCCCCCCATTTCTTCATGTCCACCCACAACAAGCACATGCCCATAACTGCCTTTATGACCAAAAGCCTGTCGTTTAGGCAAATAAATCTTTGATGGTGTAAGTTGTGCGATTGGGTGAATTTCGGAATCTAATGGAATTAAAGATATTGCTGATATTTCACCTGAATATTCTTTGGCTTTTCCTGTAAATAAACCTGCTTTTAAGCCTAAAACTGTAAATGTAAAATCTGCTTTAAATGCACATGGTAAAGGCTGTCCTGTATTGGCTTGCAAACCACTAGGAATATCAATTGCAACTTTTAAAGCTGAATGCTGATTCATCTTCGCAATAGCATCTTGCCACTTTTCATCTAACTGGCGGTTTAAGCCGATACCAAATAAAGCATCAACAATACATCCATAGTTTTTTTGAAAATCAAATCCTGTAAATATTGGAAGATCGACTTCTTTTGCCTCAAGATAAGCACGCTGTAAATCGGAAGATTCGCCTAATTCTGCAGCATATAGATCTACCTGAAAACCATTTTGCTTTAGATACTTCGCAACAAGATAACCATCTCCAGCGTTGTTCCCTTGCCCGCAACATACAGCAATAGTCGATATGTCACGTTGTTTTAATAAAGGAATAAGACGCTGTGTAATTGACCAAGCGACCTGTTGCATCAAGCCATATGAACTATTTTGTTGCGCAAACCAACGCTGTTCCCATGCTTGAATATCGTAGCTATGATAAACTTGCTGATGCATTGTTCTTCCTTTTTATTTCATTATGACATCATCCACAGCCTGTCAAAAAATTTCTGTGAATCAACAGAATCCTGAAGCGCTCAAGGCGTGGATTAAAGCTCAAGCTTTAGAATTAGGCTTTGCTGATTGTGTCATTGCGCGCCCAGATGCTCAAGAGGAATTGCCACGCTTACAAGAATATTTAGATCGTGGTTATCATGCAGATATGAATTTTTTGGCAGAGAATTTAGAAAAACGCGCCAATCCAACACTTTTAGTACCCAATACAAAAAGCATTATTTGTGTACGCATGAATTATTTAGTTGAAACACCCAAAGCGCGTTTGGTGCCAGATGAACCCAATTCTGCCATTATTGCCCGTTATGCACGTGGACGTGATTATCACAAAACCATGCGCGGACGCTTAAAGACCTTAGCTTCACGTATTCGTGAAAAAGTGGGCGATTTTGAATCTCGTCCTTTTGCAGACTCGGCACCTGTATTTGAAAAATCTTTAGCAGAAAATGCAGGCATGGGTTGGACAGGAAAACATACCTTACTTATCCATAAAAAATCAGGGTCTTTTTTTGTTTTAGGTGAATTATTTACATCTTTAGAATTGCCTTTTGATTCACCAACTACCAAACATTGTGGCTCATGTACAGCATGTATTGATATTTGCCCAACTCAGGCCATTGTTGAACCCTACATGCTCGATGCTCGAAAATGCATTGCATATTTAACCATTGAATATCAAGGCATCATTCCTGAAAGTTTACGCCGTGGTATTGGTAATCGAGTATTTGGTTGTGATGATTGTCAGCTTATTTGCCCTTGGAACAGTTTTGCAAAAACAACTCCTATTGAAGATTTCCATCCAAGACATGGTTTAGACCAAGCATCATTATTGGATTTATGGCAATGGGATGAAGCAACCTTTTTAGCCAATACCGAAGGTAGTCCACTGCGTAGAACAGGCTACCAAAGTTTCATGCGGAATATTGCTATAGGACTAGGTAATGCGCCATTTAGTTCGGCAATTATCGACAATTTAGAAAAAAATAAATTACTGCATGATGATATTGTGCAAGTCCATATTGATTGGGCAATTCAAGAACAACGCTTAAAACAACAATTTTGAAATTTAATTATTAACTTGTACTAACAATTTTCGCAGTAAAATCTTAAATTCCTATTCAGTGCAAAATTTGCAATATAGATTCATCTTAGTTGCATATTCATAACAATATACAAAAACACAAAATAAAACTTTGCGAGCATATTTATAGGATAAGGCTGAATTTTGCAGATAAATATACATTCATAAATTTATTAAAAGAGTAAATTTAATTTTCAAAAATGATGCGAAATTTTGAAATCTTATGCCTTTGGATTCACTATTATTTCTGTATGATAAATGAAGATAAAATAATCATGGACATTTTTATGACGATTCGTAATGATTGGACGCGCGACGAAATTCAGGAATTATACAACCAACCTTTTTTAGATTTGGTTTTTCAAGCACAACAAATACATCGCCAGAATTTTCCTGCAAATACAGTTCAGGTCAGCACATTACTTTCCATAAAAACAGGTAAATGCCCAGAAGATTGTAAGTATTGCTCACAATCTGCACGTTATGATTCAAAATTAGAAGCAGAAAAACGCATTGCTGTTAGCAAAGTAATTGAAGAAGCAAAACAAGCCTTAGATGCAGGCTCTACTCGCTTTTGCATGGGTGCTGCATGGCGTAACCCGCATGAACGTGATATGCCTTATGTTTTAGAAATGGTGAAAGAAGTTAAAGCCTTAGGACTTGAAACATGTATGACACTTGGGATGCTCAATCAATCTCAGGCGGAACGTTTAAAAGATGCAGGCTTAGATTATTACAATCATAACTTAGATACATCTCGTGAATATTATTCAAATATTATTAGTACACGTACTTTTGATGATCGCTTAACCACCATTGATTTTGTACGTAATTCAGGTATGAAAGTATGTAGTGGCGGTATTTTAGGCTTAGGTGAGCATCAAAATGACCGCGTAGGTTTGTTACATGAACTTGCGACCCTACCTATTCACCCAGAATCTGTTCCTATCAATATGTTAGTACCAATTGAAGGTACACCTTTAGCGGATGTTGAAAAGTTAGATGTGACCGAATGGATTCGTAGTATTGCTGTTGCGCGTATTATTATGCCAAAAAGCTATATTCGCTTATCTGCAGGTCGTGAGTCTATGTCCGATTCAGATCAGGCACTTGCATTTATGGCAGGTGCAAACTCGCTATTTTCAGGTGAAAAACTTTTAACCACACCCAACGCAGGTAAAGGTAAAGATAAAATTTTATTTGAAAAGTTGGGAATAAATGCTGAAAAAGCAAAACCAACTGTAAAAGAATTGAGCATAGATGCCATGTCTGCTTAATGCTTTTCTCAGCATTCTATGTTTTAATAGACTTAGTATGAGATGAGCCTCTTACAGTATTTAGACTTAGATTCTAAATACGACTAGCCCCTAACCATGGGGCTTTTTATTGCATAAAAACAATAATTTAAAAATAATTGGCGAAATATTGGCGTAAATTTATTTTTCATTTTTTAAATACGATATATGTTTGTAGTCTTAAGACCTCTACGAGGTCAACATAGTATCTTTCAAACAAAAACAATGTGTTATTTTAATATGTGACATTTTTGAGACAAATGGCAAATTCCCCACAATCTGTAATTATCCGTGTAAATCCAGTATGTCATTAAAATTATGGATCTGTGTCCCTTGAGTTTTGGTAGAATACTTCAGGATTGGGGTGATATTGTGGATGAGTGCTGAAGATGAAAGATATTCAAAAAACAATAGCTATAGTATTAGCTATTACAGCTGTGGCAAGCCTATTCTTCTTTGTTTTAATTTTTATATTGTTTGATTTTTTGAAAGTTGAAACACCTTTAAAAGACTCATGGGAAACTTTTGGTGGTTACTTTGGAGGCATAACCACTCTAGTTACTGCTTGTATTGCTTCATTATTATTTAATGATTGGAAAGATATAGAAAGATTTAAACGAGCTAATGAAATGCTTGATAAAATAAGTGTTGAAGCATCTATTATTCATAAAGATTTAACAGATTTGGTGATAAAATCTAGAATGAGCACTACCCCTAGTGACTATAGAAAAGAATCATCTCAAGTTATTAGACATAAAATACATATGCTTGTTACATATATAGCACTAGATCATGAAAAACTATTTAAAAGTAATCCGTATATTAAGAATTACTTTGATATTACAAATAACTTGATTGGCGACTACAGTCGCTATAGAAAAGCCTTAAAACAAGATATAAAGGCTAATAACGGATATCAGCTTTCTAATAAGTTATTGGAAAATTGCTTAGAAATTTTTAATTTAAAAATGGATGAGATGATCAAAAACAATCTAGAATGATAACTCATATGAGTTTTATAATTTCAAAATATTTTAAACAAAAACAATATATTAATTCAATTTTTAGCTACTCTTACCTAGTGCTTGAGCAGCTTAATTTTATTCATCATCTTTCAAACTTTTCACACCATTAACAGATGTTTTAAAGCCAACTTCTTTATGAATACTATGAGTACATTGCTCAACAATCCAAGCACCTGCAATACCCTTCTAAAATTTAAAAAAGTTACTAGCACTTCACGTATCTAATATGTATACAAAGGCTTATGAAAGTGAATTAGAAAACATAATTCTGTTCACCTACTTACTAAGACTATGAAAAAAGAATTTGAAAAAACATACTATAAAAATTTAATTAAGCAATTAAAAAAGGAATATCGATAATATTTAGCTATATATCCAAATGATTCTCACACAACTTATGATTGCTTTAAGTATAAAAACCCACTATAAACGTGGGTTTCTTCACAACCAAAATGCTTAACGTCTTGCCATAAAAGCCAAACGTTCAAGCAATTGAACATCTTGCTCATTCTTAATTAACGCACCATACAACGGCGGAATAGACTTGGTTTTATCTGCATTACGCAAAATATCTTCAGGCATATCATCAGCCATCAATAAACTTAACCAATCTATCAATTCAGATGTTGACGGCGGTTTCTTTAAACCTGGAACTTTACGTAATTGAAAGAAAATTTGTAAGGCTTCATTCACCAATGTCGCTGAAATATTCTTGAAATGTACATCAATAATTTCACGCATAGTTTCCTCATTTGGAAACTCAATATAATGAAAGAAACAACGGCGCAAGAATGCATCAGGCAATTCTTTTTCATTGTTTGAGGTAATAATCACAATGGGACGCTGAGTCGCAGTAATCGTTTCACCTGTTTCATAAACATAAAAAGACATTTTGTCGAGTTCGTGCAACAAATCGTTTGGAAACTCAATATCCGCTTTATCAATTTCATCAATCAATAAAACACAGCGCTCTTCACTCGTAAAAGCTTCCCAAAGTTTGCCGGGTTTGATGTAGTTTTTAATATCATAAACTCGATCATCCCCCAACTGACTATCACGTAAACGTGAAACAGCATCGTACTCGTACAAACCTTGCTGTGCTTTGGTTGTAGACTTAATGTGCCAAGTCATCAGCTTTAAACCAAGGCTCGATGCAACCTGCTCTGCAAGCAACGTTTTACCTGTCCCCGGCTCACCCTTAACCAAAAGTGGTTTTTGTAAACTACGCGCAGCTTTTACTGCAAGCTTTAAGCTGTCTGTAGCAATATATTGATCTGTACCTGAAAATTGTTGCTTATCGACCGACATGACTGAACCTTATTTTTTTAATTTACAGTGGCAAATCTTTTTTACTTAATTCGATTTCTGTTTTGTTTGAGGTGTATTTCGACCATAAATAGCCAATAATTGCCCCTAAACCAATCACAAACAGAATAAGTGATAAATTCAACCAAATAAGTGGTGAATCTTTAGTTAGCACACCAAAAAGCACACCAAAAACAGCAGGTGCAATAGATGCATTATTACCATCCGATGCTGTTGGTGTAAGCAATAGAGCAAATAATACAATCCAACTCATACCGCCTAAAAGCTTAGGCAGTCGAGTTGCAATACCATACCAACATGCCAAAACAATCACACTACCCAATAAATAAACGGTAATTGCAATCATTCCTTCAGGAATTGCGTCTAACATTGAAAGAAAACTATCCACAGCACAACTCCCTAGTTGAATTAAGCACCACGTAAACCTTCAGGTGCAACAGCATTTGGATCAATTAATCCTTCTGGCGGCACTTGAATGAAAAAGCCTTTGGTATTAATAGAATCCATTACATGCAAAACGTTAACACGTGCAAGTTTACGAGATTCACTTAACTCCAAATCCATTACAAATGTTGCACGACCAAATGCAGGACGCATCGGTTCAGGCAAAACGTCTAAAGGATCATTTGTTTCAGCTTGGTTTTCGCTTACTTCAGGACGAGCAATGTAAAGATACATTTCATCTTTCTTGCTAGATTTATAGATTGAACACAACATATTCGAATTAATACCCATATAATGCACGATAAAGCATACAACAAAAAAAAGACCGATACATTAACGATTATTAACGCATCAGTCTAGATTTTGTATAAAAAGAAAGAGTTTGAACAGTTTGCGTATGTTTTATACAGAAACTTTCATTTGAGTTGATAAATAATCCACATCATTATGCAATGCATTAATTAATGGCTTGGTTAACAAATCGTATCGCCATCCTAACAAATAGTCTGGCAAATCTTGTTCATCATTTTTAAACACAATGTGTTTATATAAAGCATTGAACCACTTTTTGCGCAACAACACTTCTTTAGGAATCCTTGTTTCTAAGGTAACACGGTCAATAATAGCATCTAACTTATCTGAAACTTCTTTAGAAGAATGACGAATAGGTCGAGCCATTCTTAGTGGCCATTCTTCCTGAGGTGGTAAAAATTTCAATAAATCGATGATGGTTTTACCATGCTCACGAATAATATTCGGACGAATTTGTTTTATATTCGCCAATAAAAAATTATTCTTAGGATTATTCTCCACCAAATCAATCATCGTTGCATTTTTTAAAATAAAACTACGTGGTTGATTCAAGGCTTTCGCCATTTGCTCGCGCCACACGGCCAAATGTTGCAATTGCATAAGCTGACGGCGTGAATGTCTGTAATTACCAATATCTGTATACAAAAGCTCTGTGGGCAGTTCTGTACCAATTTCTTGGGTCAAATTACGGCAATCTTCTAAAGCAAAAGAAAGAATATTCTTAGATGTTAATTCGGTCTGAATTTTGTCTGAAAGCTGCATGATATAAAGCACATCATTTGCTGCATAATTCAGTTGTTCCGTCGTCAATGGTCTTGCCAACCAATCGGAGCGCGTTTGATCTTTATCAATATCAATATTCAGAACCATTTTTAATGCATTTTGATAGCTTACTTGTAAGCCATGCCCTAAAAATGATAAGCCAACTTGGGTATCAAAAACGTTGGTTAAATTTTTATTTTGCGCATAATGATAAATTAAGTCGATATCTTCACTACATGCATGAAAAATGTTTTGTTTTGCGTTAAATAATTTATTCCAAAAGTCGGACAGTTCTAATGCTGTTCCATCGAGTAGATAAACCTGACCATTTACATTTATTTGAAAAACACCAAGTTTTGGCCACAAGGTATCTACTTTAATAAACTCGGTATCAAGTCCGTAAGTATTGCATTGACTCATTAATGCTAAAACATTTTCAAAGTCTTTTTGTTGTTGAATAAACTGAAACATAACGACGAGATTTAATTAGCGATTCTCTTCATCGTATTGTAAACAATAAATATAATTTAGCTATATGAATAATTACAAAATATCGTATTTTTATTGTTATTTACCGTGAATATTCACATTTTAATTTTCTATTTATACTTAAAAGCTCTTAATCAAAACATATTTTATACCCATCGATATATTCTGAATTAAATGAAATAAACTTCGTAAAGCTTATTTCATTTGCATACGATTATGAACAGCTTGGCTGAGTGTATGACTATCGACATATTCAAGCTCGCCACCTTGCGGTACGCCTTGTGCAATACGTGTCATATGTACAGGTAAATGCTTTGTCGCTTCTACCAAATAATGCGCAGTTGCTTGACCTTCAACGGTTGCATTGGTAGCAAGAATCACTTCTTTAACCTTACCATCGCAGAGTCTTTGTACCAAGTAAGGAATACCAATTTCGTCTGGACCAATGCCATCAAGCGGTGATAAATGCCCGCCCAAAACATGATATTTACCTCTAAAGCTACCACTTTGTTCAATTGCCATTACATCTGCAGGCGATTCCACCACACATAACAAATGCTCATCTCTTTCATGAGATACGCAGATATTACAGATTTCATCTTCCGTAAGTGAATGACAAATTGAGCATTCATGAATATAACTTGTAGCTTCATTCAAAGCATGTGCCAAACCTACCGCGCCCTCTTTATTTTTCATAATGAGGTGTAATGCCATACGTTGAGCCGATTTTGGCCCAACGCTTGGCAAAATACGCAGTGCTTGTACAAGTTGATCAAAACGATCACTAAACACTGAGGCTATTCCTTAGAACAAGCCAGCTAAACCTGGTGGTAAACCCATACCAGAATTTGCAGCTTTCATTTTTTCTTCAGAAACAACTTCTGCTTGACGTGCAGCATCATTCATTGCAGCAGCAATTAAGTCTTCAATCATGTCAGCATCATCTTGAAGAAGTTCAGGATTAATCTCGATACGCTTTACCACATTGCGGCAAGTCATTGTTACTTTAACCAAGCCACCGCCTGCTTCTGCATGAACTTCAGTTTGGGCAAGTTCTTCTTTTGCCTTTTTCATGTTGTTCGCAACTTCTTTTTGCATGCGCTGCGCTTGCTGCATTAACATATTTACGTTCATAAAAAACTCCGAACAAATCTTAAATTAAATCTAAACCACGACTGATGTCGGCAATAATATCATCAATATCTTCTAAACCAACAGATACGCGAATTAAACCTTCACGAATTCCCGCAGCTTCTTTTGCTTCAGGTGAAAGTTTACCGTGAGTTGTGGTTGCAGGATGAGTAATTGTCGATTTTGCATCACCCAAGTTACCTGTAATAGAGATAAATTGTGTATTGTCGATGACTTTCCAAGCACCTTCTCGACCGCCTTTCGCTTCAAAAGATACAATACCGCCAAAACCTGTTTGCTGTTTCGCTGCAAGTTCATGACCTACATGCTCAGGCAAACCTGCGTAATAAACTTTTTCTACTTTAGGATGTGCATTTAAAAATTCAGCAAGTTTTTGCGCACTTGCAGAATGTTCACGCATACGTAAACGTAAAGTTTCTAAACCTTTTAAGAATACCCATGCGTTAAATGGACTCATTGATGGCCCTGTTGTACGTACATAACCAAATACTTCTTCAAGTAATTTGTTATTTCCTACAACTGCACCACCTAAAGCACGACCTTGACCGTCTAAATATTTCGTTGCTGAATACACCACTAAGTCAGCACCAAATTTGATGGGTTGCTGTAATGCAGGTGTACAGAAGCTATTATCAATCGCAAGTAATGCACCGTTGGCATGCGCAAGATCTGACAATGCTTGAATATCTGCAATTTCAGACAATGGATTCGATGGAGACTCTACAAATAACAATTTAGTTTCAGGCTTAATTGCATTTTCCCATGCATTTAAATCTGTTAAATCTACAAAAGTTACTCCCACGCCAAACTTAGCAACATATTTTTCAAACATTGCTATTGTTGAACCAAATACAGCACGTGAACAAATCACGTGATCACCTGTTTTAAGGAATGACATTGCAACAGCCATAATTGCAGCCATACCAGAACTTGTTGCTACCGCACGTTCCGCACCATCAATTGCAGCTAAACGTTTTTCAAACATTGCTACTGTAGGATTGGTAAAACGTGAATAGATATTTCCAGGTTCTTGTCCTGAAAATTTAGCCGCAGCTTCAGCCGCATTTTCATAAACAAAAGATGAAGTTAGGAAAATGGGTTCTGCGTGTTCACCCTCGAAACTACGCGTATGTCCTGTGCGAATTGCTAAAGTTTCTAATTGGTATTGACTGTCGTCTTGTTGGCTCATTTCAATTAATCAGTCTGTAGACTGCCTTTGTAAACAATTGCCAACATTTTGAGCGTCTAAGGTCTTTATGGTCAAGGTATAATATTGAAATATTGTTTAGTCTTCGTTCAAATCGGCATCTCATTTGATAGATTTTTATATGAAAGCATTAAAATTAATACTCGAGAATCAAAGTGAAAAATTAAAGAATCTATCTATTCGTGTATTTAATCGAAAATCTTTGGTTCAATCTGAACAGACGCCTTATGAAATCATTGATGAATATCAAAATACCAAAATTCGCTATTACGCATCTCCAAATAAAAAATACAAAGAACCTTTAGTCTTTATTCCACCTTTGGCGGTTAGCACAGCAATTTACGACTTACATCCGCACAGATCTTTAGTTCAATACTTTCAAAATCAGGGTTTCGATCTTTATTTACTTGAATGGGATCGTTTCAATTACAGTCATCATTCACTTAATTTTTTATATTTTATTGATGATTTAATTCCAAACTGTATTGAACGCATTCAAAAGCATGCTCAAGTCGAGGATCTTTCAATACATGGATGGAGTATGGGCGGTGTATTTGTCACGCTTTATACGGCGCTTCATCGACCTCAATATGTTAAAAATTTAATTGTTTTAGGTAGCCCGATGAATGCTCACAAATCTGGTAAAATTGGTAAACTTTTCGATATTACACATCAATTTTTAAATAAAAAATCTAAACTTCAAAGCCTATTTTTAAAAGAAAATATCGCAACCCAATATATTCATACTCCTGGAATCATTAATTCTATTGGTTTCAAATTAATCAATCCAAAGTCTTGGCTCGACAGCAAAATACAGCTTTTAAAAAATTTGGGTGATGCCCAATTTTTAACTGAAAATGCCACAATGTCGCAATTTTTAAATCATATGATTGATTACCCAGGTGGCGTGAACAAAGACATGATTTTGAATCTTTGGTTAAAAAACCCACTTAAAGATGGTCATATACAATTAGTCGATAAGCTCATCGAATTAAAAAATATAGACTGCTCTGTCTTTATTGGCGCAGGAGATAACGATCAAATTGTTTCAGAAGCCGCAGCCAAGCCTTTAATTGAATTGACAAATAGTAAAGATGTCACGTTTACTCTCATTCCAGGCGGGCATTTAGGCTTAATGTCGAGCCAAAAAAGTGCTGAACAATTTTGGCCAAAACTTTCAAATTGGCTTGCACTCAGATCTACACAGATATAGGGAAACATCATGATTCAATCAGTTGCATTTATTGGTTTAGGCGCAATGGGCTACAGAATGGCAGCACATCTTCCTAAGCATTTCGACACAGTTTATGTTTGGAACAGAAACTTTGAAAAAGCCAAGCAACATGCAATTGAATATGGCACCCAAGCTGTAGAACTTCAACAAGCGGTACAAGCCGATATTATTTTTTCATGCCTACCTACAAGTAAAGATGTTGAAAACTTAATTGCAGGTGTTCAATTAAAAGCAGGGTCAATTTGGGTCGATTGTACAAGTGGCGTACCTGAATCTGCCAAACAACTTGCAGAGCAATTAAAAGAACAACATGTTGCCTTTTTAGATGCCCCTGTTAGCGGACAAACCATTGGTGCAGAAAATGCAACGCTCACCGTAATGATTGGCGGTGATGAAACTGCGTATGAGCAAGCATTACCTGCAATACAAGCTTTTGGAAAACTTATTAAGCATGTAGGTACATCGGGTGCAGGATTTGCCGTAAAAGCCGTCAATAATATGCTACTTGCTGTTAATTTATGGTCAGTAGCGGAAGGTTTTACCACACTAAAAGCCCATGGTGTAGATTTAACGGAAGCCTTAGATTGTATTAATGCATCAAGTGGTAAAAGTGGCGTAACAGAAAATGTATTGGCTCAACGTGTGTTAAATAGAAGTTTTCCTTTAACTTTTGCTCTACCACTGCTTGCAAAAGACACAGGAATTGCTTTAAATTTAGCCCAAGAAGTTAAATTACCTACGCCTCTTTTGAGTTTGACTCAAAACCTTATACAAACAGCAAACCTAACTGCTGAAGCAGATGCAGACTTCTCCGCTGCTGTAAAGTTGTATGAATCATGGAGCAAAATTACAATTAGCTAAAGTCCTGCCATTGATTAATACGCATCAAACGTATTACTTTGATGTGTATTAACGATAAGCAATCACCAAGGATACTCTTATGAAGAAGTTAACCATTGCAGCCATTGCAAGCCTTACAACTTTAATTGGGGTAAATACTGCTTTTGCTTCTGAACAAGAATGCAAAAAACTGAAAAATGATTCAGATGTGATTTATGCATCTAAAGGTTTCTGTTTTAAAGATCCTGAAGCAAAATCTCGCTTTAATGACAATGCCGATTGTTATACAGATAAACCAAAATTTTCTGAAGCAGAGCAAAAAAAGCTTGACGCCATCAAGGATCGTCAGAAAGAATTAAAATGTAATTAATTACATTCACAATATTCAATCAAGGAGTCAAAATGGCTTACGATGACCAAAACATTTTTGCAAGAATTCTTCGTGGTGAACTACCTGCCATTAAGGTTTATGAAGATGAATACGTTCTTGCATTTATGGACATCATGCCTCAAGCCGATGGTCACACATTGGTTATTCCTAAATCTCCAGCAGAAACATTATTAGATTTAGCCCCAGAAGCGGCTGCATATACCATCCAAATTGTTCAAAAAATTGCAAAAGCAATTGAAAAAGGTTTAGATGCGAAAGGCATTGTTCTTATGCAACTTTCTGGTTCTGCTGCAGGTCAAACTGTTCCACATGTTCACTTCCATTTAATTCCAAGCTCTGTTCATGAACTTGGTAAACATGCATTACAAATGGGTGATCAAGAGAAAATTAAAGTCTTGGCTGAAAAAATTAAAGCAGCACTTTAAATTTCGAATTGAAAAAGGAGCTTTTTAGCTCCTTTTTTTTGCATCTAAATACCTAAAATAAATAAGGAATTATCCTAAATACAACCCTTCTAGAGCTTAATTTCAATACTTATCTTTTAATATTTCTGCAATAAATCCTTAATCTTACTGACTTATTTGTCATCAATACTAAGCTCAAATGAAGTGCAGTTGTTACATAAAAATACTTCTGCTGACTATTTTTAAGACGATTTAACAAAAAGCTTGTATTGGAGTTACACATGAAAAAGACATTTTGTGCATTAGCAATTGGGGCTACAGTTTTCACACCAATGATGGCAACCGCAGCAGACGTACAAATTTATGGTCGCGCACATGTATCGCTAGATTATTTAAATGATGGTGCGGAATATGGTGAAGCCAACCTATCATCAAATTCTTCACGTTTAGGCTTCAAAGTAAATCAAAAAGTAAATGATGACTTAAATGTATTTGCTCAAATTGAACAAGAAATTAACTTCGCAAGCGGTGGTAACGATTCTAAAGGTGTTGATTTTGCCACGCGCGACACTTTTGTTGGTTTAAAAAGTAATGCCTATGGTCAAGTCCGTGTAGGTCGCTTCGACAGCCCATTTAAAGTTGCTCGTAGCCCTGTAAACCATTTTGGCGACATGGTTGGTGATGTCCGTAATGTCACACGTCAAGGTAATTTGAAATTTGATGAGCGTAATGCCAACACCATTGAATATAAATCACCAAGTTTTGGTAATGGTTTCAATGTTCTTGCTGCACTTTCAATGCATGACAAAACCCAAATTGAAAAAGAAACCGATACAGGTGATGGCAAAAATAACAATAAAGCTTACGACATCGCCTTAACGTATAAATCTGGCGCAATTGATGCCGCTGCTGCATATGAAAAATATGAAGAAAATGCATCAAATAAAGCAGGTTCAGGACGCGACTCTTTCCGCCTTGCAGGTGCTTATAATTTTACAGAGCAATTCAATTTAGGTGCAATGTATCAATTCTCTCAACACGATGATGACAAAGCCAATCCTGATGTTCAAATCTTTGGTGTATCGGGTGAATATAAAATCACACCAAAAACATCTGTTCGTGGTGAATACTTCTACCGTGATGTCGATGCTAACGATGCAAATGCAAGCTTAATTGCAATTGGCGTAGAGCATAAAATTGATAAAACATTACGTGTATACAGCAACTTGGCAACTACACTGAATGGCGACAACTCAGACATTACACCATGGAAAGAAGGTCGCAGTACTTCTGTAGCAGGCGTAAAAGGTGAAAATTCAACTGCCCTATCTCTAGGTTTACGTTACGACTTCTAAGTTAAAGCTTCATAAAAAAACACGCAATAAGCGTGTTTTTTTATGCTTCAAATTTAATGAAATATTATTTTTTTAAGAAACCCGAAACCAAATTCATCACATTCGCAATATCTGCATTTGCTTCTGTACCACTTGATTGCTCACCTTTAGGTGTTAAAGAATCAATAATTTGTGGAAGAACAGTTGAAATTGCGCTAAGTACATCTTGCTTAGGTGCTTGAGCTTGCACTGCAACCTGTTCAATTTCAGCATCTGAAAATAAGTTTTGAACATGCTGAGGATCTACGGCCGCATTATCACCAGGTCCTGTAGAAACCCAATCTTCTACTTGGCTTGTAAGCCCTTGACCTTTCAAACTATCCAAAGCGCCTTGTAAGCCGCCTTGTTTTTGAATCCATGCAAGTACCAATGGAAGTACAGCTATCAGTAATTGTGAACCACCACCTGCATTTGAATTTTGCTGAGTTTGTCCACCACCCAACTGACCTAAAACTGATCCAAGTATTCCACCCAATCCACCAGTATTTGATTGTTGAGATTGACCACCCAATTGACCTAGAACCGACCCTAGGATTCCCCCTAAACCGCCTTGTTGACCCTGCTGTTGATTGTTACCAAGTGCTTGTTTTGCCAAAATTTCTACAATATCATTTAAGTTTGTCATTTTTATTTATTCCATGGTTTGTTTAGGTTAAAAGAATACGATGAAAAATTTAAAATCTTGCCATTAACATTGTTAATATTTGCAATCTTTTAAATTTTTGATGATTTATCTTACCATCTAAATTTATTCCAATTTTCAGGATTTGCCCAAAATTTAGAATTAAACCAATCTGGCACATGCTTATACGTCAAAATATTAAATTGCCATAAAGCGAAGTCATTGTCATGCATTGTTTTATCAATAAGTTGCGTGAAACCTAAAGATCGAAGTAGCTTTTCATCATCCAATCTCGATACAACTACTAACCTTTTCGCCATCAAATCACGTAATTTAACCAATAATTTTGATTTATCTTGCATCGATAAATTTAAGGTTTCATCTGTATCAAATAAAACAAAAGCTAAGTCATAACGTTGTGTAAATGGCAGATTTAAAAAATCAGATACGTTAAAATAGCACCATTGAATTGTTTGATTAAGATCGTATTGCTCTAAATTTTGACCAATACAAATTGCAGTATGAACGGGCTGTTCTTTCGATAAATCGTCTAGCATTGAAGTGATGACGTTTAATTCAGCCATAACTGCATCCTATTTAAAAGTGAGTATCTTCATGGAATTACAAGGCATTTGCCACAAAATGCACGCAGGCCTCAAGGATATTAGTGTAACCGATCACCAGACACACAAGGCAAATGTAGAATATAAATTTATCTTAGATCGCACAGAATTTGATCTTCCATTCAGTTTAGGTCAAGAAATTGAATTAGAAACTTCAGGAAATATTTATTGTATTTCTTGTGGTACAAAAACATCTAAATCTTTTTCTCAAGGTCACTGTTTTAAATGCTTTAAAACAAAAGCATCTTGCGACATGTGCATTATGAAACCTGAAACTTGTCACTACCATTTAGGGACGTGTCGAGAGGAAAGTTTTGCGCAAGAAGTATGCTTCCAACCTCATATTGTGTATTTAGCAAATTCAAGTGCATTAAAGGTTGGCATTACACGCTTAGGGCAAATGCCTACGCGTTGGTTAGATCAAGGTGCTACCCAAGCACTGCCGATTATGAAAGTAGGCTCACGTCGCCTCTCTGGTCAGCTTGAAACTATGTTTGGCACACAGGTCGCAGATAAAACTGATTGGCGCAAACTTCTAAAAGGTGAAGCCGAGCCTTTAGATTTAATTCAACTGAGAGATGAACTTTTAATTGAGTTTGAATCACAAATTGAAGAAATTCGTGATGAATTTAGTATGAGTTTAGATTTTAACGAAAATGTTGAAATTCTAGAAGATGAACTCCCTCGCGAATTTATTTACCCTGTAAACCAATATCCTGAAAAAGTTAAATCACATAATTTAGATAAAACCCCCGTTATTCGAGGGAAACTTCAAGGTATTAAAGGGCAATATCTCATTTTAGATACAGGCGTAATCAACATTCGTAAATACACAGGCTACGAATTAAAAGTTCGATCTGAATAGAATAATGACATTAATTTAAACCGATATACCATTTTAGCGATATCGGTTTAATTTTTTGAAACTAAGTTTTTATCTTATAAATGCGTTATGACTTTATATTTAATAGATTATTGTTACAAAAAAACCACTTTCAATCTTTCAAGCTTATACGGGATAAACTTAATAAAATAAGTATTTTACATATTTATATAATGAAAAATTAAATGATAAAAATAAGTAATTTACATCATAACAAATATTCATGTATTTGCTAATCCACTCATAAGACTCCAATTTAATTCATAAAAAAACACTTATACCCCGCTACAATCACATTATAAAAAATAAAGAAACGATACGAAATACTCATTAATGCTACACATATTCAAAAAATCGAATCAGGTATTAAATATTGTATCTGCTAATAAGCCGATGAAAAAAAATGATCTATCAATTCCAAAGCAACAGGATGTTGCCTAGAAAGCATCTATCAAATGTCTTCTCTATTTAAAAAGGTTCTTTAAATGCAAAAATCAACCAAAATTCTTTTTGCAACACTCATTCCCACCCTACTTGTTTCAAACACTTATGCTAGCGAACAAAGCGATGCAAAAGGTTTTATAGAAGATGCAAATGGCTCTGTTCTTTTTCGTACAGGATTAAACACTCGAGATAAAAAAAATGGAAAAGCCGATCAAAATTCTGCAGGTCAAAGTGCAATCTTCAAATTAGATTCAGGCTTTACTCAAGGAACTATTGGCTTTGGTGCAGGTATTCTTACCGATGGTGGCTTTAAAATTGGAAACAATTTTAACGCAGGTCCAGACATGATTCCTGCAGAAAATCAGGGTAAAACCGATGAGTTTGGACATGTAACACCAAAAGATCATTGGCTTCGTGGTGGTGGTTACATCAAAGCAAGAATGTCTAATACCACTCTTGTTTATGGTACACAACTTGTAAATTCACCTGTATTTGCCAGCAACTTAGGCAGACTGGCACCTGAATATTACGAAGGTCTTTCTATTACTAGTCATGAAATTAAAAACCTTGAATTATCTGCAGGAAAATACACAAAAAATGTGCGCTCAGGTCAAGTCGGATCAGATGCGAATAACCTTGATCAAGCCATTACATGGGGTGCTAAATATAAAATCAATGAGCAACTGAGTGCATCATATTATGGTTTAGACATTAAAGATCGCCTGAAACGTCATTATGTAAATACCAACTTCAAACAATCTTTAAGCAATGATCGCTCACTCACTTACGATTTAAATGGTTATCATACAAAGTGGGATCCTGAGGGAAATACCTATTCAGAAACCACAAACGATAAAAATGATCGTGCAAACACCATTTGGTCAATTTCAGCTACATACAACACAGGTCCACATAATGTGATGTTGGCTTACCAACAAAATATTGGTAACACAGGCTATGACTACAACAATAATGGCGATGGTGGCGCAAGTATCGCCTTACCGAACTCATATTTATCTGACTTTGCCGGTGCAGGCGAAAAATCGGTAAATCTTCAATATACCTTCGACTTTAGTGCATTCAATATTCCAGGATTAACATGGACATCAGCCTATGTCTATGGTTGGGATATTGATGTCGCAAATGCAGATCGAACAAAACTAATTACAAGTAGCGCCAAAGAAACTGAATTTTTCAACCAAATTAAATACACCGTACAATCTGGTTTTGCTAAAGATGTTAGCTTCCGCGCAAGAAACTATATATATCGTGCAGATGAGGCGTATCGTGACAATTACATGCCAAATACCAACGAATGGCGTATCTTCCTAGATATTCCAATTACATTGTTTTAATTAATTTTCTTTCTTGCATAAAAAACTCGGATTCTAAAATCCGAGTTTTTTACATCATTTAAATTATTTTTACATTACTTAATTTTAGCTTTCGATTTTAAGTAAGCTGTATAAGCATCTAACTCTTGCTGAGCGCGAAGCTGTTGATACAACTTAGACACTTCTTGAACTTGCTGTTCTGGTAATGCAGATTCCAATGGATCTTCAACCTTAGATACAGCAACAACAACCATTTCGTTTGCTAACTCCGCTGTAGTTGTAGACCACATACCTGCTTTAGGTGGCATTACACTAAAAGCAGCACGTTCAATTGGACGCTTCAACAAACCATCAGCACGAGTAAACGTTCCTGCATTTTCAAATTTAATCCCACTCTCAGATACAACCACAGCAGCAGGTTTTGTTTTGAAATCATTTAATGCTTTTTGGATTTTAGCTTTAGCAGCTAAATATGCCTTTTGTTCAATCAATTTAGCATTCACACGAGGTGTTGCTTCTTTTAAGCTTTGAACACCCGCAGCATGATAATCACGAACTTTAACCCAAACAACATCGCCATTTGCTAGCTGAATGCTACTTGTTACATTACGATCGCCATTTTTAACGTCATCGTTAAATAATTTCGCCTTAACAGTTGGATCACTCAATACTGCGTGATGAGATCCTAATGAAAAGTTTTTAACCGCTTCAACTTTAGTGCCTTTTACTTCCTGAGTAACCACATCTAAAGAATCTGCGCCAACCACCATTTCATTTAAGCCATTCACAGCATCAGCAAAAGCATTTTCTGTTTTCGCTTTTTTCAGCTCAGCAGTTAAACGTTCTTTTTGACTTTCAAGACTTGGGACATTCACGCTTGGTGTTTGTGTCTGAATAATTTCATAACCAAATTGAGTTTTTAATGGTTTAGAAATCTCACCTACTTTTAAGCTTGCAACTGCCTTATCAAACTCAGCACCAAACAAACCTTTATCGTAGGCAGCTAACTGACCGCCTGTATTCTTAGACGTTGTATCATCTGAGAATTTTTGAGCAACAGTTGCAAATGACTCACCTTTATTCAATTCAGCATAAGCAGTGTCAATCAATTTTTTAGCATCAGCATCTGTTTTACCATCTGTAGCCACTAAAATATGCTTAATAACAGGTTCTACTTTCGCTTTTTCAGTTTCAATGAATTTTTGATATGCTTGTTGCAAATCTGCATCAGAAATGACAGCTTCTTTCGCACCAAACAATGCAGGTGTTACAAGAATATAGTCTGCATTTACACTTGCAATTTGTTTGAACGTATTTGAATGCTTATTGTAATAATCTTGAATTTCTTGAGGTGTTACTTTGATGTTCTTTTTATAGTCATCAAGCTTAATACTTGCCAAATGCAAGGTACGCTTTTCTGTTTGTAAATCGACAATTTGTTTAAGGTCGACTTTACTGACCAAAGCAAAATCAGAAACAGAAGTCGTCAAATTTTTCAAAGCATGATCTTGTCTAATATTCATAATAAAAGACTGACTATTTGGAAAGCCTTGAGAACTTAAATAGTTTGCAAACAATTCTTCAGAAAACTTACCATCTTTTTGGAAACTTGGTTGTTGTGCAATCATTTGCTCAATTTGAGTATCGCTTAAAGCAATGCCCAATTTTTCAGCTTGTTGTAATAATAAAGTGCGCGCAACAAGCATATCCAAAGCTTTATTTTTAATGAAAGACTGATTTAAAAGCGTCTCATCACCATTTGTATATTGTAAGTATTGCTGTTGAAACGATTTCGTCAGCCCTTCTAATTCTTTTGCAGAAATATCTTGGCCATTTATCGATTGAACTGAATCTTTAGAGTTTCCACCACTAAAATACCCTTCAATACCTACAAGTGCTAAAGGGGTCATAAACAAAACGAGCAACGCTTTGCCCAACCATCCTTTAATAACTTTACGAAAAGATTCCATAAGTATTCCAAATTTTATTTACGCGAGATTTTAACCGAAAACCCTCTATGAAAGAATGCATCCGAGCAGTAATTTATCATTATTCATAAAAAAACGCGCCGAAGCGCGCTTTTTATAAATTTAAAAGATTAAGCAACAGAATCTTTTAAACCTTTACCAGCTTTAAAGCTTGGTACTTTGCTTGCTTTAATTTGTAGCGTAGCGCCAGTTTGTGGGTTACGACCAGTACGTGCTGCACGTTCTTTCACAGCAAAAGTACCAAAACCAACTAGAGTAACAGTATCACCCTTCTTTAAAGCTTCTGAAATTGAAGCAATTGTCGCGTCTAAGGCTTTACCTGCATCAGTCTTAGACAATCCCCCTTTTTCTGCAATCGCATCAATTAATTCTGATTTATTCATGAAGATTAAGTCCTCTTAATTCGTTTATTTAAAGTACAGAAGTTTAATTTGAATTACTGTAATGCCTTTATAGCAATGGTTTAAGTGTAAAAGCAATACTTACCCCACCCTTTTATGCAAAATAAATTGTAAAAAACCGATAAAAATCGTGAAATGATTCAACATATTTCATTTTTCCTTAATGAGTTTTTTTATTTCCTTATTTTCTTCTAACAAAGAATCTACTTTGCCGCTCAATTCTAATACTATTTTCTCTAAATGGTGAAGATCTTTTATCGAAACTAACCCAATTTTATTCAAAGAGTGACTAATACTTTGGTCTAAACGCTTTTCCAATTGATTTTTAGTTTCACTAACGGAATCTTTAACTTTCACCGAAACTTGCTCAACAGCCAAATCTGCCATTTCGGTCGTTTTAGACTCAAGCTCCTCCCCAACTTGTACTAATGAGTCAAACAACTTATTTCCTTCTTCTTCTGCACGTGAAAAAGCACCTAATCCAGCCAACCAAATTTGCTTTGTATACTTCCTAAAATCCAAGGAAGATTTCTTATTACTATTTGTTTTTAATTTATTTTTATACATAAAATCTTGATCAAGTGCTTCCGCATTATCTGCATTTAATATTTTTTTCACTTTAAAATTCTCCATAATGTTTTATACCTAAGCAGATATATACATCCTCATATTTTCACCATAATAGCAAAACTAATGCTTGCGACTTTTGCTAAACTGTTCTACAAAGCAACATTCTATGTATTTTTTCAACGTCCTTCATACATTCGTAATTTAGGACGCGCTTGTTTTAAAGGGATTAAGTTTCATGAGCGAATCGCAACAAAAACAAAATGATACACATTTGTTGCTCAACACAGTTCTAATTGTTTTAGAAACTATTTTTACATTAATCCTAAAGCATGACCGTGTAATTGCATTACAAGCAAAAAAGTTTGTAGACAACAAAGTTTCAATTAAAATAAATAGTTACATTCCATTTTTTGACATTTATGTTCAATTTAATGAACACGGCATTCTATTTGATGCCAAAGCCCCTGCTCAGGCGGTAGATCTAGATGTACGCACATCACTAATGGATCTTTGTAAGATCTTTTTACTTGGAAATAAACGCAGCATAAAAACAATGCGCATTGATGGTGATTTAACGCTCAAAGATGAATTTAAAGATTTACTTTTACTATTTAATGCGCCCAAGATTCTTTCCGATTGGAAACAGTGGTTAAAAGAACCTACCGATGAACAAAATATTGTTACATCTAAAAAGCGTATTGCACCACTTTTAGAAAAAATCGATCAACAACGTTCAAAAATCAATTCATTACACGTTGAAGTTAAACAATATAAAAACAGAATACGTCGTATTGAACGCAAACATAAACAAATGAATTTTTTATTTATTTCAATAATTATGCTTTTAACAACACTTTTAGTATATAATATGCTCCCATAATTATTACTAAAAAATTCAATCTTTCCAAACACATTAATCAACCATAAAAAACTTGACTATTTTAGTCAGGATTCATAAAATCAGCATACCTAGTCTAACCATGTGTATCGAATCATGCGCTTAACCACTCGCGGTCGCTACGCAGTGACTGCTCTAGTTGATTTAGCTTTGCAGCCAACTGAACAAACGATCACTCTTGCTGAAATTGCATCTCGTCAATCTATTTCTGTAGCTTATCTTGAGCAATTATTCGCGAAACTAAAACGTCATGGCTTAGTTTCGAGTGTTCGTGGTGCCAATGGTGGTTATCACTTAGCACGCAATGCCGAAGATATCACTGTGTTAGACATCATCGAAGCTGTAAATGAAACCGTTGATGCGACTCGTTGCGACCATAAAGGCAACTGCCAAAATGGTGCAATGTGCTTAACTCATGATTTATGGCAAGAACTCTCCCACCACATCGCCGATTATTTAGGAAAGATCTCACTTGCTGATCTTGTAGCTCGAGACAACGTACAAACCGTTGCAATTCGCCAAAATTCAGCTTCTTTTGATTCAGACTTACTATCGGTTACAGGTATTTGACATGAAACGTCCAATTTATCTAGATTACGCAGCAACAACTCCTGTTGACCCTCAAGTTGCAGAGCGCATGATGGAGTGCTTAACTTTTGATGGCACTTTTGGTAATGCGGCTTCTCGTTCTCATGCTTACGGTTGGCAAGCAGAAGAAAAAATTGAATATGCACGTGAACAAGTTGCTAACTTAATTAAAGCAGATCCACGTGAAATCGTATGGACATCTGGCGCAACTGAATCAGATAACCTTGCACTTAAAGGCGTAGCTCAATTCTACGCATCTAAAGGCAAACACATCATTACAAGTAAAATTGAACACAAAGCAATTTTAGATACTTGCCGTGAATTAGAAGAAGAAGGTTTTGAAATTACCTATATCGAGCCACAACCAAAGACAGGTTTAATTACACCTGAAATGGTTGAAGCTGCGATTCGTCCAGATACAATTCTTGTTTCACTCATGATGGTAAACAACGAAATTGGTACTGTGACTGATGTTGCTGCAATTGGCGAAATCACACGTGCTAAGAAAATTTTCTTCCACGTAGATGCTGCTCAAGCTGCTGGTAAAATCGAAATCGATCTTTCTACAATGAAAATTGATTTAATGAGCTTCTCTGCTCACAAAATTTATGGCCCTAAAGGCATTGGCGCACTCTTTGTTCGTCGTAGTCCTCGTGTACGCCTAAAAGCTCAAATTCATGGTGGCGGTCATGAACGTGGTATGCGTTCAGGTACTTTAGCAACTCACCAAATCGTGGGTATGGGTGAAGCATTTGAACTTGCTGGTAAGAACTTAGCATCAGAGCAAGCCCGTATTCGTGTACTTCGCGATCGACTTTGGAATGGCATTCAAGATTTAGAACAAGTTTTCTTAAATGGTCACCCAACTCAAAGCGTTGCAAACTATTTAAATGCTAGCTTCAACTTTGTTGAAGGCGAATCTTTAATGATGGCTTTAAAAGATGCTGCGGTTTCTTCTGGTTCTGCATGTACATCTGCAACACTAGAGCCATCTTATGTACTTCGTGCATTGGGTCTTTCAGACGAACTTGCACACAGTTCAATTCGTTTCAGTTTTGGTAAATATACAACTGAAGCAGATATTGATCATGTTCTTGAAGTGACTAAGACTGCAGTTCAAAAATTGCGTGATCTTTCACCTCTTTGGGATATGTACAAAGACGGTGTTGACCTCTCAACTGTTGAATGGGCTGAGCACTAATTCATCCCTCTCGAGACAAATTCAAGTGAACTTGTCTCGTTGATAAACTTAATTTCATCCCCATTTAATACTAGGCTGACCCCGAGTTTTGGAGAAGCGTCATGGCTTATAGCGAAAAAGTAATTGATCATTATGAAAACCCTCGTAATGTTGGTGTTTTAGATAAAAACGCTGAAAATGTTGGTACTGGTATGGTTGGCGCGCCAGCTTGTGGCGATGTAATGCGCTTACAAATCCAAGTAGATAGCAATGGTGTAATTGAAGAAGCTCGCTTCAAAACTTACGGTTGTGGTTCTGCAATTGCGTCTAGTTCTCTTGTTACAGAATGGTTGAAAGGTAAAACTTTAGATCAAGCTCAAGAAATTAAGAACATTGATATTGCAACTGAACTTGCTTTACCACCAGTGAAAGTACACTGCTCTGTTTTAGCTGAAGATGCAATTAAAGCTGCTGTAGAAGACTACCGTAGTAAAAAAGCGAAAGCTTAATTGTTTTGCGTATTGAACAAAGTATCACGGAGTTTTCATGATCAATTTAACTGAAAATGCTGCAACTCATATCAGCAATTACCTGAAAAATCGTGGTAAGGGTGAAGGCATTCGCATTGGCGTGAAAACTGCTGGCTGTTCAGGTTTGGCTTATGTACTCGAATTTGTAGATGAAATCGACACACATGACCAAATGTTTGTTCAGCATGGTGTAAATGTATTCGTTGACCCGAAAAGCTTAGTTTATCTTGATGGTATGGAGATGGACTACGTAAAAAATGGCTTAAATGAAGGCTTCGAATTCAACAACCCAAACAAGAAAGGCGAATGTGGCTGTGGCGAATCGTTTACAGTTTAATATTTAATAAGCTTTTCTGCGAATTAAAACAGTGTTCAACACTGTTTTAATCGTATTCAATGTATCTGATTTTCAAATTTATCGTGGACCCAATCCCCATGAATCATTTTGAGTTGTTCAATCTTCCAGTTGCACTTGATATCAATTTAGCGACACTCAAAGCCGAGTTTTTAAAACTTCAACAGCAATATCACCCAGATAAAGCCGAAGATAAAGATCAAGCATTAATCAAATCAAGTGAAATTAATCAAGCATATAAAGCCTTATCAAATGTAGATAGCCGTGCCGCTTACTTACTGAGCTTAAAAAAGCAAGATTATCACCTTGATCAATCGATTGGTGATTTTGAGTTTCTTCAGTCTGCGCTAGAAATTCGTGAACAACTTGATGAAGCCAATTCTGCTGATGATCTTCAATCTCTTAAAAAAGAAGTTCAACAATGGATTGATGGCTTGGTTCGTGAATTCAAAATTGATTATGATGATGAAGATTGGGCAGAAGCCCGAGATACTGTTCGTAAACTTCGCTTCTTTCAAAAAGTTTTAGCAGACATCCTTAAAGCTGAAGATCGTTTCTTAGATGACGATAGCTTTGACTTAGATGATGACTTTTAAGCTTAAATCATTTTTTAACTTTTTAACTTTTAACGTGCAAAGGATGTAACACAATGGCTCTCTTGCAAATTGCAGAACCAGGTCAATCAAGTGCACCGCATGAACACCGAATTGCGATTGGTATCGATTTAGGTACAACTCACTCCCTGGTAGCAACGGTTCTTTCAGGTAAAGCCAAAGTGCTCAATGATGAACAAGGCCGTGTGTTACTTCCATCTATCGTGCATTATGCGAATCAAAAAACGCAATTTGGCGATGATGCAAAACCATTTCTTACCACAGATCCTAAAAACACAATTACATCTGTAAAACGTTTTATGGGTCGTTCAAAAGCTGATATTAAGTTTCAACACCCCTACACACTTGTGGGTGAAGATAATCAAATGCCTGCTTTTGAAACCACACAAGGTCATAAAACACCTGTTGAAATTTCAGCTGAAATTTTAAAGCAATTAAAAGATCGTGCAGAATCAAGCTTAAAAAATGAAATTAATGGTGCGGTTATTACTGTTCCTGCTTATTTTGATGAAGCTCAACGTCAAGCAACACGTGATGCTGCTCAACTTGCAGGCTTAAATGTTTTACGCCTTCTAAACGAACCTACCGCTGCTGCGGTTGCTTATGGTTTAGATCAAGAAGCAAACTTAGAACATGACCAAAACTATGTGATTTATGACTTAGGTGGTGGTACATTTGACGTTTCAATTTTACGTTTTTCACAAGGCGTATTTGAAGTTTTAGCTACTGGTGGACATACTGCGCTTGGTGGTGATGACCTAGATCGCTTAATTGTGAAATGGGCTAAAAAACAATTAAACATTGAAACTTTAGATGATGTTGCATACGCACATGCAATTGTATCGGCACGCCAAGCAAAAGAAGCTTTAACCGATATTGAATTAGTCGAATTAAAACTTGTCGATCAATTATTAACTTTAGATCGCCCAACCTTTGAAGATATTATTAAAGTTGCTTTAGACAAAACCATTAGCGTTTGTAAACGTGTAATGCGTGATGCCAAACTTGAATTAGATGATATTCAAAATGTAGTTTTAGTGGGCGGATCGACTCGTTCTTACGCTGTTCAAAAAGCGGTACGTGAGGTCTTTAATCAAGAACCACTTTGCACAATTAATCCTGATGAAGTTGTTGCGATTGGTGCATCCATCACTGCAAATCAGTTGATTGGTAACTCGAAAGATGGCTCATTACTTTTAGATGTTACACCGCTATCACTTGGCTTAGAAACCATGGGTGGATTGGTTGAACGTTTAATTTCACGTAATACCGCCATTCCAGTTGCACGTCGTCAAGAATTCACCACTTACCAAGATGGTCAAACAGCAATGTTGATTCATGTGGTTCAGGGTGAACGTGATTTGGTTGAGAACTGTCGTAGTTTAGGTCGTTTTGTTTTACGTGGTATTCCGCCTATGGTTGCGGGTCAAGCACGCATTGAAGTCACTTATCAAGTCGATGCAGATGGCTTATTAAGTGTCTCTGCAAAAGAAACAACTTCGGGTGTTCAAGCTCAAATCGATATTAAGCCATCTTATGGTTTATCTGATACCGATATGGAACGCTTGCTTGTTGATGGTTTCAAATTTGCTGAAGAAGATAAAAACCTTCGTCACTTACAAGAAACTAAAGTTGAAGCAAAACGTGAACTTGAAGCACTTGAACAAGCTTTAAAAGTAGATGCTCATCTTTTAGATAATGAAAAGCTTAATCTACTTTCAAAAGCAAAAACACATTTAGAAACGCAACTTGAAACATCAGAAATCAAAGCTATTGAAGATTCGGTTGAACAGCTTAAAATATATAGTGATGCATTTGCAGCTGCTCGTATGAATCAACACATTGATGCCGCTTTAAAAGGCACCAAGCTTGATGACTGGTCAAACTCAAACTAATTTAAGGTAAAAAATATGCCACGTATTAAAGTTCTTCCACATGCGCAAATTTGCCCAGAAGGTGCTGAGTTTGAAGTTGAAGAAAATGCCAATCTTTGTGAAAGCTTACTTAAAAACGGCATTAAAATTGAACATGCTTGCGACATGTCAGCTGCATGTACAACTTGCCATGTTGTTGTGCGTAAAGGCTTCGACGGCTTAGAAGAAATGAATGATGTAGAAGCTGACTTGCTCGATCGCGCTTGGGGCTTACAACCTGACTCTCGCCTATCATGCCAAGTTAAAGTAGTTAATGAAGACTTAGAAGTTGAAATTCCGAAGTACACCATTAATCATGCTTCTGAAAATCACTAATCGATTTTCAAAATAAAAAAACCACGCAATAGCGTGGTTTTTTTATATCTCAACTTAAGTTTTAAATATCATCAATAAAATATTAAACTCTATCTTCTTCAACAATCACTTCATCAGCTAAACGAAGCTTAACAATCCCTTGAGAATTTGTAAGCTCTTGTTGCGTTTGAATACGCTTAATCATTTTTTCTAAAACTTGAATAAGTTTTGAATATTCAAAATTTTGTACTTCATCAAAATTTAATAGCAGATGGAAGCCTTTATATTCGTAATCAAACCATTGCTGATATTCGGCTAGATCTGACTTGTACTTTTCCATCACCTGCCAAGTTTGCACAGGCTCTTGAATACCTTTCAAAGAAATTGGCGCTCTTGGTGCACATAAAAAACTACTTTTGACTAAATTATACGTACCTTCAGATACTAAAATTTCATCGACCTCAGCAGCACTTTGCAAACGAGCAGCTAAGTTAGCATCACGTCCAACAATAGTATAAGCCATACGATATGCCGCACCATAGTTCCCGACGTGGCAATATCCCGTACTAATACCCATCCGAATATGTAAGGCTGGATATCCCATCTTAATCCATCGTTCGCGCAATAGTTTCATTTGCTGACGCATGGCAATAGCCATTTCCACACATATTTTAGCATCCTGCTCTGCACCTTGAGAGTTTGGATCGCCAAAGAAGATAAGAATGGCATCACCCATAAACTTATCGACTGTTGCCTCATAGTGCTTTGCAATTTCAGTCATATGACTTAAATAGTCATTTAAGACAAATGCTAAATCATCTGGAATAAGTGTCTCAGATAATTCAGTAAAGCCTTGAATATCTGAAAAGAAAATTGTCATTTTCTTACGTTTGTATTCAATTTTTGCTTCAAACTCACCTTTCATAATCGATTGCCACAACTGTAAAGGCGCATAGCGACTTAGCTGATTTGCAAATTCCATATAACGATGCATCTGTGAATAGTAATATTCTTGTTTTGCTGTTGCCATTTTTACACGGCGAATTTGATAAATAGAGCCCATACCAAAGAAACCAATCACGCATAAAAATGCAAGAATGGTTAATTCACTACTCGTTTGTTCAAAATAAGGACCAAAACCAAATAAAAATATATTGGAAAAATAAAAAACAACAATACCAAAAAGACCTGATATTGCAATCAGAATAAAGGGAACTTTAACGTTTATAACAGTATATAAAAGTGCAATTAAAACTAAAAACGTCAGCACCAAATTCAAATGAATTGCAGAAAGTATGACTGCAACAATTGCAATATCTATAATAAAAAATACATTACGCTTAATGCGTGAATTATTATATTTATAATCAAGCCAACGACTTAACTTTGGTGTAAAAATAAGTAAAAGAACAAGAAAAACTGGAATATATATTTGGAACGAAGTTTCTGGATATGTAAAGTGATAAACAACCAAAATAAGCGCAAGGCTGCTATATCCCACAACCCTATGTAGGTATTCAAACTGCTTTGGCTCTCTGTCCATCCAACTGTCTAATGACAAATCCTTTCTCCCCAAGGATTAAAGCCACGAAAACTACCCGTGGCTTAATAGAATCGATCAGTCCATTCTCCAGTCAAAAGGCATTTCACCTTGACCACGTAGAGCAAGCATTAAAGTCTGACGCATATGCGCAAGTACTTCATTGCTATATGGAACTGCTTGTGTTCCCCAAACTGGTTTAGGCCAAGCAACATCATTTTGATAACGTACAACATGATGAAAATGCAACTGAGGAACCATATTCCCAAGTGCTGCAACATTCATTTTGTCTGCACGAAATACGCGAGATAATTGACTAGATAACCAGCTAGATTCACGTAAAAATTGTTCTTGGTCCGCCTGACTAAGTTCATATAGTTCAGTAATTCCTGGCACACGTGGAATCAAAATGAGCCAAGGAAATTGCATATCATTCATTAAACGACATGTTGATAACGGAAAGTCGCCGACAAAAAAAGTGTCTTGAGCAAGTTGTGGATGCAAACTAAACATATCTTTATTCATGATGCAAATTAGAATGATGGCTAATACTACCACATCCCAAAGGACGTGAATATTCTATATAACGTGTTTCATTACAAATAACTGATCATTTGTTTTGAACTTGGTCATACATTTATATGTAATATTTTCTCTAGAAAAATACAAGCATCTACTGAAATATATTAAAAAAATATGACCAACGACCTATTCCAAACCATCCATTTAAGATGGTTTGAGTTCCTTAATTAAGTGATTCAACAAATCATTAATAAACTGCAAACGCTTCGTATAATCCTCTAGCATCACCATAACTCTCAAACGCTGCCCACCATCCATTCGATAATAAGTGGGCTGTTTCTGCATCATTTGAATAATACTCATCGCCTGAACTGGTGTATCTGGTGAAAACTCAACATATCCACCATTTGCACTTATATCAACCTTCGTCATTCCAAGTATTTCTGCTTTTAAACGTATTTGATGTACTGCAAATAATTGTTTAACCGATTGTGGTGGAATACCAAAACGGTCTATCAATTCCATACGAATATTATCGAGCTTTTCTTGAGTATCGGTATTACTAATACGCTTATAGAACAATAGGCGTTGATGCACATCACCCAAATAATCATCTGGAATAAGTGCTGGCATATGTAAATTAATCTCGGCGGTTAGTGATAACGGTGCATCAAAGTTTGGTGTTTTGCCTTTTTGAATCGCTTTAGTCGCCTTTTCAAGCATTTCCATATACAAACTATAGCCAATCGCTTGCATAGAACCACTTTGTTGTTCACCAAGTAATTCACCTGCACCACGAATTTCCAAATCTTCCGTTGCAAGCATAAAACCTGCACCCAAGGTAGAAGCACGCTGAATAGCATCTAAACGCTTCTCAGCATCGCCTTTTAAGCCCTTGATAGATGGCACAAGTAAATAGGCATAAGCCTGATGATGCGAACGCCCTACACGACCACGTAATTGATGTAATTGCGCTAAACCAAGTTTATCTGCACGTTCAATTAAGATGGTATTGGCACTTGGAACATCAATCCCTGTTTCAATAATGGTTGAGCAAACCAAGACGTTATATTCTTTATGATAAAACTGCTGCATAACTTGTTCTAGTTCACGCTCGCGCATTTGACCATGTGCTACAGCAACTCGGGCTTCAGGCACTAAATTACGAATACTTTCAGCAGCACGTTCAATGGTATCTACTTCATTGTGTAAAAGATAAACCTGACCACCACGAAGTAGCTCACGTAATATCGCTTCTTTAACTGCATCATTCGTGTGTTCTTGTACAAAGGTTTTTACCGCTAAACGACGTGCAGGTGGTGTCGCAATGATAGATAAATCACGCATTCCACTAAATGCCATATTCAAAGTTCGTGGAATTGGCGTTGCGGTTAGAGTCAGCATATCGACATCGGCACGCATGGCTTTAATGCGTTCTTTATCACGCACACCAAAACGATGCTCTTCATCGACAATCATTAAACCTAAGTTTTTAAATTGAATGTTTTCTTGAAGAATTTTGTGCGTACCAATCACAATATCAACTTTACCATCGGCTAAATCTTCAATGGTTTTGTTATGTGTTTTGGTAGAACCAAAGCGTGAAAGCACTTCAATACGCACAGGCCAATCTGCAAAGCGATCTTTAAAAGATTCATAATGTTGCTGAGCAAGTAAAGTTGTAGGAACAAGTACCGCAACTTGTTTATTGTTTTGTACGGCAACAAATGCTGCACGCATTGCCACTTCTGTTTTACCAAATCCAACATCACCACAGACTAAACGATCCATAGGTTTTGCAAGTTGCATATCGTAAAGCGTTGCTTCAATGGCATTTGCTTGATCTAGTGTTTCTTCATAAGCAAAGCCCGAAGCAAATTGCATATAAAGTTTTTCATCACGTTCAAAACCAAAACCAGGCTTGGCTTGGCGACGTGCTTGAATATGTAAAAGTTCCGCTGCAACATCATGAATTTGTTCTAAGGCTTTACGTTTTGCTTTCGACCATGCATCTGTGCCTAGCTTATGTAATGGTGCTAAATCTGGGTCACCACCACTATAACGGCTAATTAAATGCAAATTAGTCACAGGCACATACACTTTGGCAGCATCGGCATAATCAAGCTGTAAAAACTCATGGTCTTGATCATCAATACTTAAGGTAATTAAACCTGCATAACGCCCTACGCCATAATCGATATGAACCACAGGTGCACCAATACTCAGTTCAGTTAAGCTACGAACCAAAAACTCTTCAGAGACTTCCTGTTGACGTTTACGACGACGCTGAACAACACGATGCTCATACAATTGATTTTCAGAAATAACACTGAGCTTTCCTGAAATTACCAAGCCACGATCTAAAGGTGCGCTTGTAATTGCAATAGCATGTAAAGATGTTTGAAATTGATCAAAAGTATCGACATTTGGAATATCACCCAAAGATGCTCTTAATGCATCTTTAAGTGTTTCACGTCGACCTGCACTTTCCGCCACAATTAAGACAGGATAAGTCACATCATCGACATATTTTTTAACGGCAAAAAATGGTTTTTCTTGTTTTGGATCTACAGCTAAACGAGGCGGAGTTTCAGTATTTAAATTGGTAACACCCGCTTTTTCATCAAAAACTTCAGACGATGCAATAATTCGACCAAAACTATTGATTTGTTCTAACACCTGATTCGGTTGTAAGAACAAATGTTCAGGTGGCAAAATTGGCTGATCTACATTGTGTCGACGGTCTTCATAGCGACGAACAATATCTTTCCAATAGTTTGTTAATTCATCATCTAAATGCTTATCTGTAATGACAATGCCATTCTTTGGTAAGTAAGATATTAGCGTGCTTTGGCTTTCCATGTCTTTTGCTTCAAAGAACAATGGGAAATAATATTCCAAACCTGGTGATGCAATACCTTCTAAAGCATCTTGATAAATAGGATTTCGTTTGGGATTTGCAGATGGAAATACTTCCGCATAACGATCTCTAAATATTGCTCGACCTTCTTTTAAAGGAAACTCTTTTGCAGGCAACACAATAAATTCTTTTAAAGCTTCAGTTGTGCGCTGTGTTTCGGGATCGAAAAATTTTAAGCTTTCAATTTCATCATCAAATAAATCTATACGAATAGGCGCATTTTGCCCCGACGCATAAATATCCATAATGCTTCCACGAACAGCGAATTCACCATGATCATAGACTGTATCTACAAGGTGATATCCTGCTTGAATAAGTCTGATTTTTTGTTTTTCTAAGTCAAATTTTTGTCCAATTTGAATATCAAAATGCTCACCTAAAACCCAAGTTGTTGGTGCGACACGCTGTGCTAAAGTCGTTGCTGAAATAAGTAAAATACCCTGCTGAGGCATATTCGACAAAATAGACAAACGCTCTGAAACAATATCTTGATGGGGAGATAATCGATCATATGGCAAAATTTCCCAATCGGGAAAAATAGTCGGCTTTATACCATAAAACTCGAGTTCGCTTTCAAGTTGCCCCAAATGCTGATTATTTCGCGCAACAAGAATAAATAGCTGTTTATTTTGCTTGCTGATTTCTTTAAAAAGCAAAGCTGTCGCAGAACCTTGTAAATTACCAATCCAGCGTTTTTCGCCCGATTTAAGGCGTTGCAAATTCAATTGAGATATTTCTTGTTGGAACATTTAATCTAGCTTTTAAAGTGGAAACAACGTGGTTCATATATTAGCACGATGATTTTTATGAATTGATTACTTTTTATAATAGAAAATAAACAAAGCCGAGATAACATCCTTGTCATTTCAAGCTAGAGAATTTAATTTTTACTTTTTATCTCGAATAAAATTTCGATAATAATCATTCAAAAGTTTCACCATCTGCTTAAACTCAGTTAAGTTTTCTTTTGTATTTTCTAAACGCGCAACAAATCTTTGCGTTGAGATTTCTAAATCAATTTTTTCATTAATGATCATACCCGCATCATAAAGTGCTTTTAAGTCATCAAATTTTTTCAGTCTGCGATTCGACAAATATTCCAAGCGTTCCGACCATTCATTAACGATGACACCATTGATGATAAAACCTCGCTCAACATCATATTCAATGTGATTTTCTTTTAAATAGACTTGTTCAGGTGTTTCTTTATCACTTTTGAAAAAATCGACAATTTTATTTAACATTTCAATTCAAACTTCATACAGCATTTTGCTGTGTATTTTATTCCTCAAATTGTTTTTAAGCGAATCTATATGACATATAAAAAAAGATGAACTATCCGAGTCCATCCTTATATGTTTTATCTTTATATTTAAACTACAAATCGACTAATTTTTCTTTTGAAACAATAATGCCGTTATTGTCTGCATAAACATAATGACCTGAATTAAACTGAACATTTCCAAAGGAAATTTCAATATCAGTTTCACCTACGCCTTTACGGTTACTCTTTTGAGGAATAGCAGCTAAAGCATGCACCCCCAAATCCAGTTCAGCAATCGCGTCGACATCTCGAATGCATCCATAAATAATCACACCATTCCAGTGATTATTTACCGCAGATTCAGCGATCATATCTCCCATTAAGGCACAGCGCATTGAAGCACCACCATCCACCACCAAAACTTTACCTGTTCCATCTGTTGCTAAAAGCTCTTTTACACGTGAATTATCTTCAAAACATTTCACAGCAACCACTTGCCCGCCAAAACTTTTACGCGCGCCATAACTTTTAAAAAACTTACCATCTAAAGATGGAATCATTACTTGAATAGCTAAATCTGGATGATCATCTAATAAATCACAAGTTACGAATGCTACATTTGACACAGCAAAATCCCTCTATTTTGTTTTATGTAGAGCTAAATTATCATAAATTTTAACTTTTTCAGTTTGATTGCAGGCAGCCTCGACCATAGTATGAGCCACTTGCTCCGCTGTCACAGGCTTATATTTAAAAGAATCGGGCACTAAATGCGAAAACTTTAAATATAACTTTTGGGTAAAATCTTCCAAAACTCGTTGTTCATGTCGCTCACCCAATAACAATGATGGTTGAATGATCGATATTTTGGATAGTTGTAATTTTTGAATGTCTAATTCTAATTGCCCTTTTACTTGGTTATAAAAAATTTTAGATTTTGGATTCGCACCCAAAGCACTAATCAATAAATAGTGTGTTTCTGTATTTTGAAATAATTTTGCAAAGTGAAAGTTTATTTCATAATCAATTTTGTAGAAATTTTCCTTTGATCCTGCTTTTTTAATGGTCGTTCCCAAACAACTAAATGCATGTGTATATTCATCAAGATGTGTCTGATCGAGTGAAAAAAAGTCACTCAGCACAATTTGATGCACTTTTTTTAAGTTTTTTAATTCTAAATTTTCACTTCGTACAATTGCTGTAATTTTGTGACAATTTTCCGATGCATTGAGCATATTCAACAAATGCTTACCCACCAAACCTGTTGCACCTATGACTATTACACTTTTTATTGAATTGATCATTTTTAAAACAAACTCCCTTCATATTCATTAATCTAACGCTTTCTTACAGTTTTTTCTGCATCTTAGATAGAGTCAAAGCAAGTCAAGACTTGACTTAACTGCATAATTTAATCAAAATATGCCACTTGTTTACGGGCTGGTGATCATTCTTCTGGAGATGGTTTTCAGATGCAATTTCAGCCCGCCCAGACCAATCTAATTCAAGGAGTGCACGAGTGGCAAACTCTGCTCAAGCTAAAAAACGTGCTCGTCAAAACGTTAAAGCACGTAAACACAACGCAAGCTTGCGTTCTATGGTTCGTACTTACCTCAAACGTACAGTAGCTGCTATTGCTGCTGGCGACTATACTGTTGCATCAGAAGCGTACAAAACTGCTGTACCTGTGATCGACCGTATGGCTGACAAAGGTATCATCCATAAAAACAAAGCTGCTCGTCATAAGAGCCGTTTGAACGCACAAATTAAAGCATTAGCTAACTAATTTGTTGCAATAAAAAGAGCCCTATTCGGGCTTTTTTTATTGCCTACGGTTTTATAAATACATCTGATCTATAACAAAAATCAATATAAAAATATTTCTCATGATTAAACAAATCCCATAAAAAAAATATGGTATTATTTTTTAGTCGTTAAATACCATATAAGCAAAATTTCTTAAATTGGGACAACACAATGATTAATAAATTTCTACCAACACTCGACAAATTCCAAGAAACAGAAAATCAGTACATTGAATATTTCAATTCCAAAGGTGAAACCGACATTGTTGGCAAAGTTATTTCCAACATGAGGGGTACGGCTGAAATTCAAGCATCACAAGGCGTCGACTCTTGGCTTGGCTATGGCGTTTACTTACCCGCTATTGAAAGAATATTTGCCCTGCATGAAGGTGAGAGTGAAGAAGAGTTCTATACTCGCACACAATACCCTAAAGATGTTGTAAGCGCCTATACCATTCCAGATCATGATATTGCGACCTTAATCGCTGCGGATAAATACAACCGCATCCATCAACAAAGTATTCCTGTAAATACCTATGTTTGGCCTTTAAATGATGATGGTTTTACCATTAACCTATTAAAATTTGAAAAACGATTAAAATCTAATATTTAAAATAAAAAGACCAGTTAAAAATTAACTGGTCTTTTAAACTCAATTCGATTCATTTTTTATTTTTGAAAATCACGAATATCCAACTGATGCAATTCACCACGCCAAATCCATTTTAATTTAGATTCTAAAAATACATCACCCTCAAACCAAACAAACAAGCCTTCCATCATTTTTGGCCAATCTTCTTTGGTAATAACCGATCGACCTGATATAACCGCCAAAATAGCCGCTAAAATGGTGTCATGGCTCACAGCCAAACTTAATCCATTTTGTGTAGGATGAGTATTATAAATAAGCTCAAGTACATCTACAGCACCATTAATTGGCTTTTTCATCCCCGGAAGCGCATTGTTCACAAAGCTATTAATAAAACCTAATGCACCTTGTTTTTTGAAATATGGACCTGCTTGCTTAATATCCAGTACAAAGCTACCCGGCTCTACAAGTAAACCTTGTTCAATAATTTCAATATGATGCGTATGTGATGCCTGACCAATATCATCTGCGCCTTGAATCATTAAAGCAGCTGTATCAATACAACGTTGAATTGGACTTGAAATACAATGCTGAATGGAACGATCTGTATTAGAAATTAAGTATCCACCCCAAGCTTCTGCTAAATCTCGCCCTTGATTGGTCAATTGCAAGTCATATCCTGCTAAGCCCTTACCTGCAACTTCTTCCCGAATTGAATGACGTGTAAATAATGTGACAGGTATTTTTGTATCGGGCAATAAATCGATAGCCTTTAACATGCTTGCAGGAAGAAGATCTAATGCCATAATAAAAATATTGAAAAGATTTGTTCCACTATAGCATGAAGCATTATTTGCTCAATGCTTACTAGCCATAAGTTCTAGTGCCTGAAATGCCAAATTCTTCATATGCTTATTTCGATATGCAATAAATCCACCATTCAAAAAATTCTCTCTTTGGTTATACAGAAATGTACGCGCCTTAAAATCGACCAAGCCACCACCAATCCGCTCAAGCAAACATTGACCTGCGCTTGTATCCCACTCACATGTAGGGTGAAAACGTGGGTAAATATCCACCTTATCTTCAAGCATCATGCAAAATTTGTATGCACTTCCCGCTTTAAACGCTGAATATGATGATAATTGTGAAATAGCTTCTAAATATTCAGCATATTGGGGCTTATTTTGACTGCTTTGGCTTAAACCAATTTTCACAACTTCCTCTTGCTCACTGTGTGCATAAATAAACCATTGTTGATTTATAACATCATATTTCAATGGAAAGCCTGTTTCAGGAGCTATATATAAGGTGTATTCACAAGGAATTGCCAAAATAGCAAAACTTGTATTCTCACCATCAATCACACTTAAATTAATGGTGAATTCAGGTCGCTTATGTAAAAACTCTTTCGTACCATCTAAAGGGTCAAGCATCCAAAACTTTTGCCAGTTTTGTCGTGTTAAATGATCACCTTCCTCTGAAAGTAATGGTAAATCTGAAATTTGTGCCAATGCCGAAGTTAAGAATGTATTTACCCGATAATCTGCTTGAGTAACAGGTGAATTATCCAATTTCTTTTCAATATCAAAAGTTCCACCTGCACAATATTGTTGATATTCTTCTCGCAAAATTTCACATGCTTGTGTCAAAATGGGCACAAGCTGCAAAGTCAAACTGTCTTGCGGTGCTGTTGTAGGCTTAAACATAGATTACCTTTAAATATGTCAAATCAATCTAAAAAACCAACAATCATTTTCGACATGGACGGGACATTACTCGACCTTGCTTATGATGATTTTATTTGGAATTATCTTTTACCTATTCGTTATGCAGAAACACATCTATGCACACTCGAACAAAGTAAAAATACACTTTATCAATTTTACCAAGAACATAATCATACGCTAAATTGGTACTCTTCACGCTTTTGGACAGCAAAAGTTGGCGTTGATGTTTTAGCTATGCAAATTGAATACAAAGATAAAGTTAAAAAACGTGAAGGTTGCTTAGAACTACTCACCTACTTAAAAGAAAATGATTATCCTATTTGGTTAGCAACAAATGCCGATGCAGCAGGCTTAAAATTTAAATTAGAAAAAACAAATCTTGCACATTATTTTGATGTTATTGTGAGTTCTGAAACCATTGGTCACGCCAAAGAATTTATCGAATTTTGGCAAATACTCGCAAATCAGCATCCTTTTGACCCAAATCATTGCTATTTTATTGATGACACCGAAAAAGTACTCAATGGTGCAGAAAAATTCGGAATTCAAAATTTATTCAGTATTCAGCAGCCTTCTTCCGATAATGCTCCGCGCACGGAATTTGCATATCCAATGCTGAATAACTTAACCGATTTAATTGAATATTTAGAACAAGCTGAGGAACGTAAAAAATATGCGTAAATCGAATCTTGCGCCAGATGCTGTTGGCATACGTATTGATAAATGGCTTTGGGCTGCTCGTTTCTTTAAAACACGCTCTATTTCAAAACACGCTATTGAAGGCGGTAAAGTTCATCAAAATGGCGAACGCGTAAAAGTCTCAAGAGAAGTTCGTGTTGGTATGGAACTCACCATTCAACAAGGTATAGAAAAAAAATCTGTCATCATTAAAGCACTGTCTGATGTTCGCGGTCCTGCGCCTGTTGCACAATTACTCTACGAAGAAACCGAAGTGAGTATTGCCCGTCGAGAATTGATTAATACCCAAAGAAAGATGCATAATTTAGCCCGACCCGATCATCGCCCAAGTAAAAAAGATCGTAGAGATATCAGCAAGTTTAAACAAGAAAATGATCAACAATTTGACCAATCTTGGTCTTATAATGATGATTGATACACGCGTCATATTGTGTCGTACACAATATGATTTCAATAGAACATATGGAAAATTTCTGTCACTATAGTCATGTGGAAAACGTTTAAATGAAATACATCCACTTGATTATTAATTTAGTGACATCGTATTGAGGCTATAAGATGGATGATAATAAAGGTAAGGCGCTAAATGCTGCACTAAGCCAAATTGAAAAACAGTTTGGTAAAAATACAGTAATGCGTTTAGGTGATAACACAGTGCAAGCAGTTGAAGCAATTTCAACAGGCTCATTAACGCTTGATGTTGCACTCGGCATTGGTGGTTTACCAAAAGGTCGTATCGTTGAAATTTACGGTCCAGAATCATCAGGTAAAACAACAATGACATTACAAGCAATTGCTGAATGTCAAAAAGCGGGTGGTACTTGTGCTTTCATCGATGCTGAACATGCGCTCGATCCACAATATGCACGTAAAATTGGCGTAGATATCGACAACTTACTTGTATCTCAACCCGATAACGGTGAGCAAGCGCTTGAAATTGCCGACATGCTTGTACGCTCTGGTGCAATTGACATGATCGTTGTCGATTCCGTTGCAGCACTTACGCCACGCGCTGAAATTGAAGGTGAAATGGGCGACTCGCACATGGGTCTTCAAGCACGTTTAATGAGCCAAGCACTACGTAAAATTACAGGTAATGCAAAACGCTCTAACTGTATGGTTGTTTTCATTAACCAAATTCGTATGAAAATTGGCGTAATGTTTGGTAGCCCAGAAACAACAACAGGCGGTAACGCTCTAAAATTCTATGCATCTGTTCGTCTTGATATCCGTCGTGTCGGTCAAGTGAAAGAAGGCGATGAAATTATTGGTTCTGAAACCAAAGTTAAAGTTGTAAAAAACAAAATGGCTCCTCCATTCCGTGAAGCATTTTTCCAAATTCTTTACGGCAAAGGTGTTAACCATCTTGGTGAGTTAATTGACCTTGCTGTTCAACAAGAAATTGTGCAAAAAGCGGGTGCTTGGTACTCATATGAAGGTAACAAAATTGGTCAAGGTAAAAACAATACCATCCGCCATTTAGAAGAGCATAAAGAATTAGCGATTAATATCGAAAAGCTACTTCGCGAGCAACTTCTTACAACTGGCACAGTGGTTGAAGAAGATACCGATGAGCAAGAACCTGATCTTTTAGATGCATAAGGCTTTTTAAATAAATAGCACTTTAGATGAATAATCTTTAAGCATCAGTACAGAGCGCCCTACGGGGCGTTTTGTTATTATATTCTTGTTATTTAAACCGAGAGAATTATGTCAGACGCAAAGTTTAATAAACTGCTCGATTATGAAAGCTTAAAAAAGCAATTTAGTGATGATGAAGATCAATCCCCTTCATCCCCCACAACCAATGCTTCTGTACTCGCGTTTGACCCCGAAGAAAGTTTATTTGGAAATAACCACAAAGAAGATAAAAAACCAGGTCTAACAGGCTCTCGTTTGCGTTCTTACGCATTTGCCGTACTTACACGTAAAGAATACTCCAAAGCAGAACTCATCGAAAAACTCGCCTTATACGCAGATCAAAGAAATGAGGTTCTTGAACTTGTAGATGAGCTTTCAAAAGAAAATTATCAAAGTGATCAACGTGTCGCTGAAATTATGCTTTCAAGTCAAAAGCGTAAAGGCAAAGGCCCGAATCAAATTAAAATGAAACTGAAAAATAAAAAAATTGATAGCGCATTAATTGCAGAAGAATTAAAAGAAACAGACTGGGTGCAACAAGCGTACGAACTTAAAGTCAAAAAGTATGGTACAGAAGTGAGTAAAGAGCCAAAAATCAAAGCAAAGCAAATTCGCTTTTTGATGTATCGAGGTTTTGAAATGGATGCGATTATTAAAGCAATTACAAGAAAACCGAATGATTTTGAATAAAGCTTAAAGTAGGAATTAAAAAAGAAGATCAATAGAATATTATTATATTAAAACTGGTGGCAACCCTACCAGCAAGACTTCGGCACATCGCTATTCTGTTACCGTTGCTACCTTCCGGTCCTGGCGGGGTTCACAGAGAACAATTGCGAAGTAACCGGCAGGGCTACCATTGCAAGGACAGAGTATAGAGATTTTTAATGAACTTGCAAGCATACAAAGTTAATTTTCAGTAATGATTCATCCAATTGATTATTAAAAAAACAAAACTATCAAATATACATTTTATCTTCTATTTTCTTCGCTACAATCTATTAGCTTAAAATAAGGCAACATTGTAAAAGCGTATTGCAATTCAGTGTCTAGACGTTTTAAATATCAAGATCAAAATAATTTTTGGTCATAACGTTTTGACCTATACACTAATCTAAAATGGAAATTATCTTATGCTAAAAAAGCATACTTTATTTACAATTACCTTGCTCTGCTCGGCTCCCCTATACGCTATTCCAATTGAATCTAGAGGGTTAAGCCAAGATGCAGGCAATTATGTAGCAGCAACACCAACTGCAATTAACACCTCAAATTCAGCAGATGATAGCGTAGCGACAACACCAACCAATCTAAACTGGCAATTAATGCAAAAAGCAGAACGTTTGGAAAATGATATTCGTAGTTTAAGAGGAAAAATGGAAGAGCAAGACAATGAAATTGCTCAACTTAAACACGATTTGCAAAACCGCTACACAGATTTAGATCAACGCTTAGAATTACTACAAGAAAAGGTAGATCCAGATTCTGTTGCTAAGCCAGAGGAGGATAACCAACAAGATACTTCTCCCAGCACAAACACAAAATCCGCTGTAAATACGACCACTACAGCAGTAAAAGCTCAAAGTACACCATCTGCACAAGTCAGCCCAAACAAGAATAAAGATCAAGCAGATAAAGTAGCGTATACCGTTGCTTTAGAAGCATATAAACAAGGCGGAGCAAAAAAAGCCATTGCCCCGATGCAGGCATTTATTAAGAACCATCCCAATAGTGCTTACATCAGTAATGCCTATTTTTGGTTAGCAGAGTTTAATTTAGGGACAGATCCTACAAATTATTTAGATGCAAAAAAGAATTTTGAAATCGTTGCCAACAAGTATCCAAACTCTTCAAAAGCATCTAGCGCACTCTATAGACTCCATAGTATTTCATTGAATGTCGATAAGAATGCAGCTCTAGCCAATAAATATAAAAATCAAATCTTAACAAATTATCCAAAATCTGAAGAAGCTGGCTTTTTGAAGAAATAAAAAAAAGACACCTTTAGGTGTCTTTTTTCTAGACTTAAAACAAAGAATCTTAACGAACGATACCTCGTTTAGATTCTTCAACAGAGTCAATTAAACGTTGAACTTCTGGCACTTCTGGCAAAATTTCTTTACGAATTTTATCAAGCGCTTCGGTTGTTGTTAAACCAGCCTTATAAATAAGTTTAAATGCTTCGCGAAGACCTTGAATCACTTCCTTCGACCAGCCTTTACGTCGCATACCCTCAACATTCATTGCAGATGCATGCGCTGGATTACCCGATACCATGACATAAGCAGGAACATCTTTTAAAATTAAAGATGCACCACCAATCATGCTATAAGAGTCAATTTTACAAAATTGATGAATACCTGAGTTACCACCAATAACAACAAAATCGCCTACATGCACATGCCCTGCAACACCCACATTATTTGCAAAGATATTGTGATCGCCCACAACACAGTCATGTGCAATATGTGTATTTACCATAAGTAAATTATGGCTACCTATTTTTGTAAGGCTATTATCTTGCACAGTTCCTCGATGCAAACTACAGTGTTCGCGAATCGAGTTATGGTCACCAATTTCAAGCCATGTTTCTTCGCCAGCGTATTTCAAATCCTGACAAACTTCACCAACGCTCGCAAATTGAAAAATTTCATTATTTTTACCAATGCGAGTATATCCACCAACAACAACGTGTGAGTGTAACTTTGTGCCTGAGCCAATGGTTACTTTAGGGCCAATAATACAATATGGACCGATCTGTACATCAGATGCAATTTCAGCTGATGAATCAATAATAGCCGTTGGGTGAATAAGTTCGTTATTACTCATGCCTGCCCTGTTCTTTGGTGTGAAATCATAATTTCTGCAGCTGCGGCAACAATACCATCAACTGAAGCAGTACAATGATACTTGTAAATGCCACGTTTTTGCATTACTAATTCAGATTTTAATACAAGTTGATCACCTGCAACGACTTGTTTTCTAAATCGAACTTTTTCTGCGCCAGCAAAAAGGAACAATGAACCCGATGTTGGCTTCTCATCATTCATAATAAAACCAAGCACACCTGAAACTTGCGCCAAAGCTTCAATAATTAACACACCCGGCATAATTGGATATTCAGGAAAATGTCCTTGAAAAAATTCTTCATTAATCGTGACATTTTTATAACCAACAATCGCATTTTCAGTTACCTCAGTCACACGATCAACGAGTAAAAAAGGATAGCGATGCGGCAAATACTCACGAATTACATTAATATTCATGGGTAGCGTTGGTTTCGTGAACGTTGTAACTGTAGACTCTGTCATCATAATTATTTACGCAATTTTAGTGTTGATTCAAGGGATTCAATTTTTGATTGCATATCATCAATTTTTTTGACCAATTGGGTCAATGGCACATCTGCTAATTGTTTCAACCTTACAGCTGCACGTTTCCATTGAGAATTTGGCATTACTACTGTTCCAGAAGAATATGTTCCTTCTTCTAAAATACTTTTTGTGACCATTGACATTGCCGTAATCGTTACATTATCAACGATTTGAATATGCCCAACCACACCAACAGCACCTGCAAGTACACAGTTTTTGCCAATTATTGAACTACCAGCAATCGCTGACTTTGCAGCAATTGCTGTGTTAGATCCAATTTTAACGTTATGCGCAATTTGCACAAGGTTATCAATTACCACACCATCTTCTATAATCGTGTCGTCTAAAGCACCACGATCGATACTACAATTTGAACCAAGACGCACATCATTACCAATACGTACTGAACCTAATTGTACAATTCTATGCCATTTTCCCTGATATGGTGCAAAGCCAAAACCTTCACTCCCAACAACAGTATTTGCATGAATACGAACTCGATCGCCTACTTTACACTCACCTGTTAACGTAACATGAGAGTCAATAAAGCAGTTTTTTCCAACTTCAACAAAATCATCAATTTTAACATGCGAGTGAATGACAGAATCATCACCCACAACACAGTTTTCACCAATCACGACATAATGACCAACGTATGCTGTTTCTGAAACAATTGCTGAAGGATGGATTTGTGCTGTACTTTCAATACCACGTTCTAAATGCTTACGTTCAAAAACATGAGTTAAAATCGCAAAAGCCAAATATGGGCTATCCACAACTAAAAAGTTTGAATGATATCCCTCAAGCAAGTCTTTATAAGCTTGTGTGACAATGAGCGCACCCGCTTTAGACACTTTCGCTTGATTGATATACTTTTCGCCATTCACAAAAGCAAGTTGATTTTCACTCGCATGCTCAAGACTCGCCAACCCCATTAATTGCAGATCGGCTTGCCCTGAATATTTCGCTTGTACTTTCTGTGCAAGGCTTTCTAAGCGATAAAATTGATGTTTCATATATTATTTAATTGCATTAACCTTTTGAATAATTTTATCAGTTAAATCAGCACTAACATCAGAAGCGAGTACTGAATTTTTATTTAAAACCACATCTAGTTTATTTTCTTTGCGCACTTGTTCAGCAGCTGTTTTCACACGTGTTTCAAATGTTGTGTTCGTTGCTTGCATTGTGGTTTGCACTTTAGATTGAACCTGTTGCTGTAAAGAATTCAACTGAGTCGCTTTCGCTTCGAAATCAGTCGACATTTTCTTCTTTTCAGCATCTGTCAATTTAGCTGTTTGCGCTTTTTGTTGAAGCGCTGCTAAATCTTTTTGAAGCTGTTCAATTTGAGTTGTTTGTGACTTAATAGATTGTTGCAATGTATTTTGCTGTTGTTTCAAGTAAGTGCTACCTTGCACCACTTTTTCAACATCAACAATACCATAATCTGCTGCTTGAACTGCTGTGAATGCCAAGCCTATAGTCAACGCTAATAATATTTTTTTCATGTTATATGTTTCCTAGTTAATATAAAGACTTAGCCGTACTTAGAAAGTACGACCAATTTCGAATTGAATATTTTTGGTTTCATCACCTGGTTTTTCATTCAATGGATATGCATAGCTCAGTGATAATGGACCAATCATGGTAATCCATGTAAAGCCAACACCTACGCTATAACGCATATTCCCCATATCGAAACCATTATTATCTTTACAGAATTGTTTACTTTCCGCAGATTGTGGTACATCACATTTAGTATCAAATACTTGTGCACCTTCAGCAAAAATAACTGGTCTAAATTGACGTGCCCAATCACCTTTAAATGGAACAGGGAGTGCAAGCTCAGTACCAAATTGCACTAAAGCATTACCACCAACTTCTTCATTATTCGAATAGCGCGAATCTGTACTTACACCACCATTTTCAGAGTTAACAGTTGGATATTTAGGACCTAAAGTACTATTGTCATAACCACGTACCGAACCATAACCACCTGCATAGAAGTTTTTAAAGAATGGTAAATCGTTACCGTAGCCTAACTTACCATAACCACGGAGTACAAAATCTTTACCCAATGGGAAAAACGCTTGTGCATCATAAGTTAATTTTTGATATTCAACATCGCCACCCGGAACAGCAATTTCAGCATTCACACGATGTGACATACCCGATGTCGGGAAAACTGGGCGGTTTAACGTATTGTATGACCAACCTAAATTCAGGTTAAATGTTAAGAAGTCACCCTTAAATTCATTCCCTTTAAAATCACCACACGAAGCACCACCAGGTGTTGCATTGCAATAATCCCCATACCCTGTCACTTTACCGCCATGTGACAATAAGTAATCGCGAATATATGTAGATACATAAGGGCCTGTCGTTACTTCTGTATTATCAATATTTAGACCCATACTAATGCTTTGATTTTCATCAATAGGATAACCAAAGGTTAAACCACCACCCAAACTATCTGTTACATAGTTATTAACGTTGTAATCGTCGTTTAGTTTTGTTTTACGGTAGTACATATTGTATCCACGACGAACACCATCAATCGTGAAGTATGGATCTGTAACGCTAAGGTTGTAGTAATCTTGAGTTTGCGAACGAGATAAATCAATTGCAACACTATTACCAGTACCAAAGAAGTTGGTTTGACTTAAACCTGCTTGATAGGTCATACCACCACTTTGCGAGAAGCCAACAGCGAGTGTACTTGTACCTGAATGCTGTTCTTCAACTGCAACATTTAAATCGACTTGGTCTGGCGAACCTGGCACACGCTCAGGCTTAACATCAACAGTTTTGAAATAACCTGTACGCTCTAAACGTACTTTAGATAGATCAATTTTTTCGTTGCTCGCTAATGCACCTTCCATTTGGCGCATTTCACGACGAAGCACTTGATCATCAGTTTTTGTATTACCTGAGAAGTTAATACGACGTACTGTAACTTTTTGACCTGGATTGATGTAGTAGTTTAATCCTACTTGCTTTGTTTCATTATCAATTTCAGGAACAACATTCACTTCTGCATAGTAATAACCTGCATTACCATATTTGCGCAGTAGTAATTGCTTAACGTTATTTACTTTTTCTTGTGAATAAATATCGCCTTCTTTATAGATTTGAAGCGTTTTTAATTCATCAGATGAGTAAAGAGCATCGCCCAAGAACTTGGTTTCAGCAAACTTAAATTGCTCACCCTCATCCACAGATACTTCAACAAAGATATTTTTCTTATCTTCACTAATATTTAAATTAGAATTATTGATGTTAAAGTTGATATAACCTTTATTTAAATACAAAGCACGTAATGACTCTAAGCTTGCAGCCATTTTTTCACGTGCATAGCGGTCGTTACGTGTAACAATTGAGCTCCAACCACTTTCTTTAATCGCAAATGCTTGTTTAATATCACTGTCTTTAAATACTGTATTACCAATAATATTGATATCTACAACTTTTGCAGCTTTACCTTCAGCAAACTCTACCGTTAAATCTACACGGTTATTTGGACGAGGTGTTGAAATCACTTTTACAGTTGCTTCATAGCGACCTTGTTGCATATATTGCTGTGCAAGTTCTGATTCAAGTGTTTGAATGGCAGACTTTTTAAGAACTTCACCTTCAGCAACACCCATTTTCTTCAAGCCTTCTTGCAAAGCTTCTTTTGGAATGAGTTTATTGCCTTTAAATTCCACTTTAGAAATAATTGGGCGTTCTACAACACGATATACAAGCACATCATTTTCATTTGACACTTTAATATCATCAAACAAACCCGATGCGTATAAAGCATGAATTGAATCGGAAATAGTGGCATCATTTACACGATCACCACTACCTACGGGGATTAGACCATAAACATTGGCTGGCGTTAAACGTACAAGTCCATCTATTTTTATATCTCGTACGACAAAGTCATTTGCTGCATTTACTTGTTGTACTGCTGCCATTGCACTGATCAGTGCTAAAGGCATAAAAAGGTTTTTGTGATGCATGCCAGTATTTTCCAATGTTAATTATATCATCCACGTTTTTTTATAAACGCATAAAGTCGTTAAATAATGCCAAGAGCATCATGCTCCCAAGCAGTACCATACCAATTTTCAAACCAACCATTTGTATTTGTTCAGAAACTGGTTTACCACGTATTAGTTCTATAAAATAATAAACTAAATGTCCACCATCCAGCATAGGAATTGGCAATAAATTTAATATACCAAGACTTACACTCATAAGCGCCATAAATGAGATAAATGTTTGCCATCCCATTTCTGCACTTTGCCCAGCGACTTTTGCAATGGTAATTGGACCAGATAAATTATCTAAGCCAATTAAACCACGAAACATTTTAACAATTGAATTTAAAATCATCCCTGAAATTTGACCCGTCTTATCAACAGCCATAGTCAAAGCTTCAACAGATGAATATTGAATCATTTGTTTATATTCGGCAGGTACTGTAACCTTTCCTGGATCACTTTGTACACCAAGAACACCAGAAACATTACCCATATTATCTCGTTTACCCTGAGGCATCACCTCAAGATGAACCAATTTATTTTGTCTTAATACATCTATTTTTAATAGTTTTTCTGGTGAAGATTGAACCACTTTAACAACATCAAACCAATCATTCATTTTAATGTTATCAATGGCAATAATTTTATCACCTACTTTCATCCCTTGACGAATTGCAGCACCATCATCACTAAGTTTGGTAATAACAGCTGAAATATGCGGACGGTATGGCGTAAAACCTAATGATTCTAATGGTGATTGACTTTGATCTTTTAGAAAATCTTGAATTGGAAGTTTAAAGTTTTCCGATTTGCCAGCACGATCAGCATCAACACTAATCACACCTGTTTCACCTACTCGATCAACCAGTGCAAAGTTTAATTTTTCCCAAGATGAAACAGCTGTCCCATCAATTGCTGTAATTTTATCACCGACTTGCATTTGTACAGTTGCAGCAGGTGAATTTGGAACAATACTACCAACTCGTGTATTTAGTTGTTCTTGAGATGGAAGAAATAATATCCAAAATAAAACTACAGCAAAGGCTAAATTAATCAATGGTCCCGCAGCAACAATCGCAATTCGTTTCCATGGATGTTGTCTATTAAATGCTTTTGGCAAATCTTCTTCTGAAACATTACCTTCGCGCTCGTCTAACATTTTGACGTAGCCACCCAAAGGCAATGCAGATAATTGATATTGAATACCCGATTTTTTAGATGTCCATTTTAAAAGTGTTGGACCAAAACCAATGGAATAAACAAGAACTTTAACGCCTAATTTACGTGCCACAAAATAATGACCAAATTCATGAATCGCAATTAAGGGACCAAGCAATAAAATGGCTGCGACTATCATAAAAATGGCATTCATTTTGTTACTCCGTTAACATCCAATCACAAATTGTTGAGCAACTATACGAGCTTCTTGATCGACTTGTAAAATTGTTTCAATCGATTCAGCAGGTGCAATTGCAATACTATTTAAAGTTTTTTCAACAATTTTAGGGATATCTGTAAATTTTATTTTATTCTTCAAAAATGCAGCAACTGCAATTTCATTAGCAGCATTTAAAATTGCAGGTGCTAAACCACCGACCTTCATGGCTTGTCTTGCTAAATCCAATGCAGGAAAACGTGTTGTATCAGGTTCTTGAAAATCTAATTGATTATTCATAAATAAATTAAGCGGTGGCACATGTGTCTGAATGCGCTTAGGCCACGCTAAAGCATGAGCGATAGGTGTACACATATCAGGATTGCCCATTTGTGCCAAAGTTGAACCATCTACATATTGAACTAAAGAATGAATAATACTTTGTGGATGAATTACAACTGTAACAAATTGTTCTTCTACTGCAAACAAATGACAGGCTTCAATCAACTCTAAACCTTTATTCATTAGTGTCGCAGAATCGACAGATATTTTCTGCCCCATTGACCAATTCGGATGCTTACACGCTTGTGCAGGTGTAACTGTTTCCAATTGCTCTAACGAATGATTTAGAAATGGCCCACCCGAAGCTGTAAGCAAAATTTGTGAAACACCTTGCTTTGGCTTTCCATTACGCTCAGCTTGTAAATAATCTTGAGGTAAACTTTGGAAAATTGCGTTGTGTTCTGAATCTACAGGCAAAAGTAAAGCGTTTGACTCACGTGCAGTTTGCATCATGATATCACCAGACATCACCAATGCTTCTTTATTTGCAAGCAATACCCGCTTACCTGCTTTCACTGCAGCCAATGTTGGTAACAAACCTGCCGCACCCACAATTGCCGCCATCACAATATCAACAGATGAATGTTCGGCAACAGCTATTAATCCTGCCTCATCTGATAAGATTTCAATATCAACAAGCTTTTCAGCATTTAATTTTTGCTTTAATTCATCTACTTTTTGAGCAGGAACAACTGCAACTTTAGGATGAAACTGTTTGCATATTTGAACAAGTTCATCAATTCGACTATGTGCTGTAACCGCAAATACCGAATATTGATCTGGATGTTGCTCTAGTATTTTTAAGGTACTTTGACCAATTGAACCCGTAACACCTAATATACAAACAGTTTGAGACATTTATAAATCTACGCCAATAAGTTTTAAAACATATAGACCTACTGCAAATACTGGAGCTGCAGCAAGCAAAGAATCAATACGATCTAATACGCCACCATGACCAGGTAAAATTCGACCTGAGTCTTTAATGCCTGCACGACGTTTGATCATTGACTCTAACAAGTCACCCAATACTGAACTAAATACAGTAATGACTGAAAGAATCAAAAATAGAATATGTTGAATCAGAGTTAAATCTAGATAAACCACTTCAACCACAATAATAATAATTGTAGTTACAAACACACCACCTAATAAGCCTTCAATCGATTTATTTGGGCTCACATGAGGTGCTAGTTTACGTTTACCTAGTTTACGCCCCACAAAATATGCACCACTATCTGCGCCCCAAACCAATAGGAACAAGTACATTAACCACCAAGGAGAACTACCCCAAACGGAAAAAATTGCAGTAATAGCTGCCGAAATGAGGACAAAACCAATAAAATGAAGGGAAATATTATACCAACCATCATATTCTGGGTATGACTTCACCCAACGAATACTCAGGAACCATATAAATATAGATGCTATCCATAGCAACAGTGCAATATCACTGTAATAGAGAGCAAGCGCTGAAAGTGCTACTGTAATTACACCAAAACCCCAAGCCATTGGTTTTATTACACTATCAGTTGTCTTAGGCATGAGTTTAAACCACTCATAACCAGCAACCCCAGCAGCAACAATCATCAACACCAGCATTGGATAGTCTGATTGCGTTGCAAACATACAACTCAATACCACAGCCACCAAAACCAATGCGGTAATAATCCGCTCTAACATGTATTAATTCTCAAATTTCTTTTGTTGAATTTGCTCTGAAGTTTTACCAAAACGACGTTCGCGATTTGCAAATTCTGCAAGCGCAAAATCGAACTCTTCGACAGTAAACTCAGGCCATAATGTTTTGCTAAAATATAACTCTGCATATGCTGCTTGCCATAATAAAAAATTAGACAAACGATAATCCCCACCTGTACGGATCAACAAATCAACAGCTGGTAAATCACTCAAGCTAACATATTGACCAAATACTTCTGTATCGATGTCATCAAGTTTTAATTTATCATTTTTAACATCTAAGGCAATTTGTTTTGCAGCTTGCGCCATATCCCACATACCACCATAACTAATTGCAATAGTTAAGGTCATGCTGTCGAACTTAGCAGTCCTTTCTTCAGCTTGCAACATAAGGTCACGCAATTTTGAAGATAACGGAGTCCGATCCCCAATAAAACGCAAAGCAATATTAAACTCTTCCATGCGTGGAATTTGCTCAAGAATTGTGTCTTCCAACAATTGCATGAGTAAATCAACCTCGAACTGAGGGCGATTCCAGTTTTCACTCGAAAAAGCAAAAACAGTCAGTGCCTCAATTTTTCTTTTTCGGCAATGCTCAACAATTGGATCTAGGACATTTTTACCTTCGCGGTGTCCACTACCTGTATCCAATTGATTTTTTTTAGCAAAACGATTGTTGCCGTCCATAATGACGGCAACATGTTTCGGAAGATATAAACAGTCTTCAACTTGGGTCATTAAATTAGACCTTCATTAATTCTGCTTCTTTCGCAGCCAAGCGTGAATCTACTTCAGCTACGAATTTATCTGTCATTTTTTGAACTTCATCACCTGCGCGACGATCATCATCTTCAGAGATTTCTTTCTCTTTCAATAATGCTTTAACATCACCCAAAATATCACGGCGAATATTACGAAGTGCAACTTTTGCATTTTCTGCTTCAGAACGCGCAACTTTCTGCATGTCACGACGTGTTTCTTCAGTTAATGCTGGAAGTGGAACACGAATTGCATCTGCTGTAATAGGGTTCAAACCTAAGTCAGACTCACGAATCGCTTTATCAATTGCAGCAACCATTGTACGTTCAAAAGGTTGAACAAGTAATGTGCGTGAGTCTTCAGCACCTACGTTTGCAACTTGGTTCAAAGGTACATCTGAACCATAGTAAGGCACCATTACACCATTGAGAATTGATGGGTGGGCGCGACCTGTACGTACTTTTTGAAAACCTAAGTCTAAAGACTCAAGTGTCTTTTGCATGCGTTGTTCGCCGTCTTTCTTAAGATCGTTAATCATATGATCTTCCTTACTAAATTCTTTGAGATGTAATTACTAAAATAGCGTGTAGTATAAAGAGCTTTCAGGCCCACGTACATTAATTCGTAACGTGAGTTCCTTCTTTTTCACCCATTACGACTGAAAGTAAAGCGCCTGATTTATTCATATCGAATACTTGTAGTGGCACATTGTGATCACGACATAAACAAATTGCTGTTAAATCCATCACACCTAATTTTTCGTCAAGAACTTGATCAAAAGTTAATGTGTCATATTTAACAGCATCATCAAATTTACTTGGGTCTTTGTTGTAAACGCCATCTACTTTTGTTGCTTTCAAAATTAAATCAGATTCAATTTCGATACCACGTAAGCATGCAGCCGTATCGGTTGTAAAGAATGGATTACCCGTTCCCGCAACAAATACACATACTTCACCACGTGTTAAATGACGAATCGCATCACGGCTTGAGTAAGACTCAACTACAGTACCAATAGGCAATGCAGACAATAAACGTGTTTTGATATTACGACGCACCAAAGCATCACGTAAAGCCAAACCGTTCATCACAGTTGCAAGCATACCCATTTGATCGCCCGTTACGCGACCAACCAAACCATCTTTTTGTAATTGGCTACCACGGTATAAATTACCACCACCAACAACAATACCAACTTGAACACCTAAACCAACTAAATGCGCAATTGCCAAAGACATCTGATCGAGTACTTGTGCATCGATCCCCATGTCTTTATTACCCGCAAGCGCTTCGCCTGAAAGTTTTAACAGAATGCGACCAAAACGTGGCTTTTTAGAATCCATCATCAAAAACTCCAAATTATCTAATTTAAATTATTAGGTATTCAAATCTTAAGCAGATTTAATCGAGATCAGTTTTGCATATAAATCGTATTCATCTGCATCTGTAATTTCGACTTCAAGTAAATCACCAGACTTAATTAACGACTTATCGATATCTTCAACAAAAACATTACCATCAATTTCAGGTGCATCCGCATATGAACGTGCAATTGCAACTGGGAATTCTTCATCCAAGTCATCAACCAACACCGTCATCACTTTACCAATACGCTTTTGTAATTTCGCAGCAGAAATGGCTTGTTGGACTTCCATGAAGCGCTCGTAACGCTCTTGTTTGATTTCTTCAGGAACATGATCTGGTAAATCGTTTGCTGTTGCACCTTCAACTGGTGAATACGTGAAACAACCCACTCGATCTAACTGAGCTTCTTTCAACCAATCCAACAACATTTGGAAGTCTTCTTCGGTTTCACCTGGGAAGCCAACAACAAATGTAGAGCGAATAACAAGATCAGGGCATTTTTCACGCCATACTGTTAAACGATCTAAAGTATTTTCACTATGTGCTGGTCGCTTCATCAGTTTTAAGATGCGCGGACTGGCATGTTGAAAAGGAATGTCTAAATATGGCAGGATTTTACCTTGTGCCATTAAATCAATAACAGCATCTACATGTGGATATGGGTATACATAATGTAAACGAACCCAAATACCAAGCTGACCTAAAGCTTCACACATGTCGAAGAATTTAGTCTTAACCGGCTGACCATTCCAGAAGTCAAGTTTGTATTTAGTATCTAAACCATAAGCAGAAGTATCTTGGGAGATCACTAATACTTCTTTAACACCTGCATTTTTCAATGCTTGTGCTTCGCTTAATACAGAACCAACAGGACGAGAAACTAAATCACCACGCATACTTGGAATAATGCAGAACGTACAACGATGGTTGCAACCTTCTGAAATTTTCAAATAAGCATAATGTTTAGGCGTAAGGCGAATACCTTGCGCTGGAACTAAATCGATAAATGGATTGTGTTTTGGTGGCTCAGGCACATATTCGTGCACAGCTTCCATCACTTCTTGATATGCCGCAGCACCTGTAACCTTTAATACATTTGGATGCATTTCACGGATTTTTGCTTCGTCTTTACCGAGGCAGCCTGTCACAATAACACGACCGTTCGCGCTCATGGCTTCGCCAATTGCGTCTAAAGACTCTTGTACTGCAGATTCAATAAAACCACAGGTATTTACAACAACTAAATCCGCACCGTCATAATCTGACGCTACATCATAACCTTCAGTCTTCAACTGAGTTAAAATTCGTTCGGAATCTACCAATGCCTTAGGACAACCTAAAGAAACAAAACCGACTTTGGGGGATTTCATGAATCTGCGCTCCACTATAATGCGCATATTGTATGTCTTTTCTAAACATAAAAATAGTTATAAAGCCCACTCTTTACATGTCGCACCAAAATACAGCCATAAAAATAATCATATAATTACAGTCGCACCATTATTGTGCATAAACTATTTACATTGTTTTCTCTATCCGCTATATCTTTGTAGATCGGAACAATTTAAGGGCATTTTTGAATTTTTAGTAGCAATTTTTGCCCAATTTAAACAAGTTGGCTCAGATGTTGCAGTAACTTGCATCAATTATGTTCTTTTTTTCGGAATTATTGCTTTACGAAGATGCTTCTGCATTTTGCAAACAGGACTTTATAACAAATGGATCAAGACTCGACTATCGACTATCGTTTGTTGGTAGATAATTTGGCCACTGCCATTCTACTGGTCGACAGTAATCTGAATATTTTTTATCTAAACTCATCTTGCGAAACCTTGTTTGATATTAGTTTATTACGTGCTGCGGGTCAGCCTGTTCTTAATTTACTTCACGTTCCAAGCGATGAGTTTAATACAGAAGAAGCCTTAAATAATTCTATTCGTACGGGGCAACCTTATACACGTCGTGAAGCAACCATCAATGTTAACTTCAAAGACATTCATGTCGATTACTCTGTTTCTTTATTAAATTACTCAAAAACATATCACCCTTTACTGTTGATCGAATTAAATCCGATTGATCGAATGTTAAAAATATCAAAAGAAGAAAAATTCGTTCAACAACATCAAGTGGCACGCCAACTCATACGTGGTGTTGCGCATGAAATTAAAAACCCTCTTGCAGGCATTCGAGGTGCGACCCAATTACTTGCAAGAAGCCTGAACGATCCACAATACGCAGAATTTACCGATATTATTATTAGTGAAGTTGATCGTTTACGTGTATTAGCAGATACGATGCTAGGTTCAAGACAATTACCAAGTTACGAACCGACGAACATTCATGAGCCTTTAGAACGTGTACGTTCGCTGATTAGCAATCAAACCAAAAAGAAAATCAAAATTACACGTGACTATGACCTCTCTTTACCCGATGTCCTTGCCGATCGAGATCAACTCATTCAAGTCATTTTAAATATTGGCGCAAATGCCGTACAAGCCATGACAGAAAATAAAGAGTTCTTTGTCGACCATCAACCAGAACTATTTTTAAGAACAAGAATTCAACGCCTTGTCACCATTAATAGCGTATTGAACCGCTCTGCTGTTCGTATTGATATTGAAGACAATGGCCCAGGTGTACCAGAAGATATTTTAGAGTCTGTATTTTATCCTTTAGTGACAGGACGTGCTAAAGGAACGGGACTTGGTTTAAGTATCGCGCAAAACATAATGCACCAACATAACGGAATGATTGAATGCCAATCTGTTCCAGGAAAAACAATCTTTAGCTTATATTTACCTTGGGAGTCGAATCATGTCGAGAAATAAAATATGGGTCATTGATGACGATCGCGCTATGCGCTGGGTATTAGAAAAAACATTTAGAGAAGAAGGTTTCGATGTTACAAGTTTTGAAGAAGCTCAATCTGCTTTAGATCAACTTACATTAGAAGCACCTGATGTCATTTTAACAGACATTCGTATGCCGGGAATTGATGGTCTTACATTCTTAGGAAAAGTAAAAGCCAACTTCCCCGACCTTCCTGTCATTATTATGACGGCGCATTCAGATTTAGAATCTGCGGTTTCAAGTTATCAAACAGGTGCTTTTGAATATTTACCGAAACCTTTTGATATTGATGAAGCTCTTGCCTTGGTAAATCGTGCAATTTTGCACATTACTAAGCTACAACAACAAGAATCTGCAAAAACAGCACCGCCAATTCAATCTACAGAAATAATTGGCGAATCACCTGCAATGCAGGAAGTATTCCGCGCCATTGGTCGTTTATCTCAATCGCATATTACTGTTTTAATTAATGGTGAATCTGGTACAGGTAAAGAACTTGTTGCACATGCGCTTCATCGCCATTCTCCACGTAGCAGCAAACCATTCATTGCACTGAATATGGCTGCCATTCCAAAAGATTTAATTGAAACTGAATTATTTGGACATGAAAAAGGCGCTTTTACAGGTGCAAATACGCAGCGCCAAGGTCGTTTCGAACAAGCCAATGGCGGTACGCTATTTTTAGATGAAATTGGTGATATGCCCTTTGAAACACAAACACGCTTACTTCGTGTTTTAGCAGATGGCGAGTTCTACCGTGTTGGCGGACATATTCCTGTAAAAGTAGATGTACGAATTGTTGCTGCAACACATCAAGACTTAGAAAAGTTAGTGCATGATGGACGTTTCCGTGAAGATTTATATCACCGTTTAAATGTGATTCGTATTCATATTCCAAAACTTGCACATCGTAGCGAAGATATTCCTATGCTTGCACAGCATTTTCTTGCTCGCGCAGGTAAAGAACTTGGTGTTAGCCCTAAAATCTTACGTCAAGAAACCCAAGAATACATTCAAAAACTGCCTTGGCCGGGTAATGTACGACAACTTGAAAATACGTGTCGTTGGCTAACGGTAATGATTACAGGTCGTGAAGTTTATCCTGAAGATTTACCATCGGAACTCAAACAAATTCCGTTAAGTAAAATGCCTGAAGGTGAAATTCCACCTAATATTGAGCGCATTACGATTCATCACTGGGATGAATTATTGGGTCAATGGGCAGGTCAAAAGCTTCAAAATGGTGAAATGAAGATTTTAGACATTGCCATTCCAATGTTTGAACGTTCACTGATTAATGCTGCGCTACAACAAACACGTGGTCGTAAACGTCATGCTGCCGAATTACTTGGCTGGGGACGTAATACACTCACACGTAAGCTAAAAGAATTAGGTATGGACACTATAGATGATGACGTTGAAGAAGAAGTAGAAACTCCCAATTAACTTAATACATCTAAAATAAAAAAGCTCCAATATGGAGCTTTTTTATTACATTCTTTTTAGCAATTTATTCATCAAACTTAAGCTTGAACAAAACCGACATATCTTGAAAGATTTTGTGCACCTAAATCGCTTTGATAAATCACATAATTTGGATAATTTGTATTGGTCAATTCTTCAAACATATTGAGCTGATCATCATGTGCGTGAATTTCATCTACGCTACGCGACATACTGTGTTCAAATTCATCTGAAATATATTCAAAACCCAAGTCCATCGCAATAAATAAAACATGATCACACGGCTGAACATATTGCTCCTCAGTCCAGTCAATTACAGCATGTTTACAATGAGGACATTGAATATTATCTGTTGCAGTCATATTGGTTTGAATAAGTTGATAAGCCATTTTAGTCACAACAGAAAATTAAATATCCGACATTATAAAAGAATATGCAGCAGAAATTAATCAAAGAATTCTACAATTGCTGTATCCATACTGAATTTAGCCGCCACAATTTTTAATTCCCCATCTTCAACACGTTGCTTTAAGAATGAAGAATTCTCACATAACTCAATCACAATATTCTTCGCATTTTCTTGTATGGCTAATTTTGCAATTTCAACTAATTCTGCGGTTTTATTGTTTTCATAAACATCAATAACCGTTGGTTTAATATCATCAACTATTTGCTGTAAGTTTTCAGGTAAAACTTTACTCGGATTACGACACACATCAATAGTCGATGCAATTGCACCGCAATCACTATGCCCAAGAACAACCACCAAGGGAATTTCGTATTGCTTTACGGCATATTCAATACTTCCAATTTGTGATGGCTTAGCGATATTCCCCGCCACACGAATCACAAATACATCACCAAAACCTTGTGAAAATATTTGCTCGGGCAATACCCGTGAATCTGAACAACTCAAAATAACAGCCATTGGCTTTTGATCCGCCATCATAATTTGATGTGCATCTTCAAAACGTTGCACAGCAATCTCACCTGAGCTAAATTTACGATTCCCTTCAACTAAAATATCTAAGGTTTGTTCTGCCGTATAACGCATAATATGAACTACAAAAAGTGGAAGTTTCAAATCTTAGAGAAATGTAAAATTAGCAACAAATAAAACAATTCAAATCACACTATTTAAAACATAAAACCTGAGTTCCACTACATTTAAACTATTATAAATACACGAAAAAAATTGATAATTTTACTAAATTAAAATTGACTTTATAGAACAATAAAAATTTAATGAGCATATTGTTGCATAAAGAGAATATAAAAAATGCTTACAGATTTAGATGATTTTTCTTGTTTTGCTATGGTTGTTGAACATGGCGGCTTTAGTGCAGCCGAAAGAGCAACTGACATACCAAAATCAAAATTAAGTCGTCGCGTACATAATCTTGAAGAGCGTTTAGGTGTTCGCTTAATTCAACGCAGTTCACGCCATTTTGCTGTGACTGATATTGGTATGAATATCTATCGCCATGCTCAAGTTATGCTGAATGCAGCTCAAGCAGCACACGAATTAGTGGATCATTTAAGTACCCAGCCTCGTGGCTTAATTAAAATTAGCCTGCCTGTATCAATTGCTCAAAATGAAATGGCAAAAATTTTGCCAGACTTCCTCAAGAAATACCCTGAAATTAAACTACAGATGATGGTAACAAACCGTCGTGTAGACATTATCAATGAAGGGATTGATATTGCTTTACGTGTTCGCTCAAGCCTAGATGATGACCCAAGCCTAATCATTCGTCGTTTTGCAAATATTGAACAACATTTATTTGCAACACAAGCCTATTTAAATGAACATGGCGACCTCAAAACACCTGAAGATCTTACAAAACATCAAATATTAAGTATGGCTGATGAGCATATAGATCAATTTATTACCGTTTATAACAATCAAAATGTGCAGAAAAAAATCAAAGTAAACCCTACGATCATGGGATCAGATTTACTCATGATTGCTCAGCTTACAAGTCAAAACTGTGGCGTGGCTTTACTTCCAGACCCTATTGCAAAAGATTATGTACAAAATGGGCAACTTGTTCGTGTTTTACCCGACTGGAAATCACAACATGGTATATCTCATGCGGTTTATCCATCTAAACGTGGTTTACTACCTGCTGTTCGCGTTTTTATTGACTATCTTGTTGAACACTTAAGCCAACACTAAGTTTTTCAGAAATGAATGACAATAAAAAGCCCATCAAATAGGATGGGCTTTTTTCATATACGCATTTCGTTCTTTTTAAATTTCAGGATATGAACCTACACCTTCAGGCCATGGCGTCAACAACTCAAAACCAGTATCTGTCACAACAACCATGTGTTCCCACTGCGCAGACAAAGATTTATCTTTTGTAACTACAGTCCAACCATCTTTCAGCTCTTTCACGCCAGATTTACCTGCATTAATCATAGGTTCAATGGTAAAGACCATGCCTTTTTTCAGCACCATACCTTGACCCGCTTGACCATAATGTAAAACACTAGGTTGTTCATGATAAGTCGTGCCAATACCATGTCCGCAATATTCACGTACCACTGTATAACCATCTCTATGTGCTACACTTTGAATAGCAAAACCAATATCACCCAATGTTGCACCTGGTTTTACCGCATGAATACCCGCAACCATGGCTTCATATGTCGTGTCACATAATTTTTTTGCAGCAGGTGAAACATCACCTACATAGTACATTCGACTTGTATCGCCAAAGTATCCATCTTTTATAATTGCAACATCAATATTAATAATATCGCCATCTTGCAATACCGTTTTCTGAGATGGAATACCGTGACATACCACCTCATTCACAGAAATACATGTGGTTTTGGTATAACCGTAATAACCCACATTGGCAGGAATTACCTTTAATGTATTAACAATAAAATCATTACAAATATCATCTAAGTATTCAGTCGTGACACCAGGCTTTACGTATTCCCCTATCATCTCTAAAACTTGCGCAGCCAGTCGCCCAGAAATACGCAACTTTTCTATATCTTGCTCAGTTTTAATTTTAACAGCGGAAGCTCGCATCTCTTTATGTCCGAAATTACATGAATGTTTATTATAGTCCTTTTAAACCTACATGTAAGCGAATGTACAAAATTCTCAAGCACCACCATAGGTTGGTTTTTAAACACTTAACCATTTTTTACAAAAAATTAAATAGATGCTTTATTTATCAAAACTGGCTTAACCATGATGATTTATTCTTAATTTACACTTTAAAATCATATGTATAATTTAAATCATATTTTAATTTTAGTTTAATTTTATATTTCGCATATTAAAAACACTCATATCTCACTGTATTTCGATTAGAAAATAAGAGCTTATTACTCTAAAATCGCCATTTTTGTTAAATACCGATCTCCTCCATGACGAATTTACGTACACGGGATATTATTGCCTTAGGTTTTATGACCTTTGCACTATTTATCGGTGCAGGCAACATTATCTTTCCACCTATCGTGGCACAGCAAGCAGGTGAACACGTTTGGTTAGCAGCTTTTGGCTTTTTAATCACGGCTGTTGGCTTACCTGTAATTACCATTATTGCTCTTTCACGCGTTGAAGGTTCTATTCAAAACCTCAGCTCACCTTTAGGTAAAGTGGCTAGTCTTATTTTGACGATCTCATGTTACCTTGCTGTAGGTCCTTTGTTTGCAACACCACGAACTGCAACCGTTTCTTATGAAATTGGCTTCTCTTCTTATTTTGGTACATCTGCTTCAAGCTTACTAATTTATAGTGCGATTTATTTTTCACTTGTAACGCTTGTTTCTTTATATCCAAATAAAATTTTAGATACGATTGGATATTTCCTATCTCCACTTAAAATCTTATCTTTGGTTATTTTAGGTGTTGCTGCATGTTTCATCCCATCGGGCTTTGTACCACCTGCAATTGGTAACTATGTAAATAGTCCAGTTTCTGAAGGTTTTGTAAATGGTTATTTAACCATGGACACTTTAGGTGCACTGGTATTTGGTATTGTGATTATTAATGCAATTCGCTCACGTGGTGTAACCGATGCAAAATTAACAACACGTTATGCTGTTATTGCAAGTTTAATTTCAGGTGTTGGCTTAACTTTAGTTTATTTAAGTTTATTTAAACTTGGTTTAGGTAGCCATGAAGTTGCTGCAAATGCTGCAAATGGTGCGGTAATTTTACATGCTTACGTACAACATGCTTTTGGTGACTTTGGCTCTATTTTCCTTAGTGCGATGATTTTTATTGCATGCATGGTTACAGCTATTGGCCTTACTTGTGCTTGTGCTGAGTACTTCTCACAGATTACTAAACTTGCCTACAAATACTGGGTATTTATTTTAGTTGGCTTCTCATTTGTTATTTCTAATTTAGGTTTAACAAAACTAATTGCCTTCTCTGTACCTGTTTTAAGCGCACTTTACCCACCTGCTATTGTCGTGATTCTTCTTGGTTTCTGTTGGAATTTTTTCAATAATCCATCTCGAGTAATTACACCTGTTACAGCAATCGCATTTCTTTTTGGTATTGTAGATGGCTTAAAAGTTGCTGGTTTAGATCAATATCTACCTGCTTCTCTCACACATTTACCATTAAGTTCACAAAATTTAGCATGGCTTATCCCATCTTTATGCGTACTGGTGATTTGTATTGTGATCGACAAAGTTAAAAAATAATCAAAATTAACCTTTGTTCTTTAAAGTTATGTTTTACCCAAATATAACTTTGCATATAATCAATAATTGTCTAGTTTTACCCAAACAGACTTTTATTGTTTATAGATCACAATTCAAAGCACAAAATTGACATAAAAATAATTTAATACTTTTATCCAATATATTTGGCATACATTATGCTTTAACTTTATTCATGTATTTTTAATAAAACCCATTGTTCGATAAATATTAAAGCCACCTTATTTATGTAACCAATTAATATTTATTATGTAAATGGTAGTATTAGCCATTGAAATACAATCAAATACAGCGTACAACTAATAAATCAATTTCCGATCAAAATACTATGATTTAGTAAAACCCTAAGGAGGGATGGAGATGTTATCAACACATTTCAACAAAGAAATCTTCATTAACACTCTAAAGACCAAACACATGGTGACGTATTTAAGCACCACTTTTGCTCTTATGATGATTTTAGCTATACATGGCATCATTCAAGGCAACTTAAAACCTGAATTCTTTGTATATGCTTTTGTTGTTTCACTTGCTTTTGCTATGTGGAACATCATCGATCACAAATGTCGTAAAACCTTAAAGCGTAAAACATTTGATTAGAAGGTGGATGCTCGTCATCCATCTTCAAAATCATACAAATACAAATACAAATACAAATACAAATACAAATACAAATACAAATACAAATACAAATACAAATACAAATACAAATACAAATACAAATACAAATACAAATACAAATACAAATACAAATACAACCTAATCATGAAAAGCTTATCAGCATTTTCAATATTTGAATCCACATTCCATTCAACATCTGACCTTCAAGTCAAAAATATCATTCAGTTTCTTTTGGGAACTTGTGTACATTATTGGCTATAAATTACATTCAATGACTGAATTCCCGCTATGACCACATTTGAAGATATCCAAATTCAATGTCGCGATAATTATATATTATCAGGACGATACTACCCTTCGAAATCAAATACAAAACACTCCCACCCCATTCTTATTTGTCCTGCTACAGGCATTACAAAAAATTTCTATCACTCATTTGCTGAATGGTTAAGTGAACAAGGCTATAACGTATTAAGTTTCGACTTTAGAGGCATTGGAGATTCACTTCACGGTCGAATTAAAGACTCAAAAGCCAGTATTGTGCAATGGGGTCAACTCGATATTCCTGCGGCAATTGAAACACTATTAACAAAAACAGGCACAGAGAAAGTCATTATTTTAGGGCATAGTGCTGGAGGACAGCTTTTAGGGATTGTGCCAAATTATGAAAAAGTCGCTAAAGTTGTTGCCGTATCAGGCTCTACAGGACATGTGAAAGGCTTAAAAGGTCGCACAAAAATTCTTGCACCTCTTATGTTTAAAGCTATTTTCCCGTTAGCAAGATACAGTATTGGCTATGGCCCAACAAATGCTATTGGTATGGGTGAAAACCTACCGAAAGATGTTGCAAAACAATGGGCTCAATTCTGCGGTAAATCTGGCTATATCATCAATGCAATTGGGCACAGTGTTCATGTAAATGACAACTATCATGAAAAAATTAGCGCACCTATCATTTCTCTTTGGTCATCCGATGATGAAATTGCAACCGAAGCCAATGTAAAAGATTTACTGCGTTTATATCCCAACAGCCAAACCCATATGATTGAACTCAATCCTCAAGCTTATAACCATAAAGCGATTGGACATATGCTCATGTTTAAAAAATCCCATCAAAACTTATGGTCAATTATTGAAAATGAGCTCCACATAAATTAATACCCAACCCTGTACTACAAAATGTAAAAAGCCTCACAATCGTGAGGCTTTTTATTTACAGCTTAAAATTAGTGACGAATTAAAACTGTTTTGATTCTATTAGAATCCATTTCGGTCACTTCAAAGCTAATTCCTTGATAATTCAATGTAGAACCAACCTGCACTTCACTTTCAATTTTTTCTAGTATTAGACCTGCAACACTAATATATCCTGCATCATCTTCAACAAGATCTAACATTCCAAGTTCAAGCTCAAGCTGATACACATCAAGCATGCCACTCGCCTTCCATGTTGTTTCATCTAGCTTCACCAAATCAAGCTGTTCATCTGCATCGGGGAATTCACCCGCAATAGCTTCAAATACATCTAAAGGTGAAACAAGACCTTGAACCGCGCCAAATTCATCACTCACCAAAACTAAAGATCCTTTTGATGTACGTAATGTATTAATAGCATCAATCACTTTCATTTTCTCGAAAATGTAAATTGGACGATGACGCTTAATCAAATCTTTCAACTGATCTTGATCATCTACAACATCCAGTAATTCTTTGGCACGAACAACACTAATCACTTTATCTAGGCTGCCTCGGCACACTGGAAATAAGCTGTGTGGTACAGATAAGATCTTTTCACGGATTTCTTCTGGACTATCGTCTAAATCCACCCAAGAAATTTGGCTTCTTGGCGTCATAATAGAAGCAACCGAACGCTCAGCAAGTGTTAATACACCACCAATCATGTAACGCTCTTCATCAGCAAATGTTTCTTTTGCCTCACGGACATGACCATCAGCATCTTGAGTTGTAAGCTGTCCGCCCATCAATTTTAATATCGAATCTGCAGTACGGTGACGTAGTGGAATTTTCGACTCGTGTTTCACCACGTTCCGCTTTGAAAATTGATTAAATGCTTCAATCAGAATTGCAACGCCAATACCTGAGTAAATATACCCCTTAGGAATATGGAAACCAAAGCCTTCTGCAATTAAGCTAATACCAATAAGTAAAAGGAAGCTTAAACAAAGAATGACCACTGTAGGATGTCTATTTACAAATACAGTGAGTGGTTTAGATGCAATTAACATCACAATAACAGCAATGGTCACAGCTGCCATCATCACGTAAATATTATCGACCATACCAATGGCAGTAATAACTGAATCTAGCGAAAATACGGCATCAAGCACAACAATTTGTGCAACCACCATGGTAAAACCAGCATATACAACTTCTGAGGTTGATTGAACTTCTGGCTTTCCTTCAATTTTTTCATGTAGTTCTGTAACGGCTTTGTACACCAAAAACAAACCACCAAATAATAGAATCAAGTCTCGACCAGAGAATGATAAATCTGCAAATTGTACGATGGGTTTTGTTAAAGTGACTAGCCACGCAATAACAGAGAGAAGTCCTAAGCGCATAAATAACGCTAAAGAAAGACCAATAATACGTGCTTTATCTCGTTGTTCTGGAGGAAGTTTTTCAGCTAAAATAGCAATAAAGACTAAGTTATCAATACCAAGAACAATTTCCAAAATTATTAATGTTATTAAACCAACCCAAATTCCTGGATCTAATAAAAACTCCATTAGTCCACTACTCCATTTTGGTTAGTCGGAAACTGTGTATAAAGACCTGCGCGCTGCGACGGATCCATGTTTTAAACCTATTCAACAATAATTAACACTATTATGCATAAACTTTTAATTTTGTAATTTATTTTTTTAGAATATCTCATAAACCATTAATAAATAATAATATTTTTACAATAAGAACAACACAACAATTTTTTAAGTTCAAATATTATAATTAGAGTAATTTTCACATATAGCATCTATTTTTTTTATTTAACCGCCTCATAAAAATATACAATAAAACAACACTAACATACATTAAATAACATTTAAATTAACCAATAATGTGAAACAATTTACATAAGCCATTAAAAATAAATACTTTGACCACATTAAAGAATTTTAAGAAATACTTGAAATAGTGAACTACTTCACATAAAATATTAACCGTTCAGAAACTAAAATTAGAAAACAATTCAAATATAAAGGCAAAACCATGAGTAAAAAATACACAAAATTTCTACCAAGCTCAGAAAATTTTTCATTAGAACAATTTCCATATTATTGGATTTCTCAAGTCTATTCTCAACAAGTCAACCAAGTTGATCATGCATTAAAGAAATATGGCCTAGATAATTCACGCCGTCGACTTCTTATGGCATTAAAATCTAAGCCAGATGCTAGTGTTTCTGATTTATCAGATATGGTTGTATCTAAGATGTCAACAACAACTAAAATCGTATACCGCCTTAAGGATGAAGGTCTAGTACAGACTTATTCTTGTGAAGATGATGCTCGTATTACTCGTGTTGTTCTTACCGATAAAGGAAACGAAATGACAAACAAAATTAACGACCTAACAGCCGTTGTTTTAGAACAGTCTTTCGACGGATTAACACCTTTACAAATTGAAAAAATGATTGAAACTTTACGTCATATTTTCAAAAACTTATCACGTTAATACTTTTAAAATACAATAAGAATGTATGGAATATTTCTTTTAATAAAAAATATATCTCCTTAACTTAAATTATTTCCAACAATAAAGTACCCATTTAACGGTTTAATTTTAAAAACAACTGAACATAAAAAAGCCTCGAAAGAGGCTTTTTTATTTAACAATTAGATCTAGATGAAATTAATCACCTGTATAACCTTTTAGCTTCAAACGTGCAGCATGCAATAGAGGCTCTGTGTAACCAGATGGCTGTTCAGCCCCTTTAAAAACTAAGTCATAAGCCGCTTGATAAGCATAACCATTAAAGTCAGGTGCCATTGGCGTATAAAGTGGATCATTCGCATTTTGCTCATCCACAATTTTAGCCATACGTTGCATAACTTCTTCAACTTGCTCTTTGCTTACAACACCATGACGCAACCAGTTTGCAACGTGCTGTGAAGAAATACGTAATGTTGCACGATCTTCCATTAAACCAACGTTATTGATGTCTGGAACTTTAGAACAACCTACGCCTAAATCGACCCAACGAACAACATAACCTAAAATACCTTGAAGATTATTTTCAAGTTCTTTGGTTTTTTCTTCAGCAGTCCAGTTTGTATCTGTAGCCAATGGCGGTGTTAACAAATCATCTAAAGGAAGTGCTTCGGTTTGTAGCAACTCTTTTTGACGTTCAGAAACATTACATTGATGGTAATGAATTGCGTGAATTACCGCACCAGATGGAGATGGAACCCATGCACAGCTCGCACCTGCTTCAGGATGTTCAATTTTAGTTTTGTACATATCTAAAAGCATATCTGGTTTTGGCCACATGCCTTTACCAATTTGTGCTTTACCACGTAAACCTGTTTGCAAACCAATCATTACATTTCGGTTTTCGTAAGCTGGGAACCAAATTTGAGATTTAACTTCAGTTTTACGAACAAATGGACCTGCTTCCATAAAGGTATGAATTTCATCACCCGTACGATCCATAAAACCTGTATTGATAAAGATCGTACGATCTTTGGCTTGAGCAATACAGTTTTTCAAGTTTACAGATGTACGACGCTCTTCATCCATAATACCTATTTTTAGCGATTTTGCAGGTAAGCCTAATGCTTGCTCTGAACGAGTAAATAATTCAACAGCAAATGCAACCTCTTCTGGACCATGCATTTTTGGCTTAACAATATACATAGAACCCTTACGTGAGTTTCTATTTTCGTTTTCGCCTTTAATGTCTGCAAAAGTAAGTAACGGTGTAATTAAGGCATCCATGATACCTTCATAAATTTCAGCACCATCTACCAAAATTGCAGGATTCGTCATTAAGTGACCAACATTACGAAGTAACATGAGTGAACGACCATGAAGTTTCGCAACACCACCATTTAAATCGCTATATGTACGGTCTCTATTTAAAGTACGTGTTACTGTTTTGCCATTCTTTTCAATAGATTCAGCCAACGTACCTTTCATTAAGCCTAACCAGTTACGGTAGCCTTCTACTTTTTCTTCTGCATCTACAGCAGCAATTGAATCTTCTAAATCTTGAATAGTTGTTACGGCAGACTCAAGAACAAGGTCTTTTACACCAGCAGCATCTGTTTGACCAATTGGGCTTGTCGCATCAATTTCAATAATGACATGCAAACCATTGTTCAATAGTACGATTTCTTTTGGAGAAGATGCATCACCATTAAAACCAACAAATTGAGCTTCTTTTACTAAAGTCGTTGCTGAACCATCTTTTAGCATTACAGCTAATTTTTTACCATCAACAGCATATTTTGTAGCATCTGCATGCGAACCTGATGCTAATGGGAAGGTTTCATTTAAGAAGTTTTTAGCAAATGCGACAACTTTTTCGCCACGTACAGGGTTATAACCTTTGCCTTTTTCAGCACCACCATCTTCAGGAATTACGTCAAAACCGTAAAGTGCATCGTACAAAGAACCCCAACGTGCATTTGCTGCATTTAAGCAGTAACGTGCGTTACGAACTGGTACAACCAATTGTGAACCTGCTAAAAGTGCGATTTCTTCATCTACATTTTCAGTGGTAATTTGAAAATCTTCTACTTCTGGTAGCAAGTAGCCAATTTCTGTTAAGAAAGCTTTGTAAGCCCCCAATTCAAATTTGTTATTACGGTGCCATTCATCAATTTTTGCTTGAATGTCATCGCGCTTTGCAAGCAATGCTTTATTTTTAGGACTAAGATCAACGACAACTTGTTCAAAGTTTTTCCAGTAATTTTCACTGTTTAAACCAGAACCTGGTAATGCTTCATTTTCGATAAAATCGTAGAGTTCTTTAGCAATTGCTAACTTGCCTTTTTGAATACGTGCAGTCATTGTCTTTCCTGATATTGCTACTTTTTATACAAGAGTTTCTAGTATACCCATTTATACTTTAGTGAATAGCATTATCACATTGCTAAATATTCATCATTTATTATCAAATAGATACCTATATTTTTAATAAATTTATAGCTAGAAATGCAACAATAATATTCGCTTGAATACTCTTTTATAATGTATAAATTTTCTGTATTACGAAATTAGACTTAAGTTCAGATTTTTGTTTTAAAACTATACAAAGCCTAGGGTTCATTAAACTAAATGAACAAAGATTAAGCCATGAAATTCCCTAATTGTCGACCCAATCAACAAAAATACACACAATAAAAAAGCACCTAAATTTAGATGCTTTTTATTAAAAACCTAAGGACTTTAGATGTTTTTATGTTCAGTATTTAAGTAGTCATCTGACTGCATTTCAAGCAAACGTGAACGCGTGCGTTCAATTTCAAAGGCTAATTTTTCACCTTCGTAAAGATCAATAATTGAATCCTCAGATGTAAGAAGCAATTTTACCCCTCTATCATAGAATTCATCGACCAAATAAATAAAGCGTCGCGTCCCCTCAGATAAATAATCATTCAAATGCGGAACATTACTGACCAAAACAGTATTATAAACATTCGCAATTTCAATAAAATCTGCAGGACTACGTGGTTTTAAACAAAGCTCTGAATATTCACACCACAAAACATCTTCAGTATGGCTAATTGTTTCCACAATACGACTATTAATAATGATCGGCTCTTGTGACTGAACTTGAGTTTGCGTTAATGCTGCATAACGCTGAGACATCCACAATTTATGTTCATGTGTTAATGGCGATTTAAACAATTGTGCCTGCTTTAAAACACGCAAACGATAATCCACACCAGCATCTACATTTAGCACGATACAGTTTGTTTTAACTAGCTCAATTGTTGGAATAAAACGATCGCGGTGAATACCATTTTTATATAATCCATCTGGCGCAATATTTGATGTTGCAACCAATGTTACTCCACGAGCAAAAAGCTTTTGGAATAAATCACTCAAAATCATTGCATCCGTTACGTTAGAAACAAAAAATTCATCAAAACAAATCACCACAGCATCTTTATAAATTTGCTCTGCAACCAAATCTAAAGGATTTCTTTGCCCTGAAAGTTTATTGAGTTCTTTATGCACATGCTGCATAAAATGATGAAAATGCATGCGTGTTTTGCGACGAAATGGCACTGAATCGTAAAATTGATCCATCAACCATGTTTTTCCACGCCCTACACCACCCCACATATAAACGCCTTTAGGCGGCACTTGTTTACGAAAACGACGAAATGCTTTTTTAGATGCTTTATAGCGCTGAATTAATTCTTGCCATACTCGATCTAACTCATGCACAGCCTGAGCTTGAGCTTCATCTGGCATAAATTGTCCTGAAGATATTGCCTGTGCATATCGTTCTGCAGGTGACATCGGATTAAACGCTGTATTGATTGAGTGTAAATCTGGCATATTTTTCAAGACTAATTTTGGGCTGATGGATTATAACGAAGATTCTCATACATTTTATATAACACTTTTGAATAAATAAGCTTAGGCTATTTATATTGCCGCGGGCTATGTCCAAACCATCTTTTAAATGCATGGTTAAACGCAGCTGGCTCTGAATAGCCCAGTAATTCAGCAATTTTTTCAATAGAATATTCCTGATATTCTATTAATTTAAGTGCTTTATATTTAATGATATCTTCACGAATTTGTGTGTAGCTCGTTTGCATTTGTTGTAACTGATGACGCAATGTTCGCTCAGGTATTTTTAATGCCTTAGATGTTTCAGCCATAGTGGGCATTGATCCCACTTGAAGCTCTAAATAATCTGTAACACGCTGTATAAGTGATGGCTCCAAATAATGTACATTTAAACGAATTAACTCCGCGATACATTTCTGCTCATAAACTTTAAATGAAATTGGATCAGCAGATGTTACTTTCTCATTCAATACCACTGAGTCAAAATAAAAGATGGTATGCTCTGAATCAAATTTAATATTATCGCCAAATATATCTATATACATTTGCTTTATAAAAGATTTTTCTGGAGATTTAAATGGTAAATTCACACTTAACGATGGAAATTTTAAATCCATCATATTGTATAAGTCTTGAATAAATCGATAAGTACCTGAAACTTCACAATGCGCCAAAAATTGCCCCAACTGCGTTTTCAAATCTAAAGGTTTCAATATTAATGCAACCTTATCGTCCAAATACTGAACATGAATTTGCCCACTTAAATGAGTTAAACAGCTATATTCCATAACCTTTTCAAGCACTTTTTGAATATTTTCACTTGTAACAAGCAACATTAACAATGAACTATAACCCACTAAAGAATAATGCTGACCAATTATTAATCCTTGTTCTGGCTCAAGTCCTTCACCTAATATTTCTAAAACATCTCGCTCCAAACTTGGGTGAATAATAGAGCTTGGGTCTATCGCACTTTCACTCAACCCTATTCTTTTTAATTTTTGGTCGACATCAATCCCTGCTTTACGCATTCCTTGAATTAAATACAATAAACTCAGAATTGATCTTTTCATGTAAAACGATATTTAGGCTTTTATATTTTTTACTCTATTTAATATAACTTTCATATTGCCGAAACTATCAATATTTAAGCCTATAGAAGCATATGACTGCTGTGATGAGCTATTTATATCAATATTCGATATAGAAAATAATAAATACATGATGTTCTATTAGATATACATTCCCCTTCATTTAGACCAAAAATCTCGGTTTAAGCGATGCTTATCCACGACATCTCAAAAAGATAAAGACCCAAAAAAACAATAATGTGAAATTTTCATTCTATACAATAAAGTCATCAATATAATTTAGCTATGCAAGCTAATATCAATAAAATGAAGGATATCTTTTACATTTGATTCAGACTAAAGATGCAAATATTAACTGAAAGCTAAAAATTGATGATGATCGCCTTTTATATCCATAATCGAGTTAAAATTTAACTTTATGTAAATGATAAAAACAAATACACATTAAAATAGTCATAATAGCCAAGTGTTTTTAATCTACTTTTTTATATGCAATCTATTTGGCTTATTACTCAGTTACTTATTTGTTTAGCATTGGGCTTTTTATGTGCCCATCGCATTCCAAAATTTATAGAAAAAATTTCATTTAAAGTTTTACCCTATTTTTCTTATATTTTGCTATTCGCAATTGCTTTTGAATTTTCGCAAATCATTGAAACGATTTCACACCCTCAACTTATACTTAAAAATGCCCTCGCACTTTCATTAAGTACCACTTTGGGTACTTTTATATGTTGCTATCTCATTTTTAAAACTGTGGGATACTCATCAACACACGGCAAGGTTTCTTTAGATTTATTTTTAAAATCATTAATTAATATTAGCTACGCCCTTATCACACTTGCCGCAGGTTATTTCAGTGCATCACTATTACAATCTATAGATTATTCACTACATTTAAATTCTTGGTATTTACTTCTTATTTTTATGTTTTTAATTGGTCTAGATTTAGCCCACTCACCGCTCGATAAATCTTGGATCAATTGGAAAATTTTGCTTGTTCCTGTAGGTGCAATTATTGGTTCTTTATTGGGTGCATGTTTTAGTCTTTTAATCACTCAGAATATAGCCTTAAAAGACCTGATTATGCTTTCACAAGGATATGGATTTTATTCCATGACGGGCATTGTTATTACAGAATTACGTAATGCTGAATTGGGAAGTATTGCCTTAATGAATGATTTATTTAGAGAAATTATCGCAATTTTACTCATGTATATACTGGGATGGAAATACCCAAGATCTGCAATTGCAGCAGCGGGTGCAACATCAATGGATGCAACATTACCTATGGTTAAACAAGCATGCGGCAATGAATTTATTCCGCATGCCATGGTCAGTGGTTTTATTCTCTCTATTCTCGCACCCATTGTGGTGAGTATATTGGCAGCTATATAGCCCTATCTCTAACTCTCTCCCAATGGGAGAGAGAAATCTATAATTCTATTCTTGATTAAAAGTAAAAAAATCCCCCTTACAAAAAGGGGGTTCCCCTCCCTTTTGTAAAGGGAGGTTGGCAGGGATTCTTAAAGCGTCGCTAAAATATCTTTTAAAGCCTGACCTGGGTTTTCAGACTTTGTAATTGGTCGACCAATCACTAAGTGAGTAGAGCCATCTAACATTGCTTGTTTAGGCGTAACAATACGTTTTTGATCATCTGCATTTGAACCCTCTGGACGAATTCCCGGAGTCACTAAAGAAAAATCATTCCCTAATGTTTCACGCAACATTTTCGCTTCTTGAGCAGAACAAACCACACCATCTAAACCACTATCTTTGGTTAAAGCAGCCAAACGTTTTACGTGTTCAAATGGCTCAACATCTAAGCCAATATCTCGAAGATCTTCACGGCCCATAGACGTTAAAACAGTTACTGCGATTAATTGTGTATTGTAATTACCTGCTTTTAAACGCTCCACGCATGTTTCCATCATCTTACGACCACCAGAAGCATGCACATTCACCATCCACACACCCATTTCTGCTGCTGCACATACAGCTTGTGCAGTCGTATTAGGAATATCATGGAATTTTAAATCAAGGAAAACTTCGAAACCACGATCGTGTAAGGCTTTTACAACAGCTGAACCTTCATGTGTAAATAACTCTTTACCAACTTTTACTCGACATAATGCAGGATCTAACTGCTCTGCCATTGTTAATGCGTCATATTGGCTTTTAGCATCTAATGCAACAATGATACTCAAGAGATTTACCTATCGTTCAGACAAAAAGAAAGCACATTATAAAGCTTAATCCTGCATGAACAAAAGAAATAAAAGTTAAGAAATATGAAGCAATTAGTTTGAATTACATTTTTCATCTTTTCATCGACATAAAAAAACACCCATCAGAATTCTATGGGTGTTTAATTTTTTATCAACTATATTAAAAGCTTCCGAAATAAAGGAAACAAAAATTATATTTGACACACAATATTTAAAGACTGTTTGAACGATCCTCAGGACTTATATCCAAAACTGTCTTCTCATGTCGTGTATTTGCAGCCGCTTCCGCTGCTGCAGATTGAGCAGTTTTAATTTGCTCTTTACGAAGGTATTCAATATCTTTACGCAAGCGCTTAATTTCCCAACTTTTTTGGAATACTCTAAATATTTGAACACCAAGCAACAATCCTAGAACAAGACCCAAAGAAAGTGTTAGTAATAACAACAATCCTAAGCGCATTGCAGGTACTTGTGTAAATAACAAGTCTACAGATAGTTCCGTACTATTTTGTAGAACAAGTGCAAGAGAATACCCAAAAAGTACAAGTAAAATTATGACTAAGACGTAACGCATAAATATTCCTTCAAATATATTTATTCTGCTGATTCATTCACAGCGTCGCGCAATGCCTTACCCGGTTTAAAGTGAGGTACAGCTTTAGCTGCCACTTCAACTGATTTACCAGTTTTTGGATTACGACCAACACGTGGTTCACGATGATGTAGCGCAAAGCTACCAAATCCACGAATCTCAATTCGATCATCTGAAGACAATGATGCAATCATTTGATCGATCATTATTTTAACAGCTTCTTCCACCAAGGGTTCAGCCAAGTGTGGGTTTTTTAGAGAAATTCGCTCTATTAAGTCAGACTTATTAAGTGCTTCGCTAGTCATCTACGACCTCTTTAATTATCAAGCTACCTTAGAATACCTATGATAATAACCTGTTTAAATACAAAACGGTAGCGTAATAAGTTAATACTACGCTACCGTTTATTGTATTTGTGTAAAAAGTATTGGTTAATTTATACATTAACAATACCTTAAAACGAATACTTAGTTACCCATTTGAGCTTTGATCAAATCACCAATAGTCTTAGGACCATTTTCTGAAGTAGTTGCTGCAGTTTTCAAGTTTGCAACAGCTTCTTTTTCTTCAGCTTCATCTTTCGCTTTGATAGACAAGTTGATAGCACGTGACTTACGATCAACGTTGATGATTTTAGCTTCAACTTCTTGACCAACTTCAAGGAACTTAGTTGCATCTTCAACGCGATCGCGGTTGATTTCAGATGCTTTAAGAGTCGCTTCAACTTCGTCAGCTAACTTAATAGTAGCGCCTTTAGCGTCAACTGCAGTTACAGTACCTTTAACTAAAGCACCACGTTCGTTAGTCGCTAAGAAATCATTGAACGGATCGTTGTTCATTTGTTTGATACCAAGGCTAATACGGTTGCCATCAGCATCTACAGATAAGATAACTGCTTCAACAGTGTCACCTTTCTTGTAACGACGAATAGCTTCTTCGCCTTGTTCGTTCCAAGAAATATCAGACAAGTGAACTAGACCATCGATACCACCAGGTAAACCGATGAAGATACCGAAGTCAGTGATTGACTTGATAGTACCTGAAACTTTTTCGCCTTTATCATGGTTTTTAGAGAACTCTTCCCATGGGTTAGCACGAGTTTGTTTAATACCAAGAGAAATACGACGACGTTCTTCATCAACTTCAAGAACCATAACATCAACTTCATCACCAATCTGAACTACTTTAGATGGGTGGATGTTTTTGTTAGTGTGATCCATTTCTGAAACGTGTACTAAACCTTCAACGCCTTCAGCGATTTCTGCGAAACAGCCGTAGTCAGTTAAGTTAGTTACGCGAGCTTTAACGATAGAACCTTTAGGGTAACGGTTCATGATCGCTAACCATGGATCTTCGCCTAATTGTTTAAGGCCTAAAGATACGCGGTTACGTTCTTTGTCAAATTTAAGTACTTTAACAGTAACTTCTTGACCAACTTCAACAACTTCTGATGGGTGCTTGATACGTTTCCAAGCCATGTCAGTGATGTGAAGAAGACCATCGATACCGCCAAGGTCAACGAATGCGCCGTAATCAGTAAGGTTTTTGATAGTACCTGTAACTGTTTGACCTTCTTCAAGCTGAGCAAGAAGAGCTTCACGGTCAGCTGAAGATTCAGCTTCCATAACAGCACGACGAGATACAACAACGTTGTTACGTTTAGCATCAAGTTTGATTACTTTGAATTCTAACTCTTTACCTTCAAGGTGAGTAGTATCACGGATAGGACGTGTATCTACTAAAGAACCCGGTAAGAATGCACGTACTGGACCGATGTCAACAGTGAAACCGCCTTTAACTTTACCAGAAATAACACCAGTAACGATTTCGCCATCTTCAAAGATTTTTTCAAGTTTAGTCCAAGTTTCAGCGCGTTTAGCTTTTTCGCGTGAAAGAACTGTTTGACCCATACCGTTGTCAAGAGCTTCAACAACAACGTCTACAGTGTCGCCAACTTGAACTTCAAGTTCACGTTGTTCATTTAAGAATTCAGCACGGTCAACAACACCTTCAGATTTAAGGCCAGTGTCAACAGTTACCCAATCAGAGTCAATGCTTACTACAACGCCTTGGATGACAGCACCCTTTTCAACGTTGAGGTTTAATTCGCTTTCTTCAAAGAGGGCTGCAAAAGATTCGGTCATGATATACCTGATAAAGTCAGCGGTCTTGGATCAGACAAGGCCGGTTTAATAGAGCGTTCACATAGTCCGTATAAGACTGATCAAGCTATGCTTCTGCTAAAAAATTATTTAGTTTACTAATTTCTTGTCGATATAAGTTGTCATTAACTTGAATACTTCATCGATGTTCAAAGCTGAACTATCAATCATGTATGCATCAGTTGCAGGCTTGAGTGGAGCGACTTCGCGCTCCATATCTCGCTTATCTCGAGCTTCGATATTAGCTAAAATGTCGCTTATTTTAACATCTAGCCCCATAGCCTGCAACTGGTTTACTCGTCGCTCGGCTCTAGACTGAGCAGAAGCGGTTAAATATATTTTCGCTTGTGCTTGTGGAAAAATAGAAGTCGCCATATCTCGACCATCTGCAACTAAGCCAGGCGCTTGTGCAAAATCGCGTTGGCGTTGCAATAATGCAGTTCTAAGTTTTGGAATTGCCGCAACTTTTGAAGCAAAGCTTCCAACTTCTTCTGTACGAATTTGCTGAGATACATCTTCATTATCTAAAAGAACTTTTGTACCTTGTTCGCTACTTAAAAATTGAATATTTAATTGTGACGCAATGTGTACGCATTGCTCTAAATGCGTCTCTAATTTTTCCAGTAAATCTTGCTTTTTTAATGACAATCCAAGTAAACGATAAAGCGCACCCGAATCCAGAAGATGGAATTGATAATGCTCTGCAAGTTTTGCAGCGAGTGTTCCCTTGCCTGAACCACTTGGACCATCAATCGTAATAATTTGAACTGTCATTGCATTTCCATTTTAACTTATACAGTTTTAGCGAGTTTGGAGAAACCTAGTTTAATACCAGATTTTAGCTGTGCAAGAATTAATTTACTTACAAAAGGTAAATACATCTTTAATTCAATGGTATATGTTACGCGCGTTGTTTTTTCATCTACAGCTTCGAACTCAATGATGCCAATATGATGCTGAACGAGCGGATTTTTAATAATTTTGTATTCAATTCGCTCATTCGGCAACAATAATGTGATTTGTTCTTGAAGTGGTTTTATCCTACCAATACCCAGTTTACGTATAGACCCCACACCATCTGGTCGATTCACATCTAAGGCATCTTTTATGCGTTCAACCTGCATGGGAGCGAAAGCTACATTATAAGTATCGTGCTTAGACAACAACTCAAATACTTGCCCGATTGGCGCATTAAAATCTTTTCTAATTTGTATTGAATTCACATGATCCCTCGCAATATTGATTCGTAGACAACGTCGACTGAATATTAATTATTTCAAATTATTCAATAATGAATCTTGCTTCTTTAAATTTCGCTTTTGTTCTCTACGCATTTTAAAAAATGCTGATAATTGCGCAGAACATTCATCTGCTAAACAACCAGATTCAAACTCAAAAACATGATTGTAATAACCACTATTTAATAATTGACGTGCACTCACCAAAGAACCTGCTTTCGGCTCTGTTGTTGCAAATACAACACGTTTAATTCGAGAATGAATAAGCGCACCAACACACATGGTACACGGCTCAAGTGTGACATAAAGTGTGGCATCTTCAGGTAAGCGATAATTTTCAATTTGTGCACATGCTTGTCGTATTGCAACAATTTCTGCATGCGAAGTAGGATCATTTGAAGAGATTGGTGCATTAAAGCCAGAACCAATGACTTGATTCCGACTTACAATAATTGCACCCACAGGAATTTCACCCATTGAAGCAGCTTGAGCAGCAAGTTCTATCGCCTGCTGCATCCAATATTCATCTGTAAACTTTTCTGCCATAAATTAACTGATAACACCATAATGTTTCAGCAAGATGTTCCAGCTTTCAATTGTTGTTACTGGAGGATGATCGCCTAAAATTCCTTTAAGTGATAAATCCTGACCCTTATGCCATTCTGGAGATAAGTCTTTATCTACCAAACGCGCACGAACACCTTCTACAAAATCTGGGTGACGGATTTTCCAATTTGAAATTTGATTTTCAAGTTCAAAAACTTCATTCCAAGAATGAATTTGCTTACCCCATTGCCATAACAACCAAGTTAAAGCAGCTGTCGTTGGCGAACCTTTTTGCAAATTTTCACTTGCTTGACGTAACCAATCACTACGCGCATCACTCAAACCAATAATAGATTCATAGTCATGCTCAAAATTCACACCGCGACAAACACTTTGAATGACATCTAAAGAGTTTTGCAGTGGACCAGGGCCAACAGGTCGATGCATACTATTTAAAGTATCATCAATTGCTCTAAAATCACCTGCAGGATAATGATTCCAATCAATATTAATCACTTTGCTTAACACTGAGTCGCGCTGTGCATCACAAATATGCGTTGCCCAACCAATACCATAAGCTCCCGCAGCCGTCATGATTGAACCCGTCAATCCTGTGAACAACCCAATAGCACCACGATCAGCTAAAAAGCGAGTTGCCCCAACATCTGGATATAAACCAATATTAATTTCAGGCATTGCTAAACGTGAATATGGTGTCACCAAACGGAATGGCGCAGCCATAAATAGACCTAAACCACCACCCATGACATAACCTTCACCCCATACAAGTACAGGTTTTGCATAGTTATGTAGCAGTAAATCTAAAGCATACTCTTGCTCAAAAAATTGATTTGCAGTTTCAACTTCATTATTAATGACAAGCTGGCGTAGTTTGCGAACATCCCCACCTGCACAAAATGCTTTAGGTGTTGTTGAGTCTAACCAAATTGCCTTAACGCTATCATCGACATGAAAATCTTGAAAGACTTCTAACAATGCAGAAACAATAGATTCATCTAAAGCATGCAAGGATTTTGGACGGTTTAAGCGAACAATACGCCAACCATTATTTGCTTCCTCAACAATTAAGTCAGGATGATATTGTTTTGATATGGGAGAATAAGTCATGCGTCCAGCTGCCAATCTATAGGCTCAATGCCATTTTGTTTAAGATAATTATTTGTTTTTGAAAACACTTTACAACCAAAAAAACCGCCTCGGTTTGCTGCCAATGGTGATGGATGCACAGCTTTTAGTACCATGTGTTTATTTTGATCGATTCGCTGTCCTTTACGCTGCGCATATGCTCCCCATAAAATGAAAACAATATGCTCACGCTGTTCATTTAAAACATCAATCACGTGATCTGTAAAATCTTCCCAACCACGTTTTTGATGCGACGTTGGTTGTCCTGCTTCCACCGTCAATACACTGTTTAAAAGCAGTACACCTTGTTCCGCCCAACGACTTAGATCGCCATGTTTTGAAATAGGGACTTCTAAATCGTTATGTAATTCATGAAAAATATTACGCAAAGATGGTGGTAATGCAACCCCTCTTTGTACAGAAAAGCTTAATCCGTGTGCTTGGTTTGGCCCATGATAAGGATCTTGACCCAAAATAACGACTTTTACATTTGGTAAAGGTGTTGTATTTAAAGCATTGAAAATTAAATGACTCGGTGGATATACAACCTTATCTTCTTTTTTCTCTTGTCTTAAAAAGTCTTTCAGCTCATCCATTTTAGGGCTAAGTAAAAAATCACTTAAACTCTCTTTCCAATTTGCCTCCAACTGCACTTTTTCTAATTTAGTGAGCTGTTGATCTGTAAAAGGCATATCTTTTCCTTAAGTCCTAAAAATAATGTCCAAAAATTTTACTAAAGCGATTTAAAGTTTTACTTGCAAATCTACAACTGGATTTTGAAACTTAATCCCTTGCTTCAATTTATCATACATCGCTGAATCTGCCCATTCTGCTTGTATTTGCTCTGAAAACCCAATTTGATCTAATGTTAATAAACCCATTTGTTCATTATCAATATCTTCAGCAAAGCTTTGTGCATATCCTGTATCCGTTTCATGCACAATTACAGAGTAAACTTCTACATCACCCTCTCCGTTTTGAGTTTCTGTCGAAGCCAAAACTTGTTGAGCTAAATAAAAGAAAATACGTGAAAATTGTTCTGCCGATGGAGATACAGGTAAAGACACCCAACGTGCACTAAATGTTTTACATGCTTGAATATATTCTTGGCTATCATGTTCCCAAAAACAAATCGCATGATCAAAAGAATCGATTAAATCCTTAATTACACCTTTAAGTAAACCAAAGTCATATACCATTTGACCATGATCTAATTTCGTAGCTTTAAGCAACAACTCAACCTTATAACTATGGCCGTGTATAGAGCGCTTGCATCGGTCTGACGTGCAATTGCGAACAACATGAGCGTTTTCAAACTTAAATAACTTACGAATAATCATATGTCGTGGCGTGTAAAATATGGATGGATTAATTTGATTATAATGCAAAAAATCAGTTACACACATTAATTTTACAGTTCATTATGATAGGTAAAACATATCGTGCTTATCTCGACAATTAAATTTTGATTAAATTATTTTTACTTTTATAAAATAAAGGTTGTTCTGTTATTTTTATGTTTTTCTAATTCAAAATTACTCTCTAATTTAATTAGAAAATTTAAATAAATGCGCCCCTTAAATTTCACATAAAAATCATCATGATAAAATTAGCACAAATAAAAGACGACGATTTATTGAAATAATCTCTTCCGAATAAATCGTCGCCTTTTATAAAAAATTAATCAGATTGCAAAATCTAATAATTTTCCTTGTTTGGGTATTGCTAATGCTTGGTCGATATAAGCGACACGTAAAGTATCTCGCGAGCCTAAATAGCGCTGATAAAAACTTGAGTTTAAAATAGCTGCAGCACCGTATGTTAATGCCCAAATTGAAGCCAAATAATCTCGGACAGACATTCCACTTTCAATTGTTTCCAAATATGTTTCTGTCATACGAATGATAATTCGTAAACGCTGTTTTCTAATTTGGTACAACTCTGTAAATAGATGATTTACACCCACGCCCGTAGTCGACAAACGCTCTTCAATTTGGTGAAACAAAACCGTTCTTTCAGGATGATGTAAGTGATGCAACATAAAAAATGCTAAATGTTCAGAAAATGCTTTTTCAGCATCCTTAATCATTTCAAGCAACATATTTTCATTGCGAACAATGAGCATCATATAAAGCTCATCTTTACTTTGAAAATGTTTATAAAGCGTTCCCTTTGCCAAATCCAATTCAGCGGCTAAAGCATCAAGCGTCATGCCTGATTCGCCATTTTCTAGAAGCAATTGTTCTGCAACTTGGAAAATTAAGGTTTCTCTTGCTCGAAACTGAGCCTGACGATCCATCTTCACCCTATAAACTCTCTTCTGCTTTTAGCCATCGAATGATGGTATTTATTTCATATTTAGGAGGTTTTCAAAATTTTTCATTGTTATGAAAGCCATTTCCTCTAGAGACTTATCATATACATCACTTAAGGCTTTGGCTACATAGGGAACGTACTTTGGTTCATTAGACTTTCCTCTATAGGGCATTGGTGCCAAATAAGGACTATCTGTTTCGATAAGCACACGATCTAATGGAACTTGCTTCGCAACATCACGTAAATCTTGAGCATTTTTAAAAGATACAATGCCTGAAAATGAAATGTAATATCCACAATCTAAGACCGCTTTTGCTGTTTCCCAATCTTCTGTAAAGCAATGCAAAATGCCATGTGTCGATTTTTCAGCGCGAATAATATCTATCGTGTCAGACTTAGCAGCTCGAGTATGCACAACCACTGGTTTTTTCACACTTTGCGATGCGTGAATATGTCGAGCAAAACATTCTTTTTGTTCTGCAACAAATTCCGTGCTATGAAAATAATCTAGACCTGTTTCACCAATTGCCCAAACTTTATCTGCTTGTGCCAGCTCAATTAAGTGTTCTGTTGTTGCACGTGCCATTACTGCAGGATCTTCACACGGATGTACACCAACCGTATAACCAACATCATCATGACGAGCTGCAATTTTAGCAAGCTCAATATGATCATCTAAATCGACTGAGATACCCATAAATTTGGATACACCCGCTTCACGGGCTTGTGCCAAAGCTAAATCTAACTGTCCATCATAAGGTGTTAAATCCAACATCGTTAAATGGCAATGAGTATCTACAAACACGATAACTTCCTAAAATAATTTGAATTACATAGTGTAACTATTACGACCTACAGCTTTAAACCCTGCAAGCATTTTTTCTGCTTCAGACTTATAAAAAACACCCTTTTCGCCTGTTAACTGAATACCAAAACCTTGTAATTTGATGCCATTTTGCTTATGAGAAATCCAAATCACCTTACCTGTAAGTGGAATTTTCTGAGATTGTTCAGGCAATGTTGCCAAAACAAAAACTTCTTCTCCCATTTTTACAGCTTGTTTCGATGGAATAAACAATCCACCACCTACAACGTAAGGCATATAACTCTGGTACAGCATGTCTTTATCTACAATATTTGCTTGGATAATACCGCCACGTGGTTGCATATTGTTCCCCTAAATATTCATTAATTTAATACAAAGTTGATCGATAACTAAATTACCTTGCACATTCTGCAAGGTGAGTTTTTTTGCTTGTTGTAATTCTGAATATATCGTAAATAGTGTTTCTAGTGAATATTGCTCGGCTAAAACAGTAAAATTCAAATCAATATTTTTAATTTGTTGATCCAACTTAACACAAATTAAATCTGCTAAAAGATATTCAAACATTTGCGTAAAATCTGTAAAACTTAGCTCTTTATTCCACTTACTCGCAATGGCCAAAGGCATGTTCTTTTGCATAACCAATCTTTGCCAATCTTGAATAAATAAATCACGTTTAACAACCCACTCTTTTTCCGCCAATTCCAATGCAAATAAAGGCATTTGGTTCGATAGATTCATTAGTAATGGAATTTTGGGTTGTAAATCTTCTACTAAATTTTCAAGTAAAAATTGAGTGGTTTGACTCTCTTCAATACGATCTAAAGCAAAATGCTGCAATCTGCTTCGAATAGTTGCAGGCAATTTCAAGTAATGATCTGCCAACAAAATAAGAATTGTTCGCTCACCTGGCTCTTCTAAGGTTTTTAGAAGCGCATTTGATGATGCCATATTAAGCGCTTCTGCCGGCTCAATCACAATCACACGCCAACCATCTACAGTTTGTTGCACAAACGGTTGTAAGTCTCGAACCTTTTCAATTTTTATTTTGGCATTTTGCTTTTTATTATCTTCATCTGTAGAAATATACACATAGTTAGGATGTGTATCTGCTTTTAGCCATAAACAACTCCCACATGTGCCACACGGCTCATTTTTTTCATGTCTATTCAGACATAAAACCCATGCAAGAAATTGTTGCGCAAATGCCTCTTTACCACAGCCTTTTTTGCCATAAAAAAGCAAGCCATGACCAATTTTAGGAAAGCGTGATGTTAAGTTTTCCCAAACTTGTTGTTGCCATGGATACACTTGCCCACGCTGTTCTTGCATGTTAAATCCCTAAATTATAGAAAAGCAGAAACATCCATCGCATTTAAACGATCTAAATCTTCTTGAGTATCAACACCAGGAGGTAAATTCGCTTCTGCAACGGCAATCGCAATTTTATGTCCATTTTCCAAAACACGTAATTGCTCAAGACTTTCCAAACGCTCTAAAGCACCCATATCCCAAGTCACATATTCTTTTAAAAGTTGTACACGATATGCGTATAAACCTAAATGACGAAAGGCCTGATCATGCAATTTTTGCTCAGTATTTCTCGCACCATCACGATCATAAGGAATTGTTGCACGGCTAAAATACAAAGCTTGGTTGTGCTTAGACATCACTACTTTTACGATGCTGTCACGTTTAAATTCTTCAAGATGAGAAATAGGTTCACACAATGTCGACATTGAACTTGTAGGTTGATCTACCAACAATTGAGCAACTTGCTTCACCAATTTGGCAGGTAAAAGTGGCTCATCACCTTGTACATTTACAATAATATCTTCACTCGCCCAACCTTTAATACGTGCAACTTCACTTAAACGGTCTGTACCAGATGGATGGCCACTAGAGGTTAAAACCACATCCACACCATCTGCACGACAAATTTCAGCAATTCGTTCATCATCTGTTGCAACACACAAATCATCAAAACCTTCGACTTTTTTTGCTTGATCAACCACACGTAAAATCATCGGTCGACCATGAATTTCAAGGAGTGGCTTACCTGGAAGACGAGAGCTTGCAAAACGAGCAGGAATAACAATGTGTTTCATATTTTGACCTTAATGAATTTGAATGCCCAGCTCTTTAAGCTGATCATTCAACAACGCATAACATGGCGTACTTAATACTGCTTCTACAGGTATCACCCAAATTTCACGTTTAAAATTTGGATTTTTTTTCAAAAGTGGCAATAGCTTTACTGCATCTTTTTCTGTGGTAATAATTGGATTGGCATCTTCAAATTGTAAATCTTGAATTTCATAATCATGATGATCTGGAAATTCATGACATTGAAATTGCGTGATCCCTAAAGATTGAAGGGTTTTATAAAAACGTTGTGGATAACCAATACCTACAACAGCGTAATAGTCTTGATTGATATCAAATAAAGTATCGGTTTTTGCATTTAATAAATATGGAGATGAAACTTCTAAATGCATATTTAAATGAGATTGTGGATGTGCCGCATGCTCAATGACTGTTGCGGTGTCTAAGCGACTTTTTGGCTCTCGAAGATAACCTTCTGGCAGAATTTTTTCATTACCTAAACCACGGTTATTATCTAAAACAATCCATTCTAATTGGCGATTTAACGCATAATGTTGTAAACCATCATCACTAATAATTAAATCTAGTTCATGTCTAGATAGCAATAATTCAATATTTTCTTGTCTATTTGCTCCAACCACCATTGGAACAGCTGTAGATTGAACAATGAGACATGGCTCATCCCCAACTTCATTGGGTTCAGAATTTACATCTACATAAGCAGGAAAAGGACCTTTACCACCATAACCACGACTAATGACACCAACGCGAATATTTATTGACTCTAGATAGTCAACCAAATGTATGAGTAATGGAGTTTTACCACTACCACCTACCGTAATATTACCAATCACCATTACAGGCACAGGTGCTGTATATGAGGACTTAATTCCCGCTTGATATAATTTATGATTAAGCATGGAAACTGAGCGGTATAAAATAGAAAGTGGTCGGAACACAATTAACCACTTCGCTTGTTTATTCCAAGCATCCTGAATAAATTGTGCAACCGACATTTATACTTTATTCCTCAAAATTACGTTGATGTAATTGGAAATACGTGCCTTTTTGTGCAAGTAATTCTAAATGTGTACCACTTTCTAAAATCGAACCTTGATCCATTACAACAATACGATCTGCATTTTCAATTGTAGATAAGCGATGCGCGATCACAATGGTGGTTCGGTCTTGCATAGCGGCATCAAATGCCTGCTGAATAAAGTATTCAGATTCATTATCAAGAGCACTTGTTGCTTCATCTAGAATAAGAATTGGCGCATTTTTAAGAATGGCACGAGCAATAGCAATACGTTGACGTTGACCACCTGATAAATTCAAACCTTGTGCACCAAGCTCTGTGTTATAACCTTCAGGCAGTGCCATAATGAAATCATGTGCATAAGCGGCTTTTGCAGCAGCAATGACATCTTCATCACTTGCTCCTTCAAGCTGTCCATAAGCGATGTTTTCGCGCACTGTACGGTTAAACAATACAACTTGCTGATTTACCATTGAAATTTGTGTTCTAAGGTTATTTAACTCAATATCATGAATATCATACTCATCAAGCATTAAACTGCCAGACGATATTTCTTGATAGCGTACAAGCAAATTCACCAATGATGATTTACCCGCACCTGAACGCCCTACAAGCGCAACAGTTTCACCAGCTTTAATATCTAATGTGAAATTTTTAATTGCATTATGTCCATCTGAATAACTCATATTTACGTTATTAAAATGAACATTACCTTTTAATTTTGGAGTAAGTGTTCCTGTATTTCCCTCTTCTTCCATGTCTAAAAGCTCAAATACAGAATGTGCTGCAGCCAAACCACGCTGCATTTTTTCATTCACTTCAGTTAATGCTTTAATTGGTTTACTTAACATACCCGCAGCAGTGATATAAGCAACAAATTCACCCGCTGAAATGTCACGTAAAATTTCAGGGCGCAACGCAATCCAAATAATAATACCCATCGCCATAGACATACAAAGCTGAACAACAGGGCTATTCAGTTGAGCAATTGCCGTCATTTTTAAACCACGACGTAAATTTTCCATTGAATGCCATTTAAAGCGTTCATGTTCATAACTTTGACCACCAAAGCCTTTCACAACAACATTACCACTTACCGTTTCTTGCACAACATGGTTTACATCACCCATTGTGTCTTGCACAAGGATAGAAAGCTTACGCATGCGCTTACCCGCTTTACGAATAAGAAAACCAATAAGCGGAGCAAAAATCAAAATACATAAAGTTAAGCGCCAGTTGGTATAAATTAAGAAACCAAGCAAACCTAATGTAATTAAACCTTGTTGAACCACTGTTCTTAGTGACTCTGTCGTTGCCGCAGTGAGCTGCTCAACGTTAAACATGATTTTAGCGGTAATATGACCACTGGTATTGTCTAAGAAATATTGAGATGGAAGACGTAAAATTTTCGCAAAAACTTCTTGTCTCACATTGAAAACCAAATGCCTAGAAATAACTGCTGTGTAGTAACCACCAATATATTGTCCTAAGCCACGAAAGAAAACCAAACCCACCACAAGCAATGGAAATATTGTGGTAAAGCTTGTATCTCGATGCTGAATTGCATTAATGATTTTTTCTAACAATTTAGCAACAGCAACTTCAGTTGATGCACTAATTGAGAAACCAATAAACACAACAATAGCGAGCCCCCAAAATGGGACTAAATATTTAAGCAAACGACGATAAACCTGAACATCTGGCTTCACTAATAACCTCGGGTTGGTACTTTTGTACTAATATTAATATTAACAAAACCAAGCTGACCCGCAACATCCATCACGCGTATCACATCTTGATGAGTTGCTTTCGCATCGGCTGCAATAACAAACATTAAATCTCGACGATCATTCGAAATTTGTTTGATTGCTGTATTTAAATCAGCAACTTCATTTGTTGAAAGTGCTTGACCATTAACAGAATAATGTCCTGAAGCATCAACAACAACTTCAATTTTGTGGTCGTATTGTTTTGGTGGTACGCCTTGTGCATCAGGCAAGGTTAAATTCATACGACTCATTTGATTAAATGTTGTAGATAAAAGCAAAAAAACCAAAATAAACAACAAACAATCGATCATTGGCGTTAAGTTTATGTGAATATCTTCAACCTGTGAACGTTTAAATTTCATAGGCTCACCTTAGCTTACTTTATCAAGGTCTTCATTTGTCAATTTCTCGACAAAAAGTCCAGCATGAAATAACGTCGCTTGTTGTTCTAATTCAGCAATATATTCCTGAACCAATCTTTGAAAATAACGATATGCAAACAAAGCAGGAATCGCAATAAACATACCTGCTGCTGTTGTAATTAAGGCTTTTGAAACACCAGGAATCATGAGTGTTGGATTACTATTTGTGCCTAAATCAATCACCAAAAAAGACTCAATAATCCCCAATACTGTTCCAAGCAAACCAAGCAAAGGTGCAACCGCACTTAAAGTCCCCAAAAAATTAATGTTTTTTTCTAGGTAACTAATTTCTTGCGATGCTGTTACTTCCATTTGCGCACGAACATATTCAGACGACTTATTTTTACTTTGATAGCCTGCTAAAAAAATTCGACCTAATGTACTATTTTTTAAAGTCGTTGATTGTTTCAACTGTTGTACAACAGTTTCCGAACTTTGCCCAACTTTAAGCAAAATAGGATTTGGTAAAATAAGTGCTTTTTTTAATCGGATAAAGCGCTCTATTGTAATTGCCACGGTAAAGATTGAACACAAAACCAAAGGCAGCATTAACCAGCCACCTGCTTTTACCAATTCCCACATTTGATTTTCCCCAATAAATCAAAAACCGCACTCAACTTCTTTCATCTACCTTTTATATTCTCAAACTAAAAACAAATAAAAGAATGTAAACAATAAAAGCGATCTGTTATTTAGCTAAACAAATATTCAAAATACCATCGAGTTCATCGAGTGAATGATAGTTAATCACAAGCTTTCCTTTGCCTTGTTTATTATAATCAATTTTAACATCAGCACTGAATCGCTCAGATAACTGCTGTGTTAATTGCTGAATATCATGTGAAACATCTTGCTTTGTCTTTTCAGTTTTCGGTGCATTTAAATCACGAACAAGTTGCTCAGTTTGACGAACCGATAAACTTTTCTCAATGACAATCTCTGCCACTTTAAGTTGATCTTTTGCCTTTAAAGTCAAAATTGCACGCGCATGCCCCATATCAAGCAAGCCTTGTTGCATAAAATCTTTTACAGCATCTGCAAGTGACAATAAACGCAGTAAATTGCTCACCGTTGTACGAGCTTTACCCACAGTTTCTGCAATTTCTTGATGGCTTAAACCAAACTCATCATGAAAACGCTGCAAAGCCATTGCTTGATCAATTGGGTTTAAATCTTGGCGTTGAATGTTTTCAATTAATGCCAATGCAATTGCAACTTGATCCGTTAAGTCGCGAACAATGGCAGGAATTTCTGTTAAACCTGCAAGTTGCGCTGCACGCCAACGACGTTCACCTGCAATAATTTCATAGGGATGTTTTTCATCTTCCATCGGACGAATCACAATGGGTTGCATCACACCATGTTTTTCAATAGATGCTGCTAACTCTTGTAAATCTTGCTCATTGATAAAACGACGTGGCTGATATTCGCCACGTTTTAATAAATGAACATTTATCTGTTTGAGCTGACCATGATCGATCGCTTGAGCCTCAAGTTGCAATTTTTCTTTTTGGATTGACCCAAGTAAGGCATCCAAACCACGACCCTTAGCTAATCCGCGTTTTTTTGTGGTCATGCTTTACTTCCTTTTTTAACTTTGCTTTTCTTTAACATCTCAGCTGCAAGATTTAAATATGCAACCGCACCCTTTGAACTTTTTTCAAAATAAATAATAGGTAAACCATGTGCTGGCGCTTCCGCTAAACGAATATTACGCGGAATTACAGTGTCGTATAGTTTTTTTCCAAAATATTGTGATAATTCTTCTGATACATCTTTTGTTAAAGCACTACGCGCATCATACATTGTACGTAATACACCAATGATTTCTAACTCTGGATTTAAAGCTTGCTGAATACGATCAATAGTTTGAGTTAGATCCGCCAAACCTTCCAATGCATAGTATTCACATTGCATTGGAATCAATACACCCTGTACTGCTGATAAAGCATTTACAGTAATAAGGCTTAAACTTGGCGCACAATCTACAATAATATAATCAAATGAACTTTCAACTTCTTTTAAAGCGTCACGCAAAATAAATTCACGACCGTCTTGTTCAGCAATTGCAAGTTCAACACCTGCTAAGTCACGGTTTGAACCTAAAACTTTATAGCCTACTTCAGACTTTGCAATTGCAGTTTCAATGGGTACTTCACCTAACAAAACATCTGTTACTGAATATAAAAGATCATTCTTTTGAACGCCTGAACCCATAGTGGCATTCCCTTGTGAATCCATATCCACAAGGAGTACACGTTTTTTTAATACGGCTAAAGATGCGGCTAAATTTACTGCAGTCGTGGTTTTCCCTACGCCACCTTTTTGGTTCGCAATCGCAATAATTTGTGCCATAAGTTTCCCCAATCCTTTGAAAATTAAATACGATTTAATAAAAGTAAATGACGTTGCTCATCTAATCTTGGCACTTTCAAAGCAATGATGTCACAACTAAACTCTTCTTTTAACGCAATAATTTCTTCTTCTGGAACTAAACCTTTCATTGAAGCAATAATACTTTTTTCATGCATAAATGGCGTTGATGCATTAACAAAGTCTGTTAATGATGCAAAAGCACGACTTGTAATGACATCGAACTTACCTAATTCTTCAATGCTTTCTTCATTTTCTACACGTGTTTGCACTGCAATCACATTTTTTAGTTTTAAATCTGCAATAAATTGCTTTAAAAAGCGAATTTTTTTACCGTTTGAATCGAGCAAAACGCATTCACGTTCAGGTTGACACAAGGCAATAATCATACCCGGCATACCACCACCCGTACCAATATCCAATAAACGACCTTTAGGAAGATCATTCAAGATACTTAAACTATCCAAAAGATGTTTCACCAACATTTCTTTCGGATCACGAATTGCCGTTAAATTATATGCTTTATTCCACAACACCAAAGCGTCTTGGTATTGAAGTAATAAATTTAAAGCCTCTTCACTCAGCTCTAAACCTAAAGCCTGACTACCTTGCTTTAATTCTTGATAAAACGTATGCATATGAAATAACAACTCGATTAAATTAAGTGGAAGTATACCGATTTATCCACTAAGGCACAGTAGCATGTGCTTAGTGAATATTCATTTAAGCGTATAAGCCTTGTCTAATTTGCAAGTCCAAAGCAGCTAAACGCTCTGGAGTACCAACATCAACCCATGCTGCTTGCATTTTTTCAGCAGAAATTTTGCCATTTAACATCGCCTCTTTCAAAAGTGGTGCTAAAGGACGTTTTCCGTTTTCTAAACCATCAAACATTTTGGGATGAATCACTGAAACACCACTAAATGTCAGATTATCACCATCAATATTTTGATCAAATGTGTATGCACGTCCATCTTTTAAAGTGAAATCACCTTTAGGATGTTGCTCTGGATTGTGCACAAATACCAAATGAGCCAAATCATCTTTTAGGTCAACATTCAGTAAATCAGTAAAATCAAACGTTGTCCAAACATCACCATTGACCAAAATAAAAGGCTCAGAACCTAGTAATGGTAAAGCATTGATAATTCCACCCGCAGTTTCCAACCCTTCTTCTTCACGCGTCCAAAGAATTTTTACGCCAAACTGTGAACCATCACCTAATGCACCAATCAGCACATTCGCCAACCATGCAGAATTAATAATAATTTCAGTTACACCAATGCTTTTAAGTTTTTCAATATGCCAAACAATTAAAGGCTTTCCACCTACTTCCAATAATGGTTTTGGCTTATAAAGGGTTAATGGTCGCATACGATTTCCCAATCCTGCGGCCAAAATCATCGCTTTCATTTATGCAACAACCTCATATTTGCCATATTTTTCTTCAAATTTAGGCATCACTTTTTCTTCAATAAATTGCATAAATGGCTTAAGTTCATCATATGCTTTACTTTCTTCAATTAAATACCACATTACACGCGGTAAATCTTTTAAATATCCAGATTTTCCATCACGTTCAAATAAACGCACAAAAATACCTAAAATTTTAAGATGACGTTGAACCGCCATGAAATCTGCATCTTTTTTAAATTGCTCAAAATCACGATTTTCTTTTGATGCTTCTGGCAGCATGTCATAAAAAACTTTAAACCACGAATAAACACGATCCGCATTCCATTGCACATAAGCATCACGTGTAATCGAAATTAAATCGTAAGTATCTGCACCAATTACAGCATCTTGAAAATCAATAACCCCTAAATCGGTTTCACCTTCAATTTTCATTAAATTACGGCTGTGATAATCACGATGAACAATCACCTGAGGTTGAGCAACAGCAGCATTGGATAAAATGGCAAATGTACGTTTAATGAGTGCAATTTCATCTGATGTTGGCTTAATTTGTAATGATGGCAGCATCCAATCTGTAAGCAATTCCATTTCAGAAATAAGCTTTTCATATGAATATTCAGGAAATTTTGATAATCCGTCGATTTGTTGTAATTGGATTAACTGTTTAAAACTTTGTTCGTAATAGGTATCTACGGTTTCATTATTAAGCAGTGTAGAAAGTAAAACATCGCCAAAGTCCTCTAATAGCAAGAAGCCTTGAGTTAAATCTTTAGCAATAATATGCGGTACTCGCACCCCATTTTGATGAAAAAACTCATCAATTGTCACAAAAGGTGCACAATCTTCTTTATCAGGAGGTGCATCCATCAGCATAAATGTTTTATGATTAAACTGGATTCGTGCATAACGACGGAAGCTTGCATCGCCTGCTAAATAATTAATTTCAAATTGATCTGAACCGAGTACAGATGTAATCCATGATTGTATCAATTGTTCGCGTTGTATATTCATTTGCAATAAATTCTAAGACAGGCAGAGTTTTTTGAAGTATTAAGTGTAGCCACTTATAAACTTTTTCTCTATGATGCGACAATAATTAATTGCGATTAAGCATTCTTGGTTAATGAGACAAATGAAGCATCAGTTTAAATTTAATCCTTTAGCGACTGCGATCTTAACCCTTTTATGTGGCAGCACTGTCACGAGTTATGCTTCATCAGCAGATAGCACATCATCTTCTACAAATGAACAATTAAAAACTGCAATAAAAGACGTTTATTCAGGTCAACAATTTTTCGAACAGTATTATGTAGATAAATCTTCACCTGAAGCGCAGCAACGCCAAAATGGCAAGCTAAGCTCTGGATTTTGCCAAGGTACGTGGGTTACACCTATTACGCCAGGAACAAAGTCTAGAGATACAAGCACAGATAGTTCAACAGTTACTGCCGACTACGGTCATTACAACCCAAATGGCGATTCAATTTTAGAAGGCAATGTTGTAATAGAACAACAAGGTCGTTTAATTAATGCCAATGAAGTAACCATTGATAAGACACAAACTTTTGCACATGCAAAAGGCAATGTGCAAATGGCTCAAGGTGGTCTACTTTCTCAAAGTGATGAAATCAATTACAACTTAAAGACCCAACAAGGTGATTTAAGCAATAGCTTATATATTTCAGAAACACAGCACGCACATGGTAGTGCTGAAAAAATTTCTAGAACGTCCAATAATATTACTGTGCTGAATAATGCAAGCTACACCACTTGCCCACCAAATGAAGCACCAACTTGGAATATTAAAGCCAAAGAAATTAAAATTAACCAAGAAACTGGACGCGGTGAAACCAAAGGTACAAAGCTTTACGTGAAAAATGTGCCCGTTTTAGCCGTTCCTTATTTCAACTTCCCAATTGATGACCGTCGTACTACAGGTATTTTAACGCCAACATTTGGCTTTACCAATAATGGTGGTTTGGAACTTGGTGTTCCTGTTTATTTAAACCTTGCGCCTAATTATGATGCAACCATTACGCCTCGCTACATTAGTGACCGTGGTGCAATGTTCCAAGGCCAATTCCGTTATTTAACAGAAGGTTTTGGTTCAGGTTTATTGAGTGGTGGCTTCCTTGGATCTGACAAAAAGTATAATGATGAAGATCGTAAAGAATTTCACTTTGAACACTTTTGGCAAATTAACAAACAGTTCTCTACAAAAGCAGAATACAACTATGCTTCTGATAAAGACTATTTTGCTGACTTAAACAATAATCCCGATTCTCGTACAGATCTTAACTTGCGTCGTGCGTGGGAATTAAATTACAGCAATGGTATTCCTGGGCTTAAAGCAAAGTTAAAAGTAGAAGACTTCCAAACACTCGATCCTACTGTTAAAGATAAAGACCGTCCTTATGCGCGCTTACCGCAATTTTTATTAAACTACAAAACAGGCAATCCACAAGGTTTCCAAGTTGAGTTTAATAACGATACCGCATATTTCCAAAAAGATATTTCGGACTTTGCAGACACAGCAGAACCAAGTGGTACTCGAATTTATAACGACTTCACCGTACGTTACAACTACAGTAATCAATGGTCGTATATTCGCCCTGCTGCATCTATTCGAAACATTAATACTTTCTTCGATAAAGATACAAAAGATAGGTTTAACGCTGAAAACTCAACCAGTGACAATCAAAACATTTCTGTAACAGTGCCACAATTTACTTTAGATGCTGGCTTACTTTTCGAAAAAGAAGGCAAATATCTACAAACGCTTTCACCTCGTGCATTTTATGCATATGCACCATACAAGAATCAATTAGGAAACCCTAATTTCGATTCTGTATCTGCATCTATTGGTTACGATCAATTATTTAGCCCTAACCGCTTCTATGGTCATGACCGCTTAGAAGACAATAACTTTGCATCTCTTGGTCTTAGCTACAGCTTATTTGACCAAGTTGGATTAGAACGCTTACGCGCAAGTGTTGGTCAAAGCTTTTTCTTTGAAGATCGTCGAGTGAGCTTAGATGGCACTTACGATCAATTTGACAGTCAAAAACGAACAGGCCCAGTGGTTAGTCTTTCTAGCCAACTAACCCAAAACTTTAGTGTAAGCGCGAATAGTTCATGGCTATCAAATGGTGACAATTCACAATATAACGTGAATGCATTCTATGGTACGGAACAAGGTCAACTCTACAGTTTAGGCTACATTTACCGCAAAGATCTTGGTGATCGACAAGATGCCTACGACCAAGTCGTTGCCTCTTTTGTTCAACCAATACACAATAATTGGCGTATTTTAGGTCATGCACAATACGATATTGATAACCGTGTAACGAGAGATCTCTTATTAGGTATCAACTATGAGTCTTGTTGTTGGGGCATTTCAGTATATGGCCGCTCATACTATAACGATTTAGATAATGTAAATTCACCAGATGTTAAAGCGAACCGCGCTGTAATGGCTGAGGTCACATTTAAAGGACTTGGTGGTTTCAATAATAAACTTGCATCTTTACTAGAAAACCGTATTTTAGGATTTAATAAAGTAAATCAATCTTGGACACAACGTTAATGAAGACGACACAGATAAAATTATTATTTAAAGCCAGCGCTTTAGCATTAAGTATTTCATTTGCAGCACCAACATTTGCACAAAATTCAGATGAAGTTGTAGCTGTTGTCGATAACGGTGTTATTTTAAAAAGTGATTTAGCTCAAAGCGTTGCTGAAATTCAACGACGCTTCCAAGCACAAAAACAAGAGTTACCTCCGCAAAATGTGTTAGAACAACAAGCATTAGAGCAACTTATTATACGTCAGGCGCAACTTGAACAAGTTGCCCGTTTCAACATCAAGCCAGATGAAAAAGCATTAAACGACGCTGTACTTAGCATTGCAAGTCAATCTGGCATTAAAACTTTAGCAGCATTCCAACAAAAGTTAGATGCTCAACAAGCAGGTATGTACGCAGCAGTTCGTAATCGTGTTGCAGAAGATTTAGCAATTAACCGCTTACGCCAACAAGTGGTAATGTCACGTATTAAAATCAGTGACAAAGATGTAGAAAACTTCTTAAAAACATCACAAGGTCAAGCAGCACTTGGCAACCAAGTACATGTACTTCATTTACGTGTATCAGGTACTGGCGACACACAAAATGTAGCACAGCAAATACGCAAAGAATTCAGCAACAATAATGATGTCAATGCGATTGCAAAACAGTTCTCAACTAATGGCGTTAAGGTTGAAGGTGCAGATATGGGCTTCAGAAGCCTGTCTGCTATTCCTGCTGAATTAGCTGCTCGTGTAAGTCCACTTGAAGTTGGTCAAACGACAGATTTAATTAGCGTTCAAGATGGCATTCACATTTTGAAATTAATTGATCGTAAATCAAGTGAACAAAAAGCCATTATTCCGCAATACCAAACGCGTCACATCTTAATTCAGCCATCTGAAGTGGTTAGCCCTGAAAATGCAAAACAAACCATTGATAGCCTTTACAAGCGCTTAAAAGCAGGCGAAGACTTTGCTGTACTTGCATCAACATTTTCTAATGACACAGGCTCTGCACGTGATGGCGGAAGTCTTGGTTGGGTAACGCCAGGTGTAATGGTTCCTGAATTTGAAGCGAAGATGAAAAGCACACCAAAAGGACAAATCAGTGAGCCATTCCAAACACAATTTGGTTGGCACATTTTAGAAGTCACTAATACACGCCAACAAGATATGACAAACCAATATCAAGAACGCATGGCTCGTCAAATATTAGGTGAACGCCAATTTGATACCGAATTAGATAGCTGGTTAAGAGAAACTCGTAACAATGCTTTCGTTGATATCAAAGATCCGAAATTAGACCGCAAAAATAACGGTAAATAATATAAAAAGAGCGCTAAATATTTGGCGCTCTTTTTCATCGTTCTTTTAAGATTTTAAAATCAAAAAAAAGCCTCTCAATTGAGAGGCTTTTTTATAACTCAAAGATTAACGATTGTTTTCGTCTTCTTGAGCATCATCAAATTTAGTTTCGCCAGCTTCAAAGCCACCTTGACCACCGAAGCCACCTTGACCACCGAAGCCACCTTGTTGACCGCCAAAGCCGCCTTGTTGACCACCGAAGCCACCTTGACCACCGAAGCCACCTTGACCACCGAAACCACCTTGACCACCAAAGCCACCTTGACCACCGAAGCCAGCACCTTGACCACCAAAGCCAGCGCCTTGACCACCAAAGCCAGCGCCTTGACCACCACCAAAACCAGCAGCGCCTTGAGCACCAGCAGGAGCACCAGCAGGACGTGGATTACGTGCAGGAACAACTGTTGAAATAGCGTGTTTGTAAACCATTTGGCTTACTGTATTTTTTAATAAAACAACATATTGGTCAAAAGACTCGATATGACCTTGTAATTTAATACCATTTACAAGAAAAATAGAAACTGGAATGCGTTCTTTACGGAGAGAATTTAAGAACGGATCTTGTAACGTTTGACCTTTAGACATGTTATAACTCCAAAAAATTTTAAAAATATCAGCGCAAAAGCTATCTTTATTTTTCAATTAAAAATTATAAAAAAGATAGCGTGTAAATTCTGCTTTAATCGTAGCAGTTTCGCAAGTCTTCTTGTGCTTGCTTTACTGTACAGAATGTTTGAATTTCATGCGTTTTTTGCAAAGAACGCAACCAAGTATATTGACGTTTTGCAAGTTGTCGTGTCGCGAATAAAGCTTTATCTTCCATCTCCACGATCTTAGTGTGAGATTGGTCACAATTTTTAAGAAATTCTAATACTTGGCGATAACCAACAGAACGCATTGAAGGTAAATTTTCATTTAAATCGTATTTTTCAATTAAGAAGTTAACCTCACTCAAAAAACCGATATCCCACATTATTTTTAAACGTTGCTCTATTCGCTTATGCAATTCTACACGATCAGGCATCAATGCGTAGTTATGAAAATTGTAACGATATGGTAAATTTTTAGGTTGTTCTGCTTGCAATTGTGTAATTGGCTGCCCTGTAAGCTTATAAACTTCCAATGCACGAATAATTCGTTGCTTGTCACTCACGTTAAATTTTTGCCCTGCCAATGCATCTACAGCACATAATTCCGCATAAACAGTATCCCAACCTTCGCTTTCTGCTTTCGCCTCAATCTCATCTCGAATTGCTTGATCTGCATTCGGCAAATTGCTTGAAAGCCCCTCAAGTAAAGCTTTGAAATACAGCATTGTCCCACCCACCAAAATAGGCGTTTTACCCTTTGCATGTATTTGATCAATCAATAAAGAGGCATCATCTACAAATTGTGCAGCCGAATACACTTCCAATGGTGAAATAATATCAATCAGATGATGAGGATACTGCTCTTGTTCGGCTTTTGTGGGTTTTGCAGTACCAATATCCATATCTTGATAAACAAGCGCAGAATCGACGGAGATAAGCTCGAAACCACCTCTTTCATATAGTTCACATGCCAAAGCGGTTTTACCACTTGCAGTAGGTCCCATTAAATTGATGACCGGCAATTGATTTGACATGTACAACTACTCTCCTCGAGCAAAAAGTTTATCTAATTGAGCCAATGGGAATGCACGCCAAGTTGGACGACCATGATTACATTGACTTGCAAATTCGGTTTGTTCCATTTGACGAAGCAATGCATTCATTTCAGACAAACTTAATAATCTATGCGCACGAACAGCACTATGACAGGCCATACCTGCCAAAATTTGATCTCGTTTTTGCAGTAAAGCTTGTGCTTCATCATTTGGATCTAAATCATTTAATAATTCAGGAATAAGCGCATCAAAATCTGCTTTATGCAAAATTGCAGGCACACCTCGCACAATCACTTTTTCATCACCATATTGATCGATATCAAGCCCTAAACGTGACAACTGATCTTTAAGATCATCAATACGCATCGCTTGCATACGACTAATATGAATGACTTTAGGAATAAGTAATTGTTGTGATGTCCAAAACTCAGGCTTATCCCAAGCAGATTTCATTTGTTGCAGAACAATGCGTTCATGTGCCGCATGCATATCAACAATAATTAAACCTTCAGTATTTTGCGCAAGTACGTAAATACCATGAAGTTGTGCAATCGCGATACCCAATGGATGCTCATCTACTTTTGGCGATGTATCAAAACTACTTAATTCATGATCTGAAGATGACGAATCTATATTTTCACGTAACGGTGCTAAATAGGTTTTAAGTACGTTATTGAGTTGTTGCGAGCCTGCATAAGAGTGATTATTTTGCTGTGCATAATGAACTGTAGGCTGACTTGCATTAAATTCAGTTAATAATTCTGTAGAAACTTGAGGCTGTGTCGCTTCTGATGTTTGGTCTTTATGAAGCTGAAACTGCTCTTGATAACGTGGCTGCGCTTGATAAGGTTGTGCCTGTTCAGCAGCATCTAATTTCATTGCAGAAGACAAATCTGCTGTAGCTGTTTGAAATTGAGCTAAAGTTGTTTTTGCATAATGACGCACAAATTCATGTACTTCACGCTGATTTAAAAAACGAATTTCATGTTTAGTTGGATGTACGTTTACATCAATATTTTCAGGTTCAACTTCCAAAAACAGCAAATAAGCTGCATGTTGATGTCCATGCAAAATTCCATCATAAGCCATACGCAACGCATGAGAGATAGTTTTGTCTTTTACAATACGACCATTCACATATAGATATTGCAAATCTGCTTGCGAACGTGCATCGGATGGATGCCCCAACCACCCTGTTAAACGCATTGAAATACTGTCGGAATCTATCCAATAGGCATTTTCTGTAAATGCACGACCCAATAATTGTTGCACACGCTGATAACGAAGTTCGCCACTATCTGCGATAGGTAAGTTCAGTTTCACCGCGTTATTGTGTTCAAGCACAAAACGAATATCGAAATGCGTAAGCGCTAAACGACGAACAATTTCTTCAATATGACTAAATTCAGTACCCGGCTTTTTTAAAAATTTTCGACGTGCAGGTACATTAAAGAATAAATCTTGCACACGAATATGTGTGCCTTTTTGTGTTGCAACAGCCTGAATTTCTTGATGATCAAAAGCTGTTCCGTTGACTTCAACCTGATAACCGATACCATCATCATTTTGGCTACTGGTTAAGGTTAAGCGCGATACAGCAGCAATTGAAGCCAAAGCCTCACCACGGAAACCTAAGCTGACAATCGCGTGTAAATCGTCCGAAGTCTGGATTTTACTTGTTGCATGACGCATAACAGCTAAGGACAAATCATCGGGATGAATGCCTTTGCCGTTATCCATAATTTCTATAAGCGTACTTCCGCCTTGCTCAATACGAATGATGAGCTCAGTAGCACCAGCATCTATGGAATTTTCTAGTAATTCTTTAACTACCGATGCAGGACGTTCAATCACTTCACCTGCTGCAATTTGGTTGGCTAATGCAGGATTGAGGGTTCGAATACGACGTACGCTTAATTCATCACGCATGCTTAAAAGCGCTCTCCAAGGCTTGTTGTAATTCAGAAGATGACGATGTTAATGTCACAGAACGTGTCAATTCATCTTCAGATTTTTCAATATTAATAATTAGTTCCGCTTCAGGAATTTCTTCACCACCTTTCGATGGCCATTCAAATAAAAATAAAGCATTTTCAGTTTCTAAATAATCACGAATCCCCATGAGTTCTAACTCGTATGGATCGTTCAAACGATATAAGTCGAAATGAAAAACATCTTTTCCTGAAATATTATAAGGTTCAACCAATGTATATGTTGGACTTTTCACAGAACCTTGATGTCCCATACTTTGCAATAAGTATCTCGTGAGCGTGGTTTTACCTGCACCTAAATCACCAATCAAATAAACCACACCTTTGTTAAAATGTGACGCCAAAATTTTCGCTAAATTTTGGGTATCATTTTCACTATTCAACTGTAAATTAAATGAATACTGCATAATACTCACGATATGAAACAAAAGAACAAATATGATAGCATCGCACCGCTTTAAAGCCTATGTAAACGTAGCGAAATGTCTAATTTTAATACGCCATATTTTTGACTGAAACAAAATAGTTTGATGCCTAAATGATGAATGCTCTCGAATTTTCACCACCAATGATTAATGGTGTCAGTGCAAGTAAGGTTTTTTTACCTAAAATTAAACCAACACCGATCAGTGTATTCGAATATTTGTGTCAAGAATTCCAACATATTTCATCTATTGAATGGCAACAGCGTTTTGACGATGGCTTAATTTACGATGCGATTGGCAATAAGCTGACTCAATCTTCTGCATATTTAGAAGATACCCATGTGTTTTATTATCGATTTTTAGCACATGAAATTCATGTGCCATTCGAACATCAAATTTTATATGAAAATGAACATTTACTTGTAGTCGATAAACCTCACTTTCTGACCATGAGTCCAACAGGACAATATGTACAAGAAACTCTGTTAGTTCGATTAAAAAAACAAACCAATAATGAATTTTTAACCCCTATTCATCGACTAGATAGAGAAACGGCAGGTGTGGTTCTATTTTCAAAGAAAGTGGAAAGTCGTGGTGCATATCAGCAAATGTTTGCAGAACGAAATGTTGAAAAAATTTATCATGCCATCGCACCATATAAGAAAGAACTTAATTTCCCTTTAAATATTCAACTTCGCATGGAAAAAGGTGAACCGTTCTATACGATGAAAGTAGTTGATGGTGTAGCAAATAGCGAAACTAATATTTATTTGCTAGAACACAATAGTGAATGGGCAAAATACGAATTAAAACCTAAAACAGGAAAGCAACATCAGCTTCGTATTCACTTAAATTCACTTGATATTGCCATTAAAAATGATCCATTTTACCCCCAACTACAACACAAAAAAGACACTGACTTTTCTCAACCATTAAAGCTTCTAGCCAAAGAAATTTCTTTTACAGATCCTATATTATTCACGCAATTGTGCTTTAAATCCTCATTTGAATTGACACTGTAATTCATTTGTCATTACAATGAGTGAAAATAAATACTGTATATTTATTGAAATTACGTTTAGTTCCTTTACAATAAACGCTTAAAATTTAAGTAATTTGCCGTTATAAAAAATCATGAGAAAAACTGAAGTTTATCAAATCCGCTTAGATTCCCAAGAAAAGAAACAAGCATTTGCCGTGTTTAAACAGCTTAGTATTACGCCTGCTCAAGCAGTTCGTTTATTTTTCAAACAGGTCGTTCTAACAAAATCGATCCCCTTTTCTATTGAAAATCAGAATATTAATCTTGAACAGCTCATTAAGTTAAGAAAGCTAAAACAAGAGCAAAAACATTCTAATGGTGAATCTACAGAAACAGTAGTGAGTAATCATGAACTGATGTTAGACGATGATGACAGCGATTTATTTGAAGAACTGAATGCCTTATTAGGCGATTCTGACAAAAATTAACATTGTCATATTTATAAATATTTTTCTCATTTAATTTTTTAAATATTCACTATGCTTCATGTAATGGTTTTTATACATGAAGCATATGATGTATCGATCGCAAAGCAACTTATTGATACTGCAATTCATTTTCCACATGATGAAAAGGCTTTGCGAATTCGCTTAGAAACTCAAAAAATAATATGGAATCTCATCAACTATATGAACAAATGAGTTTTGTTGAAGATACAGAATTTAAAAGCGACTACTGTTTTCTATAAGTATTTCTATAGTTAGATTTCATCTCGTTGCTTTGCACGTTGAATTTGCTCTTCAGTTAGAAAAATCCATTCACCTTCAGCAAGATTTTCTAAGTCGAATTTTCCAATTTGTTGGCGATGCAAACTCTCAACCTTATTCCCCACAGCAGCAAGCATGCGTTTCACTTGATGATACACACCTTGATGAACCGTCATTTGTAATTCATTTGCACTTAAACGCGTTACATTTGTCGCAGCAAAAATGCCTGTTTCATTACGCAATTCTACGCCCGCTTCTAATTGCTGAACTTGCTCATCTGTAATTTCATCTACAGTCATCATTTTATACACTTTAGGCACATGCTTTTTCGGATGTGTTAAAGCTTGTAGAAATTGCCCATCATCCGTTAACAACAGTAAACCTGTCGTATCTTGATCTAAACGTCCAACGCATTGAATCCCACGATTAAGCAAAATATCGTCAAATAAATCGAACACGCTAAAATGATGTGTCGCCTGATGTGAGCATTCATAGCCTTTCGGTTTATTCAGCGCGATATACACTTTCTCTCGGTAAGTATATTTCTCACCATAAACCTGAAACTCTAATCCTTCTATTTTTAATTTTTCTTTAGGATTTAAAACAACCACACCATCAATTTCGACAGCGCCATTTTTAATCAGTTGCTGACAATGTTTTCGTGCACCAAAGCCTTGTGACTGCAACATCTTTTCTAAAAACATAATCAACACCTAAAATTTAAAACAACATAAAACGTTGAGCATTCTATACCGAAATATTTTTTTATTCTTATCTTTCATTCATCACACTACTTATCGCTCAAAAACAGCTACAATTTAGCTTAATTTCTACGCCTAAATACACCTAATGATGTCTAATTTAGATTTAAATTTAATTGTTCTACTCATTTTATTAGCATGTGGGATTTTTAGTCATAACACAGCTGTCACTATTGCCGCAGGCGTTTTAATTGTATTTAGAATTACACCTTTAAGTGAGTTTTTTCCTTATTTACAAGCACATGGCTTAAATATTGGCATTATTATTTTAACCATTGGTGTTTTAACGCCTATCGCAAGTGGGAAAATTTCAGGCGAAGCCATTTTAAGTTCTTTCATGAGCTGGAAATCTTTAGTTGCTGTCGCAATTGGTCTTTTTGTGGCTTGGTTAGGTGGCCGTGGCGTAACGCTCATGTCACACCAACCAAATGTGGTTGCAGGCTTATTGATTGGGACAATTGCAGGCGTAGCCCTTTTACGTGGCGTTCCCGTTGGCCCTTTAATTGCAGCTGGTATACTTTCACTACTTATTGGTAAATCATAAAAACTCCGTCATATTTTATGATTTACCAGATCTATTCTTTCATCTTAAAACCAAATTTAAGATGAATAATAGTGATTTCGTTTTTGTGAAAATTTTTCCAAATGTTTTAAGAAGCCTTCAAAATAACTCTTATCTTTTTCATCTGTGCGGTAACCTGCATATAAAGTACGACGCAAACCTATAGGTGAAACACAGCTTAAACGCTTCGATGTTACCCATCCCTTTTGCTCATACTCATTCACCACCCAATCGGGTAAAGCCGCAATACCTCTACCACTTGCCACAAGCTGAATCAACATTTGCGTTAAGTCTGTTGTACGAATAGATTTCGGCTGAATATTCGCAGGAATAAAGAGTTTCGACATAATATCTAAACGATGCTTATCGACAGGATACGTAATTAACGTTTCTTCAGCCAACTCTTCAACTGTAATATTTTCTGCACGAACCAATGGATGCGTATTTGAAAGCACCAAACGTGATTCATATTCAAAAATTGGAAAATATTCAATGCCCGTTAATGCAATTGGATCTGCTGTAATCAACAAATCAAATTCTGAATTTTGCAATAATTCATGCGGATTTGCTTCAAATCCTGATGCAAAATCTAGATCTACATCTGGATATTGATGACGATATTGATTCAACAACGGCATTAACCAATCAAAGCAGCTATGACATTCTGAGGAAAATATAATTCGTCCCGTTTGCCCATGCACAATGCGCGTAATATCAGATTGGGTTAATTGTATTTGCGGTAAAATATCATCGGCTAATTTTAATAATCTTTGTCCAACATTTGAAAAAGTGACAGGACGACTACGTCGATTGACCACTTCTACCCCATACCAATGATCTAGCTCTTTTAATTGATGTGAAATGGCAGATGGTGTTAAACATAAGTCACTTGCTGCCGCAACCAATGATCCATGCTCGCGTAAAGCAATAAGTGTCTTTAAATGACGAATTTCTAACATTAAATGATCCAATTTATCGCTTAGATAAATGAAATTAAAAGTGAATAAAATTCATCTTATCACATTTTAACTTATGTATTTTCATATAATAAAAAACTCTTTTGATCTAAAACTTTTTTGTTATTGTTTGATTCTTTTAATTCATCAATTTTGCTATGTAAGCTATACGTCCCTTAGGTATGATATCCGACAACAAATTCATAGGAAGTATTCATGTCTACTCTTAAAATTACTTGTGTCGAAAAATATGTTTTGATTGATCGCACTTTTAACTTTCAATTTCCATGTGACTTTCAAGAATTTGACAAGCTTTCTCAAGAACAATTTGAAAACGATGTTAAAAACCAAGATGTCATTATTTTGAGTGATTTAATCATCAATGAAAAAGTTGTAAACAACAACCCTAACTTAAAGTTAGTTGCTCTCTGTTCGACAGGTTACAACCATGTAAATATGGAGCTGTTGCGTAAACACAATGTAAAAGTGTGCAACATCCGTGGTTATGCAGGTGATGCGGTATCTGAACATGCTTTTATTTTAATGATCAACTTAATTAAAAACTTTAGCCTACAAGCTGAAGGTATTAAAGAAGGATTATGGTCAACAGGTAATAGTTCCTTTTATTTGGCAGCCCCTATTCGCGAGCTAAAAAATAAAACTTTAGCCATTATTGGCAAAGGTGAAATTGGTTTATCACTTGCTGAAAAAGCACAAGCTTTTGGTATGAATGTGATTTTCAGTGAACGTAAAAATGCCACTGAATGCCGTGATGGCTATGTTTCATTCACATCTGCAATTCAACAAGCAGATGTTGTATCGCTACATTGTGAACTGAATGCATCTACTCAAAATATGATTGATGCTGATGTATTGTCACAAATGAAATCTAACAGTATTTTAATTAATGTTGGACGTGGTGGTTTAGTTCATGAAGCAGACTTGGTACAGGCTTTAGGAAATAAAACGATCTCTGCTTATGGTGCAGATGTTTTAAGTGTTGAGCCACCTGCAAATGATCATCCATTGATTGAATTACAACGTAAAATGTCAAATGTGATTATTACAGGTCATATTGCTTGGGCAACGGATGAAGCTCAGGTTCGCTTATTTGATATTTTAGAAAGTAATGTGAACAAAAATATGCAAGGTATTGAAGCGAATTTAGTTTAAACAAAAAAACCAGCGATATGAGCCATCGCTGGTTTTTTATTCCAAAACTTCTTTTATTGTCTAAACTTTTTAATACTTTTTGATAGATGTGCACGCATCATTTGACGTGCTAACAAGCCATCTTGATCGATAATTGCCTGATAAATATTCATATGATCATGATGTACAGCTTTTAGATAATCTTCTAAATCGAGCGTACTTTTTTCAGCAGCATTCACACGTGCACGTGGAATAATTTTCTCACCTAAATATTTTAAGAAATCGACAAAATATTGATTTTCAGATGCTTCTGCAATTGCGATATGAAAGTCATAATCTGCTTTTACTGTTCCATCATTGGCACTTGGCCCAATATGAGATTCAAAGTCATCTAATGCCACTTTCATTTTTTGAATGTGCGTATCTTTACGTCTTTCTGAAGCCAAAAATACGGCTTCCGACTCCAAACTAATTCGTAATTCTAAAAGTGAAACAATGTCATTAATCGTTTCTAAACTCGCATTTGAAAGTAAAAAACTTTGTTCTTCTTTTTGCTCTTTTACAAATGTGCCAATACCATGTCGAGTTTCAACATAACCCAAAGATCTTAATTCTGTAATGGCTTCACGAATAACAGAGCGACTTACATTATATTGGTCAATCAATTCCAATTCAGTTGGAATTTTTTCATCTACCTTGTATTCATTCGATTGAATTTTTTCAATCAAATTTTCAACAATAATCTGACTTAATTTTTTTGTAGATCTAGGTCTAATCGGACTAGACATATATAAAAGTGCTCAATAAACAATCTAAAATTTAACAGCAATTATAACAGAAATAAATATATGAAATAACTTTTGGTGCAAAAGGCGAACCAAAATCATCAATTAATACATTGTTTTACTTTATTGATTCATCATGTATTTGCTTTGCATAAGCAAATTCCATTTTCTTATATTTTTCATAAGCAAGTTTACTAATAATAACTGCTTTAGCCTCACCTTTTTTAGTGATTTCTATCGCTTGACCCGCACTCACTTTGTCTAAAATTTGTGAAAGCACAGCTCGAGCATTGCTGTAGTTCATACTTTCCATGTAAATCTCCAAAAAAAAACAACTCAATGACTATGCACCGAGTTGTTTTTCTTAAAACTTTTATAGTGCTGCAGAACTCAGCTGACCATTCACCAATCGATTTAAACCAAGTGGATTTTCATCTTTTAAAGCATCTGGTAGAAGTACTTGAGGCGTATTTTGGTAACAAACTGGACGCAAGAAACGATCAATTGCTGCTGTCCCTACTGATGTACCACGCGCATCACTTGTTGCTGGGAATGGACCACCGTGAACCATTGCATCAGAAACTTCAACACCCGTTGGGAAACCATTAAACAACACACGACCTGCTTTCTTAGCAAACAGATTAAGTAAATCTGATGCCCTTGCAAAATCTTCATCTTCACCAATAATCGTTGCTGTCAATTGACCTGCAAGCTGATCGATACCTTTTAACAAAGTCTCTTCATCATCAAGTGCAATCACAACAGACATTGGACCAAATACTTCATGCTGTAACTTAACATTACCTGAAAGCAATACGCTTTGATCTGCTTTGAATAATTGAGCCGTTGCTTGAGAAACTAAAGTCGCTTCTAAACCTACTGCTACTTTTTCAAAACCAGCTTCATTTTCTAGTTCAGCAATACCTGCTTTATAACTTTTCAATGTACCTTGATTAAGCATTACTTGAGGTGCTGCTGCTTGAGTTGCCGTTACCAACCCTTTAACAAACTGATCAAATTCAGGGCTTTTCACACCTAAAATAAGACCTGGTTTTGTACAGAATTGTCCACATCCCATATTAAAAGATGCAACGGTTTCAGCAGCAATTTGCGCACCACGGTTAGCCAATGCTTGTGGTAAAACAACCACTGGGTTAACACTCGACATTTCAGCAAATACTGGAATAGGTTGAGGACGTTGTTGAGCAATATTGTAAAGTGCCATACCGCCATCTAACGAACCTGTAAAACCAACAGCTTGAATTAGCGGATGTGCAACTAAGTCTGCACCAATACGGCCACCGAAAACCATATTGAACGTACCTGAAGGCATACCACATTTTTCAACTGCTTTTTGAATTGCAGTACCCACCAATTCAGCAGTCGCCATATGACCTGAATGTGCTTTAAACACAACAGGACAACCTGCAGCAAATGCAGCAACTGTGTCGCCACCTGCAGTAGAAAATGCTAATGGAAAGTTACTTGCACCAAAAACAGCGACAGGACCCACACCAATTTTTGCTAAACGTAAATCTACACGTGGCATAGGTTTACGATCAGGTAATGCTTGATCAATACGTGCAGAGAAGAAATCACCACGACGTACAACTTGAGCAAATAATCGAAGCTGACCTGTTACACGACCTGTCTCACCTTGCAGACGACCTAATGGCAAGCCTGTTTCAAGTGAAGCAACTTCTTGTAATTGAGGACCAAGTGCTTCAATTTGTGTCGCAATTTCTTCAAGAAATTGCGCACGAAGTTCTGGTGTAGTTTGATTATAAACTTTGAATGCATCATGAGCAGCTTGAGCAGCGTCATTCACTTCATCTAAAGTTGCTTGGCAAAACAAATAACCTGTTGGTTCATACGTTGTTGCATTAATACTGTCCAATGTAGGCGCATTTGTTGCAACGCGCTGACCATTGATAAATTGTTTTCCAATTAATTCACTCACTAGGATACTCCAAACTACACCGACAACTTAAAACTTACTGAGGACCTAATTTCGCGATTAAATCTGCAAGCATTTGTACTTCTTCAGCATTTAAATCGCTTAATGGAGCACGTACAGGACCACCGCTATGACCAACAATTGTTGCACCGGCTTTAACAATACTTACGCCATAACCAGCTTTGCGGTCACGAATTTTAATATAAGGTAAGAAGAAGTCATTTAATAAACGATCTACTGTAGCTGAGTCATTGCTACGTACTGCATTAAAGAATTCAATTGCAGTTTTCGGAATGAAGTTAAATACAGCAGATGAATAAACAGGAACGCCTAATGCTTTATATGGTGCAGCAAATAATTCTGCTGTTGGTAAACCACCGATATAAGCTAAACGATCGCCAAGCGCATGAGTAATTTGGGTAATGGTATCAATTTGACCTAAACCGTCTTTGAAACCAACAAGGTTTGGACACATTTCAACCAATTTAATAAGTGATTCAGGTGAAAGCTGAGATACGCTACGATTATAGAAAATCACGCCGAAATTAACAGAGTCACAAACTTGTTTAACGTGCTCGATTAAACCTTCTTGGCTAGCTTCAGTAAGGTAATGTGGCATAAGAAGAATACCATGAGCACCTAAACGTTCAGCTTCTTGAGCATGAGCAATCGCTTGACGAGTTGGACCACCTGCACCAGCAATAATTGGCACTGTACCACGACAAGTATCAACAGCAGTTTTAATCACTTCAGAATATTCTTCACTTGTTAAAGAGAAATATTCACCCGTACCACCCGCTGCAAATAATGCACTTGCACCATATGGAGCTAACCACTCTAAACGCTTAATATATGAAGCTTTATCAAAATTGCCATTAGCATCAAAATCTGTAATTGGAAATGACAACAAGCCATCAGAAATAATATTTTTAAGAACTACTGCATCCATTTGAAAAACTCCATTGCGTTGATGTTGTATGACATCTTACGACATAAATAAATATAATCAAGTTGATTTCGTAACTTTTTCAAAAATTTATTGAAAAACACACTTTAAATCATTGTTATTCAATGATATTAAGACAAACCCAAGCATTAAAAAAACTTATAATAAAATTATTATTTTTTATTTTTCAATGCTTTATTTATATCAAATACAAGAAAATTAAAAAAAATCTTGCAAACAATAAAATAAAAAACATAAGATGTCATACCTCTTTTTGGTGTTCAATTAATACACATCGTATGTATATCTAGATGACACTTAAACTAGACATATATGAATTATCAATTCCGACATGAAGTCAGCTTAATTTGATTTATCTAAATTAAGATCATTAATATGAGTTTGGTATGGAAAACTTACAAACGCAAAATGGCTTAAATAATAAAAAAGCCGTCAATCACACAAAAACTCGCTATTACATTTTAGCGATGATTTTCTTAGTAACTGCCTTAAATTATGGTGATCGTGCAACGCTATCTATGGCTGCATCACCAATGTCACAAGAACTTGGTTTAAATGCAGTAACAATGGGGTATATTTTTTCTGCATTTTCATGGGCCTATGTAATTGGTCAAATTCCAGGTGGATGGTTACTCGATAAATTTGGTGCTCGTAAAGTATACTTCTGGAGTATTTTCCTTTGGTCTTTATTCACTGTATTTATTGGCTTTTCAAATATTTTTGGTAGTACAGCTATTATTATTAGTGTGCTGTTCTTACTCCGTTTCCTTGTGGGTTTATCTGAAAGCCCTGCTTTTCCAGGAAACAGCCAAATTGTTGCAGCTTGGTTCCCAACAAAAGAACGTGGTACAGCCGCTGCAATATTTAACTCCGCGCAATATTTTGCCACTGTCATTTTTGCACCATTAATGGGCTGGTTGGTAACTCAATACCAATGGCAATCTATTTTCTGGGTGATGGGCGGTTTAGGTATTGTCATTTCATTTATTTGGCTAAAAGTAATTTATAGCCCTGTAAATCACCCAAGTATCAACCCTGCAGAATTACAGTACATTAAAGATGGTGGTGGTTTAGTCGAAATGGGCGAAACCAAAGCTGAAAATAGAGCAGCCAACAAAGTTAAATTTTCAGACATTAAACAACTTTTATCTTCGCGTATGCTTTTGGGTATTTTCATTGCTCAATATTGTATTAACTGCCTAACTTACTTCTTCCTGACATGGTTCCCTGTTTACCTTGTAAAAGAACGTAATATGTCAATTTTACAAGCAGGTTTTGCAGCAGTTGCTCCAGCATTATGCGGATTTATTGGCGGTATTTTAGGTGGTTTAGTTTCAGACAAACTCATCAAAATGAATAAGTCTGTGACATTTGCTCGTAAATTACCGATTATTCTCGGTTTATTTTTATCTACAAGCATCATCATTTGTAACTATGTAAGTTCACAAGCAGCAATCATCTTCTTCATGTCATTAGCATTCTTTGGTAAAGGCTTTGGTTCTTTAGGTTGGGCAGTTATGTCTGACGTTGCACCAAAAGAAATGATTGGCTTATCTGGTGGCTTATTCAATACCTTTGGTAACACCGCAGGTATCGTTATTCCAATCGTGATTGGTTACATCATCAACTCAACAGGTTCTTTCAATGGTGCGTTAATTTTCGTTGGAATTCATGCTGTTATTGCCCTTCTTTGCTACTTATTAATTGTAGGAAAAATTGAGCGATTTGAACTCAAAAAAACAAGTCACTAATCAATTAAGGAGGTGGGCTTAAGCCTCACCTCCTGACATAAATGCGTAAAACAAGGAACGACTATGCAACGACCATTACTCATCAAAATTAATCCCTTAGATAATGTCGCAATCGTGGTGAACGATGGTGGTCTGCCAAGCGGAACATATGTGGAACAATTTGATCTCACACTTAAAGAATTTATCCCTCAAGGACATAAAGTTGTTTTAAATGCTTTAAAAGAAAATGACGAAATTTTAAGATATGGCGAAATTATTGGATATGCCAATAAAGATTTAGCCGAAGGTTCTTGGGTAAACGAAGCTGTAACGCGCATGCCTGAAGCACCTGAATTACATACTTTAGAAATGGCGACTCGTCCCGCTCCAAATTTAGAACCATTAACAGGCTATACATTTAAAGGCTATAAAAACAAAGATGGTTCTGTTGGTACAAAGAATGTTTTAGCCATTACCACAAGTGTGAACTGTGTTGAAGGTATTGTAGATTATGTTGTACAAATTGTAGAACGTGAATTATTGCCGAAATACCCAAATGTAGATGGCGTTGTCGGCTTAAACCACTTATATGGCTGTGGTGTTGCTATTGATGCCCCTGCTGCAATCATCCCAATTCGCACTATTCACAACTTATCATTAAACCCTAATTTTGGTGGTGAAGTAATGGTTGTGAGTTTAGGCTGCGAAAAAATGCAACCTGAACGCTTGCTGAATATTCCTGCTGAAAACAAAAGAATTCCTTTAGAAGACCAAGATATTATTCAACTTCAAGATGAAAAGCATAATGGCTTCCAAAGTATGGTTGATCATATTCTTGCAGTTGCAGAGCACCATCTAGAAAAACTAAATAAGCGCCAACGTGAAGTAGTTTCTGCTGAACACCTCGTTGTAGGTATGCAATGTGGTGGTAGTGATGCATTTTCAGGCGTTACAGCAAATCCTGCTGTAGGTTTTGCATCGGATTTGATTGTACGTTGTGGCGGTACAGTTATGTTTTCTGAAGTAACAGAAGTACGAGATGGTATTCACTTACTTACACCACGTGCTGCAACCAAAGAAGTCGCTGAGGATCTCATTCGAGAAATGCAATGGTATGACAATTACCTTCAACAAGGTAAAGTTGACCGTAGTGCAAACACTACACCAGGCAATAAAAAAGGTGGCTTAAACAATATTGTAGAAAAAGCGATGGGGTCTATTGCAAAATCTGGACGCTCTGCAATTGTTGAAGTATTAGCTCCTGGAAATAAACCGACTAAAAAAGGGTTAATTTTTGCAGCCTCGCCTTCAAGTGATTTCGTATGTGGTACACAGCAAATGGCTTCAGGTATTACCGTTCAGGTATTTACCACTGGTCGTGGTACTCCTTACGGTTTAGCTGCTGTTCCTGTAATTAAAATGGCAAGTCGCAATAATATTGCGAATCGTTGGTATGACCTGATTGATATCAGTGCGGGTGATATTGCCATTGGGAAAAAGACCATCGAAGAAGTGGGATGGGAGCTTTTTGAATTAATTTTAGCCATTGCAAGTGGTGAGAAAAAAACGTGGTCTGATCACTGGGGATTAAGAAATTCACTTGCAGTATTTAACCCTGCACCTATTACTTAAAATTTAAAATCACCTCATTACACATAGCGCTAGCCGCTATGTGTTTTATTCTAATTTGTTATGTAATTCATATATTTATTTTATTACACATATAGTTAATTAGTCTAATAGAGATATAAAAATAATATCATTATCAAATGATATATTTATACTCCATGGTCTAAATTCCATCTCCAATTTACCCAATATTTTTTTCAATTTTGTTGAATACAAAGGGTTACATTTGAGATATTTTATGTTGTATGATGTCTTATATCATATCTCCAATCATTTATAGCAGGATGCTATTCAATGAAAATCTCCAAAATTGAAATAATCCGTATTGCAATTCCATTTACAGCCGGTCGAAAACAAGTAAATGATGCAGGACAAGATTTCAATGCTGCCTCTCCTAATCTAGATAAGATGGAAAGTTTAATTGTCAAAGTTCACACCCAAGATGGTCTTATTGGCTGGGGTGAAGCATTTGGTCACTTAATGAATCCTGTAACTTATTCTGCTTTAGAACATCAAGTTGCACCATTTTTCTTAGATAAGCAGTTTTCAGATCAAGAAAGTTTAAGCACTTTAATGAAAGATGCTGAATATGCCTTTCATGGTTTTGGTCGTACTGGTCCTATCCGTTATGCCCTTTCTGCCATTGATATTGCTCTTTGGGATTTATTGGCACAGCAAGAAAAACTACCACTATGGAAATTATTGGGCGGAAAACGTCAAAAAGTATCTATTTATCCAAGCTTGGTTAGTTATGAAAATGACCCTGCCGAAGTTAGTAAAAAAGTTCAAGAAGTTGTTTCTAAGGGTTTTAAACAAATCAAATTACATGAAACAACTTTTGAAGCGGTAGAAGCAGCTAAAAATGCTCTTTTACCAGATTGTGAGTTAATGGTTGATGTGAATTGTTGTTGGAATAAACAAGAAGCTGAAGCTGAAATTGCCAAACTAAAAACCTTGAATTTGAAATGGCTAGAAGAACCTGTTTGGCCTGTAGATGATTTTGATGCACTTAAAGATTTAAATCTGCAAGGCATTTCTATTTCCGCAGGAGAAAACACTGCAGGCGAACAAGATGCTATTCGATTAATTAAAAATAAAATTGTCGATATTGTTCAGCCAAGTGTTGCCAAAATTGGTGGAATAAGTTCAGCCATTCAAGTGATTAAAGCAGGTTTAGAAAACAATGTAACTGTTGTACCTCACTGTTTTTATTATGGTCCAGGCATGTTAGCCACTGCACATCTTGTGTCATTACTTCCAGAATCCATTCATTTAGAAGTTCCTTATATTCAATTCGCTGAACATCTACATGCTTTAACGCAATATCAACCTGAAATTTTATTGCCTGAAACACCTGGTCTAGGTTTTCAAATCAATGAAGACATTCTTCAAAAATATACCATCACATCAAAAACTTGTATGAATCAAGGAGTGTAGATTCATGTTTAAAAATAGATATCGAGTAGTAGTTGCAATACTATTATTCCTTGCAGGGATCTTAAACTATTTAGACCGAGCAGCCCTTTCTGTTATGGCACCTTTTGTCAAAAAGGATTTAGTACTTAATGATGCGCAAATGGGTCTGCTATTCAGTGCATTCTTTATTGGTTACTGTGTATTCTGCTTTTTAGGTGGTATTGCCGCAGATAAATTTGGTCCACGTAAAGTATTCGCTTCTGCGGCATCAGTTTGGTCTGTGTTTTGCGGTGCAACTGCTGTTGTAACAAGTTTTAGCCAACTACTATTTGTTCGTGTTTTATTTGGTATGGGTGAAGGCCCAATGGGAACAACCAACAATAAATCTATTTCTAATTGGTTCCCTAAAAAAGAAGTAGGTCGTGCAGTTGGTTTTACTAACGCAGGTCAACCCTTAGGCGCAGCAATTGCAGCACCTATTGTCGGTTTAGTTGGTTTGTATTATGGCTGGCGTATTGCCTTTGTCATTATTGGTTTATTGGGCTTAGTTTGGGTTGTTGCATGGTTATTTTTATTCCGTGATAAACCTGAAGATCACCCTTCAGTTTCACAAGAAGAACGCGACTTAATTGTTGAAAACCGTCCTGCTTCTATTGCCACTACAGATGATGGTGTTGAACAAGTTCAAACATCTATTTGGACATATATTTTCTCTGGTCCTGTTTTAGGTATTGCATCAGCATTCTTCTGCTTTAACTATATTCAATTCTTCTTCTTATCTTGGTTACCAAGCTACCTTGTAGATTACCAAAACCTTGATATTAAAAGCATGAGTATTATTGGTATGTTGCCTTGGTTAGGTGCGACTGTCGGTTTCTTAGGTGGTGGTATTATTTGTGATTTCATTTTCAAGAAATCAAATAATTTCCTATTCTCAAGAAAAGTCATTATTTTTGTTGGTTTAGTGATTGCTGCCATTGCAGTATTTGCAACTGCGTTTGCTCAATCTATGTGGATGGCTGTAGGCTGTATTACAGTAGCAACAATCTTTGCATATATGACTCCGCAAGCATGTTGGTCTTTACTACAAGATATCGTACCAGCGAATAAAATTGGTAGTGCGGGTGGTTTTGTACACTTACTTGCAAACCTAGCAGGTATTTTATCTCCTGCTTTAACAGGCTTTATTATTCAATACGGTGGTGGTTATCACACTGCATTTATCTTAGCGAGTGCCTTTGCATTTGTAGGTATTATTGCATTACTTATTTTAGTAAAAAGCAAAAAACCTGCTGAGCCTGTCGGTGCTTAATTACCCTCGTTAAGAGTATAATATGAAAAATTAGTAATAAAAAAGCTCCTATTTAGGAGCTTTTTTATTATTCTAATATCAGATGTGTTTCTATTCTTTAAAAATTAAGATACAGCCACAAACTTTGCACGTGCTGCATGTAATTTTTTATAGCTATCGATTAAACGTAAATGACGGTCTAAACCTTCAAGTTGCATATTGGTTTCAGTTAAACCATAGAAACGAATGCTTCCATCCATTGAACCAATCACTGCATCCATACGCTCATCACCAAACATACGGCGGAAATTTGGTTCAAAATCATTAAGGTCTAAATCATCATCAAGTTCAACTTCTAGAACCACGTTCATGCATTGATAGAACAAACCACGTTCAACTGTATTTGTGTTGTATTGAAGGAATGTTTCTACCAACTCTTTCGCTTCTTCAAACTGTTGTAATGCAATGTAAATCAACAATTTTAATTCAAGAATCGTCAATTGTCCCCAAACTGTATTATCATCAAATTCAATACCAATGAGGGTTACGATGTCGGTGTAATCATCCGCTTCAACTTCTTCTAAACGCTCAACCAAAGCTTCAAGTTGTTCGTCATCTAAACGGTGAATATTTAAAATGTCTTCACGGAATAAAAGTGCTTTATTGGTATTATCCCAAACCAAATCTTCGACCAAATAAATCTCAGAATAATCGGGCACTAAAATACGGCAAGCTGTTGCACCTAAATGCTGATAAACCGCCATATAGCTTTCTTTGCCTAGCTCTTCAAGAATACCAAACAACGTTGCCGCTTCTTCCGCATTGGCATTTTCGCCTTCACTTGAGAAATCCCACTCGACAAATTCATAGTCTGATTTTGCACTGAAGAAATGCCAAGACACGACACCGCTTGAATCGATAAAATGTTCTACATAGTTATTTGGTTCTGTTACCGCATTTGAACTAAAGGTTGGTTTTGGAAGATCATTTAAACCTTCAAAGCTACGACCTTGTAGCAATTCCGTCAAACTACGTTCCAAAGCAACTTCAAGTTTAGGGTGTGCGCCAAATGATGCAAATACACCACCTGTACGTGGATTCATTAAAGTCACACACATCACAGGAAATTGACCACCTAAAGATGCATCTTTCACCAATACAGGGAAACCTTGCTCTTCTAAACCTTTAATACCTTCAACAATACTTGGATACTTTGCTAAAACGTCTTCAGGAACATCTGGAAGTGTAAGTTCACCTTCTAAAATTTCACGTTTTACAGCACGTTCAAAAATTTCAGATAAACACTGAACTTGTGCTTCTGCAAGTGTATTCCCTGCACTCATCCCATTCGATAAGTATAAGTTTTCAATGAGGTTAGATGGGAAATAAACTGTTTCACCATCTGACTGACGTACAAACGGCAATGAACAAATACCGCGTGCTGTATTGCCCGAATTGGTATCATATAAATGCGTACCTAAAAGCTCATCTTCAGGGTTATAAATTCCTAAAGTGTATTCATCTAGAATTTCTTGAGGTAATTCACCCTTTGAACCTGGTTGAAACCACTTTTCATCTGGATAATGAACAAATTCTGCATTGGCAATATCTTCACCCCAGAATTGATCGTTATAGAAGAAGTTACAGTTTAGACGTTCAATAAATTCGCCTAAAGCAGAGGCTAATGCGCTTTCTTTTGTAGAGCCTTTACCATTGGTAAAACACATTGGAGATTGTGCATCACGAATATGAAGTGACCATACATTTGGCACAATATTACGCCAAGATGCGATCTCAATTTTCATGCCTAAACCCGCCAAAATAGCAGACATATTGGCAATGGTTTCTTCTAGCGGTTTATCTTTACCTAAAATATACGTGCTATTTTCAGAAGTCAGACTTGGCATAAGCAAAGCTTGCGCATCTGCATCGATGCTTTCAACTTCTTCAATAATAAATTCAGGACCTGTTTGAATGACTTTTTTAACAGTACAACGGTCAATTGAACGTAAAATCCCTTGGCGATCTTTTTCTGAAATATCGGCAGGAAGTTCGACCTGAATTTTGAAAATTTGTTTATAACGATTTTCAGGATCTACAATATTGTTTTGAGATAAACGAATATTGTCTGTTGGGATGTCACGAGCAGCACAATATACTTTTACAAAATATGCAGCACATAAAGCAGATGACGCAAGAAAATAATCGAATGGTCCTGGTGCTGAACCATCCCCTTTATAGCGAATTGGCTGATCGGCGATTACTGTAAAATCATCGAACTTTGCTTCTTGTCGAAGATTATCGAGATAATTAACCTTTATTTCCATGCATGCACCTAAATATTTCTATATGCCTGCATTGGCACATAAAAATTTGAATTTTGTAACCTAAGCCGTTTCAATAGGATGAGTTTGACTTAAAAAAGATGTGACTTATGCAAAATTCAGTTCTCAAACTAAATTTTAGCATTCGTAATAATGATGGCTATTATAGAGGGATTTGCAGAGATATAACCACAGCATACACTCATAAAAAATGTAGACCTATTTAAGTGAATTTATACCTAAACCCTTTGTACAACTATTAAATAATTACTTATACAATGACTTATACTGTTATTTAAGTTCATTTTCACTCATCAAAGTCACTTAATTTCGCTTTAAATGCAATGGCTTTAAAATCGGTTATGTCTTTATAACCAAATGGATTTTGAATTTCTTTAATCTCAAGGAGTGATTTTAAATTTTCACTCAGTACTACTCGGTAGATATAAGCTTCTTTGCCTTTTACTTGAAGAACTTCATATTCATTTGCGCTAAAAAAGAATTCTGTATTTGCATTTACGGTTGTAGTTTTCACCTCAATATAACGTGATTGACCATTGAAATGACTTTCAATGTCGTAGCCTTGGCTGACATTGATTTTTCTATGATCAATCAAATCTTCTTCTATTTTTGATAAATCAGCACCTAGTTTTTCTAAACGTTCTTTTTCATATGCAATTACAAAATCTTCGCCTTTTGTACCAATGGCATCTTGGCGTTCAAGCTTTTTTAAAAGATCTTCAGGGGATAATTCTTTCTCTGATTTTTTGCCATTTGAAGATGAGGAATGTGCTGTATCTTTAGGAGGGGTAGATAACCCCATCACACCATCATGTTTTATATGCAAATCAATAATTTCTTTTGCATGGGCTATATCAATTTTTTTAAGTAAAAATGATGGATTTTTTTCACTCGGATTTAGCCAATCAAATTTATCCAAGTAAGTGTTATAACCTTTTTTTGATTGTCCACGTTTACTTACCATGTATTTATCAGATATATAAGTTTTTAAATGGGGTAGCAACTTAAATATATCACCCCCATTTTGTAAATATTGTTTGATATAGACGCTTGGTAAAGTTTTATTTAGGGCTATCATGATGCCACTACTTAGCCCAATACTGTAAGTTAAAGTACCTTTGAGTTCTGTACCTTCTTCTTTACCATGCCCACTGCTATGAACTAATACACCGCTTTTTTCCTCAATGTGATTTAATAGTTCAAGTACATGCTTAGAAGATGGTTCTAGACTTAATTCCTTATAACTTTTAGGAAAGCTCATTACACTCCCTCCTCTGCATTCGCCATAAAAGCATCTGCTAAATGTATAATTTACGCTTACACCATTATATTTTTGATGTTAAAAAACCCCATAACTCAAAGAGTTACGGGGTTTCGAAACTGGTGGGCCCAGACAGACTTGAACTGTCGACCAACGGATTATGAGTCCGCTGCTCTAACCAACTGAGCTATAGGCCCTATATATTGAATTTATTGATACAACAAGTTCAATCGCAAAGAATACTAACCAAGACGAATATAAAATACAAGCAATTTTAAGAACAATCGAATACTAATAGAACAAGAATAAGACTATGAATTTAAATGATTTGTTTAATTTTTAATCATATTAACATAAACCCCTCATCAGCCAGCCATCAAAAAAAATGAAAGATAAAACTCATAAATTAAAAATCACATACAAGATCAATATGTTATTAAAGAATAAAATTAATCAAACGCTTATTTTTAAAATAAATTTCAATTGAACTTATTTAGGTTCAAAAGCCTCATCGCTTTTACTTTGAATGAGGTATTCGACAACCGACCATAAAACGACAATAGTAAACATGACCATAGCGAATACCAATGCTGAAAAATAGATCATTTACCGCCCCAAAGAATGAAAAGCTTAATTTCAAACATAACTGTGAATTTTTTGTACGACAAAAGTCTAATAACTATTCACACATTTGGGTAGCAATAAATCACCATAACTAAGAGTTCTTTTATATCTAAAAACATTTTTCAAGTCTTAATTGAATATTTGATATTCAAAATCAAATATTAAACCTCTTTAAGCTTTATATTTTCAATCGACATAACATGTTTTCTAAATTTAATATTGACTGTTTCAACTAATAAGTAGAAATTAGGCCTTTCGGTTTCCTGTGTCATTTTTCTTATGTTTAAAAAATTTCTTGGTGAGACAGCCTTCAAAGTATCAGGTTGGACATATAAAGTTGAAGATAATATTCTTGAAGATAAACAAGTCATTGTTGGCTTTGAACATACATCAATGATGGATGCTGTACTTTCTATTGCACTCTTCCAAATTTATGACATAAAAATTCATACATTAATCAAAAAAGAATTATTCAAAGGGCCTTTTAAACCGCTTTTAGATGCTGTGGGTGGTATTCCTGTAGATCGTAAATCAAGTAAAGATATCGTGTCACAAATGGTTGAACATTTTGAAAAAAATGACAAATTCAATTTAGTAATTGCACCTGAAGCAACACGGGCTAGGAACGGTGAAGAACGTCGCCCTATTCGCACAGGTTTTTGGCATATTGCAAAAGCTGCGAATGTACCTATTGTTTTATTATATGCAGATTCAAAAAATAAACGTGGTGGGATTTTAGGAAAAATTTATCCTACAGAAATCAATCATGATTTAGCCTTATTGAAACAGCTGTATAAAGAAAAAGTAGGTTTAGATATCGTTATTCCAGAACCAAAATAATATAATCGGGATATAAAAACACATGATTTTTATATCCCACTTTTTATCAATAATTAAGTTTGGATGATTTTAATTCAACTCAAAATAAAAATAGCTCTCGTTATTCCATCTTTTGCCTCGAATTTAAGCATTTTTTCAAAAGTTTAAACAAACTGAACAAATCTTGTTTTGAAACACTTTATCCGAAAAAACCCCTTATGGTAGAATTTGCACAATTCGATCGGCATACAGCCAATCTACAAGGAGCATTTCGCATGGCGGGTCATTCCAAGTGGGCCAATATTAAGCATCGTAAAGCAAAACAAGATGCTAGCCGAGGTAAACTTTTTACCAAATACATCCGTGAATTAACAACTGCTGCAAAACTCGGTGGCCCAGATGCGGGAAGTAACCCTCGTCTACGTGCTGTTGTGGAAAAAGCACTGTCTGTAAACATGACACGTGATGTGATTAATCGTGCAATTCAGCGCGGTGCTGGTGGCGATGATAACGACGATTTAAAAGAAATTACATACGAAGGTTACGGTGTTGGTGGTGTTGCTGTTCTTGTTGAAACAATGACAGACAACCTTAACCGTACTGTGCCTGATGTACGTCACTGCTTCTCTAAAACTGATGGTAACTTAGGTACCAACGGTTCAGTTGCTTTCTTATTCACGAAACGTGGCGAGATTACTTTTGAAGATGTTTCTTTAGAAGATCAAATCATGGAAGTTGCATTAGAAGCTGGCGCTGAAGATATTGAAGTTGATGAAGATCAAATCTTAGTGATTACTACGCCTGAAGCATTTGGTGATGTTCAAGATGCTTTATCTGCTGCAGGTCTTAAATCTGACAATGCTGAAGTGGTGATGAGCCCTTCTACTAAAGCTGAAATCACAGATATCGAACAAGCGAAAAAAATCTTAAAAATGATTGATATGTTTGAAGATCTTGATGATGTTCAAAACGTTTATACAAACGTTGAATTCTCTGATGAAGTTCTTGCAGAATTAGATGCATAAACCTATTCTGTAAAAAAAACGCACCTTTAGGTGCGTTTTTTATATCTTAGATCAGCATTTAAAGCATTTAAATAACTTAAAAATTTAAAGCGACCATCCCACAGCAACATGAAATCTCAAAGTTAGAACCATGTAAATAGGCAATGTAACTACCCAAAGAATAAAGGCAGTTAATAGCCTGAAACCGTATTTCTGAATGATTCTATGTTGTTTAAATAATACTAAGCTTCCCCAAAACAATAATAAATAAGTAAACACATACCACAGTACATCCAAATGTTTTGAAAAAGTATAAGCAACTTTAGAATGTACGTAAAAAGTATCTAAGCCTATCCACAATACAGCAATTAAAATACCAATACTGAAAAATCGAATAAATAATGCCATGAATATTAAGTTCTAGATAAACTTCACAATGTGAGTTGAGCCTAAAACTTAAACCCCGCTCAGCAATCCACTGCAATTAAATACATTATATTCTTTAATGACAAAACTCGAATGTAATGCAACGACATGCTCAATTTTTCCAATTCTACGCAGGAGCACTTCACTATAATTTTCCATATCTTTTGCAATCACTTCGACAATAAAATCTGCCGATTGCCCCGTAACTAAAAATGCATTGATGACTTCTGGAATACTTTCAAGTTCTTCTAAAAATTTTGCAAAAGTATCTGTGTCATGTTTACTAAGTGAAACTTGTAGTAAAACATGCAAACTAAACCCTAATTTTTGATAATTAATATCCCGTTTTAAGCCCGAGATCACTTTAGTATCTATTAAATTTTTAATACGTCGATGTACCGAGCTGACAGATAGATTAATACGCTCAGACAGTTCATTTAGATTCACATCTTCATTGGTTAAAATTTCCAATATATGCTTATCATAACGATCTAATTCCATCATATCCTCCTGTTATTTTTTATGTTTTAAACAATTCGATAAGATTAATATTAGATATAACACAGATAATTGAAAATATTTTCAATTTTATTACCATTTAGCGTATTTTTTCTGACCAAAAGATCACTTCAATAAAAAATTCCGTACCTTTTCTCAAAAATACGGAATTATTCTAATTAACCTGAGTTCGATAT
>NZ_LWRV01000034.1 GCF_009372215.1 Acinetobacter portensis | reverse complement strand
ACCTCATGTTTGAATTCGCCCATGTTATGAAAAATATTTTTATTAATAAATAAATCAATATATTAAATGTTCAAACATATCAATCTAGGCTTTTTTAAAAAAATTATTAAACAGCTCTATTTGACTAAATCAATCACACCACAACAACCGTCATCAACAAATTTCTTTGTTTATTTAAAACACACACTGACGCACCAATTCATGACTTTTTTCTTCCAAACCATAGCGAATCTAGCCAACAACAATTAAAATTCGCCTATTAAGTACATCACCTGAGACGATACATGTCTAAACTTGCTGTTTTAGATGAGCTTTTAGAACTTTACTACCAACTGAAATACCATAAAAATCAGGACATTTTTTACCGCCTGCAAGACGTTCAAGCATGGCAAAAACAACGAATACAACGCACACATGCAAAACAATTTGCAGAAAAGCAAAATATTTTAATGTCAGAATATTTTTTAAATAGACTGTATGGCGGACCAGATTTCGATGCACTTGCAGGGCAAATTGCACGAATTGTAAAATATGCACATAAAGCCGAAAAACTCATTCCTGAAAATGCAATTAAAACAGGAACATCAGGCGTAAAATTAGCCATTTTAGCCGTTCAGTTAGATGAGGAAGTGGCTATTCAATTACTTGAAGATTATCCAAATAATCCTGCACTAAGCGATGAAATGATGCGCCTCACCTATTTAAAACTCAATCAAGGTGAAAACCGTTTAAAACAACTACGCTTACTCGATGAGCTAGGCATCAGTTTAGACAAATACATGCGCTCATTTATGGTTCAAGCTGCATTTAAAATGTGTAAAGGTGCTGCGGCTAAATACCACTTCGACATTATGTATGACTTTATGCAAGATGGCTTTTTGGCGCTAAAACCGTTAAAGTCGGCAGAGAAATTTGTAAAAGAATTTACTGCAATTGAACGACAAATTGTTGATAAAGTTCATGCAGGCGATTTAAATCCATTTCAATAATGGACAAAACTATTTAAAGGGGAAATAAGTCTAAGCTTTATTTTCCTGTATATTATTCATAACAATTGCACGCTGATTGCTGTACATCGACTTAGAATCTGTCATCATGCTAGCACTGCAAAATTAACCCTATTCTTATGTTAGGAGTGACTCAAATGTCGAATGAAAATCAAACGCCTACCTCTTCTTCTGCGTCGGCACAAACAGACAAAGTGAGTCCTTTTCTAACCGAGCCACTTCCTCAAGGTGCGCCACAAGGTCAACAACAATCTTTAGAACTTCCTGCTTCAGATACACCTGTAACAGGTTCTAGTGCTGTACCTAAATACAATCTTCCACGTGGTGCAAATACAGGCAATGTAGGTGCAACAACACATTTCGGCTATCAAACTGTCAATAGTGAAGAAAAAGCGCAAAAAGTTGCTGAAGTATTCCATTCTGTAGCAAGCAAATACGACATCATGAATGACTTAATGTCATTTGGTATTCACCGTCTTTGGAAACGCTTTGCAATTAACATGTCTGGCGTTCGTCGTGGTCAACGTGTACTTGATATTGCAGGCGGCACAGGCGATTTAGCAAAAGTATTTAGTCGTGAAGTCGGTCCAACAGGTCATGTTGTACTTTCAGATATTAACGAATCTATGCTGAATGTAGGTCGTGATCGTTTAATTGATGCAGGTTGCACCAATGTCGATTTCGTTCTTGCCAATGCTGAAACTTTAGAACCATTTGAAGACAACAGCTTCGATCTTTTGACCATTTCTTTTGGTCTACGCAACGTAACAGATAAAGATGCTGCACTTGCTGCAATGTACCGTGTTCTTAAGCCAGGTGGTCGCTTACTTATTTTAGAATTCTCTAAACCAGTATTCGAGCCATTCTCTAAACTTTATGACTTCTATTCATTCACCGCTTTACCAATTATGGGTAAAATTATTGCGAATGACTCAGAAAGTTATAAATATTTAGCAGAATCAATTCGTATGCATCCAGACCAACGTACCTTAAAAGGTATGATGGAAAATGCGAGCTTCCAAAACTGCGATTATCACAACTTAACAGCGGGTGTTGTTGCTGTTCACCGTGGTTTCAAACTTTAAGGTTATGACTATGTGGTCGATTCTGGCACTTGGTGCAGTTGAACGATTCGTTAACCATATCATTGATTTGGATGCGATTACTCGCATTCAGCTCAATGAACTTCAAGGTAAAATGCTTCGTGTGGTTTTAGATAAACCACAGCTTTCAGTTGATGTTTTCTTCGATGAAAATAAAGTTCGTTTAGAACCAACAATTACAGGTCATAGCGAAGCATCTTCAATATTTGAACAACGCCCTTTCGATAAAAACCAACAAGTTTTTGAAGCAACAGCAACATTACATGTAAAAAATGTCGTTGAACTGCTTAAACTTTTAGTTTCAGATGAAGTGGGAAACATTCCACTACAAGGCGATTATCACTTATTGCAAGATATTCAAAAAATTATGCAACAAGCTGAACCCGATTTAGCTGCGCATTTAAGTCCTTGGATTGGTGCTAGCCTTGCACATGAAATTGGTAAAATTCAACGTGCGCCAAAACATTTAAAAAAGACTTTGCAAAGTTATGCATTCTTTGCTGAAGATGCCTTGAAAGAAGATTCAGGCCTATTTGCCTCACGTTGGCAAATGGACGATTTAAATCAAGATACTCGCATTTTCAAACAAAATTTAGACCGTGCTGAAGCAAAAATTCAACAGCTTCAAACACAAGTCGATGCATTAGAAAATACAACTCAAAATTAGGTAATTACATATATGATTCCGCACGTTTCACGTTTACTCGAACTTTGGCGTATTGCAGCGCACTATAGACTCGACACGTTGTTCCCTGCGGATGAATTACCTGAAAAAGCACGACATATTTTAAGCATCATTCGCATGCACCCTGCTGCATGGTCAAGCAAAGAAAGTAAAAATCCTTTAAAGCTCAAACAAGCTTTGGAAGATATGGGGCCACTTGCCATTAAAATGGGACAGTTGCTTTCAACACGTCGTGATTTAATTCCACCTGAAGTTTTAAAACAACTCACGCTTCTACAAGACCAAGTAAAACCATACGGTGTAGATGTTGTAAAATCACGTATTCAACACTCACTTAAAGCAGATGTTGCAACCCTATTTGCACGTTTCGATGAGCAACCTTTAGCAGCAGCATCTATTGCACAAGTTCATACTGCTGCCCTGCACGATGGTCGTGAAGTTGTTGTAAAAGTGACACGCCCCGATATTCGTGCACAAATTATTCAAGATTTTGAAATTTTAGAATGGTTGGGTCACAGCTTAGAAAAACGTTTAGAAGCTGCTCGTGCGCTTCATTTATCTGAAATTATTCAAGACTATCGTCAAATCATCTTAAAAGAACTCGATTTAACTTTAGAAGCAGAAAACACACGTCGTATGCGCCATTACTTCACAGGCTCTAGCATGATGTATGTGCCTGAAGTTTACATGGATAGCAAAGATGTGATGGTGGCTGAACGTATTACAGGCGTTCCAATTTCAGATACCGCAACATTCGATAAATTGGGGATGGATCGTAAAGATCTGGCTGAAAAAGGTTTAACCATTTTCTTTACCCAAGTGTTCCGCGATAACTTTTTCCATGCAGATATGCATCCGGGAAATATTTTTGTAGAAACCATTAATCCAAGTAAACCACGTTATATTGCGCTCGATTGCGCCATTATGGGCGAGCTGTCTAAGCACGATCAAATGACCGTTGCACGTATGTTACTTGCTGTCATGAACAGCAACTTCATGCAACTCATTCAAATTGTGCATCAAGCAGGTTGGATTCCACCGGGAACAGATCAAGATACATTAGCAAGAGAAATGCGTCGTACTGTTGGTCCAATGGTCTCAAAACCAATGAGCGAACTCGATTTTACGGGTATTTTGCTTGAAGTGATGGATATTGCACGTCGTTTCCATTTGGAAATTCCACCTCAACTTATGCTTTTATTGAAAACATTAGTACATGTTGAAGGCTTAGGCACAGACTTATATCCTGACTTAGATATTTGGCAACTTGCTAAACCAATCCTGACAGATTGGGTGAAAACCAATATGAATCCTGTGAAAAATATCAAAGAATTAGGTCAGCAAATTCCTGACTTACTTCTTGGTGCACAAGATTTACCAAGTTTAATGATTGATAGCTTAAATGGTTTAAAAAACCAATCTGCATGGCAAGCAAAGCAATTACAAGAATTGCAAAGTATGCGCTTGCAGATGGAACATCAGCAAAAACGCAGTTGGATTTTTGGCAGTATTATGGCAATTTTCCTGTCTATTGCCGTCATTGCACCATGGTACGTATCGACAGTACTCATTGTACTTGCTAGTTTCTTGGCAATTTGGCGTGTATCTAAATAAAGATGATTGAAACAAAGATAGTTTAAATAAAGATAACTTAAATAAAAAAACACCTGCTTTTAAGCAGGTGTTTTTTTAGCTTTACGAAAAAAATTACAGCATGACTCATGAGTCAATAAGTGACCACTCTTGCCATTGTTGTTAAATATCTAACATCTACAATAATTTACATGTTTGTAATGATCTAAAATTGTAATGCAAATTCTAAAAAAACAACCACCTGCTTTAAATATTCGTGCAGGTCATCTTGCTCGTCAACTTATAGAAAAAGAAGGCTTACATGCATCTCAAGTGGATACGCTTCCCGGAGCAGCAGGTGGTCCAAAAGGCATTGGCATACAAGGTTTAGATCAAGCTATTTTCGGCAACTTTCTTGCGCAGTCGCCACAACGTAGAACCGTCATTGGTTCAAGCATTGGCAGTTGGCGTTTTGCGAGTATTTTGGCTTGGGGTGCAAAAGAAGGTACAGAAAAACTTTCTGAGCTTTATACAAATTTGCATTTCACTAATAAAATGTCACGTGAAGAAGTCGGTGATATTTGTCGCAATATGCTACTCGAATTAATTCAAGGCAAAGAACAACAACTTGTCGAACATCCTAATTACCACTTAACTGTTCTTTCGGTAAAATCTCAGCATATTTTCCAAAGCGATAAAGCCTTACCGTTACTTGCTTCGGTTGCGGGTATTGTCAGTAGTAATGCCATTGCACGTAAACATAATCGTTTATTTATGCAACGCGTGATTAGTCAGCCCAATATAGGCGAACAATTTAAAGTTGAAGATGATTTTGTCACACATTACCAAACCTTGAATCATGACAATGTTTTAGCTTGGCTGATGGCATCGGCTTCAATTCCAGGGGTGATGTCTGCTGTTCGAAATATTCCAAATGCACCGCAAGGAAGTTACCGTGATGGTGGTTTAATTGATTATCACATCGACTTACCATTTCAAAGTAAAGGCATTGTTTTATATCCACATTTCACCGACAGCATTACGCCCGGGTGGTTCGATAAAATGTTAAAAAACAGAAAGTCGAATCCTGAGAATCAAGCACGTACTTTATTATTATCACCATCTCAGGAATATTTAAATTCTTTGCCTTTGGGACGTTTACCTGACCGTAAAGATTTCACTTTAAAAGGTTTAGATCAAAGCAAGCGTATTCAACTTTGGAAACAAAGCATTTCTGAAAGTCAGCGTTTGGGCGATGAATTTTTAGAAATGATTGAAAAGCAAAATTTTGCTGAATTCATGTACGATTTGTGAGATGAGAGAGTCACCTCTTAAAGTGAAGCAACTCTCATAAGAATGATATTTATTTAGTAACACTACCAACAGCTATACCTACAACTGCAAAAGGAATAATAATTGCATCGGCAACTAAAGCAAAAGGCGTTTGAATAATATTATCAATGAGACTAAATTTATGCCAAGATCTGCGAACCTCGTAATATCCGACTTTAACCTTATAAGATTTCGACATGTTTTGAAGTTTTGTTGATTTCATTTCATCATTAAGCATGATGATCTTTCCCTTAATTGGAATGTATCGAATCAAAGATAATTCATTGTCCTTTTCTACTAGCTTAGTTTTAAACCTTTCTGACTGAGCTTTAAATAATTCTTTTTGTTCTGTTGTTGGATTTTTCACAGAGAATCTAAAAGCTAAATTAGCATTGAACATATAATTAGATTTATTTTTTGAGTCTACATCTAATACTAAAGCTTGGTCTTGCCTGTAAAGCATTTCAATACTTGTATTTTTTGCTCCTAATAATAAAAGTTGGTTAACATCCTCACTACCATCTTCTATTAGATATGCATTATCTATTCCAATAACTAAAAAATTCGTACTTGAATCTTTCTGTACAACTTTAGCAAAATCTGAGACTTGATCTTCTTTAAGCGTATTAAATTCTTTTGTTGTGTGTGTCGCTGAGTTCTCGTTCCAAAGCATTGTTGTCATACAAGCCGTTAAAAATATGCTTATAAATACAGTTGCTATAAGCAACGTCATTTTTTTCATTCAAACTACCCTTTTCGTTAAAATAAGGAATTTTTTTCGCTTTTAAAACGAAATTATTTTTAAGTTTAGATTAATAATAAAACCATAACTTGTACTTTAAGTATACAAATACAATTTACTTCCCACTTAATTCTCGAGATAATCAAAACAATAAAATTAAATATATTTATTCAAATTTAATGATTAAAAAGCATATTGCCATTATTGGGGCTGGCACAACAGGTATTGCATCTGCAATTCTTTTAGCCAAGCAAAACATTCAAGTCAGTATTTTTGAAAAAGCGGAAAATCTAGATCCTGTAGGTGCGGGTTTACTCCTTCAACCTTCAGGTTTGGCCGTGTTTGAACATTTAGGTATGTTAGAACATGCGCTTCAACTTGGTACAGTTGTTACAGGTCTTGAAGGTCAACTTGCCAATGGACAACTGCTTGTAAATAGTCACTATAAACAAGCGAATGAAAACTTCTACGGACTGGGTATTCATCGTGCAAGCTTATGTCATGTTTTAGAAAGCAAAGCTCGCGAATTTCCAAATCACATTCATTGGTATATGGGGCATGATGTTCATACGCTCAATGAAAATACAGATGACATCCGTATTAAAGGAACATCGAGCAATGGCAAATTTGAAGCTGCTTTTGATGTGGTGATTGTTGCCAATGGCGCACGAAGTTCTATTCGCCCCGAAGCTTGGGTGAAAGTAAATAAGCCTTATCCTTGGGGTGCAAAGTGGATTATTGTGCCCGAGTGCCAAGAATTAAATCCTCAAATTCTGCATCAATTTTATGACAAAGCCCAAACCATGATGGGCATTATGCCAACAGGTGCTATTCCACATAGTACGAATAAACTTTCAAGTGTTTTTTGGAGCATGCCCACAGAACAGCTCGATTCTTTTTTATTAGATAAAGCATCTCAGCAAAAGTGGCTACATCAGGTTCATCAAAGATGGAGTAAAGCCGCAGAATGGCTTGAAACCGTGCTTCCCGAAGAAAATAATCAAGAAAAATGGCTATCTGCCAATTATAGAGATGTGGTGATGTCTAAATTTGGCGAAGGCAGAATTGGCGTCATTGGTGATGCTGCTCATGCAATGAGTCCGCAACTTGGGCAAGGAGCAAATATGGCTTTGCTGGATGCTTGGGCTTTAGGGCAATCATTCCAAATAGCAACACAAAAAGACAATTTAGACTTAAATGAACTTTGGAAAAGTTATCATCAGCATCGACAACCTTCCATTCGTTTTTACCAATTTTTTAGCCGATTACTGACACCGCTGTATCAATCGCATTCCAAAATTGCAGGGCCAATTCGAGATTTAGCCTTTTTAAGCATGTATCAAATCCCCTATTTCCGCAAAGAAATGGCGATTACGATTTCAGGCTTAAAATCGAATATGTTGCAAACAATGAATTATGCAGATATTGCAAAACCCGCGAAAGATCATACAGATTTTGCCCTAAACACTTTAAAAATAGATTAAGATTTATTTCCTTAAAAGGATGTGGATGCCGTACACTATCGAAACGATACGGCAGACGTATTGATTAATTTTTTGAAAATATTTTGGTGAAATACTCATGAATAATGTGCAATGGCTCGATGAAGTAAAATTTAACGAACAAGGTTTAATCCCTGCCATTGCTCAGCATCATCAAACGGGTCGTGTGTTAATGGTTGCGTGGATGAACCGTGAAGCATTAACCTTAACGGCTGAAAAAAACCAAGCGGTTTATTTTTCTCGTTCGCGTAATAAGTTGTGGCACAAAGGCGAAGAATCAGGTCATTTCCAAACCGTTCATGAAATTCGTTTAGATTGCGATGCAGACGTAATTGTTCTTCAAATTGAACAACACGGCGGAATTGCATGTCATACAGGTCGTGAATCTTGCTTCTATCGTAAACTTACGCCAAATGGTTGGGAAATTGTAGACGCTCAAATTAAAGATCCGAACCAAATTTATGGCGAGAAATCGACAAATCCACATACGCTTGCAATGAATGCTTCAACTGCAAAATCTGAACAAGTGGATGTTTTGTCTTATTTAGGAAAAATGATGGCAGATCGTAAAAAAGCCGATCCTGACTCATCTTATGTGGCGAAGCTTTATCATAAAGGTTTAAACAAAATTTTAGAAAAAGTGGGTGAAGAAAGTGTTGAAACCATTATTTCTGCTAAAGATTTTGACTCAAAAGCCAATGAAGACAACAAAAATGATGTCATTTACGAAGTCGCTGATCTTTGGTTCCATACCATTGTGATGCTTGGTTACTTCGATTTAGATGTTCAATTGGTGCTCAACGAACTTGCTCGTCGTCAAGGTTTATCTGGCTTGGTTGAAAAATCGAATCGCCAGCATTAATTAAAGTAAATAATCTGTGTCTGAAAATAAAAAACCAAGTGCGACCTATGAACAAGCAACTGCGATTGATAACGCACGTCTAGGCAAATCTTTTAAAGTGATTGCCTATGCAGGCACAGGTAAAACCACCACATTACAAATGATTAGCGATGCCATGCCACAAAGACGTGGCATGTATCTCGCTTTCAACAAAACCATTGCCGCAGAAGCACAAAGTAAATTTCACCGAAATGTCGAGTGTCGAACTTTTCACTCTTTGGCTTATAGAAGTGTTCCACGTGGAATCACCGATAAATTACGTTTACCACGTTTAAGCCCGAGTTTTATTGCCAAAGAATATCGATTAGAACCCATTACGCTTCGACGTATGATGGGTGGGCGTTATGAAAAATACGTTTTAATGCCTTCACGATTAGCAAGTTTGGTTGCCAATACCGTCAGCTATTTCTGTTCTACAAGCTCGCAATACCCTGCTCCTCGACATATTCAAGCGCCTAGTTGGTTGCATCCTGATGATATTGAATCTTTACAAATTCATTTGTATAAAGCCGTTGAGCGTCGTTGGTTAGAATCGATTGATCCAAATCATGAAGCAGGAATTGGACACGATATTTATTTAAAACTTTGGGCTTTGTCTGAACCAAATATTCCATCTGACTATGTTTTATTTGATGAAGCACAAGATGCAGACCCGCTCATGCTTGGAATTTTGCTGAAACAGCGAAATTCACAAGTTATTTATGTCGGCGATGCACATCAGCAAATTTATGCTTGGCGAGGTGCTGTTAATGCCATGCAGCAACTTCCCTTGCCCGAATCCCGCTTAACGACATCGTTCCGTTTTGGTGAGGAAATTGCATTGAATGCCAATGCCATTTTAGGTGCGTTGAATGAAACCGTGCCGTTATTGGGTAATCCACAACTCAATTCCAAAGTTGTGAATAAACCACATACCAAAATGCGTGATGCAATTTTGTGTCGTACCAATGCACGTGCAATGGAACTTTTACTTTCAGGTTTGCTTCATGGCGATAAAGTCAGCTTGCAAGCAGATCATGTTAGATTAAATAAATTTGTGGATGCTGCAAGCATGCTCAAGCAAGGCAAACGTGTTGTCGATGTGCCTGAGTTGGCTTGGTTTAATTCTTGGCACGATGTTCACGAATACTGTGAAACCAACGATGGTGGCGACATCAAACCATTGGTTAAACTCGTTGATGATCATGGAACAGATCCGCTAAAACGTGCTTTAGCGAAAATTACACCTATTGATCAAGCCGACTATATTATTTCTACAGCGCATAAAGCCAAAGGTTTAGAGTGGAATCGTGTTCATATTGAAGATGACTACCAATTTAGACTGAACGATAAAGACTTTAAAATTAGCGATGAAGAATTACGTTTATTGTACGTCGCATGTACTCGCGCTAAGTTAAGCTTAAATATTCATCATATTTACGATTTGGTTCAACAACTCAAAATAAAAATGCCAATATCACTACGTAAAGCTGTGGGTTAATTAATGCAGGTATCTTATGAAATTAAAATCGATACAATTCAAACACATTACGCATTTTACTGACACAAAGATAGAGTTTCATTATCACGACAAACCTATTACGCTTATTTTAGGTGATCAAGGTTCAGGTAAAACATCTTTACTTCGCTCTACTTTTTTAGCGCTTACTTGGTTTTCAGCACGTTATAAAGATGCACGAACAGCAGGTGCTGTTTTGCCTGACCAAGATATCAAACAAGGTCGTCTACAGTCTAAAATTGATATTAAAGTTCATATTCCAACAGAAATTGGCTCACTTCCTGAATCCATAAATTCAAGCGAAATTGAAACTCAAATATGTGATTGGCAACTTTATAAAACACAAACAAAAGCCTTAGCAGGTTATAGCAAAGCTGAAACTCAAAAATTAGAAAAGCTCGTTACACTTTATCAAAAAGCGATGCAACTTGATCCATTACAAGGTCTACCGCTTATTGCCTATTACCCTTCTGAGCGTTTCGTTCACGAAATCAATTTAATGAGCAAAAATAATCCTGCCATTTTTCAAGCAGGAAATGCCTATGAAATTACAACAATTCCATACACCACTTTTGCTCGTTTTTTTGAATGGTTTCGTGAAATTTCAGACATTGAAAATGCACAAACCACAGACTTAGTGAATCGTTTAATTGCCAATCAACATGGTGAAGATCCACATCAAGATTTAAGCGCAGCTTTAATTAATGCATACAACCAAATGCATGCACCAAGTTTAACCGCTTTAAAAGATACCCTTGCTACGATATTTCCTGAGCTCACAAATATCTACTTACAATACTTACCCAAATTACAACTCATGGTGACCTATAAAGGTAAGAGCATGATGTTCCAACAACTTTCCAATAGTTTAAAAAATTGGATTGCTTTGGTGGGTGATATTGTTCGTCGATTATGTTTATTAAATACTGCGAACCTATACCCATGTTTAGAGGGCGAAGGGATTTTACTCATAGATGAAATTGACCAACAACTCGATCAAGATGAATGCGCAACAATTTTGGCTCGCTTGAATAAAGCATTTCCACATGTGCAAATTATCGTGACAGGTAATCGCACAGAATTATTAGAAAATGCTTCAGACTATCAATGCTTACAATTAGAAAATCAGCAATTACACCCTGTTCTTGTACCTACGCTTCAAGCAGAATTCGATGAAATCTATCAAAATCTGAATTTAAATTTAGATGATATTGAAACTGATATTTCAGAACACATCGATCATCTTCAAGAACCACTAGATAGCGCACAAAGCTTTTTCGAACTCATTCGTGAAAACCTAAATGAAGATCAGCAAAAGAATTTAATCTTTCTGCTCAATAATCGAGAAAATGCATCTTTAGAACACAAGCTTCATGAATAATTATTATTCAAAATAAGTCTTTGCTTACATTTATTAAAAATATCTTGTCGCGCATTCATCCCATAGAGAAATGAAGTCAGCGTATAATGTTCTCCGTGGGATCGAAAAAGATTGATGTTGCGTCTTGGCTGTAATATGATCGGATTTATTTGCAATTTTTGTAAAAAAATCGGATTTTGCAATCATTCCTAAGTTGCGCAATACAACTTACTTTTCATTTAGATTAAACATTTGGCTTTCAAGATTTAGAAACTTGGATGGTTCTTTGCTGTCCTATAATCCTTGAAAGATTAAGATTCACGCTAGGTTTTTTAGACCTAAATCACGACAATGGATATGAGTGTGCTACCGATTATTATATTGTTACCGTTAGTACTAGGCACAATACTTGTCTCGTGGCTGAAGAAATTCTCACGCGGGGTAACAGCTTTAGGTGCTATTGGAGTCAGCTTAACGAGTTTAATTTTGTTGCTGACTCAAGCCAAAACAGTTTTTAATGGTGAAACCATTATTCAAACTTGGTCTTGGCTACCTCAATTAGGAATAGACCTAAGTTTCCGCCTCGATGCACTTGGTTTACTCTTTTCCCTCCTCATTACGGGAATTGGTACACTTATTTATATTTATGCATATTATTATTTAAGCCCTAAAAACTCACTCAGCAAATTATATTTATTACTCATGCTGTTTATGGCAGCAATGCTGGGGATATCTTTATCTAACAACTTACTCTTATTACTCGTTTTCTGGGAACTTACCAGTATCTCATCCTTCCTACTTGTCGGATATTGGAGCAATTACGAAGCTGCTCAACGCGGTTCTCGTATGGCACTTACAATTACAGGCATGGGTGGTTTAGCCATGCTGGGTGGCTTTATTTTGTTAGGGCAAATTACAGGTACCTATCAAATAGACCAAATTTTAGGAATGTCTGAGCAAATTCAAAATCATGCTCTATTTGTTCCAACATTATTATTAATTTTGTTGGGTGCTTTTACTAAAAGTGCGCAGTTTCCTTTCCACTTTTGGCTGCCAAATGCAATGGCAGCACCAACACCTGTATCTGCATATTTACACTCTGCAACCATGGTTAAAGCAGGTATTTTCTTACTTGCACGGTTAATTCCAATTTTTGCAGGTGCGGCGCTTTATCATAATATTGTTACTTTCGTTGGATTATTCACGTTATGCATGGCGGCTTTCTTCGCCATCTTTAAAGAAGATTTAAAAGGTTTATTAGCGTATTCAACCATCAGCCATTTAGGTCTTATTGTTTGCTTACTTGGTATTGGCTCTCCCCTTGCGGTTGCTGCGGCAATTTTCCATATTATTAACCATGCAACATTTAAAGCTGCGTTGTTCATGATTGCAGGTATTATCGACCATGAATCGGGTACACGTGATTTGCGTAAACTCAGTGGTTTATGGCAACTTCTTCCGTTTACAGCAACATTAACAATGATTACTGCAGCATCTATGGCAGGTGTTCCACTCACAAATGGCTTCTTGTCTAAAGAGATGTTCTTTACAGAACTACTTGCCAATTTGTCAGGCCCTGTGATGGTTGTCTCTGCAATTGTTGCAACATTTGCAGGAATTTTTGCAGTTGCTTACTCGGTTCGCTTAGTACACGGGGTTTTCTTTGATGGACCCGTAGGCAAAGATGTACCTAATAAAGATGCGCATGAACCTACTTTTGGAATGAGAGCACCTGCAACATTACTTGCCATCTTGTGCATTTTAGTGGGAATTTTACCTACACTATTCATCCAAAATGTTGTGAACAGTACTACACGTGCAAGTACACAATTGGCAAACTTTGAAGGCGTACATATTGCCATTTGGCATGGTTTTAATATGCCATTGCTCATGAGTGTTATTGCTTTAATTGGTGGTGTTAGTTTCTACTTTGCATTAGCTAAAGGTGGAAAAATCCGTGAAATTGACCTAGATCCTTATTTAGGGAAATTCCAAGGCAAAGTTTTATTTGAATTATTTTTAAAACATCTACTACTCAATTCACGCAAATTTAAACGTGCAACTGAAAATGGAAAATTACAAAGCTATCTCTTATGGATTGTATTCTTCAGCATTGCCGTTGTTGCCATGCCATTATTCAATTCAGGACTGACAACAGGTACACGTGAATTAACTCATGCCCCAGCTATCGCCATTGTTCTTTGGCTTTTATTATTCTCTGCATGTTGGATGATGCTGTGGTTCCATCACGAGCGCATTAAAGCTATTTTAATTAGTGGTGCTGTTGGCTTAGTCGTAACCATTGTATTCGTTTGCTTCTCTGCACCCGATTTAGCATTAACTCAAATTACAGTAGATGTAGTCACAACTGTTTTACTACTAATGAGCTTATCCTTACTTCCACAACTTACACCTTATGAATCTTCTGTACCTAGACGTTGGCGAGATGCGATTATTGCAATTTCTGGTGGTGTAGGTATTGCGTGGATTACATGGCTCATACTCACGCGTGATCACAACTCAATTTCATGGTTCTTTATGCAACAAGCCATCCCTCTTGGTGGTGGTACGAACGTTGTAAACGTGATTTTGGTCGACTTCCGTGGTTTCGATACCTTTGGTGAAATTACCGTATTAGGTATTGCTGCAATTGGTGCACTTTGTTTAATGGATGGTATGCGTACTCATGGTACAACCACAACGCAAGGTCTTACTTACCGCTTTAACCCATCCCCTTTGATGTTCCGTATTACATCTTCTTGGATTTTAGCCTTAGCACTTGTGGTGAGCTTATATATCTTCCTACGTGGTCATAACTTACCAGGTGGTGGCTTTATTGCAGGTTTAATTACCTCTCTTGCACTTGTGATTCAATATATTGCATTAGGTCAAGATCAAGCAGAACGCTTACTAAAAGCCAAGTCAGGTCGTTTATATGAAATTTGGATTGGTATTGGTTTAGTCATTGCAGGCTTATCAGGTATGGGGGCATGGATTTGGGGTCGCCCATTCTTAACAAGCGCACATATTTATGTGAACCCACCAATTTTAGGTGAAATGCATTTAGCATCTGCATCAATTTTTGACTTGGGTGTTTATATTACTGTTGTTGGCGCAACCATGCTGATGATTTCCGTACTTGGCGACTCACGTCATACCAGTATTACTGGTCCAGTTCCGAAGGGGTGAAAATATGATTAGTTTAGAAATTTTACTCGCCTCTTCTATTGGATTACTCACCGCAACAGGCATTTATTTAATCCTACGTGCGCGTACATTCCCTGTAGTGCTTGGTTTAGCCATGATTGGTTATGCCGTGAATTTGTTTTTATTTGCTATGGGACGTATTCAGGTCAATGCACCTGCCGTACTTACAGCAACAGAACGCGTAACAGATCCACTTCCACAAGCTTTAGTTTTAACGGCAATCGTCATTGGTTTTGCAACAACAGCATTTATTGTGCAACTTGCATTACGCAGTCGTTTTGAAACAGGAACAGACCACGTTGACTCAAAAGAAGAAATACCGCAAATTGACCCACGTGAGGATGAGCCATAATGAATGACATCCTCCAATTTTGGACACAACATACTCCTATTTTTAGTATTTTAATTCCTGCAATTACTGCATTTATTTTAGTACTTTTAGGCAACCCTGGTTCAGGTTCACTTGCGCACGATTGGCGCCAACCTTGGCGTCGTGGTATCAGTTACGTTTCTTCGGCACTGGGCTTATTCACCGCAATTAACTATTTGATTTTTGCAAGTAGTGGTCAAATTACGGTTTATAACCTCAGTGAATGGGCAGCTCCTTTTGGTATTGTCTTAGTCCTCGACCAACTTTCTGCATTTATGTTGGTACTCACCTATGGGCTTGCTGTTCCTGTTATGTGGTATGCAAGTAAAGAATGGGATGAGCGTGGACGTTACTTCCATGCCATGTTCCATTTTTTATTGATGGGACTTTGTGGTGCATTCCTGACAGGCGATTTATTTAACTTATTCGTATTCTTTGAAATTTTACTCATGGCCTCTTATGTCCTCTTACTTCACGGACAAGGCAGAGCAAGATTTCAATTGGGCATTCATTACGTCACCATCAACTTACTCGCTTCTGCCCTTTTCCTTATTGGCTTAGGCATGATTTACGGCAGTGTTGGTAGTTTAAATATGGCTGATGTCGCACGACTCATGCCATTACTTGAGCCCGATCAGCATAAACTTGCAGTTGCAGGTGGATTACTTTTATTTGTTGTCTTTGGTATTAAAGCAGCCATGTTACCTGTAGGTTTTTGGCTACCCAAAACCTATGCCGTTGCAACCACACCTGTAGCTGCTATTTTCACCATTATGACCAAAGTGGGTATTTACTCTATTTTACGGGTAAATGGCACAGTATTTGATGATGATTTAAGCCGTTCAATTCTACAAAACTTATTATTACCTATCGGTTTAATTACTTCGCTTTATGGTGCAATTTGTGCGATTGGTGCTGAACGCCTAAGACGCTTTGTTGGCTTTATGATTTTGTCATCTATTGGCACAATTCTTATTGCAATATCACTATTCAATACGCAAGCTTGGGCAGCAGCATTGTACTACCTTGTACACAGTACGCTTATTGGTGCGGCTTTTTATTTACTGTCTGGTTGGATTACATCCCAACGTGGTGAATTTAAAGATCACTTTAAAATTGCACCACAAATGAAGCAACATAAAGTTGTTTCTATTACCTACTTCATCATTGCTCTAATGATGGCAGGTTTACCCCCTTTCAGTGGTTTCTTTGGTAAAGTATTCCTTTTACAAGCAACCGCAAATTCACCGTATCAACTGATCATTATCATTACAGTTTTAGTGGTCAGTCTTTTAAGTATTATTGCATTTACACGTGTTGGCTTTGTCCTATTCTGGCGCTCAACTAAGCCTGAAAATGACCCATCAAAAGATGAATTTAAAACATACCAAGCTTTACCTGAAATTGCCCCAAAACGTAACGATATAGCCATCTACATTTTACTCGGCACATTAATGATGTATGTTGTATTTGCAAATCCAATTTACAACTATGTCTCTAATACTGCACAGCAAATTCAAAACAATGCATTATATGAAGCAATGTTCTTGAAAAAAGATGAACATGGCGAGTTTATTAGCGTTCAACCTTTTGATGCAGGAAATCTACCAGAAACGAAATATGGCGGTGAAACTGTAGATCCAAATGCACACTTAATTCCTTATGTTATTTCTAAGGATACGCTAGATGGTGAACATATTTCTGAGTTTAAAAAACGTCAAATTTTAGAACAGGACATTCAAGAAGATCACCCTGAAATAGATGAACTTAAACCAATGGAGAAACCATAATATGCAAAAAAAATCTTTTGTAGACTGCTGGTTTCCCCATCCGCTTGTTTCAGTGCTGTGTGGTTTAAGCTGGGTAATGTTGGCACATAGTTTAGATGCTGCCACCTTGCTTATGGCTTTTGTTTTGGCAATTTCTATCCCAAAACTCCTGAACCAATTTATTGACCGTACTGGCAGTATTCATTGGATGGAAGCTGTTAAATTATTTTTAATTGTCGTGTGGGATATTATTCTGTGCAACATCAATGTCGCAAAATTAGTTCTAGGGCCAACCAAAAACCTACACCCTAAATGGTTCCGCGTACCACTAGACTCACAACACGAAGAAGTTAATTCACTTCTCGCGATGATTATTACCACCACCCCAGGTACAGTCACAGCGGGTATTGATCAAGATCGTTGCGATATTCTCGTTCATGCCTTGAGTACCGATGATGTTGAAAATGAAATTAAGACCATTAAGGCTCGCTATGAGCAACCTTTAATGCGTATTTTTGGCGTGAAAGCAGGAGATAAATCATGAGCATTTTGCCCTACGCTTTAAGTATTTGCATGATTGCAATTACAATCTCGATGTTCTTATGCCTTGTTCGTTTAATTATGGGACCGTCTATCGTAGATCGCCTCTTGGCCTTAGATACCTTATTTTTAAATTCAATTTGCTTAATTGTGGTTTTAGGCATTTATTGGGCAAGCACATCATTATTTGAAGGTGCATTACTTGTTGCAATGCTTGGTTTCGTTTCAACAACTGCTTTGGCTAGATATTTTACATCTGGCCATGTGATTGATTAGGAGAACAGACTATGCAACTTGTTATGGAAATTCTCGTTTCAATATTTTTACTGGTTGGTGCTTTTTTCATACTCATCGGTAGTATTGGTATGGTTCGGCTCCCCGATTTATTTATGCGCTTACATGCACCAACAAAATCTGGCACGCTTGGTTTAGGTAGTTTTTTATTAGCTTCAATGATTTACTCAGCTTTTCAAGGTCGCTTTGGCTTCGCTGAAATTTTAATTACGTTATTCACGTTTATCACAGCACCAGTATCTGCAAATTTAATGGCTCAAGCAGCATTACATTTACGTTTAAGATCTATGAGTGGTGATGTACCCGAAACTATTGATCGTCCTTTACCGTGGCAACGTACACGTCGACGTGCTTTCCACGCAAAAAGTAAATCAACCAAAGATGACTTACATTAATTTTTAGAATCAATTTATAAGTCAAAATATTAGATATAAAAAAGCCACCCTAAGGTGGCTTTTTTACAATTACAGCAAATTATTCATCATCTTGTTTTGCTTCAACAGGAGGTAAATCCTTCACTGCTTCTGCAATTAGACCAAACATATAATTACCATAAGCATTCGTCTTATCGTAATGGAAACGCAAACGCGGTGTAATGCGCGTTTTAATACGACGACCCAATTCATGACGCAAGAAACCAGATGCACTATTTAATACATCTAAAGTTTCCTTATTTGCCACTTCACTTTGGTCATCGCCAAGTTCACGTCCCATCACTGTTACGTATACTTCAGCATATCCTAAATCTGGGCTAACCTTCACAGCAGAGATGGTCACAAGACCACCTAAGCGTGGATCTTTAAGCTCTTGACGGATAAGCTCAGACAACTCGCGTTGTACAGTATCCGCCATGCGCTTCAGACGTTGACTACCCGCCATTAAAGACTCCGTTTAATTAATTTAACATCGTACACTTCAATCTTATCAAGTGCTTTAATGTCTTTATAACCTTTAACCGCAAGACCACATTCCATACCAGCACGAACATCTTCAACGACTTCTTTATAGCGACGAAGAGATTCAAGCTCACCTTGGAACACAACCACGTCATCACGTAATACGCGAATTGGTTTATTGCGATGTAATGTACCTTCAAGCACCATACAGCCTGCAGCCGCACCGAATTTACTTGAGTGGAATACTTCACGTACTTGAGCAACACCAAGAATTGTTTCACGATGTTCTGGCTCAAGCTTACCGCTCATTGCCGCTTTAACATCATCAATCAATTGATAGATTACTGAGTAGTAACGAATATCAATGCTATCCGCATCTGCTTTTTGACGAGCAGTGTTGTCCGCACGTACGTTAAAGCCAAGAAGAACAGCTTCTGAAGATTCAGCAAGTGTAACGTCAGACTCAGTGATTGCACCAACACCTGAACCGATAATACGTACTTTAACTTCGTCAGTTGCAAGTTCAGCAAGCGCAACATGAAGTGCTTCTAATGTACCGCGTACGTCAGTTTTAAGAACAACGTTAACGATAGGCACATCTTTCTTGCCCATAGACGCCATGATGTTTTCAAGACGCATAGCAGATTGACGTTCAAGACGTTTTTGACGTTCACGATCCATACGTGCATCGGCAACTTCACGTGCTTTCTTCTCATCTGTTACAACAAGAACTTCATCACCCGCCATTGGCGCTTCTGGAAGACCTAAAATTTCAACTGGAATTGAAGGACCTGCAGACTTAATACGATTACCGTTTTCATCAGTCATCGCACGAACGCGACCATAAGATGAACCAGCAAGTACTAAATCACCCACTTTCAATGTACCATTTTGAACAAGGATAGATGTTACAGCACCACGGCTGTTATCTACACGTGCTTCAATTACAACACCTTGTGCAGCACCTTCTTCAGACGCTTTCAACTCTAACATTTCTGCTTGAATTGAAATAAGATCTAGAAGTTCATCAATACCTTGACCAGAATGTGCTGAAACCATTGCTACTGGAACATCACCACCCCATTGTTCAGGGACGATTTGTTTCGCAGTCAATTCATTCAATACGCGATCTGGATCAGCAGATTCTTTATCCATTTTGTTGATTGCAACAATAATTGGAGTACCTGCAGCACGAGCATGATCAATTGCTTCCGCTGTTTGTGGCATTACACCATCATCAGCTGCAACAACAAGAACTACGATATCAGTCGCTTTCGCACCACGTGAACGCATAGCAGTAAACGCTGCGTGTCCCGGAGTATCTAGGAAAGTGATAATACCTTTTTCAGTTGTAACGTGGTAAGCACCGATATGCTGTGTAATACCGCCCGCTTCGCCTTGTGCAACTTTAGCACGACGAATACGGTCAAGAAGCGATGTTTTACCATGGTCAACGTGACCCATGATTGTCACTACTGGTGCACGTGTAGATTGCGCACCACGAGCAACTTCAGCAGCTTCAAGTAAGTTATCTTCCGCTTGAGTATCAGATACACGAACTGGGTTATGACCCATTTCTTCTACAACAAGTGCAGCAATATCTTGTTCAATCGCTTGGTTTTGAGTAACCAATTCACCCATTTTCATAAGTGATTTAATAACTTCACGAACCTTGATTGCCATTTTTGCAGCTAAGTCAGCAACAACAATCGTTTCACCGATTTCAACATCATAAACTTGTTTTTTAACTGGTTTTTCAAAGCCGTGCTTGTTGCCCTGACTTGTTTTCAAACCACGTTTAGGTTGCTTACTGAAGCTTTGCTCTTCCTGACCACGACGACCACCTTTTTTCGGTGCACGTGCAGTTGGTGTATTCGTACCACGTTTAATCTCGCGGTCTTCTTTCGCAAATGAATCTTCGTATGCTTGACCAACAAGACCAGCAGCCAGTGGTGAATCATCTACTACACGAATAGTTGCAGTAGTAGCATCATCACTAGAGTACTTAGTTGCCATTTGGCGCATTTGTTCAAGCGTACGTTGTTGAGCTTCTTCAGCTGACTTACGACGTGCTGCTTCTTCAGTCGCTTTTAATTGTGCGGCTTGAGCTTCACGTGCGCGTTTTTGTTCAGGTGTTTCTACTTGTTTAACTTGTGCTTTCACAACAGGTTTGTTTGTAGATTTACGCTTAACAACAACAGCCGCTTTAGATACTTCTTGCTTTTCAGTTGTTTGCTTTGCAGCAGCACGCATCGCTTCTAATGCTTTACTTGCACCAGAAGACTGTGATGGTGTTTCAGCTTTCGCTGTAGATTTATTCGCAACATTTTGAGTTGCTTGTTTCGCTTGTTCTTCAGCTTTCGCTAAAGCTTCAGCTTTAATTTGTTCAGGATCTGGCTTAACAAATGTATGTTTCTTGCGAACTTCTACATTAATCGTTTTCGCTTTACCTGATGTACTTGCCACTTTAGCAGTACTGGTAGTTTTACGTTTCAACGTGATTTGTCCTGCATTACCTGTATCTTGACCATGAATTTTTTTCAAATGGTTGACTAAGGTATCTTGTTGTTCAGTAGAAATAATATCGTCAGCTTTACTTTGCGGTAAGCCAGCATCACGAACCTGTTCCAGGAGCTTCTCAATTGGACGACCCACACTGAGTGCCAACTCTTTAATCGACTTGTCCGTCATATATTATCTCCTAGTTAAACCATGATTCGCGCGCTTTCATAATGAGTTGACCCGCTTTTTCAGCACCTAAACCTTCAATATCTTCGATATCATCAGTTGCCTGATCAGCAAGATCATCAATTGTTACCACACCACGAGCAGCAAGCGCATAAGCGATCTCTTGTGTCATTCCTTCCATTGCTAGAAGTTCGTCACTCGGATCTTGGATGTTTTCTTGTTGTTTCAATGCATCAGCCAAAGTCACTTCTTTTGCACGACTTTGTAACATTTCTACAACTTCAGCATCTAATTCGATTTCATCAAATGTTTCTGCTGGTACATAAGCAATCTCTTCCAAAGAAGTGAAGCCCATTTCGACCAATGCCATTGCAAGATCTTCAGCAATATCTAGACGACCAACAAACATATCTAAATATTGTTGTGCTTCATTTTGCTGACGTGCATGGTATTCTTCTTCAAGCATCATATTAAGCTTGTAACCAGTCAACTCAGATGCTAAACGTACGTTTTGACCTTGTGAACCGATTGCACGTGCCAATTGATCGCTTGTCGCAAAAATAATATCAGCAGTACGTTCTTCTTCATCAATCACAATGCCCGATACATCAGCAGGCTCTAAAGCACTTGCGATATATTGTGCAGGATCATCAGACCATACAACGACATCAATACGTTCACCATTTAACTCTGATTGAACTGCTTGGATACGTGTACCACGCATACCAATACAAGCACCAACAGGATCAATACGATGGTCGTTTGTTTTTACAGCAATTTTAGCACGTACACCAGGCAGACGAGCTGCTGCTTTAATTTCGATAATTTCTTCAGAAATTTCAGGAATTTCTTTCGTCATTAATGAAATAAGCATTTCAGGCTTAGAACGAGTCAATAACAATTGTGCGCCACGACCTTCGCGATTCACATTATATAAAATTGCATTTACGCGTTGCTTAGGACGAAGAATTTCTTTTGCAATCATTTCTTCGCGCGCAAGATATGCTTCAGCATTGTCACCTAAGTCGATAATGAAACCATCTTTAGTTTGTTTTTTAACTTCACCGTAGATAAGTTCACCAACTTTTGCTTCATATGCATCTGCAATTAAAGCACGCTCTGCTTCACGAATTTTTTGAACAATCACTTGTTTCGCAATTTGTGCAGCAATACGTCCGAAGTCAATCGATTCAACTTCTAACTCACGAATATCGCCAATTGCCCATTGTTCTGGATCTAGATCAGAAATCGCATCTTGACATGCAGGCATTTCATGATCTTCATCGGCAACAACTTCCCATTGACGGAAAGTGCTGTAGTCACCAGTTTTACGGTCAATCTCTACACGTAAACGTGCTTCTTCAGAGTGTGTACCTTCATAGAATTTCTTTTTAGTTGCTGCAACTAGAGCTTGTTCGAGCGCTTCAAAAATCGCATCACGAGGTACACCCTTTTCGTTACTAACTGTTTCTACTACAGTAAGAATTTCGCGTGCCATGAGTCACCTATTCGTCAGATTCTTATTTATTCAATTAATCTTGAAAGATCAAATTCGCTTTATCAATATTGTGACTATCGATGTCCAATACTTGTTGGTTTTCAACTTCAACCTGAATCATTTCATTTTCAAGATCAACAGTAATGAGTTTTGCTTGAAATTTACGACGTTTTTCTACTGCGCTAATCAAACGTAAGGCAACCTGTTGACCAATATACGCTGACATTTGCTCTAGTTGAAAGAAAGGACGATCCCAACCTGGAGATGACACTTCAAGTGCATATTCACCAGAAATTGGATCATGTACGTCAAGCATTGCACCGACTTGTTGTGTTACGCGTACGCAATCTTGAACGCCAATACCACGACCTTGCTCTTCTTCACCATCTTCATTCGCGATAGTTTCTGCGCTTGCATCGACTGCTTTGTCGATATAAATACGCAATAAAGAACGTTTACCTTGAGGTGTAAATTCAATACCCCAAAGATCTACATTACATGCTTGTACTGCTGGAGCAATAAGGTCCTGAAGTACTTGAGTTTTATTTGATAGCTTCATTTACTCTCGTCAAATTTGTGAAATTAAATGGTCAACGGCCACTACAAGCCAATATAGAACTATTGTAGTAGTGAATCATGACGATTTGACCAAAAAATTGTCGACACTACACGATAGATAATAAAAAAGGGCGTAATCGCCCCATTATTACACAGAAAACCAAAGTCCACTGTGCAAAAAGGCCCACCTTTGTTGTGAGCCTCTCTTTAGAAACTTGGTAGCGGGAGCTGGATTTGAACCAACGACCTTCGGGTTATGAGCCCGACGAGCTACCAGACTGCTCCATCCCGCATCAACGTGCAAAAATTATATACAAAATACTGATCATTTTCAATCAAACTTTCAGTTTTCGCCCAATTAAGTTGCACCTTAATTGGAAGTGGTAGCGGGAGCTGGATTTGAACCAACGACCTTCGGGTTATGAGCCCGACGAGCTACCAGACTGCTCCATCCCGCAACTATAGATTTACTGCTTACACCAAATTATATTCTGGATTAATAATTTGGTGCGGAAGGGGGGACTTGAACCCCCACGCCCGAAAGCACTACCACCTCAAGGTAGCGTGTCTACCAATTCCACCACCACCGCAGCAGTGAGGCATTCTAGTCGCATCAAACCAAAAAAGAAAGGTTTAATTGGACTTATTCGCCTGTTTTAGGTGCAGTTGGTGAAGTTTCAGGCAGTGTAGCTGGTGTCGAAGTCGTGGTATTTACCGATTTCAAGCTATACGCATCTGTTGTCTGTTTCTTCGCAAATACGGCTAGCGTAAGGCTTGTAACAAAAAAAAGTGCCGTTAAAACTGCAATTAAGCGAGTTAAAAAGCTACCAGAACCTGATGCACCAAATACTGTTGCTGCACCACCACCACCAAAAGAAGCACCTGCATCTGCACCTTTACCATGTTGAACTAAAATCAGACCAATCATTAAAACGGCTAAGATAATATGTACTACCAGCACAAAAGTATGCATGCTGAACTCCTAATTATTTTGTATTTGCAAATGCATGAGCAATTTTATGGAATGACTCTGCATTTAATGATGCACCACCTACGAGCGCACCATTGATATCTGGACAGGCCGCTAACTCTACTGCATTTTCAGGTTTAACACTACCACCATAGAGAATTGCCATACTTTGACCATAGGTCGTAATTTGGCTTAAACCTTCACGAATTTGTGCATGCATTGCTTGAGCATCTGCAGGTGAAGCAGTTTTACCTGTTCCAATCGCCCAAATGGGTTCGTAAGCAATAACAATATTTTGCCATTGTTCACTGTCAACAACCGTTGCAATATCACAAATTTGCTGTAAAACAACCTGCTCTGCTTGACCACTTTCACGCTGTTCTAAGCTTTCACCAACACAATAAATAACAGTCAAACCTGCATTTAATGCATTCTTCATTTTTTCATTTAAGATTTGAGCTGATTCACCGAAAATTTCTCGACGTTCTGAATGCCCAATCAAAACAAAGTTAATTTGACTATCTTTTAGCAATTCAGCGCTTACTTCACCTGTATAAGCACCTGTTGCTGCAATTCGAGATAAATCTTGAGCGACAGTATAAACCATACGATTCGCTGAACTTAACGCTGTTTGAGTTGTTGTAAGCGCTAAAGTTATAGGAGCTACACCGATATAGCAGCTGCTTTCATCGATTGGATGAGCTTGTAATAAACTTTTGAAATCTTGAATAAGTTGTTGAGCATCGGCCTGCATTGGATTCATCTTCCAATTACCAACTACCCACGGCGTAATCGTTGAACCCGACATACAAATAACCTGCAAAAAAACAATTCTGAAAACCGAGCACATTCTACACGTAAAAATAATTTGTGCTTAAAAAATTTAAACGACTTTCATTATACAAATTTATAAAATATTTCTAATAACTCAGGTCATATTCTGCAATTTTATGGCTTTCCCATAAATAGCTCACATTTATTATGCAGACTTAACTAGGGATATTCATTTTACATGTGGTATTTTTTCGTAACAAAAGTATAATTTTATTATACCAATTATAAACATTATTTTTTTTAAGGACCTCGGGGATGTCAGTCACACAATCTATACCGAAATTTACCGGCTTTATTCGACGCCTCGTTGAAAATGGGGTTGTTGATGCGGCAGCTATGCAAAATGCAATTATCAGTGCAAAAAAAGCTGGGCAAGACATTGTTCCCTATTTAATTCAAAATCTAAAAATTTCATCACTCCTGATTGCCGAAACGATTGCTACAGAATTTGGTGAGCCAATTTTTAACCTATCCGTATACAATACAGACATGTTGGTTAAAGAAGGAATCGATGACAAAATAATTACTAAACATCGAGTGTTGCCTATTTTTAGTCGCGGTAACCTTCTTTACGTCGCAACGAGCAATCCAACAAATATAGAAGCAATGGATGCTATTCGTTTTAACAGTAAGATGAATGTTGAAGCGATTATTGTTGAGGCTGACAAGTTAGACAAAGTTATTGAAAATATTTATGCCGATAGCGGTAGCTTTGAATTTGGCGATGATGACTTCGATTTAGAAGTTGAAGAAATAGATACCAATCAAGACAATCAGGAAAATGATGATCCTACAGGTGATGAATCGCCTATTGTTAAATACATTAATAAACTTTTAGTAGATGCCATTCGTATGGGTGCTTCAGATTTACACTTTGAGCCTTACGAAAAATCATATCGTGTTCGCTACCGTGTAGATGGTGTTTTACGTCAAATTGCCACTCCCCCACTACAGCTTGCAAATCGTTTAGCTTCACGTTTAAAAGTGATGTCCCAAATGGACATCTCTGAAAAACGTGTGCCACAAGATGGTCGTATTAAATTAAAAATTTCTAAAACCAAAGCCATCGATTTTCGTGTGAACTCTCTCCCAACATTGTTTGGTGAAAAACTGGTACTGCGTATTTTAGATCCATCGAGTGCAATGTTAGGTATTGATGCTTTAGGTTATGAACCTGAGCAAAAAGAACTTTTCATGGATGCTCTAGACAAACCTCAAGGTATGCTTTTAATCACGGGTCCAACTGGTTCAGGTAAAACAGTATCCTTATATACAGGTCTGAACATTCTTAACCGAGAAGATACTAATATTTCTACTGCCGAAGATCCTGTGGAAATTAACTTAGAAGGTATTAACCAAGTTAACGTAAACAATAAAATTGGTTTAACTTTCTCTGCTGCATTAAAATCCTTCCTACGACAAGATCCTGATATTGTGATGGTCGGAGAAATTCGTGATCTGGAAACTGCTGAAATTGCAATTAAAGCAGCACAAACAGGTCATATGGTGATGTCTACATTACATACCAACAGCGCGCCTGAAACTTTAACGCGTTTAAGAAATATGGGCGTTCAATCTTTCAATATTGCAACATCTGTAAATCTAGTAATTGCACAGCGTTTAGCACGTCGCTTATGTCCTCACTGTAAAACGCCATCTGATGTTCCTGAACAGAGCTTATTAGAAATGGGCTTTACAGCAGATGATTTAGCAAATCCTGACCTTAAAATATTCCAACCTGTTGGCTGTTCTGAGTGTCGTGATGGCTATAAAGGACGTGTTGGTATTTATGAAGTAATGAAAGTAACACCCGAAATTTCAAAAATTATTATGGAAGATGGTAATGCACTTCAAATTGCAGAAGCTTCCGCAAAAGCAGGCTATAACAATTTACGCCGATCAGGTTTATTAAAAGTCATGCAAGGGGTAACTTCTTTACAAGAAGTAAATCGTGTGACGAGTGAATAAATAAAGATTCAAAATAAGGATAACGACGCATGGCTGTCAAAAAAGCACAGATGATGCCCACCTTCATATACGATGGAGTTGACCGTAAAGGGGCTAAACTTAAAGGGGAAATTCCAGCTCGTAATATGGCTTTGGCTAAAGTTACCTTACGCAAGCAAGGAATTACCATTAAATCCATTCGAGAAAAGAAAAAAAATATTCTCGAGGGGCTTTTTAAGAAAAAAGTAACTACTTTAGACATTACAATTTTTACGCGTCAGCTTGCAACCATGATGAAAGCAGGTGTTCCTTTAGTTCAAAGCTTTGAAATTGTTGCTGAAGGTTTAGACAACCCAGCAATGCGTGAAGTGGTTGTAGGCATTAAAGGAGAAGTTGAAGGCGGTAATACTTTTGCAGGTGCATTAAAAAAGTATCCTCAATATTTTGACAAACTCTTTTGCTCACTGGTTGAATCTGGCGAACAATCGGGTGCACTCGAAACCATGCTAGATCGTGTTGCAATTTACAAAGAAAAAAGTGAGCTTCTAAAACAAAAAATTAAGAAAGCCATGAAGTATCCTATTACTGTCGTTATCGTTGCACTCGTTGTTACTATTATTTTGATGGTGAAAGTAGTTCCTGTATTTGAAGAGTTATTTACCTCTTTTGGTGCAGAATTACCAGCATTTACCAGAATAGTGGTCAATATGTCTGAATGGATGCAGAAATATTGGTTTATTTTAATTATTGCGATTGCAGCAACTATTGCTGGCTTCTTACAGGCAAAGAAACGCAGTAAACCATTCCGAGATTTACTCGATAAACTTGCTTTAAAAGCCCCTATTTTTGGTGATCTTGTTTATAAAGCAATTATTGCACGTTATAGCCGCACACTAGCAACCACCTTTGCAGCAGGTGTACCCCTTATTGATGCCTTAGAATCAACAGCAGGTGCAACAAATAATGTCGTTTATGAAGAAGCTGTCATGCGTATTCGAGATGATGTTTCTACGGGGCAACAACTTCAATTTGCAATGCGAGCAACTAACGTTTTTCCATCAATGGCAATTCAAATGGTGGCGATTGGTGAAGAATCAGGTGCGCTCGACTCTATGTTAGATAAAGTCGCGACTCACTATGAAAATGAAGTCGATAATGCTGTAGATGGTTTAACATCAATGATGGAACCACTTATTATGGCTGTGCTTGGTGTACTTGTAGGTGGTCTTGTTATTGCGATGTACCTTCCAATTTTCCAAATGGGTTCTGTGGTTTAATGCAAGAATTAATCTCTTATTTTATTTCAAACCCAACTGCGCTTTATATCGCAGTTGGGCTTTTTAGTTTATGTATTGGTAGTTTTTTAAATGTTGTCATTTATCGAACCCCCAAAATGATGGAACAAGAATGGCGTACAGATTGCCAATTTTTATTACATCCTGAACAACCCATCATCGATGAAACAAAAATCACATTAAGCAAACCTGATTCAACATGCCCAAAATGCCAATCTGCTATTCGTTGGTATCAAAATATTCCTGTGATTAGTTGGATATTTTTAAAAGGGAAATGTGGAAGCTGTAAAAATCCAATTAACATACGCTATCCACTCATTGAACTACTTACAGCAACAGCATCACTCATTGTTGTCGCTGTATTTGGGCCTACACTTCAAATGCTATTCGGCTTAGTTTTAACATGGATTTTAATTGCTTTAACCTTTATCGATTTTGATACACAACTTTTGCCAGACCGCTATACACTCACTTTAGCTGCTATTGGTTTAGCAATTAATAGCTTTGGTCTTTTCACAACACCAACTTCTGCAATTTGGGGTTATATCATTGGTTTCTTATGCCTTTGGATTGTGTACTACATTTTTAAAATAGTGACAGGCAAAGAAGGTATGGGCTATGGCGACTTTAAATTACTTGCCGCATTAGGCGCATGGATGGGACCACTTATGCTCCCACTCATTGTTCTACTCTCATCATTGGTTGGTGCTATCATTGGTATCATTTTGATAAAAGTCCGCAAAGAAAATCAACCTTTCGCATTTGGTCCTTATATTGCAATAGCAGGTTGGATTGCCTTTCTTTGGGGTGAACAAATCATGCAATTATATTTAGGTCAGTTAGGTTAATTATGTCATTTATTTTGGGTTTAACAGGTGGAATTGGTAGTGGTAAATCGGCTGCTAGCCAGTGGTTTGAATCTCAAAATATTGTCGTTATAGATGCCGATATTGTTGCCCGAGAAATTGTAATGATTGGGCAACCTGCCTTGGCTCAAATTCAACAAGCTTTTGGTGATTGGGTTTTACTTGAAAATGGTGAACTGAATCGACGTGCATTACGTGAACACATTTTTGCAGATCCAAGCGCACGTAAAACCTTAGAAAATATTACCCACCCTGCTATTCGAAGCTCTATTATTCAACAGTTAGCTAAAGCTCAAAGTGATTATGTTATTTTAGTTTCACCGCTACTTTTTGAAAGTAAACAGTATCAATTAACACATCGCACCTTACTCATAGATGCATCAGAAGAGTTACAAATTGAACGCGCATCGCAACGTGATGGGCAAAATATTGAGCAAATTAAAAGTATCATTCAAGCGCAAATGCCGCGTATAGAAAAACAAAAATTAGCAGATGATATTGTGTTAAATGATGGGCATCTTGATCATTTATATGAAAAGCTGAAAACTCTACATCAAGAATATTTAGCACTATCAAAAAAGCAGTCTTAATTAGACTGCTTTTTTTGTTGCTCAAGTTGGACTTCTAAACTGTCTTTCCGACCAAACCATCGCCAAGGTTGCAAAGCACCAATTGCCATACCAATTAAGCCACAAATAATAGCCAAACTTAAAGGCTCACCCAATACGGGCACTGCAATCACTGCCGCCATAAAAGGCGCAAGTGTCACAATACTTCCTGTTTTAAATGCACCCAAGCGCTTAATGGCTTCTACATAAGCAAGCGTTGCAATAATTACAACAAATACGCCATGAAAGAGCATTTGCGCCATAAGATGGATGGGCTCGGGTTCAGATAAATGCTTGGGTAAAAATAATATATAAATTGGCAAATAAACAATTGCCGACCAAATTGCTACACCTGACATTGCATGCCATGCAGAAAGTTTCCATTGGCGCAAAAGTACCGAAAACACTCCCCACCACATTGCACTTAAAACAAACAGCAAATCACCTAAACCAAAAGCAACACCTGTTTCTCTATACATAAGTAAACTCATGATGCTAATAGATGCAATCATGATGATGACACTGAGCCATGTATGTTTATCGAAGGCATATTTGAAAAGCAAGAAACCTGCAAAGGCGGTACATAAAGGAATAAAACCATTTAAAAAAATAGCGGCATGTGCAGCAGGTACATAATGAAATGCTGAATATGCCGTTAAACAATAACCAACACCACCAATCATCGCCAAGATAAAAGGCTTTTTTTTCCATAAAAAAGCGGTGTCTTTTTTATAAATTAAAATTGGCACAAGAATCACAAAGGCTAAAGCAAAGCGCAGTGCGGTAATATCCCACGCTTCAATCCCCCATTTTACATTTAACCGTGACGTTAAAGTAAAACCACCCCAAATCAACATGGAGATTAGGACATAAATATAGCCTTGTGTTCTTGATGTCATCTAGTTGTGCAGCTTTTATGAATTAACATTACGTTGACGGCAAGCTTCATACAAAGCCATCCCTGTTGCAACGCTGACATTTAAACTCTGTAAATTTCCTGCCATTGGAATATATACAGTTTGATCACACTGAGCCTGAGTAATTGGACGTAAACCTGTATCTTCTGCGCCCATCACCACACAAATACCTGTTCCAGTAAAGTCGAAACTCTGAATAGGTAAGGCTTTTTCATCAAGCATTGTGCCTACAACACGAACATTATAATCTTCTTTCATTTGATCTAATGTACGTGCCAAATTTGTGACTTGGATAAACTTCACTTTTTCTGCGCCACCTGCAGCCACTTTACGTGCTGTAGGCGTTAATGTTGCAGAACGATCACGTGGTGCAATCACGGCTTCCACACCCATTGCCGCAGCAGTACGAATACATGCACCTAAATTATGCGGGTCTGTAATATGGTCAAGTGCCAGTAAAAGTGCTTGAGGATTTTGAGTTAAAAGCTCTTCAAGATCTTTTTCATTTAATGTTGGATGCGAACGTACAGCCGCAACCACACCTTGATGGAAAGGCTGTCCTGCAAGTTTTTCTAATTTATCTTTACTGGCTTGTTGTACGCTAATACCAAAAGGTTCAGCCAATTCAAGTACACGCTTCAAACGTAGATCATCTCTACCTTTTAAAGAAAATAGTGTTAAAACTCGTTCTGGTTCAAGCTCCAACAATGACTCCACCGAGTGAATGCCATAAAAATATTCAGTTTTTGCCATGAACGACCTCTAACATGTTGACTGATAATACAAAAAGAAAAATCCTGCAAAGCAGACTTTACAGGATTTATGCTGAATCATTAGTTTAACCGATTTAGGCTAAAATTTCTTTGTCTGAATCTTCTGATTTAATGCTTAACCACCCAAATGGCAAACATAATCTACAACTTCATCTGCTTCAATTTTAAAACGGCTATTTCCAGGCACATAGAACGATTGTCCTGCACGAAACAATTCGCTTTCTTCATTATCGGCAATGCGTACACGACATTCACCTGAAATAATTTCCATACGCTCAGGAACATGAGTTGCAAAAGTGAGTTCTTGTTTACTTGGTAAAAGTACGCCTAATGTCTTTTTTGTTCCATCTTCAAATTGAACAGTGTGGCTGACACATAACCCATCAAAATAAACATTCGATTTTTTTACTACAGATACATGATCAAACTGGGCTGACATGCGTACTCTCCAAATAACGCGTTTTTATATTTTATAATTAGTTTATTTAGAAAGATAAATAGACCAATTAATCTCTTTATAGGTAAAACAATACGCTTCAAACTTAAGCATAAATGATGCTTTTGCTTTTGCCTACTCACCTCAATTTCACAGAATTTTAAAGCAACTACACCATAAGTACAAATCACTTTTTGCACAATACTCACTAAAGTTTCAGATGACTTTTGCATAGCAAGAAATATTCCATACTTATATTTCACGATTGGGTTTCAAGCAAGACTCTCTCCTACAATCACTTAAAATGTTTTCAATTCAATAAGATCTTCATCATCTTTACAAAGAGATGTTTAATACCTATGAAAAAACATGCTCTAAACCCTATATTTAGCGTATATTTAAGAAATTCCCTTTTATTTTGAATGGTCTGTTTAATTCTAATCAGTATTATTTTTAGCGTTATTTTAAGATAGAATTAATCTGATTTTGTAGCAAAAAACAAAACTTGACGACCTTTAACTAAACTTTTCGCAGCTTGGATGCGTTTATGCTGACACATTTAACTCTGATTAATTTCGCATTAGCCGAACATTTAGCTATTGATATTGAAGAAGGTTTTAACGTTCTTACGGGTGAAACTGGCGCAGGAAAATCATTATTACTCGATGCGCTTTCTGCTTGTTTGGGCGAAAGAACAGATACCAATTATGTTCGCTTTGGCTCTGAAAAAGCAGATGTCACTGCAACATTCAGCTATAAAGAAAATAGCCCCGAAGCATTATGGCTAAAAGAGCAAGAATTAGCAGATGAATCTGGCGAAATTCTTTTACGTCGTGTAATTTTTGCCACAGGTCGAAGCAAAGCGTGGATTAATGGTCGCCCAAGTAGCTTGTCTGAGTTAAAAGAAATTGGACGCTTACTCGTGCAACTTTATAGTCAGCACAGCCAACAACAACTATTAGAACCACCTTATCCAAAACATTGGTTAGACCGCTACAATAATTTCTATATACCTGCTCAAGATGTCCGTGATGCGTATAGCAAATGGCAAAAAGATATCCGTCAGCATCAATCTGCATTGGATGCTCAAGCAACGCGTAAACAACGTATAGAAACCTTAGAACTTCAAATCGAAGAACTTGAAGATTTAGTTCAAGTCGATTACAAAGAAATTGAACAAGAGTTCGACCGCCTGAGTCACCATGAAAATATCATGCAAGATTGTGGTTATGCTCTTAGCGCAATTGATGATGCCGAACAAAATATCAATCAAGAAATTGCATCTATTTTACGTCGTTTAGAGTCACATTCTGGACGCAGTGAACAACTCGCTGAAATTTACACATCACTCTTGAATGCTCAAAGTGAACTAGATGATGCAACTGCAAATTTACGTAATTTCATCGATAAACAAAGTTTCGACCCTGAACGTATGGAAGAGTTAAATTCTAAACTTGAAGTTTTCCATCGTTTAGCACGTAAATATAGAACACAGCCTGAAACACTCAAAGAAGAATATGATGCTTGGCAGTCTGAGCTTGAGCAGCTACATCAACTAGAAGACCCTGAAGCACTAGCGGAACAAGTAGAAGCTTCACATCAAGACTTTTTAGCCAAAGCGCAACATTTAGATAATATTCGTCGCGAGGCTTCGCTTCCTTTAGCTAAACATCTTACAGAACAAGTGAAACAACTTGCGTTACCCGAAGCTCATTTCGAATTTAAATTTGAACCTTTAGAACAAGTCTCAAGTGAAGGTTTAAGCTTTATTCAGCTTTTATTTACAGCAAATAAGGGCATCCCTGCTCAACCTTTAGCACGTGTTGCTTCGGGTGGTGAATTATCTCGTATCGCCTTAGTCATGCAAGTTATGAATGCTGAAAAAACAGAAGCTGAGGTTTTAGTCTTCGATGAAATTGATGTGGGTATTAGTGGTGGTACAGCAGAAATAGTCGGTCGTTTGCTTGCAGGTTTAGGGCAACATGTTCAAATTTTATGTATTACCCACCAAGCACAAGTTGCCGCACAATCCGATCAACACTTACTTGTGAAAAAGCGTCAAACCGACCCTGCAAGTAGTACGATTATTGACTTAGAAGAAGATGATCGAGTTCTTGAACTTGCACGTATGACAGGGGGAATAGAACTGAATGAAACCACCCTTCAACATGCGAAACAATTACGCCAATTGAAATTTCAACCTGTCTAACAAACAAACTAAAAATTGAAATGTAAAAATAATTGAGTGAAACAACAAAGTTTGTGTCACTTATTTATTAAAATAGACATTTATTAATTGATCAATTTAGGAGAAGCCTTTAGGTGCCGAAACAATATTTGATGCATCGTTGTCTTATTGCTCCACCAGATATGGATGATGCTTTCTTTGCAAATACCGTCATCTATTTAGCTCGTCACGATGAAGATGGCGCTCAAGGCATTATCATTAATCGCCCTTCTGGTCTTCAAATTAAAGAACTCTTAAATGACCTCGATATAGAAGCCGATCATGTAAATCCACACGATGTTTTACAAGGTGGTCCTTTACGCCCAGAAGCAGGCTTTGTACTTCATACAGGTCAACCCATTTGGCTATCATCTGTTGCGATAGGTGAAAATGTGTGTCTTACCACATCTAAAGATATTTTAGATGCAATTGCACACAATGAAGGTGTTGGTCGTTACCAAGTTGCGTTAGGCTATGCAAGCTGGGACAAAAACCAACTAGAGCAAGAAATTTCTCGTGGTGATTGGCTCATTTGCGACTCCGATATGGATTTAATTTTTAACTTACCTTATGACGACCGTTGGGATGCTGCCTATAAAAAAATGGGCGTAAACCGTACATGGTTATCTTCTGAGATTGGTCATGCCTGATTTATCCGCGCCACACATGATTATGGCGTTTGACTTTGGTACTCAAAAAATGGGGATGGCTGTTGGTCAATCTCTCATTGAAAGTGCCAATCCTCTTGCTTTATTTCCCATGAAAGATGGAATTCCAAACTGGGATGAACTTTTAAAAATTGTGAAACAGTATCAACCCACTCTTTTTTTAGTGGGTTTACCATTAAATATGGATGATACCGAATCTGAACTTTCAACGCGTTCTCGTAAATTTGCACGTCGTTTACGCCATCAAACCAACATAGAAACCTTAATGGTCGATGAGCGTTTAACCACACGTGAAGCACGTGATGAACTCGATCATTATCAATCGCAAGGTCGTGGCAAAAAACTTTCTGCAGATAGTATTGCTGCGGCTTTATTTATTGAAAGTTGGTATAGAAACCCTGAAGGTTTGGTAATCCCCCCTAAAAATAATAGGATCTAAAAGTAGAATTTTCTCTTAAGATACGAGCAGGAGATTCTGCATGAAAACATCTAAATTTACTGACAGTCAGATCATGTCCATCTTGAAACAGGCAGAATCTGGCACACCTGTAGCGACCCTTTGCCGTGAACACGGCATGAGTAATGCTACCTTTTATAAATGGCGTGCCAAATATGGTGGTATGGATACATCATTAATGGCTCGACTGAAAGAGCTAGAAGCCGAAAATACCAGACTTAAAAAGATGTATGCGGAAGAGCGATTAAAGGCCGAAATCATCCAGGAAGCGATGGCAAAAAAGTGGTAAAGCCATCTTGCCGGCGTAAGATGGCACAACAGGCAGTTGCCCAGCATGCCATTAGTATTCGTTTGGCTTGTAAAGCATTTGGCATTAGTGAAACCTGCTACCGCTATCAAGCCAAACTCAGCGATGACAATGCACTCATTGCTGAACAGCTCATTGAACTCACTGAGGAAAATTCCGACTGGGGCTTTGGTTTGTGCTTCTCGTATTTACGGCATGTTGAGAGTTGCTGCTGGAATCACAAGCGGGTTTACCGCATTTACTGTGAGTTGGCACTGAATCTGCGTATTAAACCGAGAAGAAGACTAAAACGGCATGCGCCTGAACCATTGAAAGAACCAATCCGAGAAAATCAAGTTTGGTCATTAGATTTTATGCATGATCAGCTTTCCGATGGTCGCAAGTTTCGATTATTGAATGTGATTGATGATTACCGCCGCGAAGGCCTAGCCATTGAAGCAGGGTTCTCATTGCCCACAATCAGGGTTATTCGTACGTTGAATCAATTGCTGGAGTGGAGAGAAAAACCGTTAGTGATCCGATGCGATAATGGTCCCGAATTTATCAGTCACGAATTTGTGCGCTGGGCTACTGAGCACGGTATTCGTATTGAATATATTCAACCGGGTAAGCCACAGCAGAATGCGTATATTGAACGCTATAATCGGACCATACGTTATAGTTGGCTGAGCAAGCATTTATTTGATACTTTGGATGAAGTACAAGATTATGCAACAAACTGGTTGTGGCATTACAACCATGAAAGACCACATCAAGCTAACAAAGGAAAGCCACCTCTAATGGCTGCTTAACCTCTACTTTTAACTTCGGTTATTTATGGGAGGATTACCGTTTAACGCCTTAGCCCACAAATAAAAAAGCATCCAAATTAGGATGCTTTTTTATGAAATGAACGACGGTTTTTTATTTTTTATCTTCTAAAATATGTACAGTAACTGTGCGACCTGCAACAAATGCCAATTCATTTTTTGGAATTTCATCCAAAACAATTTTCACAGGAACACGTTGTGCTAAACGAACCCAGCTAAATGTTGGGTTTACATTTGCCAATAATCCAGTCGTTGAGGTTCGCTCTCTATCTTCAATACCCGATGCCATGCCTTGAACATGACCTTTGAGTTTATGAGAATCTCCCATTAATTGAATAGTTGCGGGCGCACCAACATAAATTTTATTCAGTTTCGTTTCTTCAAAATAACCCACAACATATAACTGTTGTCGGTCTAATAAAGCCGCGACGGCTTGTCCAACTTTTACATAATTACCTTCTTTTAATTCAAAATTAGATAATGTGCCATCGGCAGGTGCTACAACTTCTGAACGATGTAGATTTAGCTCAGCCAAATGTACGCTACTGGTTGCGACCTCAATGAGTGCTTTTTGCTGAATAATATTGGCTTTTGCTTGTTCAATAGCGGCTTGCAATTGCTCATGTTCTGCATGTGATTGATCTCGCACAGCAAACATTTGATCTTGTTCTTGTTTTGAAATTGCGCCATCCATCAAACTTGCATAACGACTTGCATTTTTATCTGCCAAATTACTATTTGCTTTTGATTTCGCTACGTTTGCTTTTGCTTGCAATAACTCAGCCTCAGCACCAGCCAAACTCGCCTTGGCTTTTGCTAAATCTGAACGTGCCTGCTCAACATCTAAAGCTTGTCGAGCAACATCAATTTTAAAAAGCACTTGCCCTTTCTTCACTGTTTGGTTGTCTTGAACAAATACTTCTGTGACTAAACCTGAAACATCAGAAGATAATTGAATGACATCTCCTCTTACACGCCCATCACGTGTCCACGGCTCAGAATTGTAATAGTTCCAAATGTGTTTAATTGCGAATATTGCAAGAATCGCAACCACTAAAAAACCAAGCGGTCGTATGATTTTACGTAAATCAAAGGATGCCATTTTCATTTTACCTCGTTCATTTCAATAGATTGTGCGCTTATGCAAAACACACGATAAAACCCCAATGGATTAGCCATAACAAGATGAGATACAAACACAAATTAAAAACGCTCGGTAATGGAATCCAGCCGTTTTCAACTAAACGATCTGTACCAATCATTACAATGCGTAAAACCATGTATGCAAGCACACTTTGAATTAAAAAAATTGGCACATACACGCCATATATATTGAGTTCACCCATGTTTATGCACTCACCAAATGTACTTGTGCCGTTTCATCAAAAGTTGCATGACATAAACTGCTTTGAATATTATTTAAAGAAACCTGTAAACGCTGTGCAATATTAATATCATCCAACACAAAGGCTTCTTGCTGAATGCTTTGGATTTTATTGAGTAAGGTATTTCGAAGCTCATCTTCTGCTTGATGTAATTCTTTGGCGCGGAAATAGTCATCTAAATAAGACTGTAAATCTGCCAAACTTTGGAAGATACTCAGTTGATCATCCATCTTATTCATAAGCTCTTGAATACGCGTTAAATCAATCACAGCACTGGATTCAATCAGTGCCAAATGAATATTTTTCTTTAAGGAATCGGACTGAACCACTTTTGTATTTAAGATACCAATCCGATCTAACATACCGCGCAAGTGAATTCTGAAATTCACACCATATGGAATGTATAAAGCTTGTCGAATAGCTTTGTAATGTAAAGATAAAATACGTTGAGCCGTAATATCTGGTGACATTGCACGAACCAAATGAATCACATAAACCGAAATAATTGGACCAATCACCGTTCCAATAGATGCATCAAAAAAGAAAACCTGATCTAGAACATAACGATTTTGCAGATTCAACCCCATAATTGTTCCCATTAATAAAGGCAAAGCCAGCGCAGTTAATGGCGGATGCGGAAACATCATTAGGCAATACATTACAAAAGGTGCAAGTACCAAACAGAGTTGCCAAAATTCCGTAACGTAGGGGAAGATGCCATAAGCATAAAGAAAGACAAAAACTCCTGCATAAATGTTACCGCGAATAAATATTTTTAAGGCAGGTACAGGATTATCCATAAAGGTTAAAATACAGGCACTAATCGCCGCCATTTCAGCAAGCATAAAACCTGCTTTCCAGCCACTTAAAATCCAGAAACCTGTAGCAACAACCACAACAATAAATGCAGAAATACCACCACGAACCGCCATACCATAATCACGGTGTAAACTTGGATAATTCGTGGTTAATGGCGCAACACTTTCAGGTAATGTTGCATCGCCTTTTTGAATACGTTGCCAAATGAGTTTGAGCGCCCGTACATTTTGAATGAAATGTCGTAAATCCATTCTTAAACTTAGCAACATGACTTGTTGTGACGCTGTTGCAGATGCAGAAATAGCAGCAAAATCTTGATCAAAACTTTCAGGTAAAGCATTTAATTTAAATTCTGAAATATCATGATCTCGCTGTAAAAAATCGATAATATGTTCATTCGCAACTTTTAAAGCATCTCGATATTTCATATCAATTTGATCTAATTGCTTAATTCGCTCTGCCATTGAAACTAAATTCGATACAAGCATACTGAGCTGATGCAACATTTCTTGCAAAGGTTTAGTCATTCCCTGCAAAGTCGATTTTTCATAGCTTAAATGCACTGCCATGACATGAATATCGGCAATATCTCGTGCAATACTACTCAGCGCTGTGCTGTAGTTTCCAAGCTCTTTCTCATCAATTAAGATTTTTTCAAAGAGCTCTCTTGTATCTTGAAGTGCTTTTGAAACTCGTGTTTTGACCGCAGGCCCTATATGCATTGGAAAAATGGTTGTGGTCACAATAGCACTACACACCACCCCTACTGTGATTTCCAAAAACCGCCCAATTGCCATGTCAAATACAGAACTAGTATCGATGTTATACACAATGTTGTAGCTGATAATAACCGTCGTATAACCTGCAAGCATACAAATGTAGCTGCGTGGTGTTCGATCTAATAATGAAATATAAAGACAGAAACCAACCCAAAAGGCTAAAAAGAAAGTAAATATCCACGGTGTATTAATTAAAGCGGGCGTAACTACAATTGAAACAATTGCCCCTAATAAGGTTCCCAATACTCGATATAAACTTTTAGAAGATGTCATGCCTGAATATGGATTGGCAATCACAAATACAGTACCAACAGCCCAAATGGGATAAGCCAAATTCAAAGAAAATGCGACATAAAGTGCCAACATACCCGCCAAAAACGTTTTAGTCGCAAAAATCCAATCCATTTTATTGGGTCGGAAAGCGAGTATTTGTTTGGTCAGCAACATAGCTTATCTCTGAAAGTGTTTGAGACTTCTTTTAGAGAAAACTTCATCGCGCCATATAAATAAATATACAGCGTCATTTAATCCTCGCATTTAACGAAAATTTTTAAAGGTTATTCAAGTAAAAGAAATCATATATAGACATGATCAAAAAATTGTCATATCGGAAGAAAATGGAGATGACTATTTGCTCAATAGCAAGTAGATTATTTATTCACCATTGGATATTTTCAAAGCAGATTTTTTCAAAAATAATCAAATTTGTCAACATTAATATCTTTATTTGATAATTTAGCTAATATTTTTATGATATTTATACATATTATCTTCCATTTTCTTAAACTATACATCTAAGCACCTAATTTACATTAAGAGGATTGCAATAAAAGCGATGTCGTTTTTCCGTATTTTTGCTATATAGTGACTATTATTCAAATGTCCTCTTCATTAGACCAAGCAGATTTCTATGGCAATTTCCAGTTTCGGTAAAATCCTTACAGTCTTAGATTTATTTTCATTATCTCGCCCTATCATTAATGTCGATATTATTAGTGAAGAGCTAGGCTTATCTAAACCTACGAGTTACCGTTATTTAAAAGAGCTTGTATCTGCCGAATTATTACAACGCCTAAGTGGGACTTCGGGTGACTATACTCTGGGCTCTAAAATTGCAGTGCTCGACTATATTTCTCGCACCACAGATCCTTTGGTTCAAATTAGCATTCCATTTATACGAGAAATTGTAAAACGCACAGAGTTTTCTTGCTTACTTACGCATTTAAATCATGACTCATGTATCGACCTACATGATGAAGTCTTTCAAAACACAATGTTGCTCTCTTATGGACGTGGTTGTCCTCGCCCTGTCTTTGTTGGCTCATCTGCAAAAATTATGATTGCACATTTGCCTAAACAAGGGATTTTGGATTATTACCAACGTTTTGCGAAAGAGCTTGCAGATGTAGATTTTGCTCACAATGAAAATGATTTTCTAATCAAAATGAAAAAAATTAAGAAACAAGGCTATTATTTTTCAAATGGTGAATTAGATCCAAATATTGCAGGTGTATCTGTTCCTGTAAAGTTTTCTAGTAAAGAGCCCCCATTAGCTTTAACGCTTTTGGCTTCAAAAAACCGCTTTGAATTTGTAAATCTTCAAAAACTCATTACAATTTTGCAAGAAAATGCAGAACTTATTGAGAAAAAAATTGCAGGTTTAGCCAATCAAATAGAAGAAAAAACACTTTAATTCATCTGAAAAAATTAAAGCCCATTTATACATGGGCTTTTTTATTGCTTAATTTTTCGGTGGATAAAAATATCGAAATGTTAAATTAATTCTGGGTTCTAAAATTTGAGTAGATTTCTGCTTCCAATCACGTTGCGTTGTGCCTCGCATCACAATCAATTGACCACTTTGCAGCATTAAATCTACTTTATGATTTTTAAGTTTATGCTTAAAACTAAACTTGCGTGTTGCACCAAAACTTAAAGAAGCAATTACGGTTTCTTCTCCTGTTTTAGGCGATAAAGCTTCTTCATTATCACTATGCCAACCCACGCCTTGCGTACCATTTTCATATAAATTTGCTAAACATGAATTAAATGGATGACCCACTAATTTTTCAATATGTTGCTTTAATCGAAATAGACCTGCATCCCAAACTTGCGCTTGTTTCAATGTACCTGAATAGTGATATTTAAAATGTTCATCGCCATACCAAACTACTTTTCGATCTGTTTTAAAATATTGTCCGTGCAAATAAACTTCGTCATTTTGCCAATTTAATTGTTTTAGAAAATATTGTAGATATTTCTCGCTTTGTTCTACATTTAAAATTAAGCCAAAATCTTTCACCACACCATCGCACGGTAAAATATTGTCGCTCAGTTCAGGCTCAAATAACTCAAAGTTCATGTAGATATAAGCTCTTCAGTTTTCAAATTCAGCTTAACTCAAATTTTATTCACAAATCAAAACATCGACAAATCTTGTTCTCATTCAAAATGAAGCATAGACTTAAACCCATGTTTAAAAATAAGAAATATTGAATATGAATTTATGGCAACTCTTTCAAAAACTCAGACCATTTGTTCACCCCTATAAACTTTTGGTTGTTGCAACGCTTATATTAACGCTCATTGGCTCATTAACAGCTCAGGTTAATGCACTAACACTTCAATACGCTGTAGATAGCATTAATAAGCTTGTGGAGGCAGGTCTTGGGCTTGCAGATGGTTGGCATATTTTAATTACAATTACCGCAATATTATTGGGTAAAGAAATCATCAATGCCTTTGTTCAATTTGGGCAAAAATTTTATGGTGAAAAATTACGAATCTTTGTTTCACAAGATTTAGCCCAAAGCATTATCGAAAAGTTTCTGACTTATCGTTTATCTTTTTTTAATGAAGATAATAATCAAGCTGGAAAATTACAAACTCGAATAGACCGTGGAATTGGCTCACTAACTCGCCTCGTTCAAATCTTTTTCATTGATATTTTGCCGTTGTTTACCAGTGCATTTGTGGCTTTAGGTTTAATGTATTATGCCAATTTTTACGTGGGTTTAGTGGCTACAATTATTGTGCCTATTTATTTTTGGCTAACTTATAAACAAGCACATAAACTTGGTGATTGGCGTCGTAATTTACGCGATGGACGTGAAAAAAAGAGCCAAGGCATTCTTGGTATTATTAACTCAATTACTGTTATTAAATCGTTTAACCGTGAAACGATTGAGTCATCTAAACAATTAAAACTACAAAAAGAACTGACTGACAATCAAATGCAAACTCGTCAAATTAGTTTCTTATTTGATGGTTTAAAAACCTTTATTGAACAAATTGGCATTGTGCTCATTATCATCTTAACGGCATATTTTGTGCTTGATGGGCAAATGAGTATAGGCATGATTATGTATCATGTTTTGTTATTCAATAACGTGTCTGCCCCTATTCGTTCATTGCATCGCATTTATGATGAAGTCAATGACGCTATGATTTACTCGGAAAGCTTCTTTAAAATTTTAGAAGCAGATAATGAAATAGAATCGAGTGGTTCAGAAAAACCGACGATAAAAGGTAAATTTGAACTTAAAAATGTCAATTTCTATTATCCAAATGGTCACTATGCTTTAAAGAACATCAACATGGAAATTCGCCCTAATAAAATTACCGCTTTGGTTGGGCTTTCTGGTGCAGGAAAATCAACACTTATCAGTTTACTCGATAAATTCTATGAACCTAAAGATGGGCAAATCAGTATTGATGGCATAGATTTACAAGATATCGATACCCAATTTTTACGTGAACATATTGGTTTAGTTCTGCAAAAAAATCACATTTTCCAAGGTTCAATTTTTGAAAATATTCGTTATGGTAAAACCAATGCAAACCTAGATGAAGTCATTATTGCAGCAAAAAAAGCTTCAATTCATGAACAGATTTTACAACTTCCGAATGGCTATGATGCAGATGCACTGATGCTTTCGGGTGGTCAGCAGCAACGCATAGCTTTGGCTCGAATGTTCTTGAAAAATCCACCGATTATTTTCTTAGATGAACCAACGGCCAGTTTAGATGCCATTGCAAGTGAGCAAATTAAACAAAGCTTAGATGAAATTAAACAAGGTCGAACCGTTGTTATGATTTCACATAGTTTGTCGCAAATTATTGATGCAGATTATACCTATGTCATGAAAGATGGGGCGATTGCAGAACATGGTGAGCACGATGATCTTTATCATCAAGATGGTGTTTACAAAGAAATTTTCGACGCGATGGCAAAGAGTTTAAATATTGAAAAAATTGCCAAAACCTTTGAAGATGATGCAGAAGAAGAAACGCATAGTTAATTCATCGCATAATTTGAGAACAATAAAAAAGCTCCGATCATTCGGAGCTTTTTTATATACAGAGGATCAATTAAGGTTGTTTTAAATAAGGCCAAGCCGCTTTTAAATAAATAAACATCGACCACAAAGTCAAAACAACAGCGGTGTATAACAATGCATATGCCAACATTTCTAAAGGAGGCCAATTCAATAAAAATACTGAAATTGCGATCATTTGAAATGCTGTTTTATATTTACCTACCGTTGAAACTGCAACATTTGTACGCGCACCCAATTCAGCCATCCACTCACGTAATGCTGATACGGTAATTTCACGTGAAATAATCACAATTGCAGCAAATGCCATAGAAATTGATGGTTGCCATTGCACAAGAACAATTAAAGCGGCTGCGACCATTAGCTTATCTGCAACAGGATCGAGGAACCGACCAAAAGCAGATGTCTGATTCAATGTTCGAGCTAAATAGCCATCGAACCAATCTGTAACAGCAGCAACAACAAAAATACCCGTCAAAATGAGGTGTCGAGTCATACCACCGATATGCTCATTCACACCTATTGCAGGCGGCCAATATGCAATTAAAAGAAAAACAGGAATAAGTGCAATTCGCGCTAAAGTTAAAATATTCGGAATATTCAGGATTCGACCTGTGGTCATAGACACCGCCAATTTTTCCTCTTTATGTGTGCTTTAACTCACATAAATGTTAAGGTTTTATCCATCGTTAATAGCGCTCACTTTATACGAAATCCCCAACAGTGTCACGAAGAAAACTCCCTTAAAGCATATGCACTTTTGTACCTTATTCATGCAAAATTTTATAAATTGTACGTGCCATCACATCGCCTAAGCCCGGTACTAAAGTGAGCTCTTTTTCAGAAGCCTTCAACACACCTTGAATTCCACCAAAATGTGTTAATAAATCACGGCGGCGTTTTGGTCCAAGACCCGGAATGACTTCGAGTATCGATGAACCTCGTTTTTTATCTCGTTTTGCTCTATGTTTGGTAATGGCAAATCGATGCGCTTCATCGCGAACTTGTTGAATTAAATGTAAGGCTTTATGATCTTCTGCCAATTGGATTTTTTCACCATCTGTAAAGTGCAACGTCTCTAAACCCGGTTTACGCCCCTCACCTTTAGACACGCCTACCATAAAAGCATCTAGCTCTAAATCTTTCATGACATCCATTGCCATATGAAGTTGCCCTTTACCACCATCAATTAAAAGTAAATCTGGCAACATATGCTTTTTATAACGTCGAGTTAATGCTTGTCGCATTGCTGCATAATCATCGCCTTCAGTAATATCGGTAATAGAAAATTGACGATAGTCACGTTTACGTGCACCACCACTGTCAAAAACCACACAAGATGCAATAGTTGCTTCGCCCATAGTATGGGAAATATCAAAGCATTCTATGCTATCGATTGGTCTACCCAGTACTTGTTCAAGCTGATGGAAACGTTCATTCAATTCAAAATGATTGGCTAATTTGCCTTTAATTGCATGTTCAACATTCATTTGTGCAAGTTCAAGCCATTCTGCACGTGTTTCACGGACATGATGTTTAATCTGTACTTTCTTCTCGAAGTGTTGATGTAAAGCATCTTCTAATTCTTTACGGTCTAAAACATCAACATTTACAATCAATTCTGTTGGAACTTCATCGGCAACTTGGAAATAAAAGTTGGCTAAAAAGTCTGAAAGCATTTGACCTAAATCATCTCCCAACATATCTGGGAAATAACTTTTTCCACCTAACATTTTGCCATTACGCACATGCATAATTTGCACACAGGTCACCCCTGCATGGTAAGCAATCGCAATAATATCGGCTTCACCTTTGACTTTATAAATAGCTTGTTGCGCTTGTACATCTCGAAGTAGCGCCATACGGTCACGGTAAAAAACAGCTTTTTCAAATTCGAGCTTTTCCGCTGCCTCTTCCATTTTTGAAATGAGTTCTTGATTTAACTCTTTGGTATCACCTTGTAAAAAGCGAATTGAATTATTGATATCTTCTTTATAAGCTTCGGGGGAAATTAAACCTACGCATGGCGCAGAACAGCGCTTAATTTGATACTGCAAACATGGACGTTTACGCTGTGAAAAATAGCTGTTTTCACATTGGCGAACGTTAAATAATTTTTGTAAAACCACCAAAGTATCTCGGGCATTATATGCGCTCGGATACGGTCCAAAAAACTTACCTACCTGATGCTTACCTTTCCCGCGACCACTGGCAATACGCGGATATGGCTTATCTGCCGAAACAAAAATATAGACGTATGATTTATCATCTCGCAGCATAATATTGTAAGGTGGACGATGCAGTTTAATCAGGTTTTGTTCAAGTAATAAAGCTTCTGTTTCAGAACGAACAATTAAGGTTTCTATATCATAAATTCGAGCCACTAAAGCTTGAGTTTTAGGATGCTCAATGGTTTTAACAAAGTAGCTCGAAACACGATTTTTTAAATTCTTGGCTTTTCCCACATACAACAATTCACCATCTTTACCTAACATACGGTAAACACCGGGTAAATTGGTCATATTCGCTAGAATTTTTTCAATATTATTTCGTGCGTTTTCGTTCACTCTGCGCCTTAATTTACTTTTGATCTATCGCTACATGATGTGATGATTTCCATCCATTTTTCAAGCAACTTTCATTTTAATATGTTGTGCAATAAAAAAGAGATTCATGTTTGAATCTCTTTCTCTAAAAATAGGACGATTATTTTTCACGGCATCAAGTGTTTAAAACCAAATCTAAAGCCTGATAAAACGCTTTTTGATCTTTAGGTGATATCAATACAAATTTGGTTTTACCATCTTTCACATAATCTATTTTTAATCGATCTAAAGATAATGCAGGCGATGCTATTGAATTATTTGTTGCAGAAATACTTTGAATGTCTGTACGCTTAATTTTCCACGTTAAAAACATACAGTGAATTGTTAAATATTCTTTATCTACAACATAGCGTGTATTAAAAATGGGCCACCAAATAATAAATATCGTGATGATATATGTTGCAGCATGTATCGGATAAGCCGAAATATTCCCCTTCACTTGCATAGTCACAAGCAATTGAACAAGCAAACCTGTCATACAAACTAAAAATGCTAAAACCCACCATTCTTTTTTTGATCTAAATTTTTGCATGAATATTCACCTTATTTTGTTTCATTCTATCTGATTAAGGCTAAACGCTCAAAGTGATAATTTGACTAAATTTCAGCCATAAAAAAACGCTCCGAAGAACGTTTTTAATATCGTACAAATATTTTAAAAAACATAAGGGCGAATAAAAATAAGGAAGAAAGCACCAAACATTAAGAACCATTTCAAGAAGTAGTATAAGCCTCTATTGGTTTGCTTTAATGCTTTTGCTTTTACGCGGATTTGGTAAATGTAACCAAATGCTTTATTTAAACCACCTGTCTTATCACCCGATTCATTGGGTGAACTTGCCGCAGTCATCACGCTTTTACCAAACCAATGATTAAAACGTTCCATGAGCTTAGACTTTAATGGACGCTCAACATCGGCAAAGAAAATAATACGGTTTTGATCTGTGGTGTTTTCAGCATAGTGAATATATGTTTCATCAAACACAACACTTTCACCATCACGCCAAGAATAGCGTTCACCATCTACATCAATAAAACAACGATCATCATTGGGTGTGATTAAACCCAAGTGATAACGTAATGAGCCTGCATACGGGTCGCGGTGACGAACCAAACGGCTATCAGGTGCTAGTTCTGTAAACATTGCTGCTTTAATCGATGGCAATGTTTTCAAAAGTTCGGTTGTTTTTGGACAAAGCTCAGAAGCAGATGGATGTGCAGAATCGTACCATTTGAGGTAAAAACGCTTCCAACCCGTTTTGAAAAATGAGTTAAAGCCTAAATCATCATATTTTTCAGAGGCTTTAATACCGCCTTGTTCGTATAAAGCTTTCGCTTCATCACGAATCATTTCCCAATTTTCATCTAGCACTTTTAAATCTTCAAAATGTTGCGTATCGATATAAGGCTGATTAGGCACTTTCGAAAACTTGTACATTAAGAAGTTAATAGGTGCCAGAATTGTTGAATGGTCAAAAAATTGACGATAAAAAGTATGGCGAACCTTACCACGGCGTTGAATATATAATGCAGAGGCAATAAAGATTGCCAAAATAATCCACTTGATCATAAGACTACCTACGAATATTTTTAGTTTGTCTTATTCAATGTAAAGACATTAGTAATTGTTAAAAATTATACCAAATTTAGAACGCAATACACACTTTCACCTTGCGAATGCTGTGTTCTATTTTTAATATTCAATGTAAACTTTTTACTCAATTGACTTTTTTGACCAAAAACGTAGCCAAATAAAACTTGAATTTTCAGACGAACATCCAATATAAAACATTATGAAACTGTTAAAAAATTGAACTGAAACAATTATTTCATAGTATCTATAAAGAACACGTTAAATCGTTTAAATATCAATGCAAGCAAAGGTTAAATATAAATTCATGACCCTTGCGTCACGGCTTGATACAACTTGTTATGTTCTTTTTAGCTATAGTTATCGTAAGATTAGCGAAGTATACGGTGCGCGGGAAAGCGCATACGCTTCAAAACATCAACTTAGAAGTCCTCCAAAATAAAGGAGATCAGGCATGATCCACGCTGGCAATGCCATTACCGTCCAAATGCTTTCGGACGGAATTGCAGAATTCCGCTTTGACTTACAAGGTGAGTCGGTCAACAAATTTAACCGCGCAACAATTGAAGATTTTAAAGCTGCAATTGATGCTGTTAAAGCAAATAACGATGTTAAAGGTTTAATCGTTACAAGCGCAAAATCTACATTCATCGTTGGTGCAGATATCACAGAATTTGGTGCTAACTTTGCCCAAGGCGAACAAGCGATTGTGGATTGGGCTTTGCCTGTTCATGACATCTTTAATTCTTTCGAAGATTTAAACATCCCTAAAGTCGCTGCTATTAATGGCATGGCTTTAGGTGGTGGTTTCGAGATGTGTCTTGTTTGTGACTACCGTGTCATGTCTGAACAAGCGCAAGTTGGTTTACCTGAAATCAAACTGGGGATTTTCCCAGGCTTTGGTGGCACGGTTCGTTTAAGCCGTGTCATTGGTATCGACAATGCAGTTGAATGGATGGCAATGGCTAATCCTAAGAAGCCTGCTGCTGCACTGAAAGATGGTGCTGTTGATGCTGTTGTTGCTGCGGACAAACTTCAAGATGCTGCCATTGACCTTGTTAAACAAGCAATTGCAGGTCGTTTAGACTGGAAAGCAAAACGCCAAGAAAAATTAGATCCTGTTAAATTAAGCCCAATCGAACAAATGATGGCGTTTAACTCATCTAAAGGTGCTGTTCTCTCTAAAGCAAATCCTGCGCAATACCCTGCTCCAAAATTACTTTTAGATTCGTTACAAGCAGGTGCAAGCCTTCCACGTGATGAAGCTTTAAAAATTGAAGCTCAAGGTTTTGCTAAAGCTGCGATTACACCACAAGCAGGTGCGTTGATTGGTTTATTCATCAACGACCAAATTGTGAAAAAAACATCGAAGCGTTATGAAAAAGGCGCGCATCCTGTAAACCAAGCCGCTGTTTTAGGTGCTGGTATTATGGGTGGTGGTATTGCTTACCAAGCGGCAAGCAAAGGCACACCAATCATCATGAAAGATATTGGTAACCCACAATTAGCTTTGGGTATGTCTGAAGCGAACAAGTTGTTGACTAAACAAGTTGAACGCAAAAAAATGACCCCTGCGAAAATGGGCGAAACTTTAGCGCGTATCCGTCCTACTTTAAGCTTAGAAGAGTTTAAAGAAGTGGATATTGTGATTGAAGCGGTGACTGAAAATCCAAAAATCAAAGCTGCGGTTCTTGCCGATACTGAAAAATCAGTACGTGAAAACACAATTGTTGCATCTAACACATCGACAATTTCAATTACGCGTTTGGCTGAAAGCTTACAACGTCCTGAAAACTTTGTCGGTATGCACTTCTTTAACCCTGTTCACATGATGCCATTGGTAGAAGTGATTCGTGGTGAGAAAACATCTGCTGAGGCAATTGCAACTACTGTTGTATTAGCTCAGAAAATGGGTAAAACACCAATCGTTGTGAACGACTGCCCGGGCTTCTTGGTAAACCGCGTATTGTTCCCTTACTTTGGTGCGTTCGACCTTCTTCTTAAAGATGGTGCTGACTTCCAACAAATTGATAAAGTGATGGAACGTTTCGGCTGGCCAATGGGTCCTGCTTACCTCATGGACGTTGTTGGTATTGATACTGGCGTTCACGGTGCAGAAGTGATGGCGGAAGGTTTCCCTGACCGCATGAAGCCTGACTACAAAGGTTCTATTCAAGTAATGTATGAAAACAAACGTCTTGGTCAAAAGAATGACGTTGGTTTCTACAAATACGAATTAGACCGTAAAGGCAAAAAAGCCAAAGTGGTTGATCCTACTGCATATGAACTTGTTGCTTCTGTTGCGACTTCTGAAAAACGTGAATTTGATGCTCAAGAAATCATTGATCGTATGATGCTTGCTTTCTGTAACGAAACTGTTCGTTGCCTAGAAGACAACATTGTTGCGACAGCTTCTGAAGCAGATATGGCCATGATTATGGGTGTAGGCTTCCCTCCATTCCGTGGTGGTCCTGCGCGTTACATCGACCAAACAGGTGTTGCTGAATACGTTGCGCTTTGCGACAAGTATGCTCACTTAGGTAAAGCTTATGAAGCGCCACAATTGTTGCGTGACATGGCTGCTAACAACAAAAAATTCTACGGTTAAGGAGCAACGTGAATGGCTACTTTAAATCCACGTGACGTTGTCATCGTTGATGGCGTACGTTCAGCAATGGGTAAAACCAAAAATGGTATGTTCCGTAATGTTCGTGCTGACAGCTTATCTGCTGAATTAGTTCGTGCATTGGTTGCTCGTAACCAGTTTGATACCAACGAAGTTGAAGATGTAATTTGGGGCTGTGTAAACCAAACGCTTGAACAAGGGATGAACGTTGCACGTAACATCGCTTTGTTAGCAGATTTACCAAAAACTGTTGCAGGTCAAACTGTAAACCGTCTTTGTGGTTCTTCTATGCAAGCAATTCATACCGCTGCTGCACAAATTGCAACGAACCAAGGTGATATTTTCATTATTGGTGGCGTAGAGCACATGGGTCACGTAGGGATGATGCACGGCATCGACCTTAACCCTGAAGCATCTAAGCATTATGCAAAAGCGTCTAACATGATGGGCTTAACCGCTGAAATGTTAGGTCGTATGAATGGCATTACACGTGAAGAGCAAGATGCGTTTGGTGTTGAATCTCATCGTCGTGCTTGGGCTGCAACGCAAGAAGGTCGTTTTAAAAATGAAATTATTGGTGTTGAAGGTCACGATGCAAACGGCTTTAAACAGCTTTGCGATATTGATGAAGTGATTCGTCCCGATTCAAATCTTGAAGCTTTTGCTGCTTTGCGTCCTGTGTTTGATCCTAAAGGTGGTTCTGTAACGGCAGGTACTTCTTCAGCATTGTCTGATGGTGCTTCTGCAATGTTATTAATGTCTGCTGAACGTGCTCAAGCTTTGGGTCTTAAGCCTCGTGCTGTGATTCGTTCTATGGCGGTTGCAGGTTGTGATGCTGCAATTATGGGTTATGGTCCTGTTCCTGCAACTCAAAAAGCGTTGAAGCGTGCTGGTTTAAGCATGGCAGATATTCAAACGATTGAGTTGAATGAAGCGTTTGCTGCTCAAGGTTTGTCTGTAATGAAAGGCTTGGGTATTTATGACAAGCAAGACATGATTAACTTGAATGGTGGTGCTATTGCGCTTGGTCATCCATTGGGTTGTTCGGGTGCGCGTATTACAACGACACTTCTAAACGTAATGGAACAACAAGATACGCAAATCGGTTTAGCAACGATGTGTATTGGTTTGGGTCAAGGTATTGCGACAATTATCGAACGTGTTTAATTCTTAAATACTTCGTTAAAAGAAACCCCGCTTATTGTGGGGTTTCTTTATATTTATCGATCTCGATAATTAATTTTTCATAGAGTTTCTTATATTCTTTAACATTAGATAAATCATTTTTTCGATTTGCAACATAAATGCTTAATTTTTCTAAATCTAGAATTTCTATTTTTCTATCGATAATTTGATAAGGAGACAAAATACTTAATTCATCCCAATATTCTTGATATTTTACTAATAAATTTTCAAATTCATTTAGAAAACCTAAGGTATCATCGCTTTTACTCAAATACTTTATTGATGGATGATCGGATACCAATATAGTAGCTTCTCTTTCCAAATCACTCCAAAAACTTTCAAATATATTTTCATTATGATTAGAATAATAAGAAGAATTCGACTTTATCCATACTAAATCATTAAGTTTTTCATTAGGTATAAAATTTTTGCTATAAAATTTTATACCTACATACTCTGGATAACGATGAACATCCTCTGATAATCTTAAATCATACATATTATATCCTTGATTTTCACAAAAATTATTCAACGCATAAAATAACCCTTTATCATTATCATTAATTAATTCCAATGAAATATACTCATTAAAATTTTCTTTGAATTTTATAAATCTACTATCACTTATATCAAATACATAAAAACCATCACTATTTAAAAAATCACTTATCTCATAGTCTCCAAGTTTATACTCCTCCCACTTTCTAGAAATTTTAAAATTAACTTTATAATCTATACAATATATTAATTTCAGTAAATCACTCTCTATCGTTTCAAGATTAGAAAGATGCTTTTCAAACAAATCTTTTAAAAATTCTGCATGCTTACACTCAAAATCTATATTCCAATAATCCCTACTAATATTTAATATAGTTTTAGCACTAAGCCCATATATATCAACCATATAATCCATATAAGAACAATGATTTAATGAGTATTCTCTATAATTATTAATACCAACGCTTTGCCCTTTAAACAAAAATGATTGTAAAACATCATTGCCATGAATATTAGTTTTTAAATAAAATGCCACTTGTTTTTCTTTATCCCAAATCACATCTGAGATTAACTCTTTAGAAAAACCAGAAGTAAAAATTGGCGCATTCTTCAAAATTTTCTCATATATTTTTTGCTTTTCATAAATACGCCATTTTTTCTCAAAATCATTTATATTTATAAAGTTAATTTTTTGATCATTCTCTATTTTCTCTAAATCAAAATTAACTTTTATATAAAACTTTGTTGCTGTACCTATTTTTCTAATATCCCCAATATTTTTAGTTATAAAACAATAACCCTGCTTTCCACCTAGGGGTGAAGACATTTCAATATCTAAGCTATCGTGAGAAAAATAGTTATATGTATAAAATCTAATACTCTGCATGTCTAAGGGCAAATCTTTTGTTAACAGAAATGCACTATGCAAACCTATCCCAAACTCACCCGAAGGTCTCATCCATTTAGGCATTTCATTAATTATTTTCTTTTTATGATTATTTCTACTTGATCCCGCCATAGTCTGCATATAACCGAGATCAACCATACTCATTCCAATACCTTGATCAATAATTTGAAACTCCCAAATACTATCCAAGGAACCTTCGATATTTTTAACTTTGTTTAGTTCTAAACGAAGTGGATACTTTTCAAGTATCTTAAAAAAATCTTCATGATATGGGTGTAATTCTTTTAGCCTTTCTTGATCCTCTTCAAGCCAAATTCTTAACATTGTGGCATCAATAGAATTCTGTATTAGTTCACGATATATACTGTATTCATCACTATACAAGTTCGCACCTTGCAGTAACTCCATTGCATTCTTTTCGTCTAATTTGAATTTCATTGGTTTGTTATTAAGAAGCAATTTTTCTTTTTTTACTCCACTATCATATTTCACTTCCATCTTGACATCTAATTGCTCAATCGTCGGTAGTGAACCAAACTTTAAATCGGGAACAATCAAATTCCATTGTGACATTTGGTTTTGAAATTCTTCACGTATCCAACCAAACCAATTTTGCGTTTCTACATATGACATTTCATCGGGACATTCGGCAACAAGCTTGACTGTTCGTTTATCAAGTTGAAACTCACGTAACGATAAATGCTTGTCGTGGTGGTGTTTACTGACAGAAGGCATATTGCTGACATGCTTTGCCATGACTGGACAAAAACGATTGTCGTCTAAATCAAATAAATCTCCCAAACGAAGCAAACAGCCAATAAATCTTGGATGACAATTTTCTGTTCCCAAACCAGTCTGCTTGTAGGGAAGTGTTTCCATTAAATTACTAAAGTTCATACCATGAGAAACACAAATTTGTCCCAAATAACGGTAAATACGATTTGGTAACAGTTCTGTTCTCGGTGAAGTAATTCCTAAATCTTTAAAGGGGTCTTCAACTAATTTCCCTACTCTTTTGTCGTGTCCTCTTCTAAACCACTCTGCGATCAATTGACGATATTTTTCAACTCCATCAAAAGGATGATCCAATGTTCCTATGGCTGACAACCAATTTTTTTCTACATAAGCTTTACAGAATTTTTGTAAGTCATGCCCTTTCTCATTGGCAATCGTCTGAATCATGAAATTAAAATCAGGGTTGGTATGAACCTCTTTGGCATTTTTAGCATCAACCAACATGCCCACATCATGCCAATATGCTGCCTCTAAAATAAGCCACGTATCTGTAGCACTTAATAAATCAACATCATCACCTAAAATTCGCTCAATATTGACCAAAATTTGCTGTGAATGTGATGCATTATGATTACTAAAGTGTGGGTAAAATCCACCAATATTCTCTAAAGCTTTTCCAACCAACTTTTGGTCAAATTCCCACTGAGCATATAAAATTGCTACATTCGCATCTGCTTCACATTTATTTTTAAGATGTTGAATTAATCTTGTGCTCATTTAGCTTTCATATTATTAATGCGTTAACCCTATACTAACGCAATAATCAGGACTTTTATAAGCCAGTTAACCATATAATTTTAGTATAAATATAGCCAAAAATTTACACACTTAAACGACCTATTCCAACAAGCAAATACACATCAAGTTCAACGTAAACAAAAAAAGGATGCATTCGCATCCTTTTTTAATCAAATTTTTAAATAAGAACACAAATTTAAGCCACTAACTTTGCAGTTAGCCATTCTAAATAACGGTCTTTATCCATAAAATCGGGGGCATCGCCCGTATCTAAACTATAAACACGACGATTAAACTCAATTACAATCTGCTCTGTATGGTGCAAATCTTCAACTAAATTAAAATACCGATGAAAGAAAAAACGGTTTTTACCCCAATTGCTTAAACGCTCTAATTTTGGGTAAGCCCTATTTTCTAAAAATTCTAAATATAACTGCTTAATATCGTGAACTGCATATATGTGTTTCATTTCATACCTGCCATCAGTTTTATAATAATTATTCGATACACATAGACTAAGCCTATATTTTGAATCTTTGATGACAGATATGCTTCATATCTGCTAAATATATTTCCTAGAATTTATAAATTCGCTTCTATCGCTTTCTGATTTTTTTGACTTACTTTCTTCATTTGCTTATCTAACTCAAGCATTTCCTTATAAATTTGATTGAACTGTTTCACGTGATCATCACCCTGAAACATAAACATATTGTTCTTCGCTTGCCACTTACTCTCTTTTAAAATGGCGAATAAAGCCTGCGCTTTCGCAAAACTTTGCTGTTCAAGTTCAAATAACTCTTGCCCATTATTTTGCTTCACCACCTCTTTAAAAGACTCGGTTAAATAACGACGAAAACGCTGATTCACCTTTAAATGTTTCGCCTCTTTTAATGCCAATTCATCACGGCGTGCCATACTTTCTTGGTAACGTGTAATCACCTCTTTTACGGCAATAAACATAATTTCCGTTTCTTCATATTTATGCTTTTTGTCTTGCTCTAAACGATTTACATCTAAAAATTTATGCCAATTTAACACTTTTAATTCACGTAAATAAGTATTTCGAGCTTCAGCACTTTGCACCATAAAATTTAGTACAAAATCTGCCATAATTTTATAATCGCCCTCTAATTCTGGCGTGTTTAAATCTACAGAAATTGGCTTTTGCCACTTTTGTGCAGCTTCAAAAATCAATTGACCTTTATCTTGTATAACAGATTGATAAACTTCTAGTTGTGCTAATTCATTTTGCTGAACTTTATATTGATAAATCAAATATCCAAAAATACTCAATGTCACCGCAGCAACAACCAATATCACGCGTTTCATGTTTTCTCCTATACAAAGGTATAGTCAAATTAAGCCTCATAATTGCATGTTTTTTATACAAAATGCAATCTTTAACGGAAACAACACTTTATTTTTAAAGGCTTTATAGAATTAGAATTTATCGCATAAATACGTTAAATTTTTATGATGTTTTGTACATTTAACAGCTAATTATGAATTTCATGCTTTAATTTATGCAAAGTATCCCCATTTTAAAAATATTAATGAATAAGAGAATGCTCATGCGCGTAGATATTTGGTCAGATGTGGTTTGCCCATTTTGTTATATCGGCAAAAAAAGATTAGAAAAAGCTGCAACTGAAGCAGGTGTAGAACTTGAAGTACATTGGCACAGTTACCAATTAGACCCAGAAGCACCAATTCGCCAAGAAGTTTCAAACTCTGAACGCTTAGCGCAAAAATATGGTCGTACACTTGCTGAAGTTGAAGAAATGCAACGCAATATTGCAGCTATGGCAAAAGAAGAAGGAATCGATTTTAACTGGGAAGGTGCAAACTCAGGTAATACCTTTAATGCGCACAGAATCATCCACCTTGCTCAAAGCAAAGGTTTAGGTTCAGAAGCCAAAGAAGCTTTCTTCTTTAGCTATATGACTCAAGGTTTGCCTATTGGTGAACGTGAAACTTTAGAAGACGTTGCATCTCGTATTGGTTTAAACCCTGTAGAAGTCGATGACCTATTGAATTCTGATGAATATGCAGACTTTGTAAAATTCGATGAAGAAGTTGCACGTGATCAACTACAAGTGACAGGTGTTCCATTCTTTGTATTCGATCAACGCGTTGCTTTAGCGGGTGCACAACCAACTGACGTATTTAAACAAGTCATGGAAAAAGCTTTAGAAGCGCCTGCTGCAACAGAAGCGAATACTGAAAGATGCACCAACGTGTGCAGATGATCAGTGTGAAGTTCCAAATAAATAAATTTATTTGTATAAAAAAGCCATCTAAATAGATGGCTTTTTCTTTGCATTCTTCGCTTGATTGATTATCATGCAGATGCTCTTCTAAGTCATCGATTCAATATATTGTTCATAGATCAAAATTCTCCTATAACCATGAACTTAAATCACGTTTAACCCTTCGAGTTCATTATGCACTTACCTATTTCACAAGCGCTTATTCGAAATGAAATTCCACCACAAGCAATTAATATTCAACATTTAATTGAAATGGCTGAGAAATATCAAAATCCACAATCTTCAGAATATAAGCTGATTGAATTAGCATTGAATATTGTTTTAGGTCGTTATTTAGAAAAGGTAAATAAGCTCCTTTGAGCCAGATATAATGAACAATATTGATAAAGTAAAACTCATTCAAGAACTACATGATCTAATCGCTCGTTTAGAACATGGTTCACTTTCTCTTTTTGAAACCGTTCAAACAAAAAAGCGTATACAAGATATTTGCATTCGATTTGATGAACCTATTTTTCAAAAATATCTTCCTCAAAATTTTGTAGAAAATGAAATTAAAATTCTTAGCTCCGATTTTACTCAGCGTGGCTCAACAACGGTACAGAATCAAATAAAAAATCCGCCGAAAAGCGCAGTAAAAACCGTTCCATCTCCTTTAGTAAGTAACATTTCAGAACAATCTAAAACTTTAGAGCTAGATGATTCTTTAACAATTACCCAACCTATTACAAAGCATATTCAAGAAAAATCTGAAGATAGTTTTCCCGAATTAACAACAGAAACCAAAGCTTTAACAGAAATATTAGCAAGCAATCATAGCCTTACTCAGCTTAATCAAATTTCTATAGATGGCGTAGATTTTCCTGTTACGCCAGTCACTTTAAACAATATTCAGCCCTCTATTTATCATTTGCCTGTTCAAACAAATTCTTCAAGTATTATTCTTGTGAATATAGCTGATATTGAAAACCTCATTCATCGCCCTATTTTTATGGCAGAAGAAACCACAAATACAGGAAGCTTCACTCAATATATTATTTATATGGGTGCGGAAAATGAAATAGAAGCAATTCGCTTGCTCACAGATTATTGCTCGAATTCAGCACGAAAATTATCTGCAATTCGTACCTTAAAATGGCAAGATTTGAAAGATGCGCTTGCTCAGAATGAAGCTCTTTTTAAAGCCTATGTGTCATCAACCTCAATCATTTTTCAGGAAGATAATTACTTCCCTTTTATTCCAAAAAGCATGGTGACAAATCGGAAGTTTATTTTATTCGATGAAGCAGAAGCTCAAATTGAAACGCCTGTTATCTTCTTAGAAGAACGCGGGAAAGTTCGCTTAATTTGTGGAAAAAAACGCTTACTGTTGGATGAACATGAAATTTCATATCCTTACGTCACCCTTACACGTCAACAAGGCTTAAACTGGCAAATTATTCAAGAAACAATTGCATCTTTAACGCAGCCTGTTATCACTTTAGATTTATTAAATGCTCTAAATGCACGTATAGAAAATAAATAAATTTAAGCCCATCAAGAAGATGGGCTTTTTTAAAAACAGCTATACAACTGATTTATATTTCACAACATGACCTTCACGAGTAAAACGTTTTTTATCTGTGATTTTTGCTTCAGTTTTTGCACGCTCATTTTTATCTGCACGCTTACGATCTACAAATGGATTAATTTCCACATGACTTAACGCTTTATCCACAGAAACATTCGATTTATGAACACCTGTTTTTTCAGATACATTTGCAACAGCAACTTGCATAGAACCCAAAGAAATACTTACAACAGCAACGAGAGATAGAAAAAGTTTCATAATTTAAACTCCAAAATTAAACATCGTTATTATAGATTAATAATTGACTTTTTATTTAATTTACAGATTAATATATGGACGTATTTTCTTATCATTTTTATTGAAAATTTGAATAAGATATAAGCAATCTATTTCTACTTATTCCGTTTTAAGCACAATAAAAAACCTCCCGAAGGAGGCTTTCTATCACTGAACAATTACTTCAATAAAAGACTATTGATACGCTTAATGTATTCAGCAGGATCATCAGGTAAACCGCCTTCAGCAATAAGTGCCTGATCAAAAATTACATTGGCTAAATCATCAAACTGCTCTGAGTTTTCTAATTTTTTCACCAATGGATGTTCAGGGTTAATTTCCAAAATTGGCTTAATTTCAGGAACAGGCTGTCCTGCTTGTTTTAACATGCGTAATAGTTGTGGAGATAAATCACCATCACTTGTCACTAAACATGCAGGAGAATCGACTAGACGCGTCGTTACGCGTACTTCTTTGGTCTTCTTATTCAATGCAGAAGATAACTTTTCAACAACAGGTTTAAATTGCTCCGTTGCTTCCTCTAATGCTTTTTTCTCTTCTGCATCTTGAAGATCGCCTAAATCAACCGCACCCTTTGCCACGTTTTGCATTGGTGTACCATCAAACTCATGAACAAATTCCATTGCCCATTCATCTACACGTTCAGACATTAACAATACTTCAATGCCTTTTTTCTTGAACAATTCAAGTTGTGGTGAGTTTTTCGCAGCATTTAGGCTATCGGCAGTCACGTAATAAATTGCATTTTGCCCTTCTTTCATACGTGCTTTGTAATCTGCCAAAGATGTTGAAACATCATCATTGGTAGATGTTGCAAAACGTAGAAGTTTTAAAATACGCTCATGGTTCGTTGTATCTTGACCCAAGCCTTCTTTTAACACAGAGCCAAATTCTGCGTAGAATGTTTTAAATTTCTCTTGGTCTTTTTCATCTTCAGACTTAGCTAAACCATCTAACACAGTCAAAATACGACGTGTGTTACCTTCTCGAATAGTTTTAACATCACGGCTTTCTTGAAGTAATTCACGGCTTACATTTAGCGGTAAATCTGCACTATCAACAACACCTTGTACAAAGCGTAAGTAGTTTGGAATGAGATTTTCCGCTTCATCCATAATAAATACACGTTTCACATAAAGCTTAAGACCTGGTTTTGCTTCACGTGTGAAAATATTACTCGGTGCTTTGCTTGGAATATAAAGCAGTTGTGTATATTCTGTGCTGCCTTCAACACGGTTATGCGCCCATGCAAGTGGTGCTTCAAAGTCATGGCTTAAGTTCTTATAAAACTCTGTGTATTGCTCTTCTGTAATTTCTGACTTATTACGCGTCCACAGTGCACTTGCCGAGTTAATTGCTTCCCACTCATCAGTCTTAACATATTGACCGCCTTTAGGTTCTTCACCTTCAGCAACCTCTTCTTGTTGCCAAACTTCTTTTTGCATTTCAATTGGCAAGCTAATGTGGTCAGAATATTTATTAATGATTTGTTTAACTTTATATGCTTCTAAATAATCTAAAGCATCATCACGTAAATGTAGAATGATGTCTGTACCACGGCTTTCTTTTTCAATTTGTTCAACTTCAAAATCGCCTGTACCACCACTAACCCAACGAACAGCTTCATTTGTAGCTGTACCTGCACGACGTGATTCAACAGTAATTTTTTCGGCAACAATAAAGCCAGAATAGAAGCCTACACCAAATTGACCAATTAATTGCGCATCTGATTTTTGATCACCAGATAATTTAGACATAAAGTCTTTAGTACCTGATTTTGCAATTGTACCTAAGTTATCAATCGCTTCTTGTTGAGTTAAACCAATTCCGTTATCAGAAATTGTAATGGTTTTATTGTCTTTATCTAGAATGACACGAACGTGTAGTTCTGGGTCATTTTCATAATATTCAGGATGATTAATCCCTTCGAAACGCAACTTATCACACGCATCTGATGCATTCGAAATCAATTCACGTAGAAAAATTTCTGGGTTTGAATATAGAGAATGCGTCACTAAATGTAATAGCTGTGCTACTTCAGCTTGGAAACTATGTTTTTGTGCGCTTTGCTCGCTCATTCATTACTCCTTAAATTCATTACATTGTTTGAGATACATAATGAATTGGAGCAAGATCAACATTTTTCAATAGTCGTTTTTAAAAAAAATTTAGAAAGGTCCCTGTTTATAAACACGCTGCAAATATATATCGAGTTGCTGTTGACGCATTTTATAAACTTCTTTCAAACAAGAAACCCCTGTACCACAACGATCACGCATTGCTAACCATTTGACTTGCTCATCTCGAATAGCAGACCGAGTTCCCATTGGCATTAACTTATTTACAATTTTATAAGATGTTGCCATGCGGACATCTGCATCATTTACATCTAAGTTCTCACAAATTGTATGTTCTGTCTGGGTAGTTGCACGTGAGCAATCAAAACTTGCTGCATATGATTTAACTGTAAACATACAAGCAATGATGAATATACCTTGAATGATTTTTTTCATTATTTCACTAATCTTTATTTATATTATGAGCCTCACATTAGAAGTTTATATTTATCTATTCAATAGACTTCCGTCATAAAT
>NZ_LWRV01000033.1 GCF_009372215.1 Acinetobacter portensis | reverse complement strand
ATTTCATCGAACTCAGGTTAATTATTGGTGATGACACTTTAAAGACTTTAAATGCCTCGCCAATCTACACGAGCATTCCGTTCAGTTTGATAAACTCGCAGTACATATTGCCCCAAAGGCATATCGGTTAATGTTGCTTTAAATTCCCTAAATGCTTCAGATGAAATTTCACCATGTTCTTTTTCCCACGGCGTAGCTTCAATTTCTAAAATCGGAGCGAGCATCGAACATACTGCAATATCAGCCAAACCTAATCGATCTCCTACAAAGTAACGCCCTTTTTGATCGATAAGCTTTTGATTCAGTGTATTCACCAAATCATCCATTTTTATTTTTGAATCGTTAATTTGCGCTTCATCTAATTTCAAACCTTTTGAAACTAGACTTTTCATAATGGGTTTTGAATATTTTTCAAATTGTCGCAAATAGCCTTTTTCACCAATCAAAAGATCTAATGATTCTTCATCTTTAGATAAAGCATGTGCCATCGTCCAACGACGAACATGACGACCCAATTCATTGGCTAAATCGTTAATTTCTAAGGCTTCATTTCGTTGCAATTTTTCTGCACGCAATAAGGTTCTTTCAGGATAAATATCATCTAAATACAAAGCAATTTGAGTGCTGTCTGCAATCCAACGTTCTTGATCATGCAAAATAGGCAGTTTGTATTGCCCTGTTTTTAGTTTTGCAAATGCACGATGAACAATGGGGACTAAGTTATGCGCCACATATTCCAGTTCTTTATGATCTAGCATCCAACGTGCTTTTTCACAAAAGTGTGATAAAGGAAACTGGTACAAAGTTCGCATAGATTCTCCAAAATAATAAATACAACTTGTTCTTATGTTCGATACTTTAGACACACCCTCTGCAAAATACAATGTCATGTCTGTTTGTATTGATACTTTAATCCCTATTAATTCTGTCAGCTTTTATATAATTTTATCGCTTCTTTATCTTTTAAGTTGATAAAACACAATTCAAAATAAAACATCTATTTTTAATTATTTTAATAATATCATTAAATTTCAAATAATTAATTTATCAAATTAGAGTAATTAATAATCACTTTTTTTCTTAAAGTTTCTTTCTGCTAAGTTCAGCACAATCGGTCATTTAATATTTTAAGCATTCGAGCGTAGCTTTTGAACATCATTAAAGGTGTCGCTATGTCTCGTATTATTCCTAAAAATATTCGTATTATCGAAAATGACCAAGAAGCAATAAATGCCGCTTATCAAGTTGCAGATTTTGCTTTGGAAGGTCGAAATGAACGTGATCAAAAGCGTTCACTTCCTTTTGCTGAGGTCGATTTATTTAGCCAAAAAGGCTTGAGTGGAATTCGTATTCCAAAACAATACGGCGGTGCATGTGTATCAAATAAAACCTTAGCGCATGTATTTCGTATTATTAACAAAGCAGATTCTAGTTTAGGACAAATTCCACAAAACCAATTTGGTCTATTAAACATAGTGAACTCTGTTGGAACAGAAGAACAAAAACAATTTATTTTTAACGAAATTTTAAACGGAAAACGTCTTGCAAATGGTGGACCTGAACGTAATACAAAAAACACCGCAACCATTAGTACTCAAATTAGTAATGAAAATGGTCGTTACTTTATAGATGGTGAAAGATTCTATTCAACAGGAAGTAGCTTTGCAGATTGGTTAGCCATTAAAGCCATTCATCCTGAAGGACATACTGTTTTAGCTATTGTAGACCGTTATTCAGCAGGCGTAGAAGTTGTAGATGATTGGAATGGCTTTGGGCAACGTACAACATCTAGTGGAACAGTAAAACTTAAACATGTTGAAGTCGATCCGTTCCTTATTTTAGATGATCGCATTTTGCAAGAAAAACCATCTGTTCGTGGCTCATTCTCTCAGCTTCTACAAGTTGCCATTGATGTCGGTATTGCAGAAGCTGCTTTTGATGACACGTTAACAGCCATTCATAAAGCCCGCCCAATTATCGACTCTGGCGTTGCCAAAGCCAGTCAAGAACATTACACCCTACAAGAAGTTGGCAAACTCAACATTACTTTAGATGCTGCCATTTTATTGCTCGATGAAGCTGCCGAATATTTAGATGAACTTGAAGCTAAAGAGTCGATCACCGCTGAAGAAGCTGCAAAAGCATCAATTATTGTGGCTGAAGCAAAAATTTATGCCAATGATGCTGCCCTACAAATTTCAGAAAAACTCTTAGAACTGGGCGGTAGCCGTTCAAGCCTACGCCAACACAATTTAGATCAGCATTGGCGTAATGCACGTGTACACACCTTACATGATCCAATTCGCTGGAAACTGCATGCCCTAGGTGATTATTACCTCAATCATAAACTGCCTGCAAAACACGCGTGGATTTAAGGAGAACAACATGACTTCATTTCAAACTATTGTGCCCTTAGAAGCAACGCAACTTGCCGATGCACATATTATTCAATCTGATGCAGAAGCCTTAGAAATTGCAAAAACCCTAGCAGAACAATTCAAAACCAATGCCATTCAACGTGATGCTGACAGAATTTTGCCTTTTGAAGAAATAGAGGCTTATAGCCAATCTGGTCTTTGGGCTATTACTGTGCCTAAAGAATATGGTGGCGCAGATGTTTCAAGTCTTACTGTAGCTAAAATTATTGCTTTAATTAGTGGTGTAGATGGCTCACTTGGGCAAATTCCACAAAATCATTTTTATGCACTTGAAGTTCTACGCAACACAGGTTCGGAACAACAAAAGCAAAAATTATATGCAGAAGTTTTAAAAGGTGCACGTTTTGGTAATGCTCTTGCAGAATTTAAAACAAAAAATGCCTCTGTTCGACACACCACTCTTCGCCCCTACGATGATCAATTTATTGTAAATGGCGAGAAATTTTATTGCACAGGAAGCTTATTCGCACATCGAATTCCAACATTAGTTAAAGATGACAATGAACGTGAATTTTTAGCTTTTATTCCTCGTCATAGCGAAGGTATTAGCCTGATTGATGATTGGACAGGCTTTGGTCAGAAAACAACAGGAAGCGGCACAGTTAAATTCGATAAAGTGATTGTTTCATCTGAAGATGTCATTCCATTTGATACTTCTTTTAGCTCACCTACGCTCGTTGGTCCTTTTGCACAAATCATACATGCAGCCATTGAAGTGGGTATTGCTCGTGCAGCATTTGAAGAAACTTTGCTTCGTGTTCGTCAAGCGCGTCCTTGGATTGATTCAGGCGTAGATGTCGCAACAGCTGATCCTTTAACGATTTATGAAATTGGTCGTATTGCCGCCGATGTTCGTGCATCTGAAGTGTTATTAAAACAAGCAGCACAATCTATTGATGCAGCAAAACCCTATCCAAATGCAGAAAACATTGCCAAAGCCTCTATTGATGTTGCCAAAGTTCGTGCGCATAGCACTGAAACAGCCTTAAAAGCATCTTCAAAACTCATTGAACTTGCAGGTAGCCGTGGTAGCCAAAGCAATGATGGTTTAGACCGTTTTTGGCGCAATGCACGTGTACACACCCTGCATGATAGTTCACGTTGGAAATATTACTTTATCGCAAATTACGTATTAAACGGTGTTTTACCACCACGTCGGGGGACTTTGTAATGAGCAACACTACGCAAAAGGAAACTGCGCCAAAAAAAATTCTACTCAATGCTTTTGATATGAACTGCGTAGGTCATATCAACCATGGTTTATGGACACATCCGCGAGATGAATCGCACCGCTTTAATGAATTAAGCTATTGGACAGATCTTGCTCAAACATTAGAAAAAGGTTTGTTCGATGGTCTTTTCATTGCAGACATTACGGGTGTTTATGATGTCTATCAAAATGGCATCGATTTAACCTTAAAAGAATCGATTCAACTCCCAAGCCATGATCCAAGTACATTGGTTTCAGCAATGGCTGCGGTTACTAAAAACTTAGGCTTTGGGATTACCGTCAATTTAAGCTATGAATCGCCTTATCAATTTGCACGTCGTTTTGCCAGTTTAGACCATCTTACAAAAGGTCGTATTGGTTGGAACATTGTTACAGGCTATTTGGACAGCGCAGAACGTCTTATTGGACAAAAAGGCTTAAAAGATCATGACCTTCGTTATGAACAAGCCGAAGAGTTTTTAGAACTTTGCTATAAATTTTGGGAAGGTTCTTGGGAAGATGATGCTGTCCTAAAAGATAAAGCCAGTCGTATTTTTACTGATCCAAGTAAAGTACATGCGATTGAACATCACGGACGTTTCTACAATAGCCAAGGCGTATTTCAAGTATCACCATCTATACAACGCACCCCTGTTCTTTTCCAAGCAGGTGCTTCGCCTAAAGGCATGCAGTTTGCAACCAATCATGCAGAAGCGATGTTTATTGGTGGAGATACGCCTGAAAAAATCAAAGTTCAAGTCGATAAAATTCGTGCATTGGCTTCTGAACAAGGACGTGATGGAGATGCCTTAAAACTCTTTGCAGGTATTACTGTCGTTTCTGCTGAAACAGATGAACTTGCAGAAAAGAAATTACGTGAATATGTTCAGTATGCAAGTCCTGAAGCAGGTCTTGCACATTTCTCGAGTTCTATTGGCACAGACTTAGGTCAATTTGCCGATGATGAAGCCATTCCCTACAAACAGACCAATAGCATTGTTTCTGTAAATAATCGTTTTAAAGAGCAAAAAGTCACCATTGCAGATTTAAAAGCACAGCATTTATTAGGTGGTCGTTATCCACTGATTGTAGGCAGTGGTGCAACTGTAGCTGAAAAACTCATCGAATTTATTGATATTTCAGGACTCGATGGTTTTAACCTAACACGCACCGTTGCACCTGAATCACACCACGATTTTATTCATTATGTGATTCCAGAATTACAAAAACGCGGACGCTATAAAACAGCATATGAACAAGGAAGCTTACGCCACAAAATATTTCAAAAAGGCGATCGTCTTCCAGACACTCATCCTATTCACCAATTTCGATGTCAAAGCTCGGATGCGCATTTAGACCAGATTCAAACTCAAAAACAAACAGCTTAATAAAACTAAATTTAGAGGTGCAAAATGGCACAATCATCAAAATCGAAGCTTACGATTATCGGGGTAGCTTTAGTTGCAATTATTGTCGCGCTTGTAGCGTGGACATATCAGAAAAAAACGAATACGACAGAACTTGTCATTGGAATTAGCCCTCCTTTTGCTAAACCATTACAGGTGGCTGTAGATGAAGCAAAAAAAGAAGGAATTAACGTAAAATTAGTTGAATTTTCCGATTGGAACACACCCAATATTACTTTAAATCATGGTGATATTGATGCCAACTATTTCCAACATCAACCCTTCTTAACCAATGCATTAAAAGCTAATGCGGACTTTAAATTAAAACCGCTTGGTATTGGTTCAGGCACACACGTGGGTTTGTATTCTAAAAAGTATAAATCTATTGCAGATGTTCAAGATGGTGCACGTGTGGTGATTCCAAATGATCCTGTAAACCAAGGTCGCGCGCTATTACTTCTACAACATGCAAAATTAATTTCTTTAAAAGATCCTGAAAATCATTTATCGAACTTACAAGATATTGCATCAAATCCTAAAAAATTAAACTTTATTGAAGTTGAAGGTCCACAAACTGCACGTGCGGTAGATGATGCAGATTTAGTATTTACTTACCCAATGTATTTACGTTTGGCGAAAACCATCGATCCAAATGATGCTTTAATTTTAGATGAAATTAATAACACAATTTATGCCATTTTATTTGTAGTGCGTGAAGACTATGAACAAAAGTCTCCTGAAAAAGCTGAACAACTGAAAAAGTTCATTCAAATTTACCAAAATTCAGACAAAGTAAAACAACAACTGAATGATGAAATTGGTGAAAAACTTTGGTTCAAAGGCTGGAAATAAGGGATTTATGATGTCTACACAAGTAAAAAATAAAAAGCTTATTTCAATTGCCGTGGTGGTCATTGCAATTATTGCAGGTCTCGTGGGGTACAGATTTTTAAATCATACATCGCTCGACAACGTATTAAAAATTGGTATTAGCCCACCTTATGCAGAGCTGTTAAAAAGCGTTGCAGATGATGTAAAAGCCAAAGGGATCAATCTTGAAATTATTGAATTTTCAGACTGGCAAGCACCAAACGTTGCCGTTCAAAATGGCGATATCGATGCAAATTTTTTCCAACAAAGCGTGTTCTTAGCCAATGCTGTTCGTGAAACAGGCTACGACTTACACGCATTTGGTAAAGGTTCGGGAAGTCATGTCGGTTTATATTCTAAAAAGTATAAAACTTTAAAAGATTTACCTGACAATGCCAAAGTGGTTGTACCAAGCGACCCTGTCAATTTATCTCGTGGTTTAACACTTTTAGCACGTGCAGGCTTAATTACCGTTAAAGATGTCAATAATGAACTCACAACATTAGAAGACATCACTAGTAATCCTAAAAACCTCAAACTTATTGAAGTTGAAGGTCCACAAACTGCTCATGCTTACAATGAAGCAGACTTAATTCTAGGCTTTCCACATTACTTAAAATTGGCAAAAGTTGCAGATCCGAACTCTGCCCTATTTATTGACCCAATCAATAAAAAATTCGCCATTCTTTTCGTAACGCGTAAAGACTATCAAGATAAAGATGACAAGCTTAAAACCGTGGTTGAAACCTTCCAGAATTCCGAGAAAGTTCGTGCAATTTTAGACAAAGATTTCGGCAAAGGTATGTGGTTTGAAGGCTGGAAATAAGGAGAATAAATATGGTCAGTTTTGGATCTCATGTTGAATTTGCAGTCCCTCATATCACCATCAGAAATTTAAACAAATTTTATGATGTTCAAGGTACGCAAGTTCACGCACTCAAAGATATTAATTTAGATATTCCTGAAGGAAAAATTTTTGGAATTATTGGAAAAAGTGGTGCAGGAAAATCATCGTTAATTCGAACTTTAAATGGTTTAGAACGTATTTCCGAAGGCAGTATTCATATTCATAAAGAAGAGCTTGAGCATTTAAATCATGCAGAGCTGATTGCTTTACGCCAACGTATTGGTATGATTTTTCAGCACTTTAATTTAATGTCTGCAAAAACAGTACGTGAAAATGTCGCTTTACCGCTCAAAATTTCTAACCATAAAAAAGATGAAATTGAACAACGTGTTAATGAAGTCTTAGATTTGGTGGGTTTAGGCGATAAAGCAGATCATTATCCTTCACAGCTTTCAGGCGGACAAAAACAACGTGTTGGTATTGCACGTGCTTTGGTTCATAAACCTGAAATTTTACTCTGTGATGAAGCAACATCTGCACTTGACCCAGAAAGTACATCGGTTGTGCTTTCTCTTTTGAAAGAAATTAATCAAAAGTTAGGTATCACCATTGTTTTAATTACCCATGAAATGCAAGTGATTCGTGAAATTTGCGATCAAGTTGTGGTCATTGATAAAGGTGAAATTGTTGAATCGGGTCAGGTTTGGTCTGTATTTTCCAATCCTCAGCAAAAAATTACGCAAGAATTATTAAATCTTGAACAGCTTGAATTGCCTTTTGAAATTCAGCCTATTTTAGAAAATGAACAGCAATCAATCGTGTTGAAATTACGTTACGAAGCAAGTGTTCATCAATCGCCAAATCTTAAAGATATTTTTGATGCTTTTGATGCGCCTGTACATTTATATCAAAGTCATATCGATAGCATTCAAGGGCATTTGATTGGTTCTATTATTATCACCACATCAAATCCACATTTAGATATAGACGCATTAAAGCAAAAATTAAAACAACATATTGCACACATTGAGGTACTTGGCTATGCAACAACTCATTGATTTACTAATCACAGGAACTATTGATACTTTGTTGATGGTTGGGGTATCTGCATTTGTTGCTTTACTCATTGGTTTACCCCTTGCGGTTGTGTTTGTCATTACATCCGATCACGGTATTTATCCATCAAAAAGTATTAACCAAGTTTTAGGCTGGATTGTAAATATTACTCGTTCTATTCCATTCTTAATTTTAATGGTCGCACTTATTCCTATTACACGCTTTATTGTAGGAACAAGTTACGGCGTGTGGGCGGCTGTGGTTCCCCTTACCCTTGCAGCAACACCTTTCTTTGCTCGTATTGCAGAAGTGAGCTTACGCGAAGTAGATACAGGCTTAATTGAAGCTGCCCAAGCCATTGGCTGTAACCGTAAACAAATTATTTGGCATGTGCTTTTACCCGAAGCACTTCCTGGAATTGTTGCAGGCTTTACCGTAACGCTCGTAACGATGATTAACTCATCAGCAATTGCGGGTGCGATTGGTGCAGGTGGTTTAGGTGATATTGCTTATCGTTATGGATATCAACGTTTTGATATGCAAATTATGCTTGCGGTGATTTTAGTGCTTGTTGTTTTAGTGATGCTGATTCAAGCCACAGGTGATGCCTTATCTGCACAATTAGATAAACGGAAGATTTAAAATTCCAAATAAAAGCCCAATTAAATTTGGGCTTTTATATTTAATTAGCTTAATCCATAAAATTTGGAAATAGATTCTGCTAATAATGTTCCTGCTGCTGAAACCCCAATATCCCAAGAACCACTTGCAGACTTACCAATCATTTTTCCAATCCAATCACTTACATTTTTACCCAACTTGTTCGGTTCTGTCGGAATTGGATCAATATTTACAGCATCCTTTAGATCCTTAATATCTGCAAATGCAACTTTATTACTCATTAAATATTGCGCTAAATCTTCAAAATTCATTTTAGAAATATTCATTGTATTATTTTGATTTACTGTACTTGCACCCGATACATTACCAGCGATACCCTGCATATTTTGAATATTATAATTATTAACCAACATAGCAACTTCTTTCTCTTTATCTGAAAATTTTAGACCTTCTCCCAATATTCCATCTTCTTCAAGCTTCAGTGTCCAATTCAAAATAATTGAACGCACTTTAGTCAGAATACCTAGTAATTGTGTTCTATAAAAAACAACTCTTGGCTCAAGCTTTGCATGACTATCTTGCATTTCCATTAATTCATGTTTAACGTTATTTGGTAGCTCTTTACGAAACCTATCTCCATCTTGCTTTAATGAGTTTATAATTTCACCAATTGATTGATTGATTTCGACTGCAGTAATCCTTTCATCCCAATCATCTCTAATCATAAATGGTTGTAATCCATGGAAACGATTAAAAACTTTTAATTGACCTTTAAATTTTCTATACTCAGGCAAACTTTGGTCAGCATAGCCTTCTAACTCTAAATCACACCATTTTCTAAATTTTTTAATTTTTAGCTTTCTAGATACAATTAAAGCCTTACTCAAAAGCTCTTCAACGTCACTTGTAGGATCAGAAGCAAGCGATCGTAATTTTAATACTATTGAATCTACCAAAATAAAATCCTATCCAATTTATTGATTTACTGCCATTTACTCTTGAATATATCGTGTATCTAGCTTCAATTCATCTCAAATCTAAATAATTTGCGACCTGACTTTGTCATGGCTTTCATGTAAAATCGAACACAATTTTTCATATAACACTGTGTGAGTCATTTCATGGGTTTTAATTGCGGTATTGTCGGCTTGCCGAACGTTGGTAAATCTACACTTTTCAATGCATTGACTAAAGCTGCTATTGCTGCAGAAAACTTCCCATTCTGTACAATTGAACCAAATACAGGCATCGTACCTGTACCTGACCTTCGCATGGACAAATTAGCGGAAATTGTAAAACCGCAACGCGTTATCCCGACTTCTATGGAATTTGTAGATATTGCAGGTTTAGTTGCAGGCGCATCTAAAGGTGAAGGCTTGGGTAACCAATTCCTTGCGAACATTCGTGAAACAGATGCAATTGCACACGTTGTTCGTTGTTTTGAAGATGAAAACGTTATTCATGTTAATGGTAAAATTGATCCATTAGATGATATTGCAACAATCAACACTGAACTTGCACTTGCTGACCTTGAAGCTGTTGCAAAAGCAATTACACGTTTAGCAAAATCTGCAAAAAGTGGCGATAAAGAAGCAATTGCAACAAAAGCAATTCTAGAAAAAATTCAGCCATTATTAGACGAAGGCAAACCTGCTCGTGCCGCAGATTTAGATGATGACGAACGTAAACTTGTTCGTGGTTTTGGTTTAATGACTTTAAAACCAACGATGTACATTGCAAACGTTGCTGAAGATGGTTTCGAGAATAACCCACATTTAGAAGCTGTTAAAAAATTAGCTGCTGAAGAAAATGCAATTGTTGTTCCTCTTTGCAACCAAATTGAAGCAGAAATTTCTCTTTTAGAAGATGAAGATCGTGCGGAATTTTTAGAAGCAATGGGCATGGAAGAACCAGGTCTTAACGTGGTTATTCGTGCAGGTTATAGCTTACTTGGCTTACAAACTTACTTTACAGCAGGCGTTCAAGAAGTTCGTGCTTGGACTGTTAAAGTTGGTGCTACAGCGCCACAAGCTGCCGGTGTTATTCATACAGACTTCGAAAAAGGCTTTATTCGTGCTGAATGTGTTGCTTACGATGATTTCGTTCAATACAACGGTGAAGCTGGCGCGAAAGAAGCAGGTAAATGGCGTTTAGAAGGTAAAACTTACATCGTTCAAGATGGCGATGTTTTACACTTCCGTTTTAATGTATAAATATTAAATACTAAAAAAGCCCCTACTTTAGGGGCTTTTTTTTGTGCAAAACAACTTCATCAATATTAAATAAAAGGCAAATAATAATAAATAACAAACAATAATAATAATCATTAATATTTACATAGCATAAATATTGCCCTACACTCATTCCTACTAAAATACTCAACTATAAAACAGGATGAAAACCATGGCTTATTCTCTACCTGCTTTGCCTTATGCATATAACGCACTTGAACCAAACTTAGATACTAAGACAATGGAAATTCATCATACAAAACATCACCAAACCTATATCAATAATATCAATGCAGCGATTGAGGGAACAGACTGGGAAAAATTAATCGTTGAAGAACTGGTTTCTCGTGTGAATGAAGTTCCTGCCGATTTAAAAAATACAGTTATTAATAACGCCGGTGGCCATGCCAATCATTCCTTATTTTGGACAGTGATGAGCCCTCAAGGTGGTGGAGATCCGATTGGACAAGTATCTTTAGCCATTGAACAAGAACTCGGTGGTTTTGAAAAATTTAAAGAAGCCTTTACGAAAGCTGCAATTAGTCGTTTTGGAAGTGGTTGGGCTTGGTTAAGTGTTACGCCTGATAAAAAGCTAGTTGTGGAAAGTAGCGCCAATCAAGACTCACCACTAATGCATGGCAACACCCCTATTTTAGCTTTAGATGTTTGGGAACATGCTTATTATTTACAATATCAAAACCGTCGTCCTGAATATATTGCAGCCTTTTATCATGTGGTGAATTGGCAAGAAGTAAACCGTCGTTATTTAGCTGCAATTCAGTGAATATTGGATGACTGATATCCTCATGCCATCATTTAAAGCCATTCGTTTTTATATAGGAATATTCATTTTATTATTTGGATGTTTTCTTATTTTTAAATCAATTATTTAGTTTGGTTTCCATAAAGACAAAGCCCCTAATTGTGGGGCTTCATTTGAGAATCTAAGTCTTAAATCTTTAAAGCTTAATCGGCATTCACAGCTTTCAAAGATGTTTGATCCATTTCTGAACGTAGCTTTTTCGCCTCAATCAACATTTTTTCTTCAAGTGGTTTTCGCAAACCCATTAAGAAAATTAGCTCAGCCAATACAAATAATGGTCCTATCGCTAAACCAATCACATCATCCATAAATGCAGGTTTTTTCTTTTCATAAAAATGCCCAACAAATTGAAAAATCCACCCGATAACAAATGTTGAAATACTTAATGTGAGCCAATGCGTAATAGACATTTCAGTAATAATTAATGCGTACGGATAAGCTATTGCAAAAATAGCCGCCATAACCACACCAAAAATTAAATCTAAGCTCAGATAATAAATCACGCTTGCTACAATTAATAATAGAGCCAAAGTAATAGGAAAACCTGCAACAACAAAACCTGCTTTTGCTGTTAAACACAAAATGGCAAATACAATAAGTGGAATTCCAATAAAATGAGTGAATACATTCTTACGATCTAAATGATACGCTGCATATTGGCTTAATAGTTTTTCTAATCTCGTCATAGCAATCTCCTTGCTTATATTCTTCTTACAATATATAAGATATTAAACAGGCAAGTTGTCGGCTACCCGACAGTTACAATGATAAGAAAAAGGAAGTTTTATGTTAGAGCTACGCGATATAAAACAATTAGAAAATAACGTATGGTTTTCTGAGCTCCCCCCTATATTTCAAACTTTTATTTTAGAAAAATCCCAACTTTTACATGCGGAAAAAGATCAGAAAATTTTCCTTTCAGGCGATATTTTTAATGGTCTTTATGCCGTATTAGAAGGCTCTGTTCGCTTAGGCTATATCGACATTCAAGGCAAAGAAGCTGTTGCTGCAATTGTTGAACCTATTATGTGGTTTGGTGAAATTTCATTGGTCGATCAGCAACCACGCTCACATGATGCTATTGCGACTAGAAAATCGGTCATTCTACATATTCATGCTCAAGAAATGATTCAGCTTTTAAATGACCATCCTCAGTTTTGGTTTTATATCGCAAAGCTTACTAGCCAAAAATTACGTTTCGCTTTTCTAGAACTTATTTCTATTCAAACTCAAACCATTTATCAACGACTTGCACAGCGTTTATTGGTGATATTAGGCGGGTACGGTAATCATCTACACATAGAAAACAATATTATTCATTTATCTCAAGAACAACTTGCACAAATGTTAGTCTGCTCAAGACAAACGATTAATCAAGAACTACAAAACTTAGAAAAACAAGGTGTTATTAAAGTTACATTTAAAAGAATTGAAGTGCTTGATAATGAAAGACTACAAAAGATTGCTTACAACTTAAATGAGCAAAATAAATGAATTATTCCTAGAAAATGATTTCTGTGAAAAATTCAAAAATATTTTATGCATTTTTTACTTGGGCTTACGCTAAAAACCCTTTATAGATTCATAACTTTTAAAGAATTCAAAATCAAAAAAAGCAGAACATGAAGTTCTGCTTTTAATTATTCGTATTATGACCAGTTAAACGCCATTCTTTTTCGGGTCTGTATTTCCCAATGCAGGATTATCAATTGCACCCTTACATTGTGCTTTATCACGTTCATAATCTGCTTTTTTCTGATCAACAGAACTCGATTGATCAATCGTTTCACGTGCCCAAATTTCTAGACTGGTTAATGCCTTACGACATAAAGCATATTTACCTTCAGTCACAGAATCTGTCATTTTCACATTAATGCGCCAATCTGTACTTAATTTACGTGCAGGTTTACGCACCTGTTCTTCTAATTGATCAACCTTATTTGCATAAATGAGTGGATCAACTTTATTGATAAAGTCCCAAGCTGCATGTGCATATGTGGTTGCATCATTTGTCAACTTAGGTGCAGGCTTAATTTCAACTGCTTGATCTTTCGAATCATTATTTCCACACGCTTGTAATAAAAAACCACTGCTCAATAAAGAAACGATCAATAAAGAACGAACATTAAACTTCAACATTTTATGCATGCTACCTAAAACAATCAGGCACTATGCTAGTAAATTCGGCTAGAATACTCAATCTACATTTATTTATTTGTTTAATACTTTGTAAGGTGAAATGTGTCTTTGGGAAAAACAACAATTTTAAAACCCGCAGGATTTTGGCAAGGTGCAAAAGATAGCCAAGCCATTATTTTCACCTATCTTCCTGTTTCATTTGCATTTGGTGTATCTGCCACACAATTTGGATTCACTGCTTGGGAAGCACTTTTTCTTTCATGCTCAATGTATGCAGGTGCAAGTCAATTTCTAGTGGTTGCCCTCTTAGGTAGCGGTACATCTATTTGGATGACAGCTCTGACCGTCATTGCATTAGATATTCGTCATCTTCTATACGGCCCTGCACTGCAAAATTTAATTCAAGATAAACTTAATCTTAAAAAAACAGCTCTTTGGTCTTGGGGCTTAACCGATGAAGTTTTTGCCTCAGGCATGATTAAGCTTTCTCAACGTCGCCAAGAATGGTCTGAATCTTGGATGCTAGGCTTAAGTTTATTTAGTTGGTTGTCTTGGGCTTTAGGTTCTTTTTTGGGCGGTCTTTTTGCAGATCAAGTCAGCAACTTACCGCAATTTTTACAAGCCGCTTTAGACTTCTTATTGCCTGCATTGTTCTTAAGTTTCTTATTGGCTGCATTTGAACGTAAGCATACTTTTATTGTTGCTATCACTATTATTGTTTCTGCAATATCGTGTTATTTCATTGACCTTTCAGCAGCCATTTTCATTGGTATTACATCAGGTATTTTGGCAGGCTTATTTAAACATTATGTTTTAAAGCAATACGATGAAGAACTTGTTGGAGATCATCATGAATCTTGAGATTATTCTTGTTGGTATTATTGTGGGTATTGCCAACTTTGCTTCTCGTTTTGGGCCATTTTACTTTATTCAAAAGCGCCAAGAAGGTTCACAAAAACGCGGTTCGCTTTGGATTAAAATTGCACTTGGAAGTATTGGTATTGCCGCCATTAGTTCTATGCTTGTGGTCGCAACATTACCGCCTTTATTAGAAACACCAAATAAAAGCTTTGCGATGCTTGTTGGCTTTACTGTACTCACAGGTTTATATTTCAAATTTAAACAAATTGTGCCTGCGACATTAACCGCGGCATTGGCTTATGGGCTTGTTTATACGTACTATCCAATGCCATTTTAATTGCTTTTAAGTCAAAAAATTATAAATTTCAAAGATGATATTGCCAAATAAAGTTATAAAAAAAACTGTTAGACAATATCATTATTTTACGTGAATCCATGCTTAACACTTGTTCGAGTTCTGATATGCTAAAAGTCCATAAAATTAAGCATGGATGATTTACATGAGCGTTACTATTGGTACCCCACTTCAATCTTCTGCTGTTAAAGTTTTACTTTTAGGTTCAGGTGAACTGGGTAAAGAAGTGGTGATCTCTTTACAAAGATTAGGTGTTGAAGTGCATGCGGCAGATCGCTACGAAAATGCACCGGCAATGCAAGTTGCACACTATGCTTATACAATTAATATGGCAGATGCCACAGAATTAAAAAAACTTATTCATCACGTTAAACCCCATTTAATTATTCCTGAAATTGAAGCAATTGCAACCGAAGTCCTACTTGAAATCGAAGAACAAAACATTGCGACTATCATCCCTTCTGCAAAAGCCGTTAATTTAACCATGAACCGTGAAGGGATTCGTAAACTTGCTGCTGAAGAACTTGGTTTACCAACATCGGCTTATCGCTTTGCCAATACCTTAGAATCTTTCCGTGCGGCATGTGATGATATTGGTTATCCAAACTTTGTAAAACCTGTGATGTCTTCTTCAGGTAAAGGTCAATCTCGTGTAAAAAGCTTCGATGAAGTTGATGCAGCTTGGGAATATGCACAAACAGGTGGTCGTGTAAATCAAGGGACTGTCATTGTTGAATCTCAAATTGATTTCGATTTTGAAATTACCTTATTAACAGTTCGTTCTAAAAACCCAGAAACAGGCGAAATTGAAACCTCTTTCTGCGACCCAATTGGACATCTGCAAGATTCAGGCGATTATGTTGAAAGTTGGCAACCTCAAGCCATGACACCTGCAGCATTAGAAGAAGCAAAGCGTATTGCGCATAAAGTCACTGTGGCATTAGGTGGATGCGGTATTTTTGGCGTGGAACTGTTTGTAAAAGCAGATAAAGTATGGTTTAGTGAGGTGTCTCCTCGCCCGCATGACACGGGTTTAGTGACGCTTGCATCTCAATTCCAAAGTGAATTTGAATTACATGCACGTGCTATTTTAGGCTTACCCGTAAATACAACACGTCATAGTGTTGCAGCAAGTGCTGTCATTTATGCAGGCGTAGATGATACTAACTTGTCTTATTCTGGCTTAGATCTTGCTTTAGCAAATCCAAACACAGACTTACGATTATTTGCTAAACCAGAAGGCTTTAAACGTCGTCGTATGGGCGTTGCAACTGCACGTGCAGAATCTACCGATCAAGCACGTGAACTCGCAAAAAATACGGCAAACCTTGTCAAAGTCAATCAAAACTAAGTTAGAGATAAACAACGGATACTGTTCATGATCAATACTTTACCCTTACACAATTACGTTAAAAGCAACCACGATATTAAAGCGATTAATCAATGGCGTTCAGACGTGGAAAATCAGCTTCAAGCGTATTTTGATCAGGGACAGTCTATCCGTGAAGTAATTCTTGCTCGATCAAACTTAATTGATGAAGCACTGAAATTCCTATGGCAACACGCAGAACTTCAAACCACTAATTTAGGCTTATTTGCCGTAGGTGGTTATGGCCGTCGTGAAATGTTGCCTTATTCAGATGTCGACATCATGATTTTGTCAGAGCATGAAATTACAACTGAACAAGAAAAATTAATCTCTACCTTTATTTCATCTTTATGGGATGTCGGTAATTTCAAACCTGCTATTAGCGTTCGCACCATTCAAGATTGTGTCGTTCAAGCAACAAACGATTTAACCGTTGCAACAGCACTCATTGAAGCACGTTTAATTACGGGTAATGAACATTTAGCAAAATGGCCACGTCGTATAGTTTCTCAGTCTTGGACAGATAAAACATTTTTTGATGCAAAAATGGAAGAGCAAGCAAAACGCTATGCTCAACATAACAATACAGAAAGTAATTTAGAACCCGATATTAAAAATGCACCAGGTGGTATTCGTGACATTAACCAAATTGGTTGGATTGCAAAACGTCATTTCCGTGTAAACCGCATTTATGATTTAGTCCATTTAGGCTTCATTTCAGAATTTGAATTGGGTGTTTTAGAAGAAGCAGAATGCTTCCTTTGGGAAATTCGCCACTATTTGCACCGTATGACTAAACGTGATGAAAACCGTTTATTGTTCGATTATCAGCGTGATATTGCAACAATATTCGGTTATGAATGTGAAGAAGGTCAATCGGCAAACTATTCTATTGAACAGTTCATGAAGCGTTATTACAGAACGGCGCAACAAGTCACAACACTCAATGAAATGCTTTTAGCCTATTTCAATGAATCTGTCATTACCCCTCGCTTGCCCGATTACGAACGTAAAATTGAAGAAATTAATGAAAACTTCAAAATTGTAGATGGAAAATTAGCGGTACAACATCATAAAACGTTCTCTGAAAAGCCAAGTGCAATTTTAGAAATCTTCTATTTATTGGCAAATCGATCTGATATTGATGGCATTCGCGCGCGTACGTTACGCTTACTTACGCTTTCAGCAAAAAGTATAGATCAAAGTTTCCGAGATAATCCTGAACATCAAGCATTATTCATGTCCATTATTCGATCACCAGATCGCTTATATGAAACCATGAATGCAATGAAACGTTATGGTGTTTTAGGCAATTATATTCCTGCATTTGGGCAAATTATGGGGCTAATGCAATATGACTTGTTCCATATTTATACAGTTGATGCTCACACATTATTATTATTACGTAATTTAAACCGTTTTAAAGAACCCGAATTTGCCAAAGACTTTCCTGTTGTAAGTTCAGTTTTCCAACGTCTGGTAAGACGTGACATTGTATATTTAGCCGCAATTTTTCATGACATTGCCAAAGGTCGTGGCGGTGACCACAGTCAACTTGGCGCATCGGATGCCATTTCATTCTGCCGCGCACACGGCTTAACAGAACGTGAATGTAATTTAGTTGCTTGGTTAGTTAAAAACCATCTTGGTATGTCTGTTACCGCGCAAAAACGAGATATTTCAGACCCAGATATTGTGAAGCTTTTTGCTGAAAAAATGGGAGATATGGAGCATTTAGATTATCTATATGCCCTTACTGTTGCCGATATTAATGCCACAAACCCTACGCTTTGGAACACATGGCGCGCATCACTTATGCGTCAATTATACACCCATGCCCGTGATGTCATTCGCTCAGGTTTAGGTCGTCCTGTAGATTATCAAATGCTCATTGAAGACACTAAATTTGCTGCAAGTGAGTTATTGGTCAATGATTTTGCGCTCAATGAAGTTGAAAAAGTTTGGCAAGAGCTAGGCGATGAATACTTCCTAAAAGAATCTGCCGATGAAATTGCATGGCATACACGCGCTATTCTTCAACATGGTCATAATTCTGCACCACTTGTTCTTATGCGTGCTCACCGTAAATATGCGCAAGATGCCGTTCAAATCTTTATTTACACACAAGATCAGCCAAATTTATTCGCAACAACCGTAGCCATTCTTGACCGTATGAATCTGGATGTTCAAGATGCACGTATTATTACCGCAAGCACCGCATTTAGCTTAGACACTTATGTGGTTCTTGACCGTTTTGGTACATTACTTACAGACCCTGAACGTGAAGAAACGGTCGTAGATGCATTAGTGAAAGCACTCAGTCAATCGGACAAATACCCAGGTTTAATGCAACGTCGTATTCCACGCCAATTACGCCATTTTGATATTGAAAATAAAGTTGATATTTCATTCAATGAAGCACTCAATCAAAATATGGTTGAAATTGCTACTCTAGATCATCCGGGTTTACTTGCCAAAGTGGGTGGTTTATTTATGATGCAAGGTTTAGATATTCACTCTGCAAAAATTGCTACACTTGGCGAACGCGCAGAAGATATTTTCTATGTCACTAAAAAAGATGGCATCCCAATGACTGACGAAGAAGCCAAAACTCTTGCTGAACAATTAAAATCGGCATTAGATGAAGCTTCAAATCAAGTATGTGTACAACATTAATTTAATTGTTTGGTATTCGCTCCATGAACTCTAGCTTGTCTTTATTACACCCATATCCATTTGAAAAGTTAAATAAACTTTTTCAGGATGTGAAAACTGCGGATTTACCTTTAATTCCTTTATCTATTGGTGAACCGAAACATCCTGCACCGGAGTTTGTAAAACAAGCGATCATCGACAATTTCAAACATTTGTCTACATATCCAAATAGCAAAGGCTTACCTGAATTACGTGAAAGCATTGCGAATTGGTTATCTCGTCGTTTTAAACTTAATGCGATAAGTGCTGAATCGCATGTTTTACCTGTTTCAGGTACACGCGAAGCAATCTTCTCTTTTGTTCAAGCATTGGTAAATCGTGAAGAAGCGCCTTATGTGGTGATGCCAAATCCGTTTTATCAAATTTATGAAGGTGCAACATTACTTGCAGGTGCTAAACCTTACTTCATCAACTGCACAGAAGAAAATAACTATCTAGGCGATTTTGATGCTGTGCCTGCTGAAGTTTGGGAAAAAACAGCCCTTCTTTTTGTGTGTACACCGGGTAATCCTACAGGTGCAGTTCTTTCAAAAGAACAGTTCAAAAAGCTGATTGCGCTTTCAGACCAATACAACTTTGTCATTGCATCAGATGAATGTTACTCAGAACTTTGGTTCGATGAAGCACCTGTGGGTTTATTAGAAGTTTGCGCTGAAATAGGACGTGATGATTATAAGAATTGCGTGGTATTTCATTCACTTTCTAAACGTTCAAACTTACCAGGGATGCGTTCGGGCTTTGTTGCGGGCGATGCAAACTTATTGAAACCTTATTTGCAATATCGCACATACCATGGCGCTGCGATGCCTATTCAACATCAACTTGCGTCTATTGCCGCTTGGGATGATGAAACACACGTTGAAGAAAACCGTAAACTTTACCGCGCTAAGTTTGAATTATTCCAAAATGAATTGGGTCATTTATTACCACTTCAAAAACCAGATGCAGGTTTCTACTACTGGTTAAAAGTAGATAATGATGAAACTTTTGCCAAATTACTCATGGAAAAAGCACACATTAAAGTTTTACCAGGTCGTTACTTATCTCGTGATACAGAGCAAGGTAATCCGGGTGAAAATCACGTGCGTATGGCATTGGTTGCAGACATTGCTCAATGTGAAGAAGTCGTAAAACGTCTTAAAGCTATTCTTTAAGTTTAAATAATACGCATAAAAAACCACTGTGCTTACAGTGGTTTTTTTATTTCAAAATCATATATTAGGTTATATGTTACGGCTTTATCGACGTACGGAATTTTATCTAAACGAGCAAGCTTCACAGCATCTAATACCTTTTGATCTATTATTTTAGAACCCGAACTTTTAACAACAACGGCATCACCAATATAACCTGTACTCGCAATAACAGTCATTTTCACTTGAATAGCATTTTTATAATATTTAAATTCTTGTGCACTAACATTAAATTGCGGTCTTGATGCCCAATCGACTTCATATTCATTTTTATACAATTTCGTGTCAATTTTATAATCACGATCTTGAATTTCATACTTAGGTTGCGGAGTTTCTAGTATTTTGAGTAGTTTACTGTACTGATCTTTATCTTCCGAGTGAACGTATTGGAAAGCTGTAAAAGCTCCCAAAAGTAAACTCATGATTATTCGATATCTATTTTGCATTTTAAGTGTCAATAATTTAAGGCAACCTTTCGATTGCCTTATTTAATCACTTATTTCAATGCTTTTTCAATTTCTTCTTCCAACGCCTCTGGTTTCGTTGTTGGTGCAAAACGATCAAGCACAGTACCATCTTTACCAATCAGAAATTTAGTGAAATTCCACTTAATTCCATTACCCAAAACACCTTTACTATTATTGGTCAAGTAACGAAATAGTATATGCGCTTCAGCACCTTTTACATCCACTTTGGCAAACATGGGAAAAGTTACCCCATAGTTTTTTTGACAAAAAGAACCTATTTGTTCATTTGAATCAGGGTCTTGCCCACCAAATTGATTACAGGGAAATCCTAAAATCAAAAAACCTTGATCTTTGTATTTCTGATAAAGTTTTTCTAATCCCGAAAATTGTGGCGTAAAACCACATTTGCTCGCTGTGTTCACAATCAATAAAACTTTGCCTTTATAATCGGCAAAAGATTTATTTTGACCGTCCAACAATTCAGCATCGAATTGATAAACATCTGTCATGGATAGGTATCCTCATCATTTTTTTCTTGTGATTTTAATTCTAGTGATGCCGAATTTACGCAATAGCGCAATCCTGTCGGCTCTGGTCCATCTGGAAAAACATGTCCTAAATGTGCATCACAATGATGACAAATAATTTCAGTTCTGACCATCCCATGTGACGTATCTTGTTGTTCTTCCACTACAGATGAATTAATTGGTTTGTAGAAACTCGGCCAACCACAACCGCTATCAAATTTTGTTTCAGATGCAAATAATTCTTCTCCACAGCAACGGCAATAATAAACGCCTTCCTGCTTAGTATTCCAATATTTACCTGTAAATGGCGCTTCAGTTCCCTTCTGTCTTGTAATACGAAATTCTTCAGGTGATAACTCTCTTTGCCATTCTCTTTCTGTTTTATTGAGTTTTCCCATGATTACGTACCTTTCCATCTTGCTGTTTAAAATAAGATAATTCTATATTTACGTGATTCATATTAAAATTTCTAGTCTTTATTCAACATTTTACAAAAGACCTATAATGCTAAAAAAGCAAAAAGTAAGCAAAACTTAAAAACAAAGTAAGCAAATTACGCATTAATTGCTTTTTTATGCGTAAATTTAGTGATAGGCTTAGTCATATTCTTACTCAGGATAAAAAATGTCGCAAAAAAAGAGCGTTCTTTTTAAAAACCTATTACCTGTCATTAAACAGTATCAACAGGTAGGGTTTACGCATGAAAAAATAGTTACACTGCTTAGAGATGAACACCATCTTGATCTTGTAACCACTGAGACATTTAAAAGCTATTTATACCGTTACGCAAAAGTGACTACCACTCATTCCGAGAACATCAAAATGTCGAACACTTTCCAACCCCGTCGCGAAATTAAAAAATCTTCAAAACTCGAGCATGTATGCTACGACATTCGCGGACCAGTGTTACGAGCGGCCAATGAGATGGAAGAAGCTGGTCACAAAATTATTAAATTAAATATTGGTAACCCTGCTCCTTTTGGGTTTGAAGCACCGCAAGAAATTATTAATGATGTTGCTTTAAACTTACCAAATGCCATTGGTTACACAGACTCAAAAGGTATTTTCCCGGCACGTAAAGCCATTTGTCAGTACTACCAACAAAAAGGCATTCTCAATATGCATGTCAATGACGTGTATATTGGTAATGGCGTATCAGAACTTATTGTGATGGCAATGCAAGGCTTATTGGATGATGGCGATGAAATGCTTGTTCCAATGCCTGACTATCCATTATGGACAGCTGCGGTTAACCTATCTGGCGGTACAGCAATCCACTATAAATGTGATGAAGAAAAGAGCTGGTACCCAGATATTGCCGATATGGAAAGCAAAATCACACCAAATACACGCGGTATTGTGATTATTAACCCAAATAATCCTACAGGTTCTGTTTATCCACGCCATGTTTTAGAGCAAATTGTCGCTCTTGCTAAAAAATATGACCTCATTTTGTTCGCAGATGAAATTTACGACAAAATTATTTACGATGGTATTGAACATGTTTCAGTTGCTGCGCTTGCGGGCGATCAACTGTGCGTTTCTTTCAATGGTCTTTCTAAAGCATATCGTATTGCAGGTTACCGCTCAGGTTGGATGGCAATTACAGGTGATCGATCACGTGCTTTAGACTACATTGAAGGTCTAGATATGTTGGCTTCTATGCGTTTGTGTGCAAACCATCAAGCGCAATATGCAATTCAAACAGCATTAGGTGGTTATCAGTCAATTAACGATTTAATTCGCCCAGGTGGTCGTTTATACGAACAACGCAACATTGCATGGGAAATGTTAAATGAAATTCCAGGCGTGTCTTGTGTAAAACCAGAAGGCGCAATGTATTGCTTCCCTAAACTTGATCCAAATGTTTACCCTATTCAGGATGATGAACAGCTTATGCTTGATTTGCTTCGTGCAGAAAAAGTACTCTTGGTTCAAGGTACAGGTTTTAACTGGCCAACGCCCGATCATTTCCGTGTGGTGTTCTTACCCGCTGAAAATGAATTACGCGAAGCAATTAGCCGCTTAGGTCGCTTCTTAGCAAAAATGCGTTAATTCATCATTAAAAAAAATTAAGCCAAGTGTTCACACTTGGCTTTTTTATTGCATTGCCTTTGATACCAATACTCATCATTTCAAATGATGATTTTTAAATTGATATTTAGTTTTGACTATATCCTGAACAAACTTCTTTGGTTAAGTTAATTACTCAGGATGTTTTATAAATGACAACAAACAAGGAAATGTAATGAAAAAAACATTAACCACATTAGCTCTTTCTCTTAGCTTACTTATTCCAATTTCATCTTTCGCTAAAAATAATGTTGTCGTTGTTGCAACAGGCGGTACCATTGCAGGTGCAGGTGCAAGTTCCACCAATAGTGCAACTTACACAGCTGCTAAAGTTCCCGTAGATGATTTATTAAATGCGGTTCCGCAAATTCAGAATTTAGCCAATGTTACAGGCGTTCAGGCTCTTCAAATTGCATCTGAAAGTATTACAGATAAAGAACTACTAAGTATTGCACGTCAAGTAAATGACTTAGTGAAAAAACCATCAGTAAATGGCGTTGTCATTACACATGGTACAGATACAGTTGAAGAAACGGCTTTTTTCTTAAGTTTAGTGATTAAAACCGACAAGCCAATTGTACTTGTTGCTTCTATGCGCCCACCTTCAGCGCTTTCTGCCGATGGCCCTCTGAACCTTTATAGTGCAGTCGCACTTGCAGCATCGGACAGCGCCAAAGGCAAAGGCGTAATGATTCTAATGAATGATGATATTTTTGCAGCGCGTGATGTTTCAAAGACTATTAATATTCATACCAATGCATTTGCAAGCCAATGGGGTCCATTAGGTACGCTTGTTGAAGGTAAGCCTTATTGGTTCCGAAACGTAGCAAAACGCTTCAACAATGCATCAGAATTTAACATTGAAAACATTAAGGGTGATGCCCTACCACTTGTACAAATTGTTTATGGCTCAACAAATATGTTGCCAGATGCCTATCTTGCTTATCAAAAAGCAGGTGCAAAAGCGATTATTCATGCAGGTACAGGTAATGGCTCTGTAGCGAAATATATCGTACCAACACTAAATCAATTACAGGCAGATGGTGTACAAATTATTCGCTCATCACGTGTGCCTCAAGGTTTTGTATTACGCAATGCCGAACAACCTGATGATAAATACGGCTGGGTAGTTGCACATGACTTAAATCCACAGAAAGCAAGAATTTTGGCTGCATTAGCCTTAACAAAAACTAAAGATGCAAAAGAAATTCAGCGCATGTTCTGGGATTATTAATTTAATTATTTAAATAAAAAATGCGCCTCTTATGGCGCATTTTTAATACACAGATCTTATAGAAAAAGGTACTATTTAATCAAATCTATTGATTAATTTTGGTGAGTGCTTATGACCTATAAAGTTCATTTTATTGATGTAAAAAATCAGCTACAGAACTATATATGGTTAATTGAAAATACTAGCACCAAAGAAGTCATTGCAGTCGATCCAACCGAAGCGAAATTAGTTGAAGCATTCTGCTCTGAAAACAAACTTCAATTGGCACAAATCTGGCTCACACATTGGCATAAAGACCACGTAGGTGGTGTTCCTGCATTACTCATCAACCGTAATATTCCTGTTTATGGCCCGCGTGAAGAACTGAGTAAAATTCCGTTTATCACCCACCCACTTTCGCATGAAAATTCATTCAAGTTTCACGACTTAAAAATCGATATTATTGCTGTTCCAGGTCACACACTTGGACACATTGTTTATTTTGCCGATGCCATTAATAGCTTATTCTGTGGAGACACCTTATTTGCTATGGGTTGTGGTCGAGTTTTTGAGGGTACATTTGAACAAATGTATCATTCACTCAATAGACTTTCTGCTTTACCACCACGCACAAAAGTGTATTGCACACATGAATATACGCTTTCAAACGCTAAATTTGCCTTACACATTGAACCCAATAATGTCGATATTATTCAACGCACTCAAGAAGTTGAAAGCTTACGCCTACTAAATCAATGCACACTACCAAGCACAATTGACCTTGAACTCAAAACCAATCCTTTTCTACGCGCGAACAACGTTAAAAAATTTCAAGAGCTCAGAGAGCTTAAAGATAATTTCTAATTTAACATTTTATTTGATGCGTATTTATATACGCATCCCCCAAAACTATTTTTTCTAAATATCAATATATTCTTCAATCATCAATAAAGAGCAAACAAACATTGATTCTCATTTAATATTTACAAAATATTTCCAACTTACATTTTTTAACATCGAATAAAAAAAGAAAATAAATATTAAAAAATATTTTTAATATTTATTACAACAACTTAAAAACAACTCATCCAATTTTAGACGCATAAAACTACAACTTTTTATAAAATATAAAAATAAAAACTCAACATAATTCATTTTTATTTAATTTTATCCTTTAAAAAGTTTTATCCATCCCTATTAATATATTTAGGGATAAACAAGGAGCTTTCTCGTGAAAAAAGTAGTTAAGGCAAAAAATTTAATCGCATTTCGTATTTGGTTAGAAAAATTAGGATATTCAGTAAAAAACCTAACAGATAACCGTGGTTTTACTTTTAGTTTCAAAAAAGAATATGGCTTAGTGACTTGCGAACTTTCAGGTAATGCCCTTGCAGTTCAATTGGGTGAAGAGTTTGAGGATCATTTAAAAGCTTAATGTGTTCATAACACAAAGTGAATATTCACGCGAATAGTGAAAAGGATTTTCATATGCCCATTTTTTAATGGGCATTTTTACATCTATACATTTAAGTTGTCTTAAGTTTTATTATTAAAAGTCAGTATTTACTAAATTTCAGGCAATAAAAAAGCAAGGACAATGCCTTGCTTTAATAATGATGGTGGGGACGGAGAGACTCGAACTCTCACACCTTGCGGCGCTGGAACCTAAATCCAGTGCGTCTACCAATTTCGCCACGTCCCCATCATAGGGTACTAACATACTGTTAGATTTTAAGTTGGCAGAGGATCAAGGACTCGAACCTTGACGAACGGTTTTGGAGACCGTCATGCTACCATTACACCAATCCTCTATTGCCTAATAACTATCAAACTTAGTTGATAATTATTGGTGGGGACGGAGAGACTCGAACTCTCACGCCTCGCGGCGCTGGAACCTAAATCCAGTGCGTCTACCAATTTCGCCACGTCCCCAATGGCTGTGTATATTATAGAGATCACTTAATGATGACAAGCCCTTTTTATTAAAAAAACCATCGTTTGTTTAAATAAAAAACAAAATGATATTTTTTGGTTTTTTCTTATACATTTTCAGTAATTAAGCTCATTTTTAATGCTGAAATATCAATCAACCTATCTGTTTTTTGCTTTATTAACATTGCATCCAATGTCCTTTTAAAACAAATAAATGATTCTGGCAGTTCAATTTTTAACGTTTGGCAGTGTAAAACTGCCCAATCATAATAATTATTTGCAAAAAGTCGCTCTTGTTTTAACCATTCATAAAAAACAATACCTAAAGCATAGATATCTGAAGCGATACTTTTTGCTTCTGCGTGAAATAATTCAGGCGCCATATATCTTGGTGTTGCATTTAATTGTGAAAATTTAAGCGTATCTTTAATTTTTATGCTTTGTTCAAAGTCGATGAGTTTGGTTTGATTGTTATATTCAACAAAATGTTCTGCTTTTAAATCTGCATGTAACCACCCTGCTTTATGCAAATTTTCTAATACAGAAAGTGCTTGAAGCATTTTATGTTTAATTTGATCTATGTTGAGTGTATTTGTAGGTTCATCAAATAAAAACTTTGCATGGGGTAAAATCAGAAGTGGCATGCCGATATTAAAATTATTCACCACCGCGGAATGCTTTAAAATTTGAAAAGGCAATGCAATGCTTTCAATCTGCTTTTCACTTAAGGATGTATAGAAATCAAGCTCACGCTGAAAAGCATCTTCTAGGCTGACTTCATTTTGCAGTGCTTGGGTTTTTAGCCAATATTGTTGATGTTCTTCAAACCAATAAAATACACGGCGTCCTAAAGCCAAACTTTTCGGCTGACTTGCACAAGTTAATTTTTTAGAAAGTATATCTTCCAAATTAAATTTGAATATATTCTGAACCTGCATATTGCACTTTGTCTTGTTGATATGTGAGAAGCTCTAAGCAATGCTGAATGGTTTTACCTACACGTGCATGAACTTCGATAGATGAAATTTTTGGCCATGTTGCTCGCTCACCTTCACGTTGCAACATCTTAAATAAGTGTTCTTTCGGGTTTTGTAGCATATAACTGTAATGACGCAAGTTAAAATGCCCCACGATATTTACATCACCATAATAACGCTGATCTATTACCCCATAACCATGATCAAGCAAACGTCTTACCGTCGGTACACTTCCCACGCGTTCACGTGCAAAATCCATCATGCCTCTTGAAATTACTTTTCCTTGACGACGCACAATACGTTCAGGCCAACTGAGCATATCCTTACGAAAACGTTCTTCATCACTTTGCATAAAAGGCACAACGTGCGGATTTACCTGACATGCAATGGTGTAATTTAAATTATATAACCGTGCCATTTTCTCTTGTGGAAAATCACTACGTACACTGCCATCTACCCATGTAGTTGTTGCCATATAGGGTGTGTATTTACCATCTTGGCGTTTACTTGTAAGGCGTACAGGTGGAAATAATACAGGTACAGCACACGAAGCCAATACAGCGCTCCAAACCAACAAATCTGGAGCTGTATAGGTATTCATAATTCGTGCATCTTGAGAAGCATCATACGGTGCAACAGCAACATTAATATGTAAGCCAGATCGCTCGAAAGCTTCAGCAAAAGTTAAATCACCTAAATTGTTCTTTAAAAATTGTTTAAGGAATTTAACATCAGCAATACCGCCATTCCCTTTAAGAATTTCACGCCAATCTCTAAATTTAAATGCTTCATTAAAGAAACTTTCACCACTTAAAATTTGTTGCATATCTGAAGGCTTAGAAACGCCAAGCATTGCAGTCATAATTGCCCCTGCACTTGAACCCGACATCACTTTTGGCATTAAATCTTGCTCTAGTAATGCCTTACAAACACCTGTATGAAACAAACCTAGCGTTGCACCGCCTGAAAACATTAATGCAGGCTGACCATAAGCTTTTTGACAGGCCTGGAAAAATGCGATTTTTTCTTCATTGTTTATCGTTTGACATTGTTCTGATGCCACAAATGCCAAACTATTACTTACCTCTGCAACATAATCTTCAATGATTTTTTTTGTTCCAACCATGGTTGCTGTAAACAACATTGGATGTGCAATATTGGCAATATCGTAAGTTAAACCTTCACGCAAAATATGCATTAAATCTGAAATACGATTTTGCGCTCTATAACGTCGGAGTAAAATTAAACGATGCGCAATTATTTCTGCATCAAAATAAGGCGATGAATTATCATATTTCCATGCTTGTGCACCCGTTTCTTCATCTATTTTTAGCGCTAAATGCTGCCATTCTTCATAAGATTCAGCCTGTTCAATTTGTTTTTTTAATTCTTTAATCCGTTTGTTTTTATGTGTATTCATGCCATTTCCAAAATCTTTAAATAACATTACAACCCTCTTCCATGTTTTTATACATCAACCCTAATTCTCACTATGCAGAACTTCTATAAAGAGTTCAATGATTAAAACGTGTTTTACTTGGCAAGTTATTGAAGTTTGGTATACATTCTTTAAGCAATATCTAGCCTCTTCTATATTGAAATATAAGCTGAAAAATCATGGCACTAATTGATTTACCCGAAAACCTTTTAAAATTAATGACCACCGTACTGCAACAAGTACAACAAGCTTTGCCCGAGCTTCAACACAGTTCAGATTTTTCAACATCTGCATATAAATGGCAAAACAAACAATTAAAGCCCATTGTTCAAGCAAAAACTATGTATTTAGCAGACTTAAAAGGTATTGAGCGTCAAAAAGAAAAAGTCATTCAAAACACCTTACAGTTTTTAAAAGGCTTACCTGCCAATGATGTGCTACTAACAGGCTCACGAGGTACAGGAAAATCATCTATTGTTCGCGCATTACTTACAGAATATGAATCACAAGGTTTAAGACTCATTGAAATTGAACGTGATGATTTATCCGATTTACCCTTAATTCAAGACATTATTAAAGATCGTCCTGAAAAGTTTATCGTGTATTGTGATGATTTGGCTTTTAATGCGGAAGATGAAAACTACCGTAGTTTAAAAAGTGTTTTAGATGGTTCATTACAATCGGGTTCAGGTAATTTTATTATTTACGCAACCAGTAACCGCAGACATTTATTACCTGAATTTATGCATGAAAACATCCCACTTCAAAAAGTTGATGTCCCTCAATACACAGAGCTACATCCTCAGGAAGCCATTGAAGAAAAAATTTCATTGTCAGACCGATTTGGCTTATGGCTTTCGTTTTACCCTATGGATCAAAACTTATATTTAGAAATTGTTGAAAATTACTTACATAAAGCCAATATGACCATGGATGATGAAGCGCGTATTGAAGCTCTAAGATGGTGTCAATCACGTGGGCAACGTTCAGGACGAGCCGCTTATCAATTTTCTAAACATTGGATTGGTTCACAACAACTGAAAAATAGTTAATTTAAAAATCACTTGGCTATTTCCAAACATCTAGCTAAGTGATATTAATTATCATTTATCAATAAAAATCATATCATTTTGCCCTTTTCATAGATTTAAATAATAAATATCAATAAAAGGAATTGTTTGTTTGATGTGTTTTTGCCTAAAATACATCATTAGTTATTAGACCAAATTTTTAGGTAGCCGTCGCCATGACATTTGTTGTCACAGAAAATTGTATTAAATGTAAATATCAAGACTGCGTTGAAGTTTGTCCTGTTGATTGTTTCTACGAAGGTCCAAACTTCCTTGTCATCAATCCAGATGAATGTATTGACTGTGCGCTATGTGAACCGGAGTGCCCTGCAAATGCAATTTTCTCGGAAGACGAGTTACCTGCAGGTCAAGAAGTCTTTATCGAGCTAAATGCAGAACTGTCGCAAACATGGCCAAATATCACGCAAATTGGCGACCAACCTGCCGACCGTGAAGAATGGAATGGCAAAGAAGATAAATTACAATATCTTGAAAAATAAGATTAAAAAAAAGATCAGCACTTGCTGATCTTTTTTTACCCACAAAAGACACATTTCATTTCAATATTTTCTGAATAATTCTCATTTTTTAGATTATTATATTTCTGATTTTAATAAACTTCTGATTTAAATAATGAAGCATTTTTTGAAAGCCGTGCTTTCGTTTAGTTTTATCCCACTTTTCATGATTGGATGTTCTTCTAATCCCAATCAAGGTTCTACATCTACACAGGGTAAAAGAATTTTCATCCCTCAAGAAAATGTGACTTTTGATCGAAAGGTTCCGCCTAAAGTTATTCCTTATGCATATAACTCATGGACTGCCGTAAGTGATAATTTAAAACAAATCCGAGATTATGAAATATTCTTAGAAAAAAATGGCGTAGGTAATATTATTCCTAGCTATGAATTACTACGCACCGCACGTGATTGGCAAAAATGTGGTCGTTCTGAATACATGGTTCCTAGCCGTGAATTATGGGCAAATCAAGTTCCTACATTACGCATTTTTAAATACTTAATTGCATCTAAAGTTTTAACAGACTTTACGGTAACCTCTGTTTATCGTGACTTGGCTTTAAATCAATGCGCTGGTGGTGCAAGTTCATCACGTCATTTATTTAACTCTGCCATCGATTTCCGTATTGGTCCTGCAATTCCTCAACCAGAAGATTATGCATATATTGAATATAGCAAATTCAAGCTTTGCCAATTTTGGTCACAATACGGTAGTAGCCTAAACATGGGCTTAGGCTTGTATTCTACTGGTCAAATTCATATTGACTCTCAAGGCTTCCGTACTTGGGGACCCGATTTATCTCGTAAATCATCGATGTGTCATTACTAAATTAAAATCTTAAAAAAGAGGTCAATTGACCTCTTTTTTATGTCTTATTGATATCTTAGATGGATTTTTTGCTTTAAAAATTGCAGTCTGAGCATAAAGGTATAAAATGCACGCAACGCAACAAAGGTAAATGTACTATGCAACAAATGTGGACAGAAATTGATAGTTATATCGAGTCACATTTAACTCCTGAAGATCCAATTTTGACTCAGACTTTAAAAAATACTGACGATAAAGGCTTCCCAGATCATCTTGCTGTTGCGCCAAACCAAGGCATGTTATTGCAAATGCTCATTCAAATGAACAATTGCAAACGCGTACTTGAACTTGGTACTTTTGCTGCTTACAGCACCATGTGGTTGGCTCGTGCACTTTCTGAAGATGGTTATATTTTAACAATGGAAGGTCGTGATACACACGCAGCATTAGGTCAAGAAAATATCGACAATGCTAAGCTTAAACCTACTGTCGAATTAAAATGTGGTCGTGCAGCTGATATTCTTCGTGCTTTACCTGAAGATACAGTACCTTTCGATTTTATTTTTATTGATGCCGATAAACAAAGCTATCCTGAGTATTTAGAATTGAGCTTAAATTTATCGCATTCAGGCACCATTATCTTTTTAGATAACGTGATTCGTGCAGGTGAAATTTTAAATCCTGACAATCATAAACCAAGTATTGAAGGCATTCGTGACATGTTTAAAGCGATGCAAAATCATCCTAAAATTCTTTCTTGCACTGCCCTACAAACGGTTGGTAGTAAAGGACATGATGGCTTTGCAATTGCGATTGTTAAATAATTTTTTAACAGCGAACAAAAAACAAACTTTGTTTTTTTATTATTTAACTTTATAGACTTACACACACTGTCCATATAGTTATCCACAGTAAATGAGGATAACTATGGACAGAAATAAATCAGTTTAGACAAATTACTCTAAACAATAGAAATATCCTTATTTAACCACCAATAAAGGTACGATTGAGTTCCTAAAAATAGCGGTTGTAATACTCCCCAAAAAGAATTGTTTGATTTTACTATGGCTAAATGCACCCAACAGAATAAGTTGAATACCATGTTCTTTTTGATATTCCAAAATATTTTCTGAAACATCACCATATCTATATTCTGTAACGACATCTAAACCTGCTTGCTTCAAAAAGTTTTCAGGCTCTTTAAGCACTTCAGGATGATCCCCCACATATAACAAATGACATTGCAATAATCGTAGTAAATCAGTTTTTGCAATTCGATGCATCATCTTCACGCACGTTGGAGAATATTCATAAGCAAAGATAAAACGTGTAGGTGGCTTAAATGTTTCACCCACAGTCATTACGGTGCAATTTGCACCACGAATAAAGTTTTCAACATTGCTTCCCATTGCTTTTTTTCGTTCAGCAGATCGCTCGCCTAAACGCCCAATTAATGCAATATCATCTTCTTGAAGAACATTAAAACTTTGTTCTAAAAAATCACCTTTTTCTTGAATTCGAGTAGGTACAATATCGTGTTTTTCTTGAATTAATTCAGAAATATGATTGAGTAAATTATTACTATAATCGAGTGCTAATTCACTTTGTTTTTGTTCAAGCTCCGCAAGCTCTTTTAAAAGCATGGCATTACTTTCAAAACCAATCACACCACTAATTTCCCCTAAATGATAACTTGCAGGGTAATAGTCCAAAACTTGTAATAACACAAGTTCTCGATTGGTTTTCTTGGCAATCCAAGCTGCAGCTTCAGCAAGTGCATTAATACAAGGGGATGAATCAATACAAGCCACTACACGTTTCATAAAACCCTCCTTATGTTTCACATTTTTTAATTCATTGTTGTTATTTTTAAATTAGCACATCTTTATTATAGTTTTCATCAAATTATGTAAGTTTAAGCTTCATTTATTATTTTCGATAACGTATTAACTTTGCAGGATTCCCTGCCACAATTTCATTTTCAGCGACATCTTTCGTAACCATACTGTTCATACCAACCACTGCATGGTCGGCAATTTTCACGCCATCTTTCACACCAACATGCGCACCCAACCAAACATCTTTGCCTATTTCGATCCCTTGAGAGCGCACAGGTTGTTGATAGATTGGCATATCAAGTTCCATACCATGATCAAAAGCATATAAGTGACAATAGGCTGCAATACGAACTTGATCATGCAATTTAATACCGACTCGTCCACCATCTAAAATACAGTGATGATTAATAGCAACTTCATTGCCAATTTCAAGTGGCCCATGCAAAGTGCAATCGGCTGCAATAAAAGTATTATCACCAATAATAATTTTACGACCTGATTCAGCAAAAATATGTGCCAAGGGTGAAATAAAACAATTTTCACCTATTTCAACTGTTTCCATCGACATCAAATATGCTTGATATTCTTTTTGCCACTCATCTGCCCACGCACGATTTTTTGGCTTTAACGACCAATATAACCAAGGCATATAATTCAAACGATGTTTATGCTGTTCACGATATTTTAATAATGGATCGATATCAGTCATTCGATGGCTCCTCAACAATTTTGAGTTGCGCACGTCCTCGGGTTAAATCTTGAATTTTATGAGCGAGCGGTTCAATTTGATGAATTTGTGCGAGTGCATTCACCTGAACACCATCTGCGGTATAACTTTCCTGATATTCAATTTCGCTTTGTTTTAATTCATATTGTAAAATTGACCATTCATTAAATAAACATTCAAAGTAAATTTTTTCTTTTTTAATCAGTTCAATTTTTTCAGCAAGTAACAAGCATTGCCCTGCGCTTCCACCATAGGCGCGTACAAGACCACCTGTACCAAGCTTAACACCACCATACCATCGGTTGACTAACACAAGTACATTGGTCAGCTCATTGCCTTCAATTGTGGCTAATATTGGACGCCCTGCTGTGCCAGATGGTTCACCATCGTCATTAAACCGTACATCATGCCCTATTTTCCAAGCCCAACATTGGTGTGTTGTGGTGTGATCTTTATTGGCTTCTAAAAAGTCTTTCACCGCTTGTTCATTTTCTACAGGTACAGCAATGGCTTGAAAGCGACTTTTCTTTATATCTTCTTCAAATTCTACAGCTTGGGCAATGGTAAATGGCATAAATGAAAAAACTTAAGCAATTAAGTCATTATAACGTGTTTTAGGGCTAAATTTGGCAATAAAAAACCTCTTCGGAAAGAGGTTTTTATAAGTGAATTATTTAGTTTTAACGTTCACGTAATGCTTCACGTGCTTTGTTAAATGGTTTAACCAGATATTCAAGTACAGTTTTTGAACCTGTTTTAATATCAACTGTCGCCACCATACCTGGGGTAATACTAAATTGCTTACCTTCTTTATTGGTCAGCTTATCTGTATTGGTACGAATATAAACACGATAATAAAATTGGTCTTGCTTCACTTCATCTCGAGTTGTATCTGGTGAAATAACTGTTACTTTACCTGCTAAGCCACCATAAATGGCATAATCATATGCGGTAATTTTAACAAGTGCTTCTTGCTCAGGATGAATAAACGCAATATCTCGAGGTGAAATACGTGCTTCAATCAGAAGCTGATCATCTAATGGCACAATGGTCATGATTTTACCATTTTGTGGAATAACCCCACCTATGGTCATCACATCAATTTCTTTCACAATACCACGCACAGGCGATTTAAAAAGCGTACGGTTTAAGGTATCAGACTTCCCTTTTACCACTTGCTGTTGTGTTTCAATATCGGTATTAGCTTTTGCTAACTCTTCACGAGATTTCACATAATATTGATTTTTAATATCATTCATTTGATTTAGTAAATCATTGGCTTGACGCTTTAATCGAAGTACCTCAACGTCACTTGCAGCACCTTTTGCAACAAGTGGTTCGGTCATGCTCAATTCCTGCTTCACTAAATTTAACGCTTGCTTTAAGCCTGATAATGATTCTTCTAAATTAGCACGTCTTGAATTATAAAGAGCCGTTTCTTCAGCAACCAATTTAGGTTCTTTCAGCACCTCTGACGGAAAAGATAATGCCGTACCACTTACTTCTGCACGTAAACGAGCAGCTGTTGCTTTAGACGACATCAATAATGATGCTGTTTCACCAACATTAGATTCAAAACGTGTTGGGTCTAATTGTGCAAGCACTTGTCCTTGTTCTACAACTTGACCTTCTTTCACGTGAATTTTTGTCAAAATACCGCCATCCAAAGACTGAACAATTTGCTCTTTCGATGTAGGAACAACTTTACCCGTACCTGTTGAAACTTCTTCAAGCTTAAAAAACCACGCCCAAGCCAATAAAACCAAAAGCCCTATACATACAATCCAAATCAGCATGCTAGCTTTAGGTAATGGTGGCTCAAGCTCAGTAACAGTCATGTTACGCTTTTGATTTAACTTTGCTTCACTCATGATTGAACTCCAGCTTGAATTTGATGCTGTTGCACACGAGGTTTCTCTTGCGACTGATTTAAAATTTGATCACGAGGACCATCCATCACAATCTTGCCGTCATTCATCACAATAATACGATCTACCAACTCTAGAACTGCTCTACGGTGTGTCGCAATAACCAATGTTTTATGATCAAGTTGCTGTTTCAACTGATCAATAAATTGCTTTTCAGTGACATCATCAATGGCTGCGGTAGGCTCATCTAAGAGTAAAATATTTGGCTTACGAATTAATAAGCGCGATAAAAGTAAGGCTTGACGTTGACCACCAGAGAAGCCAATTCCGCCCTCTAAAATCATATGATCCAAACCTTCTTTTTTGTCTTGAACAAAGTTGATTGCACCTGTCATTTTTAAGGCATGTAAAATTTCATCATCACTTGCTAAAGGTGCACCAAGCGTAATATTTTCACGCACAGTTCCAAAAAACAAACTTGAACTTTGATTTAAAAGTGACATATCACGACGCACATCTGAAGGATCAATGAGTGACATATCTACACCATCGAGTTTAATTTTCCCTTGAACAGGTGTTTGCATACCCGAAAGCAACTGCAATAACGTCGATTTACCCGCACCATTTCGACCAAGAATGGCAATTTTTTCGCCTGATTTAATCTGCAATTTGGGAATAATTAGGCTTGGTTTTGGATCATCTTCGCCATATTGGAAAATGACTTCGGAGAATTCATAGTCACCATGAATTGCAGGTTTATGAATAAGGTGTGCGTGATCAGGCTGATCGACAGGCTTTTTCATCAACTCATCTAAGCCTTTTTTAGCCGCTTTGGCTTGTTGCCAGCGCCCTAAAACTCCTGCCAATTGTGAAATAGGTGCAAGCATCCGTGAAGATAAAATTGAACACGCCACCAATGCACCTGTGGTCATTTCACCCTCCATCACAGCAAAAGCCCCGACTAAAACAACGATTGCAAATGCCAAACCTTGAATTTTTTGCGTCCAAGTATTCATAAAGCCCACTATTTTACGTTGGCGCATAGAAACTTCGGCAGATGCTTCATTCATGTGATTCCATTGATTTTGGAATCGAGTTTCGGCACGTAAAAGTTTGATATCTTCAATACCCTGAACGGCTTCTACCAACATCGCATTACGAATGGAGCTTTCACGAATCCCCTCATTGGCAAGTTTCGCTAAAGGTTTTTGCGCTAAGAAACCAGGAAGAATCATCAGTGGCACAATTATCAACATCACCCAGAATAAATTGCCACCAATAATCCAGAAAATTGCGAGGAATAATAAAAAGAATGGTAAATCTGCGATGGCTGAAATAGTGGTTGATGTGACCAAATCTCGTACGCCTTCTAATTCACGAATTTGTGAAATAAAAGTCCCTGTCGATTTCGATCTTTCTTTATTTTTAATACGTAAAGCATGACCAAAAACACGATCTGAAATTCGTAAATCTGCACGTTTACCAATAGTATCGGATAAATAAATACGTGCCATACGCAGCACAAACTCGAAAATTGAAGCGAGTAAAACACCACTAGCAAGCACCCAAAGTGTAGATACTGACTGTGCAGGAATAACACGGTCATACACATTCATGGAGAATAGAATGGTAGCTAAAGCTAAAATATTTGCCAATAATGATGCCAACATCACATCGGTATAACGTTTCCAATCTCGAAGAACAATTGACCAAAACCAGCTTTGCTCATACGGTTTTATATACTCATCAATACGTGCATCGGGTACAGATTTTTCAGGACGTAAAATATAAACATGACGAATATGTTGTTCTAAAACATCAATGGTTGATGTTTGAGATAAGCCACCATCACCACTAAATTGAATATTTACATGCCCTTCAGCATCTATTTTATCGACCACCCCCACTTGACCATCATTCATTTCAACAATGATCGGTAAACGCCAAGGATTCAATAAATCTTTATTCAATGTAGATTTACGAATACTTAAACCAATTTGGCGCGTCATCACGGCAAGAACATCATCTACCGTTTGATTCGGATTCCAATCGAGTTGCAAACGAATGCGCTCTTCAGAAGGTTCTATGCGGTAATGCTTTGCAATCGACAAAACTGCCTGAAGCCAAGGTTGATAATTAATTTTTGTACTCATGGCTTCACCATAAACCCTTGGATTGATGTATTTTTCAATTGATAAGCATCAAAAGATTGCCCCGTAATCGAAAGGTATTTAATAAGTGCTGCATAAATGTCATAACGTGCATTTTCAATTTCTTGCGCTGCACTATGAATCGCTTGTTCGGCATTCAATAAATCTACCGCAGAGCGCGTACCCAACTTATATTGCTCTTGATACAACTCGCGTGTACGAATGGTTGTTGCTTTACGTGCAGTTAAAATGCCAAATAATTTTTGCTTATTATCAATTTCTTCACGAATCACTCTCAACTCATCTAAAACATCTAAATAAACAGAACTGACTTTTGCTTTTGCAGCTTCTTCGGCAAAACTAGCCGCTTTATTTCTAGAGGAAACAGCGCCCCCCTGATAAAAAGTGCTTGTCGCTTCAAGCATGATTGAACTATCTGTTCCATCATCTTCATTATTGCTTGGATGCTTACCATTTACAGCTTGGCTAAGAGAACCTTTCACACTTAAAGTTGGGTAATTACTTAATTTGGTTTGTTCTTTTTGTAATCTTGCAATTGCTACTTCTGTTTGCGCAACCATCATTTTAGGAACCCTATTGAATTTAGGTTCTTCATATAAATGTGAATCTGCAACAATTGTTTCAGGAATTTGAAAATCGAGGGTTCTTGCATCCACACCAACAAGCGTTCGAAGTTTTTGTTGATATTGGCTTAATTGCGTTTCTTGCACAATTAAATTTGCTTGAGCCGACTCGACATTTGATAACGCTTGCACAGGGTCTGCCTGCGTACTAATACCCGCTTTTGCGCGTAAATTAGTAATCTCAGCAATATGAGACATCCCTTCAATTTGCTGCTTAGCAATTGCGGTAATACTTTGATAACGTTTAATATTCACAATCGCAATAGCAGTATCATAAGCAATTTTGTCAATATCGACTAATACATTGGCTTGAGATGCTATTAATTTTGCTTGTTCAATACTAACGCTACTTTTAACTTTACCAAAATCGTAAAGCATTTGCGTTGCATTCAAACTCAGAACTTGTCCATAACCTTTTTGATCAGTTAAATCGGCAGAAGAAAAACCACCCGAAATTTGTGGATAATAACTTGCACGAGCCACGTCAATTGTAGCGTTCTGAGAAGATAGGTTTGCAATTGATTGTGTCACTGTTGGACTACGTTGCAATGCTATTAAAATCGAATGATTAAAGCTTTGTGGCTTTTGTATTTGGGAAACAATCACACGAGGCGAAATTTGACTATATGAACCTTGAGAAATAATCGGCAATGCTTCGGATTGTTGTCTATAAACACTAAAATCACTTAGTTCGCTAAAATTTGCCTGATTAAAATTTGGGTTCGATTTGGGAGATAAAATCCCCGATAAAGCATCTTTTACTACCATTGTAGAATGCTTATTGGGGCTTTGAGTATATGCATGATTTGGGAGAAATATAGCAAGCGATAACAAGCTGAGTGGCTTCATGGCACTCGAAATAAATAGCTTTATATTTACCGTTTTTTGTCTGATAAACATGATCAATTTAACAAAATAATTTTATTTTATTTTATCGCTATTTGTTTGTTAATGTGTATTTTTGTTAAGTTTTATTACCGTATTTTTCAATTTATAATTCATGCAGATGTTTACATAAAAATCTGCATGAAATTCTAATACTTAGACTTTAAAGTCATCACCAAGGTAAACTTGACGTACTGTTTCATTGGCTAAAACATCTTGCGGAGAGCCTTCTGCAATCACAGAACCTTCACTTACAATGTAAGCTCTTTCACAAATTGCGAGTGTTTCTCGTACATTATGATCTGTAATAAGCACACCAATACCGCGGTTTTTTAAGGTACTAATAATATCTTTAATATCACCAACTGAAATTGGATCGACACCTGCAAAAGGTTCATCAAGTAACATGAATTTTGGATCTGCAGCTAAAGCACGTGCGATTTCAGCACGACGACGCTCACCACCAGAAACGCTCATACCCAATGAATCTTTAATATGCGTAATTTTAAAATCTGCCAAAAGTTCTAAAAGGCGTTTTTTACGCTGATCTTTATTCAAATCTTTACGCGTTTCTAAAATTGCCATGATGTTTTCAGAAATCGTCAGTTTTCTAAAAATTGAAGCTTCCTGAGGTAAGTAACCAATACCTTTTTGTGCGCGTTCATGCATGGCTAAATCAGATAAATCTAAATCATCTAAATGAATTTCGCCTTTATCCATACGCACAAGACCGACAACCATATAGAAACTTGTTGTTTTCCCTGCACCATTTGGACCAAGTAAACCGACAATTTCACCACTTTTCATAGTGAAAGAAACATCTTTTACAACCCAACGCTTACTATAATTTTTAGCTAAATGCTTAATACATAAAGTTTGTGTTTTATCTAGTTCATCCATTAATCACGTGCTCCAGGATAAGATTTAGAGCTTGTTGGCGGAATCACGATTTGTACACGACCATTTGAAGAGCCTGTACTATTTGGAGTACCAATTGCTTCAATATCACCTTTATTCATGCTGTATTTTAATGTTGCACCACGAATACTTGAGCCATTTTGTTCAAGTAATGCATTACCTGAAAGCGTGATAATTCCTGTTTCTGCGTTATACACAATTTTTTGTGCCTGACCTTTTGCTAACCCTTTGGCAGAATCAAGCTTTTGCTGAAATTTTGCAGGTCCACCTGTTGCTGTAATTACGCTAATTTGTTTATTTGCATTTAAGTTTGCAACAAGTGATGCAGCTTGAACCTTCATTGTGCCTTGTTCAATAATGACATTACCGCTATATGTTGTTACGCCAGACTTTTCATTAAACGTTGCTCTGTCTGCAACCAATGATAATGGTTGTTGACGATCCGATGGAATTGCATATACCGCGCTCGAGGATACAATTGCCAAGCTTGCCACGAGTAAAGATTTTTTAGCTAAAAATTTCAATGTATTAAGCTTAGAATTATCGTTCATATGTTCCTCGAATATTAAAAAATTCGTATTGTCCGTTGTTAAAATTTGCCTTCATCCCCTGACTTAAAAATTTAGCTTGTGGGGACTCAACGGTAATTTGCTTATCTGTTTGCAAATCTCTAGTTTTAGGATAACCCGTCAGTTCTGATGTCTTAAATGTCATTTTTTCACCACTATCTAGAAAACGTGTGGCTAAAACCTGATTAGACATGACAACCTTTGAGTTATTGTCATAAGAATTCACAACTTTAGCAAAAAAGCTCCCATCGGGTTTAGAATCTTGAAAAGTATCTGCATTCAGATTCATTAACCTAGCACTATTTTTTTGCATATCTTGTTCTAAACGATCTGCTCGCGCCTTTAAAGATATCAAGCCTTTTTCATCTGTTTGAGTCAAATTAATTTGTTCGGCAGAATAAGTCATGCTTCTAGAAGAATCGACTTCTAGCTTTTTACCTTTCCCGCCCAAATAATAATAACCACTACTTATAGCTGCAATCATTAAAGCGACGACATATAATTTTTTTGTATCCATAAGTGTGATTTCAACTCAAGCTTTTGAATGTATATAACATTATTGTGGCGCAGATGCATATTTTTCGAGTAACTGTGTGTATACGCCTTTCGACATTAAAATCATATCGCAAATTTCACGTACAGCACCACGCCCACCCATCGCTTGTGTCACTAAATCTGCACGACGACGCACTTCAACATGACCATTTGGAACAGTAACCTTCATACCTGCAATTGCAAATGCAGATAAATCGGGCCAATCATCCCCCATATATAAGCAATCTTCAGGTTTAAGATTAAATTGTGCACATGCTTCTTTTAATGCAACGCCTTTATCTTCACGACCTTGAAATACTAAATCTACACCTAATGCAGACATACGTTGTTCTACGATATTACTTTTACGACCAGTAATAATAATGACTTTAACACCTGCTTGTTGTACAAGCTTCATGCCTAATCCATCACGAATATCGAAAGATTTAATTTCATCGCCTGAGTTTGTAAGCGTAACAAAACCATCACTCAAAATACCATCAACATCTAGAACCAAAGCCTCAACATGACGTGCTTGTTCTAACAAAACATATGATGCCATTATCTATTTTACCCCAGCTTGAATTAAGTCATGCATACCAATTACGCCAATCACTTTATTTTCAGTATCAACCACAACAAATTGATTTACTTTCTTTTCATTCATTTTCTCTAATGCAATCACGGCACGAGAGTTTTGCCCAATAGTCTGAGGATGCTTCGTCATGACTTCAGATATAGATAAATGAATATCAAAGCCTTGCTGCTTATCGATCAAACGACGTAAATCACCATCCGTAAAAATACCAAGCAAAACGTCATTTTCATCAACGATGGTGGTTAGACCTAATCGCTTACTTGAAATCTCATAAAGCACTTGATTCATTGGTGTGTCTGGAGATACTTTTGGTAGCTCATCACCCGTATGCATAAGATGTTTTACATCGAGTAATAAGCGTTTGCCTAAAGCACCTGCAGGATGTGAACGTGCAAAATCATCGGCAGTAAAACCACGAGCTTCCAACAATGCAACAGCCAAAGCATCACCTAAAGCAAGTGTTGCCGTTGTGCTTGAAGTTGGTGCTAAACCCAATGGACATGCTTCTTGAATATTCCCTAGTGTCAGTGCAACATCTGCATTTTTTGGCATTGGCCCTTTATTGTCACTACTAATAGTAATCAATGGCACACCTAGATGCTTAACCAAAGGCACTAACATCATAATTTCATCACTTTTTCCTGAATTGGAAATTGCAATTAAAACATCGCCACGAACAATCATGCCCAAATCGCCATGCCCTGCTTCACCGGGATGCATAAAAAATGAAGGTGTTCCTGTTGAAGCAAAAGTTGCTGCCATTTTGCGACCAATGTGACCTGATTTTCCCATACCCGTCACAACTAAACGACCTTTGCATTGCAAAATAATTTCACAAGCTTGCGTAAAACGATCATCAATTTGTGTCGTAAGAACTTGTAATGCATGTTTTTCTATTTTTAATGTTTCTAAAGCAACGCTTTGAAAATCAATTTGATTTGGCATGTTTTCTGAATTCAACTTTAAGACCTTGCCCTATAAGAGCCATTCATATGCATTTCTGCTTAATTTTCGCAATTTTATCATATCTATTCAATCACAATGGTTCAAAATGTGTAAGAAATCTCTTTTTTAAACCACTGTTAGGCATTCGGAATACATCCATTAGCATTGAGTAAATAAAGTATTTGACTGTAATTATTTTTAGACAGCAGCGTAATATATTTAGGCATAAAAAAAAGCGCCTATCTTTCGATAGGCGCTTTTTCGTATTCTGGAGCGGGAAAGGAGACTCGAACTCCCGACCCCAACCTTGGCAAGGTTATGCTCTACCAACTGAGCTATTCCCGCAATGAGGTGAATTATAGAGAGTTTTATGATGATGTCAACTCTCTACAATTTCATTTGATCAATTAATCAGCACGACGCCAAATTGTCCCTTGACGCGTATCTTCTAAAACTACACCTTGATCGAGTAAAGATTGGCGAATTTCATCTGCACGCGCAAATTCTTTCGCTTTCTTTGCGTCGACACGCTGTTGAATCAAATCTTCAATTTGTTCAGCAGATAAACCCAAGGCTTCTTGACCAATATCTGACTTTAAAAAATCATCTACATTGTGCTGAACTAAACCTAAAATATTAGTTAAATGACGTAAAGTTGCATAGTAAACAGCTGCTTGCTCTGAATTCTCATCTTTAACTGCACGGTTCAATTCTTTGTTAATTTCAAATAAAACTGCAATCGCTTCTGAGGTATTAAAGTCATCGCGCATTGCAGCATTAAAACGTTCAACCAGTGCTTCATCATACGCTGCAACAACGTCCGTACCATAAGTTTGCTGGTATGCTTTGAAAGAATGATAGAAACGTGACAGTGTATTTTTCGCTTCTTTTAACGCAGTATCTGAAAAATTTACAGGGCTACGATAGTGCGATGATACGATGAAATAACGAATAACTTCAGGATGGAATTTATCCATTACATCACGAATAGTAAAGAAGTTGCCTAAAGACTTAGACATTTTTTCACCATCAACATTAATGAAACCAACATGCATCCAGTAGTTTACATATTGTTCATCTGTTGCAGCTTCTGATTGTGCAATTTCGTTTTCGTGATGTGGGAATGTTAAGTCTGAACCCCCACCATGAATATCGAAATGATTTCCTAGGCAGCATGTCGACATTGCTGAACATTCAATATGCCAACCTGGACGACCATTACCCCATGGTGAAGCCCATGATGGTTCATTTTCTTTGGCATGTTTCCAAAGTACGAAGTCAAATGGATGTTTTTTCTCTACTTCAACATCTACACGATCAGATGCACCTGCTTGCATATCTTCGAGTTTACGACCTGAAAGACGACCATATTTTGCAAATTTTTCAACTTCAAAATACACATCACCATTTGCCGATGGATATGCTGTGCCTTTATTAACAAGCGTACCAATCATATTTTGCATTTGATCGATATAGTCTGTTGCACGTGGTGCTTCATCTGGATGTAAGCATCCTAAATTTTCAGCATCGTCATTCATTGCTTGAATAAAACGATCTGTTAAAGCGGTAATACTTTCGCCATTTTCATTGGCACGTTTAATAATCTTGTCGTCGATATCTGTAATATTTCGAACATATTTTACATTCCAACCCTGACTGCGTAAGAAACGAATAATGTAGTCAAATGCAACCATTACGCGAGCATGACCAATATGACAGTAGTCGTAAACTGTCATACCGCACACATACATGTCGATATGTCCTTCTTTACGTGGAACAAATTCAACTTTTTTACGTTGCTCTGAATTGTATAGAACAAATGGTTGCATAGGTTTTCATAAGTGCTTTTATTAATGATGGCTCATCTTAACCTAAGCACTATTTTTCATAAAGTTTTAACATTAAATTTTATAGTTTTCTGCATAAAAAAATCCCCAACCGAAGTTAGGGATTTTTGTTTTCAGTTTTCTACAATTAGATTAGAAAATGATTTGGTTGTTGTTCAATAACTCTTCCAATGTAATCACTTTGTCTTGATTTGTTAAAGTGAGCAATTTTGTACTTTCAAACTCCACTCCAGCTTTCCCATCTCGGTCGATAGAAATCATTGCAGATTTTGTAGATGCATCATATTTGACATCAATATACTGAGCAATATTTAGCTTAGTTGCGCTATCATCAAGTAGTGCTGAAATATCAATCGCATCAGCTCCATCAGTTTTGAAAATTGTTGGATTTGTTAACGATTCTAATTTCAAAGAATCGGTATAAACTTGTCCCACCTTAAAGTCCGTCCAAATATCTTGCCCATTTCCACCCAAATGACTTGCATCATCTAAGAGTTTATAAAGAAGAAGATCTGATCCACCCTTACTTGTAATGATATTGTTAAATGCATTACCAACTAAAACTTCATCACTATCCGAACCTTCAAGTACAATATCTGTATCTGAGTCAGATTTAACAATAGTATTATAACTATCTATTCTGATTTCGAGCTTCGCTGTTTCCTGCGTACCATTAAATAAATTAGTAATTTTATACTCAAAGATTTCTTTAGAGCCAATATCTGCAGCCTTAACTAAGCTTTGAGTTAATGTATATTTATAATAACCATTATCCCAAATTTGTAGTGAACCGTACCGGGTTTGTCG
>NZ_LWRV01000032.1 GCF_009372215.1 Acinetobacter portensis | reverse complement strand
AAATCTGCTAGTCTAGAGCCATATTAATAATACCGCCTGTCGCACCCGAACCATAAATACTTGTTGCACCTGAAACGACTTCAATATGATCAATCATATTTGGGCTAATACTATTTAATTGACGTGCAACATCACGTGAACCTGTTTGTGAAACACCATCAATCATAATTAAAACATTACGTCCTCGCATGGTTTGCCCATAATTACTTGTAGTTCCACTACTTGGTGCTAAAGATGGTACGAGTTGTGCTAAAACATCGGCAAGTTTACGCCCCGCAGCAGCTTGTTGACTAATTTCATCACCACGAATGTTCTGAACAGTGCCTGCAATTTCTGCAATGCTTTTTGGGGTTCTTGTTGCCGTCATAATAATGGGTGCTAGTGTTTTACTTTCGGACGAAGTATTTTTCACTTCGTCTGCATAACTCAGCATACTTGTCGTTGTCGCTAAAATACTGATGGTTAAATAAGACAAACGCATTTTTTTAATCCAAAGTTCAACTTTTTGTATGCGTATATTACGTGCTAATTCATCAATAATGATTATCATTATTATTTAAATTACAAAAAATATAACGGACTCCCGATGTTTAATTTTTTATAACAAAGCTTTTCAATTTTATAGATCTTCATTTACGCCACATCCATATCAGTACACAAGCCATACATGCAATTGCAGGATAAACAAACCAAGGATGTGGAATTGTCCAAATCATGAGTCCTGCCGCAACGCTCATACTCATTGTAGACATATACTTTGCTTTTTTAGGAATACGACGATGTTCTTTCCACTCGTGAATAATAGGTCCTATAAATCGATTTTTTAAAAACCATGCATGCAGTTTTTCTGAGCCTTTTGCAGAAAAAATAACAGCCAATAAAATAAAATCTACCGTGGGTAAACCAGGAATAAAAATGCCCAATACGCCTAAAAAAATACAGATCCAAGCAAGACAAATAAATATAATTCGCCAAAATAATGAACGAGCCAATTTGCTTTCTGGTTTTTGAGTTTGTGCGTTGATATTATTCAATGTATTTTCCATTTCAGACATTATTATTCCTAGTTTTATTTGCGATATCCTTTTATTTATTTCAGCTCTTTAAGTTGAATAAGCGCTTGTCCGAAATATTCAAAAGCATCTAGTGCACCTTGTACAACACGATTCTGTAGCTTTGGATCAAATCCTGAATCATCTAACGCTTCTACAAACCGTTTCCACACTTTTGCACGACCTTCAGGATATGCAGCTAAATTTCTCGCAGCATAGCTTTCAGACAAACCTAATTTTTTCTGAGCTTCTTTAAATAAAAATGCTGCGCCCAAAGTTGAACCTTCAGACACATAAATCCAGCCAAGCGCTTCGGGTAATTTGATGTGCTCAGTTTGCAAGCTCTGTCCTTGTGGCTGAATGTTTAAATCGCTTAAATCTTGCAAAGCTTTATCTGAACGCCCACGAATACCTAAGTCTGGAATAAGTTCTGCTATACCCTCTTTATCGAATAAATTTTCAATTTCTTTTTGGAAATAATATTGAGATAAAGTGAATTTTCCATATTGTTCTTGGCTTGAAAAAACATCTGCTTTTGCCATCAATTGATGCATACGCTCATGTTCTGAAGCCGTTTCATGCTTTAATCTGTAAGATAAGCTTTGTGTATTTTGTATATTTACTGATGTATTCATTATCATTCTCCTAAAATGAATTATTAATCAATCAAACTTAATTGTAGAAAATCATCAATTCACCTTAAAACCGATGTTCGAGTTTTAAACTAAGGTTTTGTTTGTCATAGGAATACAACCAATCAACATTGCTTTTATTGTGGTTATATCTATAGGTTAAGCTAGGTGTCATTCCATAAAATTTGAAGCGTGGCATTTGCAATACAAAAGTATAATTTTCTTCAAAATCATGACGGCGTGTGCCAAAAGTTGCGACATGTTCATCGAATTGTCGCCAGCGATACGAGCTAAAGAGTGTGGTGTTAAAACCAGTATTCCAAACTTTACTTAAACCTAAGCGCACACCTTGTTGTTGGTAAGATGCTAGAAATTTCTCTTTGGTATTGTGGTCAAGTACATCTACACCACTAAAGAGCGTCCACCGCTTAGGTAAGATTTTCCAAAAGGTAAATAATGCCGAAGTTTCTAAGCCATCTAAGTTTTTAAATCTTTGATAATCTAAATCTTTTGCTTCCGCCTCAAGCTTGAATGCCTTGTCATTGGAGATGAATCTCATCCATTCTGCACGCACGCCCCAAGCATTGTATAAACTGTTATTGCCATAATTTTTATGTTCAAACAAAGGACTGAACGTAATTTGGTTTTTCTGATCGAAATAACTATAGCCTGCGGCAATGTTTATAGTTGATTCGTTATATTGAACGTAATCATCATAAGATTGACCAAAAGCAAGCCCACGAATTGAAAGTCCATGATTCCCTTTAATTGAAAATCTTTTGATTAGGCTTGCATCAAAATCGACACCATTTGCAGATTCAGCCGCAGGGCTTCCTCGTGTAATTTGCTGAACTGGAACTACATTTTTATCTTGATCTAAGCCATATAAAGTCCAAGTTTTACTTTGTTCAGATGAACTATTTAAATTATTGGCATATGTAGGTCCTATAGCCATTGAACCTTGCCATGAATCTCGCTTTTCAATTGCCTTTTGAAAAATATCGATAGTCTTTAAAATTTCAGGCGGTATAACTCGCTGATCACTGATTGTAGATTTTTCTTGAATTTGGCTAAATAACAGAGAGGCATCTTTATTTTTTTGTTGTTCGAATAGAACGCGTGCCAATTCAAGTTCACAAATTAAGTTATTTGGCTGAATGGATAAACTGTTTCTAAATTTTTGTTCTGCTTGTTTTAACTTAGCCTGCGCGCGCAACATCGCACCTTCGGCAAATTCAGTCAGTGCTTTATCGTAATTCTCGAACTTTTTATAATTTTCTAAATAGATGGGTACATTAGCCCAGTTTTTTTGCATAACAGTAAGATAAAGTGCTTTTGCCAAATCATCTTCGCTTTGTTCTACATGATATTTTTGCCCATTAATTTGTATTTGTGGTAATTCATTTAAATTTTGAATAGATAGATCTTGTTTCAACGCTTGTTGCTGTTGTAAGAGTTTCTGATCTAAGTTTTGATTTAGACGTAATTGTGTTTCGTTATCTGCATGTATATGCGTATAACTGAATAAACTTAGACAACACAAAAAAGTACGCTTCATACGCAATGAACAACCAATTTAATTACATTGAAAAATAAAAAAGGAATCTACACATGTAGATTCCTTTTGTTAAAATTAATTCTTAGCACCACCAAATGAGGTGTTGTATGAGGCGTCATTAAATTGAGCAATACCTGCCAATGCTGCAGCATCGGCACCAAAGAATTGACCTGTTACAAGACCTGATTGATCCAAGCCCGCAGTGCCATTTGCATTTGCACCACCAGAAAATGCAGCACTTCCTGCATTAAATGTAACGCCATCTAATGTTAAATTAGACACCGTAGTCCCTGTTCCTGCAAGAGAACCTTCAAGTGTTCCCGCACCAAAATCTGCTGTGAAATTACCCGTTAATAAGTTTGTTGCAGAACCATTTATACCTGCAACAGAATACGTTGCCGTTCCAGCAGTTGGAACCGTCGTATTACTATTGTCTCCTGCATAATAAACAGTATGACTTGCGCTTTCTGGTGTATCACCTGCCTTCCACCAATCACCGAAAAAGACTTCTTGTGAACCAACTTGTGCAAAATTAAAATTACCTAATGCACTGTGTGTTGGTGGAACAGCAGTGACAGGAATATGAGAAACATTAAAGCTAGCAGAACCCGCTGTTACATTAGTATTACTTGTCCCTTGGTCAGAGAATCGTTGAGCCATGCCTTTTAATGCGTTAAAACCTGTGAATGCGTCATAAGGAGCACCCGCTGCTTTAACAGCTAAGGCAGCTGTACCACCTACATGATTCGAGCTTGTTGAAGTGCCAACTGCAATGTTATTTTCATTGCTTGTCGCGCCATCAATGCCTGCATGTGTTAAAAATGCAGAACAAGCAAATAGACCGACCAATACTTTAGAAACTTTCATTTTTGTTACTCCGTCTTTAATTGACTTATTTATTGATTAATTAAGTTTTCTTTATTGCGTTATAGAGCAAGCAAAGTGATAAATGCTTACTTTTATTTTGTAAATAATAATCATTAATCCTTTATTATTTACGCCCATCAATTTCAACTATTGTGTTGAAATTAAATTCTTTTAAATATTTTGCTAGAACTTCGTGGTCCAACTCATTTTTAGCGTTCGACCTGGTGCCGCCATTGCACTTCGCGTCAATGGGTCTATATAAAATTGATTGGTAACGTTATTTCCTACAAGCTCGAATGTGTTGTATTCATCAATTTGGTATCGTGCATAGGCATCAAAAATCCATGTATCATCCCAAGCCAATGGCACACTTAGGTAATAACCTTGGTTAATACTAGAATCACCACCTGTACGAATTGGACTTTCATAACCTTTGTAAAAAGTTGCACGTGCACCTAGCTCCAGTTTTTCATCGAAGAATCGAGCCCCAAATAATCCATGGAAGCTAATTTTGGGTGTAGCCATCGTGACTAAATATCCATTTGGAAAACCATCATCAACACAACGTTCGTATGGAAGGACAAATTGAACGCCTTGATCTGTTTGTACAGTACGACTATTAATGGTTCTTAAAATGGCACTATTGGTATCACAAACTTCATTTTTTAAGTTATATGACATGCTTAAGTCTGTGAAAAAACCGCCATTATCAAATCGACTTTGTAGTTCCAAGCCAGAAAGCTTTTGTTCTTCCATGTTGGTAAAAATTAAGTTTTGATTTCGTTCAATGACATTTTTAGTCTTGTTGTAGTAATACGCGAGTTTTAAGTCTGCATTTCTTGCACTTTTGAATAAATCACGCATGTCATACACATAACCAACTTCATAGTTAAAAGCATGTTCAGGTTTAATTCCTTCATAAGGAATAAGTGCTGAAAAGCCAACAGTACTTTCAAATAAACTTGGTAAACGATATTCTTCGGCATAGCGCGCATATATTCTATTATTTTGTGTGATTTGAACCGATGCGCTTAACTGTGGCGCCCAACCACTGTCTTTTACTTTTTCAACTGAAGTAATAGGAATAAGTTCATTTTTTATCGGTGAAAAACTTCCATTGATAAACTTTTCGCCAGAGGCATTAAGTTGATCAAGTGGATTATTTTCTAAAGAGAACTTTCCATTTTCATCTGCTTTCCAAACAATTGAATTTTTTTGGGTCCAAATTAAGCGTTGTAATAAATTTTCAGTTTTAGGTATAGATGCTAAATTGCCATCCCAATCAGGATTCTTCTTTGCATAATTTGGAATAAGTCGATCAAGTTGACGTTGTTGAGCTGGTGTGTACGAATCTGGCATTGTCATGTAGTCGTACGTATATTCTGTCGACCTTACTTTTTTAGTAAATAATGGATTTAGTTTAGGATCTACTTGACCATTTATAGATCTATTTTGGAAATCATCAAATGCCCAATAAGAACGATGACGCATTCCTGCATTCAAACTAAGCCAAGAAAATGGTCGATATCCTATATTAAAATCGAATGATGTTTCTTCCCTACGACCTGCTCGTGGTAATGCTTGAAATAAAGCAACATATTCACCAAAATTACCATAAACATCTTTAGAGCTAAGTTCTTCTTTTAAAAAACTGGCACCTAATGTTAAATCTAAATTATCTGAAAAATTAGATTTATTACTTACCGTAATACCTTGCCGTTTATTATCTGAATAACTAATAGCAGTGTTAATAAGCTTTTTAGTATCGTAATCAATTTCCGTTGGCCAACCACCACGTGTATATGTCTGACTTTCTGTATCTGTTTGCCATAAGTTTGCATAAAAATCGATCCACGGCGATGCTTCAGGATTATATTTATATTCCAAACTGTAAGCTTTTGAACGAACATGACTTAATGGCCACTGTGGAACGCCAATTTCAGGTGTTACTCCCCACGTAATGCGTGAAGGCATAATTTCACCAAACTGGTTTTTTGTATCTCTAAAAGTCAGCTTTAAAGTATGGTCATCGGTTGGTCGATATGTTCCTTTAAATAACCAAGACTCCATATGGCTTGATGTATTTGGGACTTCATCACCGGGTTTATATGCATACGCAAAATAAGGAATGAAGTCTAAACCACCACTTGGTTCTGCTCTTTTATAGTAGTCTGAATTTTTTTTACCAGAAAAATAATTACCACGTTCACGAACAGCATAAACAGCCAATAAATCAAATTTATCTTGTTTAGTTGCAAGTGCTAAACGACCCGCTAAATCATCACCTGAAAAAAATGAATTATCATCCGTTGTTCTATTTTTCTTGTAAATATCTGGGTCAAATGAAGCCCCATTTACTTTAATCCACGGAACAGTATCATCATAATTTTGCCCAATTTTATTCATATTAGGTAAAGATGGATCAATTGAATTAGAAGAACCTTCAACTTTTAGTTCTGCACCAAAACTTTTGCCAGGGCGTACAATATCTTCTGCTTCTAAGGTCTTCACGACCACACCACCACCAACCGATGTAGTCTTATTACGTTCTAGAGATGGACCTTTTACAACCTCAATATTGGCAATTAAGTTGGGATCAATATAGTTCCGATTATTCACCCCGTTATAGCCACGCCAAACAGCAATAGATTGTTCTGTACCGTCAATGGTCAAAGGAACACGACCAACGCCTTGAACCCCACGAATACTAGGATCTAATGCACCGCTATTACGCGCATCACCACTATAAACACCCACCATGCCTTGTAGCACATCTGCAGGGTTTGTGCCTTTGAAGCGCTCTACATATTCTTTACCTGCATAAACCGTAGAATGATTGGCTTCATAGACTTTGTTATAACCTGCAACATCTTTATTTTCTTGCCCCGAAACAACAATAGTTGAAAGTTTTACACTGGGTTTTTCTAAAGGATTAACAAGATTTGTTGTCGATATATTGCTTGATGATTCTTGTGATGGTATTGATGTATTTTTCTGAATGGGTTGAGCGGTGCTTTTAGTCAGCACATAACCTTGCCCCACTTTAACCACACTAAATTGTGTTGTACCTAAAAGATGCTTAAAACCTTGTTCTACCGAATAACGACCTTGTAGACCCGAGCTATTTAAGTCTTTTAATTGTGTCGCATCTATAGCAATTGAAGTATTCGATTGTGCTGCAAACTGATTCAGCACATTCGCCAATGTTCCCTTCGAAATATTATAAGATTTCACCGCAACCGCTTCTGCATGGGCTTTTTGCATAGGGATTATGATACTACCTAGGCATATTGTATTTATTGCCAATGCAAGCGCTGAAAATCGGAATAAATCCCGACGATTCATGGAGCTATGCTTTTTTATCTTCATTACATATTTTCCAATTAAAACGTAATAAGAATCATTCAATAATCGTAATTAAAATGAGTCAATTGTTTTGCTTCTACTTAATATGACGAATGAGATTTAAAAAAGTGGAACCAAAAATTAGAATTATTTCTAAATTATTTTATTAAAACATTCAAAAACTAATTTTTTAATGAAATAACAATAAGATAAGGCGTAATTTTTTTAATAGCTAAATTTGGGAAAACCGTATTAAGTAATTGAAGTGCATCTTGTGTCTGATCTAAAGGTAGAACTGCACTTACTTTTATGTTTTCTAGCTCTTGTTTATTAAATATGATTTTTCCTTGATAATTTTGATCTAACTCTTTCAATACTTTACTTAAAGACAAGTTTTCGACCAGTAATTTGTGTTTTTTCCATTTCTGAGTTTCGTTATAAACATTGATCTCTTGAATCGCTTGTATCCCTTGTTGATTCATTTCGACACCTTGCCCTGAACGAACTACCGTTGAATTTAAATGCCTATTCATCTCTTTATGTAAAGGTAAAGATTCAACACGAACTTTAGAATGCAACATTTTTAATTCGGTTGATGATGGCGAATAAGCCACACTAAATGCAGTCCCCAGTGCTGTTATCGATCCGTGAGATGTTTCAACAATAAAAGGTCTGGTTTTATCTTTGGCGACATCGACATACATTTGCCCTTGGACTAATTCAATACTTCTCTGCTCTTGATTAAATGTAATATTTACAGCGCTTTTTCCACGTAAAATCAGCTGAGATCCATCTTTAAGTGTGGTTGTTGTCCACGCATTAGAATTACTTTTTATATCTGCTGTTAAATAACCTATAGATGTATCGGTGAATTGCATATACCCATAACACGCAATAAAAAATACGCATGCTAAAGCTGTTGTGCTTAATATGTGCTTATATTGTTTCCCTGAATTTAGACCTGCATTTAATGCTGTTTTGGCAATTTTTTTATGTTGCGTTGTGCTGCCTAATTTTTGAATCGAATTCAAGCAATGTTCAATATCGGTACCAATTTTAAGATGATCTTTACTCTTTAATTTCCATTCATTAAATTTTAATTGTGCTTCTTGTTGTATATCTAAATCATCGGAACTTAATAAGACCAACCATTCCGCTGCTTCTTGAATAAGATGTTGATGAATAGATTCATGCTTATTTTCTATTGCCATTTAAAAATACAATCCATTTCTGAACGTACTTGATAGCAACGTACCAAACAAGCTGCCAAATATTTTTGAATCATTTTAGTCGAAACACCAATCTTTTCCGCAGTTTCTTTATGGGTATACCCTTCCAAATAATGCAGAATAAATGCATGTTGGGCTTTTTGTGAAACATCGTCTAAAGCCTTACACAATTGATTAATTGCTTGAATAATTTCTAATTGATCTTCAGGAGATGCTACCGTCTCAAGCATATATTCCAGTTGACTCAAACCATCTAAATAAGCTTGTTCAATTTTTTTACGGCGAACTTGATCGATAAGTAAGTTTTTTGCGATTGACGTTAGATATGCACGTGGTTCTTTCACTCCCAATAATTCATCACGAGTTTGTATAAGCTTAATAAAGGTGTCTTGAACAATATCGGCAGCTTGATCTGCATTTCCTAATTTATATTTTAGCCATTGATGAAGCCAACTTTGATGATTTCGATATAACTGATCTATATGTATTGTAAAATTGTTCACTTCGATCAGACTCTAAATAAATACCGATCAAATGATAATAATTATCATTAACAAAAGTCAAGAATCTTGCGGATCTTTGCTTTACACCAATGGTTTTTGTTTTTCATAGTCTAATACATTGTAATTTATATAAATTATATTGTTAATATTTTGAAATACTCATCTTACTTACACGGTATCATTTCATGCTGCACTTCAAGCAATTGATATATAGTCAGATATTATTTAGTAAATTTTTAGCTTTAATAACAATTAAAAAGTCTAAGCTCTGTGCGGAATCATGTTCTCTGTTCAATATTTATAAAAAGTTAAGAAAACAGAATAAAAAAGCCCTAATTTTTTAGGGCTTTTTATATCTAAAATTTCTATGTAAGCATTTTAGAATCAACTTGCTTTTTTGAAATACGGAATTGAACCATTTACCGTTGCACGGTGCATAATTCGATGTGCATCTCCATAATCAAATAAAGCCTTGTGTTGCGTACAGCGATTATCCCAAATTGCGACGTCGCCCTCTTGCCATGTCCAACGTAAATGAAATTCTTCTTTTACGGCATGTTCAAATAGGAAATTTAACAATTCATCACTTTCAGCTTCAGAAAGCTCGTTAATTCGAGTGCTAAACCCTTCATTGACAAACAGAATATCCTCACCAGTTTCAGGATGGCTTCGTACCACAGGATGCACTACAGGTGGATTTTTACGGAATGAGTTTTCTAAACGCTCGCGATCCTCAGGTGTTGTACCAAAGCGTTCTATTGGAAATGATTTACGAATGTCATGGGTCGCAGTTAAGCCACGAAGCTTATTTTGTAGATCACTCGTTAAAGCATTAAATGCAGCAGTACCACTTGCCCAAAGCGTATCACCGCCAAATTCAGGAATTTTAATGGCTTGAAGTACACAACCTAATGGTGGTGTTTGGCTGAATGTCACATCTGTATGCCAAAGATCATTATCACGTAAATCTTGTCGATGACTATCTAGAACAATCACTTCAGGCGCATCATCCATAGATGGATAAATAGGATGAATATGCAAAGTTCCAAAAGTTTTTGCTAATTGAACTTGTGATTGAGCAGTGAGTTGCTGCTTTCTAAAGAAAATCACTTGATGTTTCAATAAAGCACTATGAATATCTTGAATAGATTGATCATTGAGTTGGTTTAAATCTAAACCTTCAATAATTGCACCGATGTTTGGGTTAATTTCTTTAATTTGTAATGACATAACTAATCTTCTACAACTGTTGTCCATACCAAGGTGCTAACTGTTTTTGTAACCACCGAAGTAATATTTCAAAACTCACCGCCACAACCGCAATCACGATAATGCCGAGAATAACTGTATCTGTAATTAAAAACTGTGCCGCAGACTGCACCATAAAACCAATTCCACGATCTGCTGCGACTAACTCTGCAGCTACAAGTGTTGACCAACCTACGCCAAGCCCAATGCGAATACCCGTTAGAATATGAGGTAATGCTGTAGGTAAAATCACATACTGTAAAACTTGTAAGCGTGTTGCACCTAAAGACAAAGCTGCACGTTCACGGTTTTGTTGATGGCTAATCACGCCGTGTGTTGAACTAATAATGACTGGCGCTAGAATTGAAAAGAAAATTAAGAGAATTTTCGTAGTTTCACCAATACCAAACCAAATCACCAATAAAGGTAAATATGCCAAAGGTGGAATTGGACGCAATAATTCAACCAATGGATCTATTACAGCACGTACCCATTTATTTAGTCCCATCCACAAGCCGACAGGAACGCCAATTACAACTGCTGCAATTAATGCAGTGAAAACACGACCAATACTTTCCGCAAGATGTTGCCAAAGCGTCGCTTTCATAAAGCCATCTTGGCTAACGGTTATAAATTTTTTCCACACTGCTGCAGGGCTTGGTAAAAACAATTCAGGAACAATATGTAATGCAGTAATTAAGAACCAAAGTGCAAGAATGCTGAGTACACTTGAAATACTTAAAACTAAACTCAAATGCCCTTTCACATATTGCTGAATTTTACGAGAAAGCGTGACTTTTGCCTGCAGATGTTCTTCGTTTATAGTCGAGATAGATTTCTGAGCAATCTGTTGTGTTTGAATACTCATTTATATCTCCAATGCATGTAACTTTTGATTTTTTAAACGTTCAAATAGCTGTTCACGAAGTTGAATAAATTTCGCATCAGACTTAATTGAACGAATTGACTCACCATTTTTATATCGTTGAGCAAAATCTAAATGTAATGTTTCAACAATTGTTCCTGGTCGAGCCGTCATTAAAACCAATTGATTACTCAATAACAAAGCTTCTTCAATATCATGCGTAATGAGGAAAAAACCTTTGTTTTCCTTAATCCATAAATTTAGGACAAACTCTTGCATGTTTTCACGTGTAAACGCATCTAAAGCTGCAAATGGTTCATCTAATAAAATAAAGGGCGCATGACTAATTAAAGCGCGAGCAATACCAACGCGTTGCTTCATTCCACCAGAAAGCTCCCAAATATTTGAATTTGCAACGTGAGCTAAACCAACGGTATTTAGAATAGAATCGACTTGAGTTTTAATTTCATTCGCTTTTAAGCCTTTAAGCTTCAAGGAAAATGCGACATTATCTGCCACACTTAACCAAGGCAATAATGCGTGTTCTTGAAACACCACAGCACGGCGTGCATCAGGTGCGACAAGAACTTCATCATCAATTTTTACAGCGCCAGAGTTTACTTTCTGAAAACCTGCCAAAATATTTAACAAAGTGGTTTTACCGCAACCTGATTCTCCCAAAATCACCGTTAAAGATGATTCATGAATCTCTAAGTTAATATTTTTCAGTACAGAAACGTCCTGATTTGGGTACGTTAATGTAATGTTTTCAGCTTTTAAGATACTCATTTTTACATCCTTAAGGCTTAACAAACTCAGAAGTTACATTGTCTTTGTAGCTTACTTTTACTGCATCTACTTTGCCTTGAGTTTTTAAGAATGTTGCTGTATCAAAAATATTCTTCGCAAATTCACCATCAAAAATTTGCGCTTGTTGAGCTTGGTTTAAATAAATATTTCCCGATAACAACAATGGAATATCTTTGGCATCTGAACCTGTCAAATCTGCAATTTTTTTCAAATTCTCTGCATTCGCTTCAAATGCTTTAGAATCTTGATTGTATTCATCTATTTTCTTTAAAGATGTTTGAGCAAATGATTTTAAGAATTGTGGATTTTTCTGTGCAAAGTCTTTACGTACAACCCATACATCAAATGTTGGAGCGCCCCAATCACCGACTTGTTTAGAATCTGTTAAAACTTTACCTGTTGCAGATGCTTTACTTAGCGCAGGTTCCCAAACATAAGTTGCATCAATATCACCACGTTCCCACGCTGCTGAAATTTCAGGTGGACGTAAGTTCACAATTTTGACTTGAGATTCTGAAATATTCCAATGCTTTAACGCAGAAAGTAAGCTGTAATGTGCTGTAGATACAAAAGGTACAGCAATGGTTTTACCAATTAAGTCTTCAGGTTTTTGAATGCCTGATTTATTGCTCACAACTAAAGCTTCAGAGCCACCTAATTTTGCAGCAACAAAGAAAACTTCGATTGGTAACTCACGGCTTGCGGCAGCAGCAAGAGGGCTTGTTCCGATATTACCAATATCGACATCACCAGATGCAAGTGCATTTACAACATCGGCACCTGTATCAAATTTTTTCCATTGAATGGACTGTTGACTATCTTTTTCGTATTCACCATCGGCTTGAGCAACTTTTGATGGATCTACCCCTGTTTGATATGCAATAACAACTGCTTTTTCTGATTTATTAGATGTATTCGTTGTATTGTTTTCAGTGCCTTTATTTTGGAAATAGAGAAAAGCAGCAATTGCGATAACCGCAATGACCGTCACAATTAACGGTTTTGATTTATTCGTCATATCTTTTTCACTAAATGCGATAACTAGCACATATGCTAAACATTTGGCTTTATTATGAAAAATAACTTTATTTCCTTTGAATATATTTTTTTACTATTTAATAAATACAGATTTATATATCTCTAATATTCATAAGTTTTACATTCTTATATTGAATAATATGATGTTTGATTATTCTAAATGAGTATCTACAAATAAAATAAGCCTCATAAATGAGGCTTAAACTGAATGACGATTTTTTCAATCATTTTCTAAAGAGTGAAACTATTCAACTAAACTTTTCACATCAATAACGAATCGATACTTCACGTCACTTTTCAGCATGCGCTCATAAGCATCATTAATACTTTGCATATCAATCATCTCAACATCTGAAACAATATTATGCTTCCCACAAAAATCGAGTAATTCCTGAGTTTCTTCAATACCGCCAATTAAAGAACCTGCAACAGATTTACGCCCCATAATGAGTGGAACGGTATTTGTGCTGATTTCACCTAAATATCCGACAAGTACAATCGTTCCATTTAAAGACAATGTTGGGATATATGGTTTTAAATCGTGGTTATAAGGAACAGTATCAATAATCAAATCAAAATGATTACTCACATCTTTCATTTGGTTTTTATCTGTAGACAACACCACATGATGAGCACCTAAGATTTTCGCATCTTTTTCTTTATCGGCAGATCGGGTGAATAATGTAACTTCTGCACCTAAGGCATGTGCCAATTTAATTGCCATATGACCCAAACCACCTAAGCCCACCACAGCAACTTTAGAACCTGCCCCAATATTCCAATGGCGTAATGGCGACCATGTAGTAATTCCTGCGCATAATAATGGTGGAACGGCTTTGGTATCTAAGTTTTCAGGAACTTTTAATACAAAAGCTTCACTACATACAATCGTTTTTGAATATCCGCCATACGTGGTACGACCATCATGTCGATCGACACTGGCATAAGTGCCTGTATTTCCTTCTTCACAATATTGTTCAAGCCCTGCATCGCAAGATGAACAGGTACGGCAAGAATCGACCATACAGCCAATACCAACCAAATCACCGACCTTAAATTTTGTTGCTTTCACGCCAACTTGAGTTACACGACCAACAATTTCATGTCCAGGCACAATTGGATAGGTACTAAAACCCCAATCATTACGTGCTTGATGCAAATCTGAATGACACACACCACAATATTCAACATCAATAACAACGTCATCTTCTCGTGGGTCGCGACGCTCAAAGGTATAAGGTGCGAGTGGGCTTGTAGATGTTTCGGCTGCGTAACCCAATACTTGAATTGGCATGATTATTCTCCAAAGTATTTCTATTTTAATCAGTTTTAAGTTAATAAAATGATACTGTCTATCTTTATATCAGCTACTCATTCAATATACATGAACAATCAGGTGAATATTATTTTAAAGGTTAATCGAGTAAATCTTCATTAATCGCTTTAATCTAGCCTGTATTGTATGTATTTTATAGGCACAATAATTTTCTCAAATGGATTGGGATACATATATGTTCAAAAGAAGTTTAGGTTTAATTAGCTTATTTACTATATCTAGCTTGGCAATAGGCGCAGATCCATTACATGGAACAAAATGGAAAACTATTGATGATAAAGCGCAAAAAGCTGTTTCTGTTGTGCAATTTACCGAAACATCAAATGGTGTTCTTTCCGCTAAAATTATTGAAATTTTAAATCCTAATGATGTTGCGAAATGTGTAGACTGTACGGGTAAATTTCAAAATAAACAGCTACAAGGTCTGCAAATTGTTTCAGGTTTACAGAAAGTTGATAAGAATAGTTATGATAATGGAAAAATTATTGATCCTAAAAATGGTAAGACATATAGCTTCAATGCAAAATTATCTGCAGATGGTCAGACACTAAGTGGTCGTGGTTATATTGGAATTTCTGCTTTAGGACGTGGTCAGACTTGGGTTCGTACTCAATAATTCTAAATTGAATTTGGCTTAAAACCAAAACAATAAAATAGCTCCTTTTTGTTGAGCTATTTTATTTAGACATTTAAAAGAAAATCACTTGTGAAAGAAATATCATCATTATTTATTTACGCCCAAATGACTAAGGTCGCAGCAATTACAACCCAAAATAATCCCCAGTGATCTGTAGATACTAATTTTTCTTTAAATAAGTACACCGAAATAAGCAAACTAAACAAAATTTCTATTTGCCCAAGTGTCGTCACAATGGCAACAGATTGCATACTCATGGCGGTAAACCACCCCATTGATGCAACACAACTACTAAAACTAATTCTGAAGACAAGACCTAAGCGATTCCACAATGCCCATAATGTGGCACGTTTAAAAATCAATAAAAAAAACAGCAAAACAAAACATTGTATACCTGTAATGGTAAATAATACCCACGCTGCACGGTGCAATACAGGTAACATATCAAGCTGTAAACTTGCTTGACGTACCAATAACGATGTAATGGCAAAACATAAACCACTACCTGTGCCAATAATTAAGGTATTCCAAGAAAACTTCGTACTTTGAATTCCACCTTTGCTTAATAAAAAAATCGCAAATGCACCTAAAAAGACCCCTAACCAAGCCAATAGGCTTAAGTGTTCACCCAACAATGCAACACCAATAATTGCCGCAAGAATGGCTTCACTTTTTGCTAAACCAACACCAATCGCATAATTTTTTTGCTTAAATAGTTGTACGAGTAAAATAGTCGCTAAAATTTGACTAAGTGATGCAATGCCAACATATAACCAAAACTTAAAATGAAAACTTACGATATGACTCACAGGTTGCTGATAGTATAGAAATGATAAATACAAACCTGCCAATGGAAATGCAAAAATAAATCGTGCAAGTGTGACGCCATAAGCATCTACAGTGACACTAAGTTGTTTTTGAAATGCATTACGCCATGCCTGCATAAAGGCAGCCATTAATGTAAAAAGTATCCAGCTTATTGCCATGACAAATATGGGGTTCCTATAAAGTACGGCAAATGTACTCCCTTCACACTGTCATTTCTAATTGATTTTTAAAAATAAAGATTGAATGTGTAGGAATTATTCATTTGATTATTTTACTAAAATATCATGCAACATTTTACGCAACCATTGATGGCTGGTTTTATGATGACACGACATATGCCAATACTGTTTTACTGCGTATGTTGGAAATGAAATTGGCGCATTAAAAATTTGCAAATTACCACGCGATAAAAGTACTTCACTTAAATAATAAGGCACAGTGGCAATGGCATCAGTTTCTTGTACAACTAAGCCTACACCTAAATAACTGGGTAAACGCATTAAGATATTACGCTTTAAATCTAAATTTAAAAGCTCATTTTCAATATGGTAATGACCAATTCCTGCATCAATATCAATATGCGATTCTTTTAAATATTGCTCAGTTGTAATGTTTTCATCGGTTAAGCGAGGATGATTTTTTGATGCAATCACAACGTAATATTGCTCAAATAGTTTTTGTTGATAAAAACCATTTTCTAAATGTGGCAAAAATCCGAGTGCAAGATCAATTTCACCATTCGCCATTTGATACGTTGTTTCGGTAGTAATTTGACGTACATTTAAACGAATATGTGGGGCGTATTTTTTTAAGTATTGAGAAATTTTTGGTAATAAAACCAAATGCGAAACATCGGTCATTGCTAAGGTAAATTGCTGATGAGATGTGGTTTCATCAAATGCGACATTAAAATTATTAATGGTTTCGACTTTATTTAATGCTTCACTAATCAACGGAAATAATTGTTTAGATAACTCTGTTGGCATCATTTCATTGCCAATGCGTAAAAATAGAGGATCGTTATAGTGTTGGCGAATTCTATTTAAGATATTACTCACGGTCGGCTGAGTCATACCTAAGTGTTCTGCCGCAATAGACACACTCTTATACTTATAAATGTATAAAAATATATTGAGTACTTTGCAATCGAGATCGAACACTTAAATTAATTCCTTTTTATGTCAATACAGGTCTCTATCATCTGCTTTTTGGAGTCATTTTCAAGGTGAAAAATTGACAATATTCTTTGTTATTTTAATCTTATACTTATAAAAAAGTAAGAACCTATACTTGATAAGTTCTTACTTTAGGTTAAAAGGACTAATTCGTGTTATTAATCGGCTGAAATGTCTTCAAAAAGTACAGAAGATAAATAACGTTCGCCTGTATCAGGAAGAATAGCAACAATGGTTTTTCCTGCATTTTCAGGACGTGCCGCAAGTTTTGCAGCAGCAGCTAAAGCAGCACCACTTGAAATACCCACAAATAAACCTTCTTGCGTTGCAGATTTACGGGCAAATTCAATTGCTTCAGCACTTTCAATTGCAATGACTTCATCAACCAAGTCTAAATCTAGGTTTTTAGGAATGAAGTTTGCACCAATACCTTGAATTTTATGTGGTCCAGGGGTTAGGTCTTCGCCTTTTTTTGCTTGACCAATAATTGGAGATTCCGCAGGTTCAACAGCCACAGAATAAATCGCTTGTCCTTTTACTTTTTCAAAGTAACGTGAAATACCTGTAATGGTGCCGCCCGTACCTACGCCAGCGACAAGAATATCAACTTTACCTTCAGTCGCTGCCCAAATTTCAGGACCTGTTGTTTCTTCATGAATTTGTGGGTTTGCAGGATTGGCAAATTGTTGTGGTAAGAAATATAACTCAGGATTCTCAGCAACAAGACGTTCAGCCTCCTCTACTGCGCCTTTCATGCCTTTAGCAGGTTCTGTCAGCACTAAATTAGCACCTAAAGCTTTTAACACTTTACGGCGTTCAATACTCATACTTGCAGGCATGGTTAAAGTAATCGCATAACCTTTCGCAGCAGCAACAAAAGCCAAAGCAATACCTGTATTACCACTTGTAGGTTCTACAATGTGCATACCTGCTTTAAGTACACCACGTTTTTCGGCATCTGCAATAAGTGCTGCACCAATACGGTCTTTTACAGAAAATGCAGGATTACGACTTTCAACTTTTGCTAACACAGTTGCGCCATTTGTTAAGCGATTAATACGAACTAACGGCGTATTACCAATTGCTTCCGCGTTATTGCTATAAACTGCAATTCCAAGATTATCGGGAGTTTTGAATGCTGAATCGGTTGTCATTTTAGGTTCCTATATCATTATTGAATCTATAAGATAAAATTATCATACATCTTTATGAATATAGAAGGACTAACTTTATATAATAATAGTTACAAGAAAATATGATTAACTTTCAACAAAATATGAATAAGATTTAGATTTTTTACTCTATTAAATTTGAAAAATGTCTGCAAAAACCTCATATAGGGTTAAACTTATACCGTGATATCAAGATGATAATTAAATTCTGTTATTAAACTTCTTTCTATACGGTTTATATGCCCTGTTTATTTTCTATCGTATGTGAAAAAAATAGATATATAAAAGATAGTTTTTTAACATGATTTAAGACCTGCAACCATCTTCGGCAGCAATAATATTTAGGGAACATAATGTCTAACACACGCTATAGCAAAATTTATCGTAATCTCACAAAAAAAATTCTAGATAAAATTGTGTCGCCTCAAGTATTAGGAAATACAGCAGAACTTGAACAAAAAATTGCACAACAATCAGATAAAACAAAAGTTTGTTATGTCTTAGAAGATTCCTCTTTAAGCAACACCGTTCTTATTGATAAAGAAGCGTTAGAACGTGGTTTGCCTTCAGTATTTTCACAGTTAAACATTGCCGATATGAATGAAGCAGATTCAATATTAGCCTTAAATGAAACTGAGCAAAAAAATGAAAGTTACCATTATTCTGCAAAACTCATTCGTTTAATTGAAGCCTTAGAAAAAAATAACGAGTACGATATTGAACTTGTTCCTGTCACTGTACTTTGGGGGCGTTCTCCTGCCTATGAAAACTCATGGCTTAAAGCTTTATTTGCCGATGCTTGGGCAAAACCCAATAAAATCAAACAGACCATTAATGTCTCGTTATATGGACGCGATAATTACATTGAATTCCATAAAGCACTTTCTCTACGCGAATTAATTGAAAAAGCTAAAGCCGAACGTCCAAACTTCTCTCCTGCTCACCTCATTGTTCAAGAGCTAGATGAAAGCTTTCACAAGCATAAAGAAGCTATTTTAGGACCCGATTTATCGGATCGTCGAAACTTAATTAATAAATTAATGAAAACTGAAGCCGTTCAAACGGCTATTCGTAAAGAAAGCATCGATAAAAAAGTCAGCATGTTTGAAGCAGAAAACCGTGCTAAAGGTTACTTAACAGAAATTGTTTCTGACTTTTCATATTCAACTTTACGCTTCGCAGAATTGGCATTAACCAAACTTTGGACACAGCTTTATGATGGTATTGAAGTTCATAATTTTGATACTGTTCGCGAACTTGCCAAAGATTATGAAATTGTCTATACGCCGTGCCACCGTAGCCATATCGACTATTTATTATTATCTTATGTGATTTTTAACCGTGGTTTGATGGTTCCGCATATTGCCGCAGGCATTAATTTGAATTTGCCTGTCGTTGGGCAAATTATGCGTGGTGCGGGTGCTTACTTTATTCGTCGTACATTTAGTGGTAATGCGCTTTATTCATCGGTATTTAAAGAATATTTACATAGCCTTTTATTGCGTAATACACCACTTGAATACTTTATTGAAGGTGGACGTTCTCGCACTGGCTTATTGCTACCGCCTAAAAAAGGCATGCTCGCCATGACCATTGAAAGTCATTTACGTGGTTCAACGAAACCCATTGCTTTTATTCCAACCTATTTCGGCTATGAAAAGCTGATGGAAGGCACATCTTATTTAAATGAGTTAAATGGCAAACCGAAAGAAGCAGAATCTTTATGGGGTATTTTGAACTCTGCACGTAAAATTGAGAAAGTTTTTGGGCAAGTTTATGTGAATTTTGGCGAACCTATTCTTTTAAATGAAGTTCTAAAAGATAACGATGCTGAAAATGTAAAATTAAACTTGAATGATGATTTACCTGAGTCTGTTTCAAAAACAGTGGATCAAACTGCGAATGAAATTCTAGAAAATATTAATAAGGCGGTGGTGATTAATCCAATTTCAATTATTTCGCTTATTCTTCTTAATACAGAAAACCATACACTTTCACAAAGTAATCTTGTTGAACAAATTGGTATTTTCCGTGATGTTTTAAAATCATTACGCTATGACGATCGAATGATTATTACCGATTTATCTGATACCGAAATTATTGAATACGCGCATAAACTTAAACAAGTTGAAATTTTCACTGAAAATGAACAACAATTTGTTCGTGTTTCAGAAAGTCAAAAAATTCTACTGAGTTATTTTAGTAATAATATTCTGCACTGCTTTATTTTACCTTCGCTGATTTGTGCACTTATTGTGACTCAGCAATTTAATTCAGTTTCCTCTTTGAAAATGAAAATTCATCAACTTTATCCATTTTTTAAAGAAGAGTTTTTCTTAAAATGGAACGATGCAGAATTGAATGATGAAATTGATAGAATACTCAATAAATTGAGTTCATTGAATGCCGTTAAGCTTCAGCACGATATGATTGAGTTCTCATCATCAGGAAATCAGCAAATTGTAATGACATTCGCTGTACTTTCTCAGTTAAGTTTAAACAATATGGTACTCATTTCTCAGTTAATACCACGTTATAGTTCAAACATAGAATTAGATATCAAAGTACTCGAAAAAATGGCAAAAGTAGTCTTAAAGCGTCTATCTACACATCAGGACTTTAAGTCGGGTTATTATTTTGATAGTGCAACACTTAGAAGCTATATCAATACTCTAAAACATATGACTTTGGTTAATGTAGCAAAACAAGGAATTCAACCTAGCGCAGAATTTGAATTGATTACGAAAGCGCATTTGTCTTGGTACAATCCTGAACTTCAGCAATTAATTTATTCTTTTGGTGATTTCGCAGAGAAAGAGTTAAAACAGCTAAAAGATACGGTGAAGAAATAGTTTTTTATATATTAAGTTTAATGAATTTATTATATTTACTTATCATAAAAAGTTGTAAGCATATAATAAATACCCATTAAAAATACGACTAAATGCCCATGAACAAAGGGTTCTAGCATCATATACTAGAGCTCTTTTTTTAAGGGGAATAGTGATGAACAGTGGCTTTCAGATTCATTCTATACAGGATTCTTCCGAGCTTTTGGTTAATGTTCTAAAGTCAATTGCAAATACGGATCGTCTTCTCATTTTATGTCATGTTTCTAAAGCAGAACTTAATGTTTCTCAAATTGAAAAATTGACTAAAATTAGCCAACCAACGCTTTCTCAACAGCTCATGGTTTTAAGAAAAAATAATGTAGTGCAAACACGACGAGATGGTAAACAAATCTTTTATAGTATAAAAGACCATAAACTTGTCGAAGTTCTTAAAGTGATGCACCGTTTGTACTGCGCATAAGCCATTCAAACTATTCAACTTTAAAAAGTTAAGATATCTTTCAAGATTTCTTAGCTTTTTTTGTGCATAATATATATGAATTTATGATTTAAAGTTTTTTATGCAAAATAGCAAGCACTCACTTCTTAAAAAGATCCCTGCTTGGTTGTGGTTACATCATTACAATCAAAATGCTTTTAAGTCCGACTTGCTTTCATCTCTTATTGTAATTGCAATGTTAGTACCACAAGGTATGGCTTATGCAATGTTGGCAGGTTTACCACCTGTAATGGGACTATACGCAAGTATTGTCCCTATGATCATTTATGCATTGGTGGGCAGCAGTCCAACGTTGTCTATCGGGCCTGTTGCCATTATCTCAATGATGACTTTTGCCACCCTGAATCCACTGTTTGAAGTGGGTTCACCTGTTTATATTCAAGCAGCTTGTTTACTTGCACTTATGGTTGGAGTCATTTCTTTGCTTTTAGGAATGATGCGTTTTGGCTTTTTAATTCAGCTGATCAGCCATCCTGTCATTAAAAGTTTTATTATTGCATCAGCACTTTTAATTGCATTGGGACAATTAAAGTTTTTATTTGATGTTCCTTTACAAGCCAATAACATCCCCGAATTTTTAATAAGCATCTTTGAATATTTTTCCCTAATTCATTTGCAAAGTTTGTTCTTGGGCATTGCTGCAATTCTATTTTTAATTTTTATTCCAAAAGTTTTTAATCATCCAACAATTGCTGGTTTGTTTAAATCTAGTGCTTTTCTATCTCGTGCAGTACCCTTGTTTTTAGTTGTTATATCTATTGGTTTGGTTTATTTCTTAAATCTACAAAATATTGGCATTAAAACCGTAGGCGTTATCCCTTCTGGTTTCCCTCCGCTGAGTATGCCTTATTGGACTTGGGATTTAGTGATTACCTTGTTCCCTGGTGCAACCATGATTGCAATGATCAGTTTTGTCGAGTCTTTATCAATTGCTCAAGCAACAGCATTGCAACAACGTAGCCAATTGAATAGTAACCAAGAACTCATTGCCTTAGGTTTGGCGAATATTGGTGCCGGAATCACCTCTGCATTTCCTGTAACAGGCAGTTTATCTCGAACAGTTGTCAATGCCGATGCCGGTGCAAAAACACCCATGGCAGGTGTTTTATCTTCTTTATTTATTGTTATCGTTAGCTTATATTTTACAGGCTTTTTTAGTGACCTACCTTTAGCGGTATTGGCAGCCACCATTATTGTTTCTATCTGGAAGCTTGTAGATTTCAAGCCTTTTTTTGAAACTTGGCAATATTCGAAAGCCGATGGTATTGCCATGTGGGTGACTTTCTTTGGTGTGATCTGTATTGATATTTCTACAGGTTTGATCATTGGTATTATTTCAACTTTTATTTTGCTTTTATGGCGTATTAGTCGACCTCATATTGCTGTTATTGGTTTAATTGAGGGTACCCATCATTTTCGTAATGTACAAAGATATGATGTTGTGACCAATCCTCATATTTTATCTATTCGTGTAGATGAAAATTTAAGTTTTTTAAATGCAAATGCACTTAAAGGCTTTTTAATTAATGAAGTTAGTAAAAATCACGATTTAAAACATGTTGTTTTAAACTGCTCCAGTGTAAGTTCAATTGATTTAAGCGCTTTAGAAATGCTTGAAGACTTAAATTTAGAATTGGCTAAATTAAATATTTGCTTAAACCTATCCGAAATCAAAGGACCTGTTATGGATAAATTACAACAGTCGAAACTCTTGGCACAGTTGAAAGGTCAAATTTTCTTAACGCACTATAAATCGATACAAGTACTTTCCAAGGACTTAAATATCGAGTAGATTATTGCTCACAAAAACAACTAAATCTAAGAATTTAGTAAAAACTTTGGTGTTATATTTTTTTAAATATGATGTAAAACAATAAAATTTGACTGTAAAAATAAGAGCTTATTTTTTATATTGAAATTATTTTTTTAGCTATATCTATTTTCAGTATAAAATACGCAACTAATTTTATATATGTCCTCGTAGTTTCTGACAAGGCCCTCCTATGTTTTCTGCTTTTACGCGATTAAGTTTAGTACAACGAATTATTCTTGCCATCATTCTTGGTGTCGCAGTTGCAGTCGTTTTCCCCAATGCAGCACCCTATTTAAGTTTACTTGGTGACTTATTCATTAAAGCGCTTAAATCTGTAGCACCTATTCTTGTTTTTGTTTTAGTTCTTGCATCTATCGCAAACTTCAAGGTTGGAAGTAGTAATGCTTACATTAAACCAATTATGGTGATGTATGCCGTTGGTATGTTTTTAGCGGCTTTAAGTGCAGTTATTGTCAGCATGATCTTCCCAAGTCAATTAATCTTAGATCTTGCTAAAGCAGATATGTCGCCTCCTGGTAGTTTGGCTGAAATCTTAAAAAACCTACTCTTAAGTTTTGTTGCAAACCCAGTAACTGCTATTAGTGAAGCAAACTTCATTGGTATTTTGGCTTGGGCTGTTGCACTTGGTGTTGCTTTTCGTCATGCATCTGAAACAACAAAATCATTCCTTACCGATGCCGCTGATGCTGTAAACCGTGTGATTCGTTTAGTTATTAGCCTTGCACCAATTGGTATTTTTGGTTTAGTTGCTGTGACTTTTGCAGATTCAGGTTTAAAAACACTTTCAAGCTACATGCACCTTCTTGCGGTACTACTCGGCACAATGTTCTTTGTTGCTTTAGTCATCAATCCAATTATGGTTGCAATGATGACGCGTTCTAATCCGTATCCGTTAGTTTTTCAATGCTTACGTGAAAGTGGTATTACCGCGTTCTTTACACGTAGTTCAGCTGCAAACATTCCTGTGAATTTAGACCTTGCAAAACGCTTAGGTGTTCCTGAATCAACAGCGAGTGTTGCAATTCCGCTTGGTGCTGCAATTAACATGGCAGGTGCTTCTGTAACAATTACTGTTTTAACATTAGCAACTGTTCATACTTTAGGTATTTCTGTTGATTTCACAACAATGTTAATTTTGTCTGTTGTTGCCACAATTTCTGCATGTGGTGCTTCTGGTGTTGCAGGTGGTTCATTACTACTTATTCCTGTTGCATGTGGTTTATTCGGTATTAGTTCGGATATCGCAATGCAAGTGGTTGCCGTTGGTATGGTCATCAGTGTTCTACAAGATTCAACCGAGACAGCATTAAACTCTTCGACTGATGTATTATTTACAGCAGCAGTAGATCGTGGTTTAAAATAAGTTAATAAAATGATTAACTTAGTATAGATGTCGCTATGCCATTTCAAACTTTGCCATATTGGCTACAATTTGGGACTTTTTTCCTCGCTATTAATGCAGGAATAGTGAATGTATTGGGTCTAGTGACCGTACTTCATCAATCTGTTTCACATATGACGGGTAACGTCAGTATGTTTGCAATGGCACTGCTCGATTGGAATCTATCACAGCTTCTCTATTTATTTCTTATTGTTGTTTGTTATGTTGTTGGCTCATTTTATAGTGGGCTGATTCTTGGAAATAGTCACTTCAGCTTAGGTCGCCGTTATGGTTTTCCGCTAAGCTTGGTGGCTTTTTTTATTTTATTATGTTGGATATTTCTACCCTATTTCCCGCAATATGCTTTACTTTGGGCAAGTGCTGCAATGGGTGTGCAAAATGCAATGATCAGCCATTACAAAGGCACCATCATTCGTACAACACACTTATCTGGCGTATTAACAGATTTAGGGCTCGCATTAGGTTATCGCCTGCGTGGTTTAGATATCGATCTAAAACGAGTTGTTCTACATTTACTCATTTTGATTGGTTTCTTAATTGGCGGTATTATTGCGGCATGTATTTATCCACGTTTACAATTAGATTCATTCCTCATACCTGCTAGTTTAAGCCTTGTATTAAGCTTCATTTATTGGGGCGTTTATTTCCATTATCGACACAAAGTATAGGTTTATAATTTCTTATGGTTAAAAATGCACTTCAAGCTCAGTTACTCAAAGCGGGTTTAGTCGATAATAAAAAAGCGAAAAAACTGTCTAAACAAGCTGTTCATGAAAAACGCACGGGCGATAGTCATGATGCTGAAATAAAAGCAAAGATTGAACAAGATAAGCAATCTAAACTTGCTAAAGATCAAGCAATTGAACTAGAGAAAAAAGCTATTCTGCAAGAAAAAGAGCTATATGCTTCTATCTTACAAATGATCAATCAACATAAAATTCGTAATACTGATGGCGATGTTTCGTATCAATTTATTGATGATAGTAAAATTAAAAAAGTTTATATCAATCAACAAATTTATAATGCCTTAGTTGCAGGTAGCCTTGTTATTGCAAAAGATGGTGAAAGCTATGCGTTTTTACCCAAAGCACTTGCTGACAGAATTAATAGTAAGTTAGAAGGCTTTATTATTGTGAATAATTCAGAGAAAAATGAAGCCATTACAGATGAAGAAGATCCGTACGCTGCTTATGTTATTCCAGATGATTTAATGTGGTAAAAAGCATTCACTGACCTCATTAAAAAAGCCCCAATTTTTAGGGGATTTTTTAATTCTTTTTAAATATTCAAGGCATTAAAAAGTGGAATAAGTGACCTTATTCCCAAGGAATTGAAAAACCTACAGACCCAGGTCCTTTAGGTTGATTGTACATTTTAAGATTTTGCACTTCTCTGTGATATTTTTTATTACTAATTTTTCCATCATCACGTGCTTTTTTAAGTGCATCAGCTCTTTGGATATTCACTTCATGATTCAAGGCAGAGTAATTACGTTGATTAAATAAATATTGCGATCTGTCGTGTTGGCTCATATTAACCGTATCTGAAGAATCCCAATTGGGTGTTGGTAGAGGTTGTTCGTTTTTTTTAGCCAACTCAAAAAAATCAACTTTATTATTGTCTTTAATTTCGTTACTAGTCTCATCGTTTTGTTGAATAAAAAGTTTACTTTTAACATTTGCATTCGCAGATGCATAAAATGGCAGAGTCATAGAACTCATTATTAGAAATGAAACAAATTTTTTCATAAAATTCTCAAATTAATTTAACAGTAAACCTTTTTATTGAGCATTATTTTAAAGAATTTCTACAATATCATTGTTGTATTTATATAAATTTCACAAAAAACATCATGTGAATATACGGTTTTTACAATTTAATTACATGTTTAGAACGGTCCCATTAAATCTAGAATTTCATGATAAACTTGCATTTAATAAATAAACTTAAATGAAATTCTAATAAAGAATGTAATTTAAGTATTTACAGCACATTAAAGTGAGTTTGAATATGTTGAAGTGGTTTGAAAAATTATTAAATCCTTATCCAAATGAAGGGCTTAATAAACCGCTTCCAACTCGCTTTTTTCCTTTTGTTTGGGAGGCCTCAAAAGGTGTTCGCCCCTATTTATTGATTCTTGTACTATGTACAGCAGGTGCAGCAAGCTTTGAAGCACTCTTTTATGCAAAAATTGGCGATTTAGTCAATTGGCTCAGTAAAAGTCAGCCTGAAACATTTTTAGCGGATCACAAAACAAATTTAACACTTCTAACGTGTATTTTAATTGCAAACATCTTCTTTGCTAATTTCCAATCAATTATCAAACATCAAATTCTTTATAGTACTTTTCCAATGCGTCTGCGCTGGAAATTTCATAATTTACTTCTACAACAAAGTTTAGATTTTTTTCATAATGATTTTGCTGGACGGTTATCGTCAAAAGTCATGCAAACAGCTTTAGCTATACGTGAATTTTGGGTCATTTTGGGTGATATCCTAGCCTATGTATTTATCTATTTCTTCACCATGATTTTAGTTTTAGGCTCAATATCACCTATTTTAATTATTCCACTTTTGGTTTGGTTTACACTTTTCATTTGTGCTGCACTTTATTTCATTCCACGTTTAAGCAAAATTTCACATGCTCAAGCAGATGCTCGCGCCGTAATGACAGGTCGCGTAACAGATGCATATACTAATATTCAAACAGTAAAACTTTTTGCACATGCGGGTCGTGAAAGTCAATACGCAAAAGACTCGATGAAAGAGTTCATGACCACTGTTTATAAGCAAATGCGTTTAGGCACAATGTATGAAATCAGCATTAATATGTTGAGCATTGTTTTATATGTTGGTGTTTTAGGTACTGCCATTTGGCTTTGGACAATTGGTAAGGCCGAGTTAGGTGTAATTGCCGCTGCAACAGCTATGATTTTAAAACTTAATAGTATTGCAGAATTTATTATGTGGCAGACCTCCGCATTATTTGAAAATGTAGGCACAATTCAAGATGGTATGAAAACATTAGGGCGCCCTATTAGTATTCAAGATAAAAAAGATGCTAAAGAGCTAACCGTTAATAAAGGCGAAATTTTATTTGAAAATGTAAATTTTGCTTATAACGATAAAAATGTGATTGAACAGTTGAATTTAACCATAAAGCCAGGAGAAAAAATTGGTGTTGTGGGACGTTCAGGAGCAGGAAAATCTACACTTATTCAGCTGCTTCTTCGCTTTTACACTTTAAACCAAGGCCGTATTCTCATTGATGGTCAAAATATTGAAGATGTCACACAAGATACATTAAGAAAAAGTATCGCACTTGTAACGCAAGATACATCTTTATTACATCGTACTGTATCTGAAAATATTAAATATGGTCGTCCAAATGCCACAGATGAAGAAATGTTTGAAGCTGTTCGCAAAGCCAAAGCTGAAGAGTTTATTCCATATTTAACCGATTTACGTGGCAAAAAAGGTTATGACGCTTATGTTGGTGAACGCGGTGTAAAACTTTCAGGTGGTCAACGCCAGCGTATTGCAATCGCTCGAGTTTTCTTAAAAGATGCCCCTATTCTAATTTTAGATGAAGCCACAAGTGCATTAGATTCTGAAGTTGAAGCAGCAATTCAAAGTAGCTTAAATGAATTAATGAAAGGAAAAACGGTCATTGCAATTGCACATCGTCTTTCGACTATTGCTCAAATGGATCGCTTAATTGTTCTTGATCAAGGTCATATTGTAGAACAAGGTACGCACGATGAATTGGTTGCTAAAAATGGTATTTATGCGAAGCTTTGGCAGCGTCAAACAGGCGGATTTTTAATAGATCAATAGCAACTAAAAGCAAAGGAACCTAATGAATGTTGTATCTAGAAGATTTAAATATTGGTGATAAATTTATTAGTCGCGACTATTTGGTAACTCTTGATGAAATTAAAGAATTTGCATGTAAATACGACCCTCAAGTTTTTCATTTAGATGAAGAAAGAGCTAAAGATCATCCAATATTTCAAGGGATTGCAGCAAGTGGTTGGCATACATCTTCTATCGTTATGCGGTTATGGACAGAATGTTTTCCACTTGCAGATGGTTTAATTGGTTCTGAAGTTAATATGCGTTGGCCAAGACCCACTCGACCAAATGATATTTTGCATGTTGAAGTTGAAATTACAGATATTATTCCATCTCAGTCAAAACCTGATCGTGGTATTGTGATTTACAACACTCAAGCTTTAAACCAACATGATGATGTATTACTTAACTCATCCACTAAAATTTTGGTTTTTAGAAAGCCCAAATAAGCCATTTTTATGCTGAATATCGTCCCATTCGCAATGCTGACATAGCCTATTTATATTTATTTGTTAGAGTGATTGAAGTCTAAACAGTTGATCTCTATATCTTTGCGAATTCAGCTTTTGTTTTGCTGTAAAAACATGTATAAATCATAACAAATGTTATTTTGCCGTATTTTAAGGAGTTACCACAATGAATCACCCTACAGAATTGAAGTATGCGACAACGCATGAATGGGTTCGTATTGAAGGTGATCTTGTTGTTACAGGTATCTCAGACCATGCACAAGATGCATTGGGCGATTTAGTTTATGTTGAAGCTCCTGATGTAGGTCAGCATATTACTGCGGGTGAACAAGCAGGTGTGGTCGAATCTGTAAAAACAGCTTCAGATATTCATGCACCTATTTCAGGTACAGTTGTAGAAGTAAATGCTGACTTAGAAGATGACCCAGATTTTGTAAATGATGCGCCATATAGCAAAGGTTGGATTTATAAAATTAAGCCTGACAATATTGTAGATGTTGAAGCATTACTTTCAGCTGAACAATACGAAGCTGGCTTATAATTTAAATATTTATAAAACAACATTCGTAAAAATAAATAAAAAGGCATCTTATTCGATGCCTTTTTTTATGATGATTCACTTTAATTTTAAAGTGTAGATTTATGAATCATCAGCTTTATGATTCATACTAAATGAAGATGATTTTGTTGGGATACTTGAATCTTGACGTGTCGATTTTAACTTAATTTGTAGACGCAATTCATTGAGTGAATCGGCATTACGTAATGCTTCTTCATATGAAATTTCACCATAATTATATAAATCGAATAATGCTTGATCAAAAGTTTGCATGCCCAATTCACGTGAACGTGACATCACTTCTTTTAACTCATGGAAATTACCTTTATGAATTAAATCTGCAACCAATGGCGTATTCAACATAATTTCAACAGCAGCTCGACGCCCCTTACCATCTTGGGTTCGAATTAACCGTTGTGAAATAATGCCTTTTAAATTACTCGATAAATCCATAAGCAATTGATTACGACGTTCTTCAGGGAAGAAGTTAATAATTCGATCAAGTGTTTGGTTTGCATTATTTGAGTGAAGCGTACCTAAACATAAATGCCCTGTTTCAGCGAAAGCAATAGCATGTTCCATTGTTTCAGTATCACGAATCTCACCAATTAAAATAACATCTGGTGCTTGGCGCAGCGTATTTTTTAAAGCATTGTGCCAAGAATGACAATCTACACCGACTTCACGATGTGTAATCATCGATTTTTTGTGTTTATGTACATACTCAACGGGGTCTTCTACGGTAATAATATGCCCTGCCGAGTTTTCATTGCGGTAATCAATCATCGCAGCTAAAGATGTCGATTTACCCGAACCTGTACCACCCACCACTAAAACTAAACCTCGTTTTTCCATAATCACGCTTTTTAGCGTTTCAGGAAGTTTTAGCTTTTCAAAATTTGGAATTTCAGCAGTAATGGTACGAATAACCATGCCTACATTTAATTGTTGCTGGAATACATTGACACGAAAACGAGAAACATTGGGAATGCTAATGGCAAAATTACATTCAAGTTCAGTTTCAAATTCTACTCTTTGACGTTCATTCATCAAACTATAGGCAAATAACTTTGTTTTTTCATATGTTAATTCTTGCTGACCGAATGCCTTCATTAAACCTTGATGTTTAATGCTAGGCGGAAAATCTGCGGTAATAAATAAGTCAGATCCGCCATACTCAACCACTTTGGTGAGCATGTGGAACATAAATTTACGCGCTTCGTCGAGCAATTCTGTGGTGTACATTTAATAAATTCACTTTAAAATTATATGAAATATTAAAAATATTGCTTTAATTAACAACATTTTATATTTTATCTAAAGTCATATTCTTATAATTTGTGTTGTGTTACGAGATGTAAAAACCTGAAGTATTTCACATATTTATATTTAAATGAAAATTAATCTAAACTTCATATTGTTTTTCATCTGAAATAATAAAAAAAACCTCTAAAAGTTAGAGGTTTTTTTTAAACAAATAACAACTTAGGCACTAAGCTTGATTTCACGGCATCTTAAAGTATCAGCAACATCGTTTAAAAGTTGTGCCGTTTTATCCCAACCTAAACAGCCATCGGTTATAGATTGACCGTAGGTCATTTCATCCGAAATTTTCTGATTTCCATCAACCAAATGGCTTTCAAGCATCACACCGCGAACATTCGTACTTAAGCGTTCTGCAACAATGGTTTTTAAAACTTCAGGCTGATTTAACGGATTTTTACTACTATTACCATGACTACAATCAATCACTAATGCAGGTAATTCACCTTTTGCTTTTTGTTTGATTTTTTCAATTTCAACCAAAGCAAAGTTTGCACCTGTATTTGAACCACGTAAAATTAAATGTGCATGTGGATTTCCATCCGATTCAATAATAGATGGTAAACCTGATTGGCTTAAACCTAAAAATTGATGCGAATTTGATGCCGATTGAATGGCATCTAAAGCAATTTGAATTGAACCATCTGTACCATTTTTGAAGCCAATACTAAACGGCATATGACTTGAAATTTCACGGTGAATTTGAGATTCACTTGTTCTTGCACCAATTGCACCCCAAGCCAATAAATCATCAAAATATGCTGTTGCCATAGGGCTTAAAATTTCAGAAGAAATGGGTAAACCCATTTCAATTATTTCTAAGTAAAGCTGACGCGATTTTTCTAAGCCTAATTGCATATTTGCAGATCCATCTAGGTTTGGATCGTATAAAAAGCCTTTCCAACCCACTGTTGTACGCGGTTTTTCTATGTATGCACGCATCACAAGGAAAATTTGGTCAGATACTTGTGCTTGTAATTTTAATAAATTTTCAGCGTATTCAAATGCAGAAATCGGGTCATGAATAGAACATGGACCTGTAATCACCATCAATCGTTTATCTTTTCCATTTAAGATATTTTGAATGGTTTGGCGTTGTTCAGAAATTTGATGTACTAATTTTGCAGATAATGGTAACGCTGCCTTTAATTCTGTTGGCAAACTTAAAGTCGTTTCTTTGTTGGTTGTTTTTTCTAATGTATTTACTAAAGCATTCATTTTTCATTCCTTTGGACTGTATTTTTTCAGTCCGATCATTTATTTGAGCATATTGGGTCTAGTGGATTGCGTCATAAGTTGATTAAAGTAAAACCAATAAGAGTTGCTAAAATATGACAAAGTTAATGTTTTCATGAAAATTCTCCAAAATATAAATTAAAAGACATAAAAAAACCTGATCGGGTTGCCGATCAGGTATAAACTGGTGGGCAACCTATTTATCTGCCCAAACGCGTTCAGGCAATTATCTAAATTGCCAGAAATAATAAGTTGCGTTTGAGATAACAGGTTGCTTTAACATCTTTTCATCTAATAAAAATAAGCTTTTAACCAAAATACCTGTAATGACTAGCTTTGACAAGATATTTTTTGTTTCATAGCAAAAAACCTACATTTCACAAAAACATATTATTGGTAAGCATGTCTTTTGCCAGATTTTCAGGTACTGCTTTACTAAATAGAAAGCCTTGCCCCACACAGCATCCAAAGGATTTTAGATTCTCTAACTGTTCTTTTGTTTCAATGCCTTCAGCAATAACATCGAGTGACAAAATAGGACCTAGTTTAGTAATGCCTTCTACAATGGCGCTTACGGATTTTTCCTTATTTAATCTATGAACAAAATTGTAATCAATTTTTAAACAATCGACGGGATAATCGGTTAAATGCGCCATAGAAGAATGCCCTGTTCCAAAATCATCTAAAGCAATACGTATTCCTGCATTTTTTAATTTAGTTAAAGCTCTAATGACGTACTCCGAACCTCTCGATTCAAGAACATGCTCAGTAATTTCTACTTCAATTAATTTGTGCGGTATTTTATATTTTTCTAAACGTTTCAAAATTAATTCTGCATAGTCATCCCGCATAAATTCAACAGGTGATGCATTAATTGCAATTGGAACAACGTTTAAACCTAGCTCAATCCACGTTGATAAATCTTGGAAAACTTGAGTTTGGATAATTTCGCTAATTTGACTCGCCAAATCATAATCATTAAAAGCATCAGCAATTGTTGAAGGAAATTGAATGCATCCTTTTTCATCTTTCCATCGTAAAAGTGCTTCAAATCCTACTAATTGTAATGTTTCTAGATTAACTTTGGCTTGGTAAAAGGGTTCAATATTATGATTGCGAATAATTTGACGTGCCGTGAATAATTGTTGCGCCTTTAAATGGACATCTTTCATCATTTTAGAGTCATACAATCTGAAACCACCTCGTCCTTGTGATTTTAAATCATTTAAAGCAGTATCTGCATATTTCAATAAATGCGTAATATCTTGGGCATCCTTCGGAAATAAAGAACAACCTATACTCATCCCTGCACTGAGTATTTTTCCTTTGTATTTAATGGGTAATTGAATTTGCTTTAAAATCACTTTAGATGTGTTGCTTAAATCACTTAAGTTTCGGACATTTTCAACAACAACTGCAAATTCATCTCCACCCAATCTTGAGATATAGGTATTTTCAGGTAATTTTTTAAGCAGTCTTTTAGATAATACTTTGAGTAAGTGATCGCCTGCATGATGCCCTAATGTGTCATTAATATGTTTAAAATGATCTAGATCAATAATCATCACCGCAAAAGATAAGTCTTTAGTTTTTGCATGTTTTAATGTTTTATAAATGCGTTTTTTTAATGCTCGTCGATTCATTAAGCTTGTAAGCTCATCGGTTTCACTTGCTAATCTTAATTTTTGTTCTGCTAGACGTTGTAATGTGATATCTCTCGAAACGGATAAAATACGTGTTGTCTGGTTTTTATCATTGAGCACAGGCGTTAAAATATTGTCCCAGTACATGATTTTTCCACCTGCTGTACTTTTTCCTGCAAATCGAGCATTTTTTCCATGCGCTGCTTTTTTAATTGCTTTACGACCTTCTTTTTTTGCTTCAGGTGGCAATAGACTCAACCATTCCATGCCAAATTTATCGACACGATCTTGACCTAGTAAAGCATTACATCCTGATCGATTCATGTGTGAAACATGACCTTCTGGTGTAATGACTTTAATACAATCAACACTTGCATCGAGCATACTTGTATTGGTATTTAAGGCTTCTGTAGTTTCACGTAATGCAATTGCGCTATTGTGAATATTGGTGCAACTGACGAACCAATCCAGTTGATTTTCAGAATTTTTCGTACTTTTTGCAATCAGTAAAAACCATTGATAAAGTCCGTTTGCATCTTTAATACGACATTCTTTTTCAAAACTTAAACCTGTTTTTTTTGCATCATTCCAAAACGTATAAATATATTCTGCATCTTTGGGATGAATTGCTTTTAGCGCATCTAGCACTTGAAGATCATGTGTAGGATGCCCAAAATAATTTCTCATTGCTGAATTGCAATAATTTTGCTCTGATTTATGCACCCAGATGAGTTGCGGTGTCATTTCTAATATTTGTTTAAGATCATCACTGAATATAATTTTTGAATCTTTATGACTCATGGATGTTTCTGCCAGATTCGTTTTGGAATCTTGAGAAATACGTAAATGAGTCATATAAAATCCTAATATTAAATAAAAAACCAAATAGAAACTATTCAGCAATAATAATATGAGATTTAAGGAAATCTATATATAGCAAGTTGTTATCCATTTTATTTTATTTATGTTAATTTTTTACATATTATCGATTACTTTATTTTATTAGAATTTCACTAGATTTCCTTCATAAATCACTTTTCTAATTACCAGAAAATTCATAACTGAAGTCCGCTCTCCTATAAAGATTAGCTTTTATCAAAAACCACCTTCATATTCTTACTGAATATATTCTTTAGCCTAGAGACGATAGAACTTTCATTCGTAAATTGAATATTAATGAATGATCATTATTTGATTCATGAAAGAATTTTGAGGCATATAAAAAGCCTAATGATTTAGGCTTTTTATAAACTCACGAAAAGGTTAAATTTTAAAAATGAACAACCGAGCGAATCGATTTACCTTCATGCATTAAATCGAAAGCTTCATTAATTTTTTCTAATCCCATTGTATGCGTTACAAAAGGCTCAAGCTTAATATCACCCTTCATTGCTTCTTCAACCATTTCTGGCAATTGTGAACGGCCTTTCACACCACCAAAAGCACTTCCTTTCCAAGTACGACCTGTAACCAATTGGAATGGACGTGTCGAAATTTCTTGTCCAGCACCTGCAACACCAATAATAATTGATTGTCCCCAACCACGGTGAGCAGACTCAAGTGCAGAACGCATTACATTGACATTACCAATACATTCGAATGAATGATCTACGCCCCAGCCTGTCATTTCTACAATAACTTCTTGAATAGGTTTATCGTAATCTTTTGGATTAATAAAATCTGTTGCACCAAACTCTTTTGCAAGTTTGAATTTGTCAGGGTTCATATCGATTGCAATAATTTTACCTGCTTTCGCTTTTTTTGCACCCTGAACAACGGCAAGACCAATACCACCTAAACCAAATACCGCAACAGAATCACCTTCTTGAACTTTTGCTGTATTTTTAACAGCGCCTAAGCCCGTTGTTACGCCACAACCAAGTAAGCAAACATGTTCAGGATTTGCTTCAGGATTAATTTTTGCCAATGAAACTTCTGCAACCACTGTATATTCAGAGAATGTAGAGCATCCCATGTAGTGATAAATAGGTTCGCCTTTATAAGAAAAACGCGTTGTGCCATCAGGCATTACGCCTTTACCTTGTGTAGCACGAACAGACACACAAAGATTGGTTTTCCCCGATTTACAGAATAAACATTCACCACATTCTGCTGTATAAAGTGGAATAACATGATCACCTGGCTTCACGCTTGTAACGCCTTCACCAACTTCTACAACAATACCTGCGCCTTCATGACCAAGCACAGCAGGAAAAACACCTTCAGGATCATCACCAGATAAAGTGAATGCGTCTGTATGGCATACGCCTGTATGGGTAATTTTTACCAATACTTCACCTGCTTTTGGTGGTGCGACATCAATTTCAACAATTTGTAATGGTTGACCTGGACCAAATGCGACAGCTGCACGAGATTTCATGGAATGCATTCCTTTATTTAATGACCGGCTTACAGTTAATTTACAGTATCGTTATTTTATTCGCAGTTTCAACCTTTAACATACGTTATATTAAAGAGAAATTAGATTTAATCATCCATATGAATATATTTTTAATGAAAAATGGAAAATTTCTTAAAATTACAACACTAATCATATTACTTACAGGATGTAGTTTGCCAATGAATGAAGCACAAAAACAAGCACAAGCTTCTGCCGATCTTAAAGAAAATAGCGCTTATTGGTTGCATGGCAAAAACTTTAATACGCAACTTGAACAAAATCTGACGGCATATTTAGCTTTAGATGATGCATTTTTAAGTATTGCATCTAGACTTCATATTATTAATAAAGCCAAACATAGTATTGATTTACAATATTATATTTGGGAAAACGATAGCATTGGACAACTTTTACTTTCAGAACTACTAAAAGCTGCGGATAGAGGTGTAAAAGTTCGACTATTGATTGATGATCAAAATGGTATACAACTCGATTCAACATTGAAACAGTTGGCACAACATCCAAATTTTGAAATTAAACTATTTAATCCTTACAAATTTAGAAAATTACGTGCAATAGACTATTTATTCAGATTTAAAAATGTAAACCATAGAATGCACAATAAACTAATCATTGGTGATGGTGTCATTGCAGTAACGGGTGGTCGTAACATTAGCCGTGAATACTTCGATGCTAGCGACCAATTTCAGTTTACTGACTTAGATATTATGTTTTATGGTCCATCTGTTTTACAGGCAAATCAGGTTTTTAGTACTTTCTGGAATGATGATTTGAGTTATTCGGTAAAGCAATTATTGGGCGCAGGTTCAGCTGAAGCTCTTAAAGAATTACGTGATAAATATGAATTAGATGATTTAAGAAAAACGCAACAAGAACAGAAAGTTTATAATGCCGAAAAAGTGATTCGTGACACCTTAAAAAGTAGTGCTATTCACTGGGCAAAAGCTCATTTTTTAGCAGACTCCCCAAATAAAATTAGAGCAAATGCAGCAGAACAAGAACTGATTCATACGCAAATATTCAAAATTATGGGACAACCTAAACAGCATATGGATCTTGTATCTGCATACTTTGTGCCACAAAAAAAAGGGTTAAAATACTTACAAAGCATTCAGAGTCAAAATGTCACGACTCGTGTTTTAACCAACTCCTATTTGGCAAATGATGTACCTGTTGTGCATGCTTTTTATCAAAAATATCGAAAAGATTTACTTCAATCTGGTGTACAACTGTATGAGTTTAAACCGTATATCGAACGTACAAAACGCACATGGTATGAAGTGGCAACAGGAAATGTCATACCTGCTAAAAATAAAAATGCATCTCGCTTACATGCTAAATTTTTCGATATAGATGGAATGGTCTTTATCGGCTCTTTTAATTTTGATCCAAGATCAGCATATTTAAATACTGAAGTCGGTTTAGTTGTTGAATCCCAAGACTTAGAAAATGAAATCAGTTAAACACTTAATGAATACCTTCCAGTAATTGCCTATGAACTAAAACTAGATGAAAAAGGTAATCTTATTTGGTTAGACCATAAATTTGATGGTTCTACTGTTATTCATAAAACAGAACCTGAAACGACGAAATTTCAACGTTTTGCCTTTAAAGCCGTATCCTACTTACCTATTGAATGGATGATGTAATGACAAAGGAATTACTTTTGCGCTTATATTTCTAAAAATGAATCCTAAATTTACTTATGTCGAACTTTGTATTTAATTAAGTGCATATTTAATTTAATATTCACACTTTATTTATCTCCCTTTTATTTGTAATGCAATTCTTTGATTTAAGTCGCCAATTTAATTTAAGTAATATTTTAACGCCCTTTCAGACTCTAGAAGATTTAAGCCAGCAAGAATGGTTTTTATCTAAAGTTCGTGTAGATCACGACTGTGAAAATGATAATGAAGTTTTGGAAGGACAAATTGTTTTAAAATCCAATCATAATATTCAAATTGAATTGGAATGGTTAATTCAAGATACAGGACACGAATTACAAGTATTATTCAAAGGCATTGAAACACCAGCTAACCATGAAACATTAGCTATTGTAAAAGGTGCACAATTAGTTGATGAAAATGAACAAAAGCTTTCAACACAAGCTTTAATTTTATGGATCGACGGCACACTTTTAACAATGATTCCAGACTTGCGTAAAGAAATTAAAGCCCGCTTAAACCTTTGGGATTATGTGGAATACGATCATTAATTTTGAGCTTAATTTTCTTGCTGTAATTCTTGAATAGCATTGGCAAGTACATCAAATATTTTCTTATCTATACATTGTGCAACGTTAAAACGCATATAATTTTCAGCCCCTTCAGATTGGCTAAACGCATTTCCAGGGGCAAGAATAATATTTTGTTTTAAGCATAATTGTGAAAGCTGAGAAGCATGAATACCTTCAGGTAATTTACACCAAACAAAAATCCCTGCTTTTGGAATAATCCATGGTTCAATGCCTAATTGTTCAAGTTTGATTAAGGTGTCTTTCGTGAGCTTAAGTAGCTGTTTTTTAAGCCAATCAATATGTTTAGGAAAACTTGTATCCATGAGAGATTGATAAATAATCTCTGCATTTAAATTACTATTACTAAAATTTGTTGAAATTCTTAAATCAATTAAAGAATCAACAAGTTTCAAATTAGAAATAATATACCCGCAACGTACAGCAGCAGATAATGTTTTTGTGTAGCTTCCTATTTGAATCACATGCTCAAAACCCGCTAAAGATGCGTATCTTGGTGCCGGTGTATATTCAAAATCTGCAAATATTTCATCTTCAATAATCATTAAATTTACTTGTTCAGCTAATTTTGCGATTTGATATGCTGTTTGTAATGAAAGAATCGCACCTGTAGGGTTATGTATACCTGTATTGGTTAAATAAATTTTAGGTTTCAAACTGAGTGCTTGCTTAAATTTTTCAATATTTGGACCATGTTCAGTAAATGGAATAGTTACCGCTTTTAAATGATGAGTTTTTATTAACGTTTGAAAGTTAAAATAACAAGGATCATCAATTAAAATGACATCACCTGCTTGTAATAAAAGCCTAAAAATCAGGTCGATGGATTGTGTTGCAGAATCTAAGATAAGAATTTGATTTGGATGAACTTTTAAATCATATACTTCTTTTTTTCGTGCGATAAGTTGTCTTAGCGGTAAATGACCATGTGGAACAGCATAATTCATTAATAAAGATGTTTCTGATTTTGCAACGAGTTTTAAAGCTTTTCGAATAGTTTGTTCAGGCATCCAATCTTCAGGTAGCCATCCACAACCAGGTTTTAAGGCATCATTAGATGCTTCCAAAGCTTGCCTTGAAATCCATAATGGATCAATTTCTCTTTGATAATTAAATTCTTGCTCAATGTAGTCATAGCTCGGTCTATGACCCAATACATAATAACCAGCACCAATTCTTGATTCTAAAATACCTTCGGCAACAAGACGTGCATAAACTTCAACAATTGTAGATACAGAACAATTCATTTGTTTTGCAAATTGACGTACAGATGGCAGCCTTGAGCCTGTAATCAAACTTTTATTGGCTATTTGTTGCTGAATAATTTCTGTAACAGATTCTATTTTCGTTTTAGTCATAGTTTGATTTCATGCTTTTTTAAAATTGTACTGTAATATCTACCATAACAGTTACTTTAAATTGTATTGGATTGTATATCCAAATAAGATGATCAATATCGTTTAATCAGCTTGTGATTAACGAGTATTGAACAATGAATAGTACTAATGACGGTTTTTTATATGGTTTTATTGGCGTTGTAATATTTGCAGGCTCACTACCTGCCACACGTATTGGTGTTATGGATTTTAGTCCTGAATTTATGACATTTGCTCGAGCATCTATTGCAGGAATTATTGGATTAATTTGTTTAATTGCGACAAAACAAATAAAACCTAATTATCGTCAATTTAAATCATTACTTATTGTTGCTTCGGGTGTTGTGATTGGTTTTCCCCTGCTTACTGCTTTGGCTTTACAAACCATTACCGCAGCAAGATCAATTGTTTTTGTAGGAATGCTACCGCTTTCAACTGCTATTTTTGCCGTGATTTGTGCAAATGAAAAGCCTAAACCTATATTTTGGCTATTTGCAATTTTAGGAAGCTCTTTTGTTGCAGGTTATATGCTGCTACATGATCAAGGGCAAATTTTACAAATAGGTGATTTGTACATGATTGCTGCGGTTTTAATTTGTGGTTTAGGATATGCAGAAGGTGGAAAACTTTCACGCGAATTAGGTGGTTGGCAAGTTATTTGTTGGGCTTTAACCATCATGCTCCCTATTATGCTTGTTCTCTCATATTTATATGCACCTATAGATTATTCAGTCGTTCAAATTGGACCAATATTAAGCCTTATTTATGTCGCATTATTTAGTACGCTAATAGGCTTTTTCTTTTGGTATAAAGGCTTAGCTATAGGTGGAATATCCAAAGTTGGGCAAATTCAGTTAATGCAACCTTTTATTGGTATGGTTTTATCGGCAGTAGTTTTACATGAAAATATTGACCTTGCCATGATTGTAGTGAGTATTGCTGTTGTTATATGTGTTGGTTTAGCGAAGAAATATGCTTAATAAAAAGAAATAGGCTTACTTATAGTAAGCCTATTTCTTTAAATAATACATTATATGCTTCAGCTTTCTTTTCTAAAGCCAATGGATAAGCACGAGATGAAGAAGGCATACGGTATAAATTTAAAGCTCTATTATTAAAAATGCATGTAGATGACTGACCAATTTGTGGTTTCAACACTCCTTCAGGCATAGACAACATTAGCGTGTCTGTTGCTTTATCACCTGTAGTAACAATAGAAAAACAGTTTGGCATTTCACTTAATAAAGCTTTTATATTCGTTACTGTTTCAATTTGCAGGAACTTATCAGCAGCATTCGCTTGTAAACGTCGTACCTGATACGCCGTATCAAAAATACCAATGCCTTTTTCATTTAAAAATTCAACAATTTTATCGAGATGGAAATTTTTATTTGGTAAATCTAAAAAATAATCTTTATTTTGAAAAAAACAAATTCCAAAAATACGCCACATATCATTTTGATAATTCGGATAATAAAAATCCATTTTCCAACGTGTTTTAGGTGGTGGAAAACTTCCGAGCATAAGAAGCTTACCGTTTTTTGGTAAAAATGGCGCTAAGGGATGTGTTTCAATTTCAATATTCTGCATATTTATGCAATCATCATTTTAAATAAGCACTCAGCTATATTAAAAGTTTTTACGGACTTTATCAGCGGCTTCTTTTGCCCAAATTTGATAAATTTCTTTACTTGGATGAAAACCATCATGTGCCATGGGTAAATTCAGATGCTGATATTTTACAATATCGTATTCAATCCATTCTAAATACGCTGTTTTTTCTACTAGTTTTTGTAGTTCTTCATTCATTTTTTTCGAATATTGACCAAATAACCATCCTAAAGGATTGGGTAATGCAGGAAATAGATTCATGGGTGGAACACCTGCTGCAATCACTAAACTTGGTTGAAATTTATTTTGAATAAGCGCATAGAGCTTTTCTTGTTTTTTTATCCATATATCTGAAGACATTAATTTAGTCACATCATTTACACCAACAGATGTAAGCACTACATCAAAATGCTGATTAGGTAAGGCTTCTGTTGCACGTATAATTTGAGATGTCGCATCACCAGATTTTGCATGAAGTTTCCATGTAATTTCATAATTATCTTTCAATTCTGAAAGCACACCACCAAGCAAAGCATCTTCTTGTGTTTTTACACCAACACCTGCTGCTGCAGAATCTCCCAAAATTAAAATCGAAAGCTTTTTCCCTTGTCCTGTTATACCCTCACGGACACCTTCAGGTTCAGGCAAACGTGGTGTATTTTTCTTCACTTTTTTACCTTGAATAATCAGCGCAGGGATTAAAGCGATGGTGGCAGCTTTTAAAAACATATCAGTTCTTTGGAGTGATTTTTATAGATAAATTGTATGATTTATCATGATTATAGACATTGACCGAAGTGTCCAAAAACCACAATAAATAGCTGATTATTCATTTATTTAAATAAAGCTCGTTATTCTTAATAAGAATCATTATCATACTTAAGTTTGCTTTATGAGTTGAATATATATGCTTAAAAAAATGAGAACAACCCTATTCACTAGTATATTAAGTATAGTGAGTTTAGAAATTTATGCGGAAAGTTCATCAACAAGTTTATTGCAATATGCTCAGCCATGTGAAGATGTAAAACCTCAAAGCAAACTTCTATTAAATTTACAGAATCAAATTAATATAAACTATTTAAATAAAGAAAAAATAATCGTTCAATTTTGGAAAAACATTGAAAAATACGGTGCACCAATGATTGAACGTATCGATTCAAAACATAGCCGTATTATTTATTTATGGAAAGGTGCTCAGCAAAATGTTCGTTTAATAGGTGGTCCTAGCAATGACCACGAATGGTTAACACGTTTAAAAGATACGGATGTTTGGTTTAAGGAAAGTATTGTAGATAATCGCTTTATTGGTAGTTATAGTTTTGCTGTGGATTTACCTAATATTGATGGATATTTATCTCATTATTGCCCACATTTAAACGTAACTTTAAAAGAATCTAGAGCTCAACGCCGTGCTGTATTACAGGTTCAAAAACTAGATCCTTTCAATAACAAAACATTTTTAGCTGTAGATGATTCATCACAATTACGAAACGAAAATATTTTAGCTTTATCTAATGTTCCAAATTTTGTAGATCCGCAGAATTATCCTAAACATAAACAGCCCGAACTTGTAGCATATACAGTACATAGTCAAATATTAAAAAATGATAGAAAAGCCTACATCTATAAATCTAAAGCTATAAAAAATAAGGACTACATTACGGCTATTTTTTTCGATGGAGAAGAATATGCCAAACTTTTAAATGTTTCAAAAGCCCTTGATATTTTAGTACAACAAGGAAAGCTTCCTCCTATTCAAGCTATATTTGTTGCGCATCCGAGCAGCACTGAACGACCGAAAGAATTAACCCCAAATGCTGAGTATTCACAATTTTTCCGTGAAGAACTTATTCCTTGGGTAGATCAACAATTAAAAAATAGAAATAAGCAAAAAACCGTGATTTTAGGTTCAAGCTTAGGTGGATTAAGTTCTGCTTATTTAGGCTTACAAAATCCAAATGAAATTAGTCATATCGTACCTTTATCAGGTTCATTTTGGTGGCAAGAAAACTCGAATGATTTACCCAATGGTATGAGTAAAATTATTCGTGAACAAATAATTCAGCCACCACAACATTGGTATATTTCAGCAAATACATATGAATCATCACGTAATAATAATGAACTCAGCATTTTGGAAACTGCACCCATTGTTGCTCAAGACTTAAAAAGTAAAGGACATGATGTCACGTTTAAGTATTATGTGGGTGGTCATTCTTATGCAATTTGGCAAGTCATTTTACAAGATGCTTTAATTGACTTTTTTGCTGAAAATAAATGATATTTAGATAAATATGCAATAAAAAAATCCCGCTTTTATTACGGGATTCTTTATTTGAATATACTTAATTTTTAATTCCAACGATTCACTCGTTTAAATGTTCCAATATCATTAAAACGAACACCTACTTCTTTCATGACTTTATGTGCTGTTTTAGCTGTTAATTGACGTACATAAAATGGCTCTTTTACCACAAAATGATGAATTGCATGCGTAGATCCAAAATTACAGCAGAACAATTGGAATGGCATTAACCACCAAGGATTTAACACTTGAGTTTGCTTAATGACATCACGTGGGTCGATATCACCATAATAATGCATATTCGAGCTAATAAATTGCAAACTAAATGAGCGTATAAAATTAGGAATAACCCAAACAACAGCTAAGAAATTAATGACAGGCATGGCTTTAATTAGGCTTGTAGACCAAGTAATGCTCTGACCCAAAATTGGTGCAATACCATTTGCTACGTGATAAATAACAAAGATATACCACAAACCGTAGTAAATAACGCTTAATGGTATAAAACCTAATAATTGAGAAATGACTGCAGATTTACGTTCCTTTTCAGGCTGTTTTTCGATAAAAAGACCAATCATTTTATACATTTGAAATGGGCGTAAATATACCGTCATTAACTGGTCACTAATGACCAAAATACGACGAATGCCCCATGGCATGCCATTACTAATGCCACGTTCTTCTAAGTCGTATTCGGAACCTGAATATTTATGATGATGTAGATGTAAACGTCTACGTGTCCAAGGATTAACGGTATTTGGACGAGCCAACCAAACTAAAGCCATCATTAAATGATGTGCCCATGGTTTTTTCTTAAAATACATATAATGAATTAAATCATGTTCTAATTCATGTGTTAAAGATGCAAATATTGCAATTAAAGGAATACATGCCCATACAGGTAGATAATCATAAGCATAACCTACTGCACATAAAACCATACCTACAAGCGCAACAAATAAAATGCTCGCGCCAATAAAATTTTGATGTTTAAGAATAGGAAAACTTTGACGTAAATCTTCTCCTGCTTTCATCACAACAGATCTGACTTTCGAGATTTTTTGTTGATCTGTCATTTCTGAAGAAAAAGACATATGGGTGAACCTTAAATTAATGGACAGTTGTACATTAAAGTATTTTAATAAAAATGAAACGTGTTTTAATTAAATACATAATCATTTGATTATCTTTTCATCACATTGATTTTAAATTAGATTTTTTACTCTAATTTACTTCGTATATAAAAATGCCTGTAAAATTTACAGGCATTTAAAAACTTAGCGACGCATATTAGGCTTAAAGTTTATATCGCATTTTCCTGCAATATTTTTACCGTTCAACTTTGCAACAACTGCACTTCCTTTCGCTTTTGCTTTGCATGCATTTTGAATTGCTGGATCACGTGAAGCACTACGGTCTAAAGCATTTGGATTTGTTGCTTTAAAGCCAATTTGACAAGTTCCTTCAATCGTTCGATCGCCATGTTTAGCTGTAACTTTGCTATTAACAGCTTTACCCTGACATAAATTGCCAAAATCTGGACGTTTTCCTTGTGAATCTGGCGCTGCATTTGCAGTCGTCATTATCAATAATGCTGTAGTTATTACAAATATTGCTCTTTTCATTTCAAAATCCATTTTATATATGATATTGGTTATCATTTATTATAAAGTGGAAATGTGAAGATATTCGTAAGAAACTTATTTTTATGAAGGAATTAGCCTAATTTATTCACCAACTTCAAAGGCAGTATTTTCATCGCTAAACCAATAGGCAACCAAGGCCATTTAGGTACATAGGCTTTAACGGGTGCTTTTTCAATTTCAGCTGCTAATAAGCGAGAGCCTGTTTTTTCATCAACCTCAAAAGGTAATTTTTTAGCACCTTCATTAATTTCAGTACGGATATATCCAGGGAAAATGGTCGTAACTTTAATCGGTGTTTCAAGTAGTTCAGCACGAATTCCTTCAGCCAATGCAGCAACACCCGCTTTACTTGCACCATAAGCCGTTAAATGTTTTGGCATTCCACGAATAGCACTCATAGATGAAATAACCACTAAATGCCCTGCATTTTGTTCACGAAAAATTTCTACAGCAGCTTCGCATTGTGCTAATGCAGAAATAAAATTAGTTTCAACCGTAGCACGGTTTATTTCAAACCGACCTTTACCAATACGACGACCATCACCAATACCAGCATTCACGATGACACGATCAATATGTCCAAGTTCTTGTTTAAATGCGTGGAATACTTCAAAAACTTGCTCATAATTGGTCACATCAAGTACTTTTGTTGATACTTGAACGCCAAATTTGGACTCTAACTCTTGTTTTAATGCCTCTAAACGTTCTAAACGTCGCGCACAAATAGCCAAGTTATATCCTTTTTGTGCAAATTCACGTGCCATTCCTGCACCAATTCCTGAACTTGCACCTGTAATTAAAATTGTTTTTGTCATGGCGATATCATCATCCCTATATTTATATCAAAATGTTTATCAAACCCAAGTCAGCAATTGCGGATCTATTGCTTTTAAATACTGATGCTCATTCAAGCTCAAAAGTTGTGGTTCATTGCCCACTAAACGCAATGTTGTAATACTTGTATTGGCAATTGCCCAAGTCAATGCAAACGTTTTTTCTACAGATAAACCCAATAATTTTCCAATTAAAATCGAAATAACCCCTCCTGAAGTATAAACAACGGCATAGGGAGGTTTTGTTTCTATCAATTTCTCACAAAGACTATTTAGGGCATTTTCAACACGATTCTGAAATTCAGGCCAAGATTCATCATAATCTTGATGTTCATTTGCAGTCCAACGCTTAACTGCATGACCAAAAACTTCAGATAAAAACTGATGTGGATTTTCAGATTGAGCAAAGCTTTGTTTTAAAGCTTGAGGGTTTGAAAAGCTAGGATCATATCTTTCAAAAACTTGCTGATGATTAAATTCATTCCAAGCATCATTGGTTTCAATATTTACTTCAGGGAAATATTCAGCCAAAGAAATTTTTGCGGTTTGTTGATGTCTTTGCATAGAGCCCGCAACAACATAAGGCTCTTCTTTTAGTATTTTATCTAAATACTGCCCCAATACTTTTGCTTGAATTTCACCATTGGGTGATAACTTGTCGTAACTTTCAGCACCGAAAGAAGCTTGTCCATGGCGAACAAGGTAAATTGTAGTCATTTAGGCATTAACTCTTTAAATTTAGCGATATATTTTTGTGCAATTTCATTGGCTTCAATTTTTTGTAAACCAATGAGCTTCAACGCACGAATGTGTAAGGCATGAATAACAATCCAAAAATCTTTAAATGCAGGATTATTGGTTTGCTTATGATAATAACGGTAATAAATTTGCTGAGCGATCACGGCTAAACGGAATATCCCAAACACTTCATAGAATGTCCAATTATCCGTTTTTAAGCCTGTTTTATTTAAGTAATATTCAACAATTTCGGCACGCGTAAACATGCCTTTTAGATGTGTCGGTTGGCGACGTGTGGCTTTAAAAATAGCATTATCAGAATCTTCAACCCAATATGCCAATGCAGAGCCTAAATCCATTAAAGGATCACCCAAAGTTGCCATTTCCCAATCTAAAACACCAATAATTTTTGTAGGATCTTCAGGATCTAAAATAATATTGTCAAAACGCCAATCATTATGAATTACACACGTTTTTGAATCTTCAGGAATATGATCTTTCAACCAATTACGAACATATTTAAAAGATGGCACATTCAGGGTTTTGGCTTTCTTATAACGACTGTCCCAACCTTCAACTTGACGATGGCAATAACCATCCCCCTTGCCTAATTTTTCTAAATCTGTTCCTGCATAAGGCACTTGATGAAGTTCAATTAATTTATCAATGAAATTGCGACAAAGTTCTTGAATTTGGCTTTCATCAAAATTAATGTCTTTAGGCAAATTTGCGCGTGGAATAATTCCCTCAATTCGCTTCATGACATAAAAATCGCAACCAATGACAGAGTCATCCTGACAAAGTAAAAGCATTTCGGGTACAACGGGATAATATTCGGTAAGCGCGCGCTGTACGTGATATTCACGTGACATATCATGTGCAGATTTGGCTTTTGTTCCATTCGGCGGACGACGTAAGATTAAATCCGCATTTTCATATTTTAGGCGATAAGTCCAATTTGAAGCGCCACCTGAATATTGGGTAACTTCTACAGGACCTGATATTTCCTCACCATGTTCGATCAACCAATTACCGACAGCACGAGCATCAAGTTCTTCGCCATTTCGAACATTTCCACCAACATCAATTGCTGACATCTTTCTTTCCTAATACCCTAAAATTTCATTTTTTATGTTTAGTATCATTTGTTATAGCATGTTTTTTACCGCAAAGTCCTTTCAAAATCATGCTATATATCATCGTGCATTATTTTTTAGAACGTGTGCTGTATCCACGCTTAGCAAGCTCTAGTTTTGCAATCATGCCTTTATGTACTTCATCAGGCCCATCTGCTAAACGTAAAGAACGTGCTTGTGCAAAGAAACCTGTGAGTGGCGTATCTTGTGAAAGACCTGCGCCACCGTGAATTTGCATTGCCATATCCACCACTTTTTCTAAAACACTTGGCGCAACAACTTTAATGGCTGAGATCTCAGTCAGTGCAGCCATATTGCCCAAAGTATCCATTTTATAAGCAGCATAAAGGGTTAAAAGACGCGCTTGATCTATGGCAACTCGAGCTTCTGCAACACGTTCTAAATTACCACCAAGTTTTAAAATTTCTTTACCAAAAGCGGTACGACTCATGCCTCGATCAATCATCAATTCAAGTGATTTTTCCGCAGCGCCAATACAACGCATACAATGATGAATACGCCCTGGCCCTAAACGCCCTTGTGCTATTTCAAAGCCTTGTCCTGCACCGCCAATAAAGTTTTCTATAGGCACACGCACATTATTAAAACTGACTTCGCCGTGTCCATGAGGTGCATCATAATCACCAAAAACAGGCAGCATACGCTCTATTTTTACGCCCGTAGTTTCAATAGGAACTAAAACCATTGAATGTTGATGATGACGGTCTTTTGTTGCATCTGGTGTATGTGCCATAAAAATAATGATTTTTGCATTTGGATCTCCCAAACCTGAAGACCACCATTTACGACCATTGAGTACAATTTCATCACCATCAATAACGGCAGTCGCTTCCATATTTGTTGCATCACTTGAAGCAACAGCAGGTTCAGTCATACAAAAAACTGAACGAATTTTTCCATCTAATAAAGGCATTAACCATTGTTGTTTTTGTGCTTCGGAGCCATAACGCCAAAGTACTTCCATATTGCCACTGTCTGGTGCATTACAGTTAAAGACGATGGGTGCAATTAAGCTTCGACCTGAAAGTTCTGCAATATGTGCATATTCTTGAACAGATAAACCCTGACCCAATTCAGGACACGGTAAAAACATATTCCAAAGATTGGCTTGTTTGGCTTTTTCTTTCAGTATTTCTAATTGCTGTGGCCATTGCCATTTTGTCCAATCGGCACCAACATTTAGTGTATGAACCTCTTTCCAAAAGTCACTTTCAATGGGTTCAATTTCATCTTTTATAAATTTTTTTGTTCTTTCAAGATAATCTTGTGCACGAGCGGAAAGTTCAAACATCACAATATCCTTAAAAATATTTATATATATCCTTTACACACATTAACTCGAAACTTACTATGAATAAAATGATTTAACTAAATATATTGCTATGAATAATTTGCATAATAAAAGCGTCATTGATTTATCACTATTTCATAAAATAGATATCAATTTATATCCTTTATTTATTGCGATCTATGAACATAAAAACATCTCAAAAGTGGCTCAAATGTTGTGTATTAGTCAATCTGCCGCGAGTCATGCTCTACAAAGATTAAGACAACAATTAAATGATGATTTATTTGTACGTGCAAGTGGTCAAATGCTCCCGACGCCTTTTGCAGAACAAATTTATTCATCCATTAAAAAAGCGCTTTCGACCATTCAAAATATTTCAGTTCAGAAAAAAGTATTTGAACCGAATATGGTTCAAAGTTTAAAAATTGCGATACATGATGAAATTGAGCCGATGATTTTTCCCAAGCTCGTTCAACACTTTCAGCAACATAATTTAGACATTCAATTTTTAAGTAGTAAGTTAGATAGAAAGACTGTTTTAGCTGACCTTGCCTCTCAGCAAATTGATTTTGTCATCGATTTAGAACGTCATTTTGATGAAAAAATTCAGTTTACAGCGTTAATGTCAGATCATTTTGTTGCGTGTTCACAATTGAGTTTTATAGATCAAAATGTCTATTTGAACTCCCCTCATATTGGTGTTTCTTCACGACGCACAGGAATGTTGGTTGAAGATATTTATTTGTCTAAAAAGCAACATTCAAGACAAGTTTTTTTGCGCTGTCAGCATTATTCAACTGCCTTACAAATTTTGGAACAATATCCAAATGCAATTTTAACTATTCCTAAAAATGTACTGATGCACTTACAAGCTGCTGAAAATCTCAACTTTTTTGATGTTCCTGTAGACATGCCAGAATTGAATATTGGGATGTATTGGCATAAAGATTTAACTGAAAATAGTCGGCATATTTTTTTGAGGAAGGAAATCAATCAAATTTTTGCTTAGGCTATTTTAAGTCGACTTCTATACGCACAAAAAAAATCGAGTCTTAGACTCGATTTTTTAATTTAAAAGTTAAAACGTTCAAAGAATATTTAAAATTGCTTTCACCGGATCTTCACTATTTCCAGCCAATAACTTTTTATGCATCGTCAGATTTTGCATGACTTGTATTTGAGATTTTTCAACATCCATCAATTTTTCAATTTCAATTGCCAGTTTTTCAGGCGTGGCATCTTGCTGAATTAATTCCTTAATAATCCTCTTCCCTGCAATAATATTAGGTAAAGAATAATAAGGAATTTTTGCCAATAATTTAATAATAATATAGCTTAACCAATTCAGCTTATAAAATGTCACCATTGGTCTGTGTAATAACATTGCCTCTAACGTTGCAGTTCCTGAAGCTAAAGCAATGATGTCAGATGCATTCATCACCTGACGACCAATTTTAGATTCTGTATCCGTATTCTCCATCAATTTAACATTGGCTTTAAAATCATTAGGATATTTATTTAATAATGCTTCAATTTGCTGTTTACGTGCGTCATTAATTGCAGGAACAAGAAATATATATTCAGGATATTTTTTATAAATAATTTGTGCTGCGTCTAAAACTAAAGGTCCTAAGCGCTCAACTTCACCACGACGACTTCCTGGTAATAATGCAATATGCTTTTGTGCAATATCTAAATCTAATTCTTGTTTTGCAGAATTTAGTGGGTTTTCCAAAGGTAACTGGCTTGCAAGTGGATGACCAACAAACGCTGCAGGTACTTTAAACTTTTGATAAAAGGCTTTTTCAAAAGGAAATAAACATAAAACTAAATCAATATTGGCTTTAATGCCATGAACACGCCCCTGACGCCACGCCCAGACAGATGGACTCACATATTGCACTGTTTTAATGGGTAAATTCTTTTGCTTAAGGCTTTTAGATAAACGTAAATTAAAATCTGGTGCATCAATACCAATAAATACATCTACAGGATTTTTAGTCCATTTTTCAACTAAACCATCACGCACAGCAAATAATTTTTTAATATCTTTAAGTACTTCAACAATCCCCATTACAGACAGAATATCCATTGGGTAAGCGCTTTTAAAGCCTTCTGCAATCATTTGAGGACCACCAATACCTTCAAATTCGGCATCTATTCCTTGCTCACGAAAACTACGTATTAGTTTAGCCCCAAGCGTATCACCTGAGACTTCCCCAACCACAATTCCAATTTTAAGCTTTCGATTTTGCAAATCCAGTTCCTTATTTTATCTATGCAGATTGAATTGAATTTTAACATAGTCCTTAAAATTTAAACGAAATACAAATATTAGATTTAACCTATGCATAAAAAACACGCTCTTGTATGTCACACGAATCACATAAAAACATTGATATAGGAAAATAAAATTGCAAGTAGTAAGTTTAATTTACGTTAATAATAAACCTTCTATTCAAAAGATAATAATTATCATTTAAGATGATGCTGTTTAACATTACATGTATATAAGCGATGAAAACCCAATTAAAGCCTCTCATTTTGATGATGGCATGCATATCATCTACTACACTCATAGCTCACACAAATGCCTATGCAGATGATGAATTACCAAGTAAAACTAAACAAGATAATGATTCTGTTACCCTCCCAACAATTGTGGTTGGCGCAGCACAAAAAACAGGTGATAGTCTTCTTGATCAACCATTATCAGCAAATATTATTACTGAACAAAAAATTAAAGATGATGGTACAAAAAAACTAGATGCTGCTTTACGTTATGAGGCCGGTGTTTTATCGCAACCCTATGGTCTAGATAATAAATCTCAATGGTTTAAAATCCGCGGTTTTGATGCTAGTCAAACATTAGATGGTACAGCATTAGCGCCCAATGGCTTTTTTTTATGGGAGCCTGAAATTTATGGCTTAGAACGCTTAGAAGTTGTTAAAGGTTCTAATTCATTTAACTACGGTGCTACTGGTTCAGGGGGAAATGTTAACCTTGTATCAAAACGCCCAACGAAAACACCTCAAGGTGAGTTTAATCTAAGTGCTGGTAATTTAGATCAACGTGAAGCTAGTGCAGACTATAGTGGTTTACTCAATGAAGATGGCTCATTACGCTATCGTGTAGTCGGTTTATACCGTCAGGCAGACAGCCTTATGGATGGTGCTTATATGAAGCACTATTATTTTGCACCTAGTTTTGCATGGGATATTTCAGATAAAACTAATCTTACTGTTTTAACCAGTTATTTAAAGAAAGATGGTGTGCCTACCTCAGGCTTTCTCCCTATTTGGGGTACTTTAATTAATACGCCACACGGTACAATTAATCCTAAAGACAATTTAGGTGAACCAGATACAGATCGCTTAAAGCTAGAGCAAGTTTCTGCCGGTTATGAATTTTCACATGAGTTTGATAACGGATTAAGTTTTGCACAAAATTTCCGTTTTGGTCATATGAATAACTATTTAACTAGTACTTTCGTTTATGGCTCTGATAATGATCGCATCGGTAAGCGTGGTTATAGTCTTACAGATGGTACATCTGATACATATAGTATCGATAATCGACTCATTAAAGAATTTAACGCAGGAATTTTTACCAGTAAAATTATGGCGGGTATTGATTACCAAAAAAATAAAACAGATGGTGTAAATAATGGATTTGGGAGTGCTCCCGATATTGATCTATTTAACCCAGTTCATACACCTAATTTTGCTAGAACTGGTGATATTTATACCCAAGATACAAAACAACTCGGTTTCTATTTATCTAACCAAATGAATTGGAATGATTTAGTTGAAGTCAATGTCGGTGTACGCCACGATAAAGCTGAAGGTGAATCACAGCAAGGTGCTACACACGATAGTTATAAGGTAAATCACACTTCTTATAACACTGGTGTTATATACCATGCGCCATATGGTATTTCTCCATATATTAGCTATTCAACATCTTTCAGACCATTAACTGGGCAAGACGCTAATGGTCGTGGCTATAAACCATATGAAGGTGAACAATATGAAATTGGTTTAAAATACAAACCTACGTGGATTGATGGCGATATCACACTTGCTTACTTCGATTTAAAAGAAAAAAATGCACTTGTTGCTGATAGCTCGAACATTTCTGCTCAGGTTGGTAAGCGTACAAACAAAGGTGTAGAGTTACAAGCTAACTTAAATGTGACAGATAACCTATCTACACAATTTGCTTATACCCACAACAACTCTAAACAAGATTTATCAACTACAAGTACCATTCGCACTCCTGCTATCCCTAATGATCAATTCTCTGCAAAACTTCAATATTTATTCTTAGGGAATCATCCACTTGATGGATTACGTATTGGTGCAGGCGTACGTTATGTTGGTAGTACTGATGATCAACAATATTATGCGGGATATAAAGTAGATTCCTATACATTAGTCGATGCAATGGCAAGCTATCCTTTAAATGAACAGCTTAATATCCAACTCAATGCAACGAACTTAACCAATAAACAATATGTAAGTTCTTGTTCATTCTATTGTTACTATGGCACATCTCGTTCTGTAGATATGCGTGTAACGTATAAGTGGTAACTAAACTTTCTAAAATATACGGTCTGTAATTGCAGACTGTATATTTTTATTTCAATACTTCGCACCAATCACTATTCAAATGTTATAGAAGGTAAAATGATCAGTACAGACTCTAAGCATTGGCACGCTTTGACCATTTTTTATCGATTTTTCTTAGCATTTATCGTTGGTTGCCTATGTGCTAACTATTTTGCTTTTAATCTTACCTTGCTATTTCAATTCATCATGGGAAATGCTGAAGCAATTTATCTTGCCGCATTTATTACGATCTTCTTTTTTATTATTTTTGTTATTTATAGTTTTATTATTCAATCTCTAATGAAACTCACAATCTTCAGTCTCATTTTATTTAGCTTGCTATTTATTTTAAGCAAAACTTTAGGATAAATAATGAAAAGCTCTGCTCGTCAATCTATGGCATGGTTACATTCTTGGATCGGTCTTCTTTTGGGTTGGTTTTTATTTACTATTTTTTTAACTGGTTCTTTAACCTATTACCGCCATGAAATTAATTTATGGAGTCAGCCACAACTTGCCAATATGCAAGTCAAGCAAGAAGTAGCTGTTAATAGTGCATTAAATTATTTAGAAAAAAATGCATCAAATGCTAAAAGCTGGTACTTGCAAATTGCAAATGAAAATAACCCTGTAAATAAAATATTTTGGCAAACACAAGATGGACAATTTAATAGCAAAGTTTTAGATCCAAATACAGCAAAAGAATTAGAAGTCTCAAACAACCAAGCAGGTGAATTTTTATATTTATTTCACTTTCAGCTCTATGGCATGCCTATTTTACTTGCTCGCACAATCGTATCATTTGCTGCATTTATTATGCTCATCAGTTTAATTTCAGGGATTATCACACATAAAAAAATATTCACAGACTTCTTTACCCTTCGTGCTTTTAAAGGACAACGCTCTTATTTAGATGTACATAATGTTAGTTCTGTAATCGCTTTACCTTTTTTTCTGACCATTACATTTACAGGCTTAGCTATCTTGTTTTACCTATATTTCCCCTTAGGAATACAAAAGACTTATCCAGAAAATAATTTCCAATTTTTTGAAGAAATACGTAATGTAAAAACAATTGAAAACCCCAGTTTTCAAACAGAAAAAATGTTAAGTTCTATACAAATGCAAAATCTTGTACGGAAAAATATGGGCGATGTTTCTCTCAATATTATTACTATCAAAAATCCAAATACATCCGAAGCCATAGCAACATTCAGTGCATTAGAAGATCACACCATTACGCAGAATGTCGCACAAACTACATTCAATGCTGTCACAGGTGAAATTCGACCAAGCATTAAAAATCAAAGCGCTGTAGCTAAACTAAGTGCTGGTGTTTACGGCATTCATATGATGACCTTTGCACAACCCTTTTTACGAATCGCACTATTCATATCTGGGATTTTAGGCTGTGTGATGATTGCTTCAGGACTTTTGCTATGGAGCTTAAAAAGACAAATTCAGAAACACACTCAAGCATTTCATTTTGGGCATTATTTGGTTAATCGACTAAACATTACAGCTCTCATTGGCTTAGGAATTTCAATATTAAGTTTCCTTTTGACATATCGACTAAATTCAATATTTAAGCCTATATGCACAGAAACATTCGTATTCTTTAGCGCGTGGCTCGTATCATTTATTCTTTCATTATTTATTGCCAAACAGTATTTATGGAAAATATTTTTAAAAATATTCATTGTATTAGGTTTTACATTAATCATTGTAGATGCAATATACATATCAGAATTTTTAGTAAAAACAGCCCATTTCAGCTATTGGAAAATTGTTCGAATAGATATTTCTATTTTAATGTTTATCCTTTTTGCCATTTTTCTTTATAAGCGAATTGAGCCCATAAAATTCAAATCTCATGAAAAAATAAAAGCCAAAATTGCAAAAGATAAAGCGAATAATGGATATACAAAATGAAGATTTTTCTCCTCGTAATGAGTTTGTTTTTTATTCTTTTATCTACTTATGGCTTTTATTACTCAAGCGAAAAACAGTGTAAAAAAATATTAAATAGCCCATTAAAATATTTCTCTAAAAATACAAAAAGAACTAAAATTATATCAAGCTTATTTTTTATTTTAGCATTGATACTTTTAACATATGTATATGGTTTATCAATAGCTTTTTTAAGTATTTGGATTTTCACAACACCTATTTTAGCCATCTTTATTTTATTTAAAAACGATTTAAAACCTAAAATCAAAAATTAGGATATTGATCATCAATAAGATTCTTTAGCAATTTTTTGCATAAGCAAATCGTTAATCAAGACAACAGCTTATCTTTTAAAGTCATAAGATATGCACGTTTTTTCATAATTGGCGATTTTTCATGGCTGGCCCAATCGAGTTTATTTTAGCAGGTGTTTTAGTTGGTTTCTGTGTAGGAATAACGGGGGTTGGTGGTGGTTCGCTAATGACACCAATTTTGATTAGTCTTTATAAAATTGAACCGCATATTGCTATTGGTACAGACTTACTTTATGCCGCAATTTCTAAATTTTGCGGTTCTTTGGTTCATGCTAGAAAAATGAATATCGTATGGCCAATCGTTATTTGGTTAGCTGTTGGTAGTATTCCTGCATCATTTGCTACACATTGGGTCTTAGATAATTATCTAAGCCAATCTTCAAACTATAAATCAGTTTTAACAACTGTTTTAGGTTTCATGCTAACGCTTACAGGCATTTCAATTATATTCCGTGGTCATATTGAGCGATTTTTCAATAAATTGCGTAAGCAACATCAAACAGAATTAACCGATGATATTGAAATCATTAAACAACAAGCAAAATCAAAACGTCCTTATATTATTTTTATGGGTATCGTTTTAGGTGTCTTTGTCACGCTTTCTTCTGTAGGTGCTGGTGCTTTCGGCATTATGGCACTTATTTTAATGTTCCCGAATTTACCCATGATTCGTATTATTGGCTCAGACGTTGTACATGCAGTTTTACTGACCTTAGTTGCAGGTTTAGGTCATATGAGCTCGGGTAATGTAGATTTCACATTATTAGGATGGTTGCTTTGCGGTTCTATTCCAGCAATTGTTGTGGGTACTTTAATTAGTTCACGCATGCCTGAAAAACTGATTCGTAAAATATTAGGAATTACATTATTTGCACTGGGTATAAACTTCATGTTGAATCCTGTAAAAGCAAAACCTGTTGAAAAACCAACATCTGCAATGGTTTTAAATATTGAAAAAAATCAGCTCGGTTAAATTAAATACCCGATTCATCACTTTTTTTTCAAACTAGTATTCGTCTTTTTTATAACAAAGATGCATGGCATTCATGTTATATTCGGGCTATTAAGCAACCTTTTGTATAATCAAACCAGTGACGGCAATGAATACTCTACAGTCAAATCAAATTACACAGCCAGATATCGACGACGTGAATATTGAAAGTTTTCAACCACTCGTAACTCCAGCACAATTAAAAACAGAACTACCTTTGACTGAAACTGCTTATCAAACAGTACTTCATGGTCGTGAAATCATTCGTAATATTTTAGATGGTAATGACAAACGATTATTTGTTGTTATTGGCCCGTGTTCTATTCATGACCCTGTTGCGGCTCATGAATATGCAGATCGCTTAAAAGTCTTAAGTGAAAAAGTTAAAGATACTTTATACATTGTTATGCGTGTTTATTTTGAAAAGCCACGTACAACAGTTGGTTGGAAAGGTTTAATTAACGATCCAGACATGAATGATTCTTTCAATATTGAAAAAGGCTTACGTATTGGTCGTAAACTTTTAGTTGAATTGAATGAAAAAGGTCTGCCTTGTGCAACTGAAGCACTTGACCCGAACTCACCGCAATATTACCAAGATTTAATTTCATGGTCTGCAATTGGCGCACGTACCACAGAAAGCCAAACTCACCGTGAAATGTCTTCAGGTCTATCATCTCCTGTTGGCTTTAAAAATGGTACAGATGGTGGTTTAACTGTTGCAACCAACGCAATGCAATCTGTTAAACACAGTCATAGCTTCCTTGGTTTGAACGAAAATGGACAAGTTTCCGTAATTCGTACAAGCGGCAATCCTTACGCACACGTTGTATTACGTGGTGGTAATGGTAAACCAAACTACGATGCAGGCTCTGTTGCAGACACTGAAGCAGCTTTAGCTAAAGCAAAAGTAAGTGGCAAAATTATGATTGATACAAGCCATGCAAACTCAAATAAAGACCCGTACTTACAATCTCTTGTGCTTCGAAACTTAACAGAACAGATTGTAGAAGGTAATAAGTCTATTGTTGGTGTTATGGTTGAAAGTCATTTAAAAGGTGGTCGTCAAGACATCCCTGCTAATCTATGTGACCTCGAATACGGCAAGTCTGTAACAGATGGCTGTATCGACTGGGAAACAACTGAAAAAGTGCTTCTAGAAATGGATGCAGCTTTAAAAGATGTATTACCTCATCGTTAATAGAAAGAAAATTCAAAAACGCCATCGATAAGATGGCGTTTTGCTTTATAGTAAGGTTCATATTGGTTTAAAAAGAAAGACGATATGAATGACATTGAAAATAAATTATCTGAAATATCTAATTTTCAGTTTATTCATGAACACTTATTTAGTTCTGGGCAACCATCAGAAGAACAGTTCAAAGCGATTAAAGAATATGGCATTACATCAGTCATTAATTTAGCTTTGGTGGATGCAGATCCACATTTAGAAAATGAAGATCGTATTTGTTTAGAATTAGGTTTAAATTATTTTCATGTGCCTATTCTTTGGGATACACCTTCAGATGATCAGTGCTTACTTATTCTAGACTTGATTGATCATCTTGTACAAAAACAAATGGTTTGGATTCACTGCGCTCAGAATCATCGCGTTGCTAGCCTTATGTACTTATATCGTCAATATTATATGAATATTGATATGCCAACTGCACAAGAACAGTTTCATCAAGTTTGGGAACCAAATGAAACGTGGACTGGCTTAATTCATGCTGTTGCCTTACAACTTCAAGGTCGTAAAGCAACACAAGATTTACAACAATCGTTAATTAGCCCCGATCATTTTGCGTGAGCAATAAGAACTGTTGCCGTAGATAGAATCCCTTCTTGACGACCTGTAAAACCTAGTTGTTCTGTGGTTGTGGCTTTAATACTAATTTGAGTCACATCTACATTTAAAACATTAGCGATACTTTGACGCATTTCTAAATTATGTTTTGCAAGTTTTGGGCGTTCACAAGCGACTGTAATATCTGCATTGTTTAAGCGATAACCACGATCTAGAATAAGCTGATATACATGTTTTAAAAGTACTTTACTGTCAGCACCTTTAAAATTGGGGTCTGTATCTGGAAAATGCTGTCCAATATCACCTAAAGCCAATGCACCCAATAAGGCATCGCATAAAGCATGTAACACAACATCACCATCTGAGTGTGCTTTTAGACCATGCGTATGTGGAATTTGAATGCCCGCAAGCGTAACAAAATCACCTTCCTCAAATGCGTGAACGTCAAGACCTTGTCCAATTCGAATTTGTGCAATCACATTCAGCTCCTTCATAAATAAATCATCGAAATCTTGTATTCATGCTTTCTATTTCGCTATAGTAAGCAAACAACGTAGTGAAAGTATAAGCGATCATGCTGTTGAAAACAGACATTAATCTTTTTAAATATTTAGGCTCAATATTCTTTTTGAGTTGCATGGCTTCGCCTTCAGCATTTGCCCAAGGCCTGAATTGTTCTAGTCAAAATAATTCTGCTCTAAAATTAGCATGTTCAGCTCAATATATAACTGAACGTAATGCAATTGAAGAAAAGACATTAACAGCAACTTTAATAACAGATGCCCCACTACGTTTAATTGAAGATACAGAGAAACTTTGGGTAAACCATTTAAAACAGTGCAAAAGTTTTAATTGTTATAAACAACAATTTGATAATCGCCTTGAGCAACTTAATTTTTATACATCAATGAATCAAAGTTTAACTCAGCATTATTTAAAATATGAAAATGGTGAAATAGCATTTCAACCTATTTATATTCAAATTCATCAACTCACTAAAAATAATATAAAAGTTGAAGGCATTGCATATCGTAATCCAAATAATAAGTTAGAAAAGCAAATTATTCCTTTTTTAGCCTACTCAACAACTGAGCAAAAAAATAATATTACAGACAATGAAAATGACTGTAAGTATCAATTTAATTACAGTAAAGCTTATTTATTGGTAAAAACTGAGCAAAAAAATTGCGAAAGATTTGTCGGAATTTATAGACTTTATGATTAATACTGATGTAGTAAAAAGCAGGTTCATTAATCTGCTTTTTTAGATTAATCACTTTCTTCATTAAAAAAGAAAATACAAAATAATAGGTAAACTAAGCGCAGCAAATACCGTTTGAATACTAATTATACTTGCCATTAAACGGCTATCACCACCTAAAACCTTGGTTAAAATATAAGAAGAAGATGCTGTTGGTAATGCAAAAAACAATACTAATATTTGTGTTTCTAATTTTGGGATATTAAATAGGTAACATAAAACAAATGCTAAACTTGGCATAATAAACATACGTGCCAATGTATTCGATGTTATTGGTAATATATCTCGCCCTAAACCTTTAAATTGTAGAGCGGCACCAACACACATTAGACCCAAAGGCAAACTACATAAGGCTAACTGCTTCAAAAAATTTTCAAAACCTACCCAAAGTGTTAATCCTGAAATATTAAATAAACCACCAACTATACAGCCCATAATTAATGGATTTTTTAATAAAGAAATAAACACCTTTAAGGGTTTCATCTGATCTGCACTTGTAAAAGCCAAAACAGATAAAATATTCACGATAGGAATGCAAAATACTAAAATAATTGCAAAAATTGTCATTCCTTTTTGCTGAAATAATGATGCAACAACAGCTAAACCAATATAAGTATTAAAACGAAGAATACTTTGAACATAAACACCAAAACGTCCAGATGATGTTTTGTTTATACTTTTTAATAAATAAAGTACGCTCATCGCTACTGCAAATGCAATACCAATGACTAACATGATTTGATGAATTGCATTCGCATTAATATCGGCAGATGCTAAATTCAGAAATAACATTGTGGGAAAAAATAGATAATAATTTACTTTTTCTGCACCTTTCCAAAATACATCATCAACAAATAGTTTTTGCTTAAGTACATACCCCATTACAATAAGTGCAATAAGCGGAAATAAAGATACAAAAATCAATAAAGACATGAATACAAATACTTTTTTATTTAGTGAAAATAGAAGTGTACATAAAAAATCATGTTTCTCAATCTGCAATTCTAAGTATTTTAAAATTGATTGAAAATAAATGAAGTATTCAAATTATTCGTTATTAAAAAAAGCATTAGCCTTTGATTAACCTAATATAAAGCTTTAGATTGGACTTGCTGTAAAAAATAAAGCCCGTGTTACACCAGCAACACAGGCATTTATTGATATTGCTTTACAAGTATTAAAAGACCCATAAAGCATTTAATATTTACACAGGATGTTTCGCGTGGATAATCTGACTAATCATTGCAGCGGTTACCGCAGACAAAGTCCAACCTAAATGACCATGACCTGTATTATAGAAGACGCGCTCACGCTTACCTTCACGAACAACAGGCATCATATTTGGCATCATTGGACGTAAACCTGACCAAGGAACTGCATGTTCCGTGCACACATCAAAGTTACGATTTACCCAATCGACCAAAGGCTGAATTCGGTCTGCGCGAATATCACGGTTATAACCATTATATTCCGCAGTTCCTGCAATACGGAAACGATCTTCGCCTAAACGTGAAGTAACAATTTTTGCACTTTCATCGAGTAAGCTAACCCAAGGTGCATTTTCAACACTTTTGGCATCGTTTAAATTTACCGTAATTGAATAACCTTTTACTGGATAAATATTGACACGATCACCCAACATATCTGCAAGCTGGTAACTTCCAACACCACCACAAACCAATATCGCATCTGCTTTCAAAGATGTAGATTCAAGATCTTCATCTTTCATGTTTTCATCACTTTTACTGTAAATGACTTCAACATGATCTGAATGATGTTTTACATCTGTCACATTGGTGCCGAATAAGTATTTAACACCTTTATTTTCAGTAACTTTCGCCAATCCTGTACTGAATTTATGAATATCGCCTGTCGCATCACCTGGGCAATAAAAACCACCGTAGTAGTCGCCTGTTAATGTTGGCTCAATTTCTTTAATTTCTTGATTTGTTACACCGTGTCGCTCAAGACCGCTTTTACACAGCATGTCATTCACTTTAATCGCAACATCATAATCATATTTATTATGATAAAAATGCAGAATCCCACGCTTTTCTAAATTGAAATCGATATTTTCTTCATCTGCAATTTCAAACAAGCGTTTACGCGCCAATAAAGCCAAACGCACTGTTTCATGTGTATTCGCTTCATAATGAGGAATATTCCCCATAAACTCAAATAACCAACTGTATTTATGTAGACTGAAAGATGGATTGAGTAAAAGTGGTGCCGACTTTTGCGACATCCATTTAATCCCTTTCAGAATTGTAGATTTCTGATTCCAAACTTCAGCATTACATGCTGATAGCTGACCACCATTTGCAAAAGATGTTTCCATTGCGGGATATAAATGTCGATCTAGAACTGTCACTTGATAACCAAGTAATGAAAGTTCATATGCAGATGTAACACCTGTAATACCAGCACCAATTACAATAATATGTGGCATAAGCACTCCTTTGGACGCTCTGTTCCTTGTGTATGCCCCATCTGTCATTTGTACCTGAGAGCTTCGATCTATCATTAAAAATGAATCAACCATCCCCTTCGGTGAGTGCCTTTATATGCACTTCTCTCCAGATTTTTTGATTATTACAGTCCTTTTGCCTGAGAGTTTCCTGGGGTGTTGCTCCTTCGGCGAGCACTTCTATGTGCTTCTCTCCTGCAATAATCTATTGTCTTAATACGAGCAATTCTTATACCAATTTAAAGTTTAAATTCTTTTAATTTCTAAGATGTCTAATTTACGCTCGGAATAAGCTTATAGATTAAACAATGTAAATACAATAGAGCTGCATTGAACTATTGTTACAACTTAAGTCGTATATTTTTATGCTTTTAACCGATCCATCTGACATAAAAAAAGCCCTTTTTCAGGGCTTTGATCATCTTATTAATTTTATTTATGAGTATGAATTGACATGACTATACCCATACTTGCAAGCAAGCTAATAACAGCCGTTCCACCATAACTCAACAATGGCAATGGATCACCGGTAACAGGTAAAATACCACTGACCATTCCAGAATTTAAAAATACAAAGAAAAAGAATGTCAGACCAATTGCACCTGCCATCAATCTGCCAAAATTATCGTAACTATTCATGCTGATATATAAGCAGCGAAAAATAATTGCGGCATATAAACTAAATAATAAAAATACACCAATAAAGCCAAATTCTTCTGAATAGGTCGATAAAATAAAGTCTGTATGATGTTCAGGCAAATAACCCAAATGAGATTGTGTTCCCTCTAAGAACCCTTTCCCCATTAAGCCACCAGAGCCAATTGCAATTTTTGACTGAATGATATTCCAACCTGCACCAAGTGCATCTGCTTCAGGATCGAAAAGCGTTAATATGCGCTTTTTTTGATATTCCTGTAAAACAAACATCCAAATGACAGGCATTGTTATAGCAAATGCTGTAAGCGCCCCACCAATCAAACGCCAAGACATTCCACTTAAAAAAAGAACGAAAATACCTGGAATAATCAGACCAATATTTAAATCGGGTTGTAAAAGAACCAGAATAAACGGAATCATCATTAAAACAAGCGCAATGATGATATGTACTAATTTCGGTGGGAAAGCACGTTTTGCAAAATACCAAGCCATCATCAGTGGCATTGCAAACTTCATGACCTCACTGGGTTGCATACTCCCAATGCCCGGCAAGGTAATCCAACGTTTTGCACCTAATCTTGTTTCACCAATCACGAAAACCAAGAGCAGCATAAATATGCCGAATATATAAAGATATGGGCTGACTGCTTGATAAACTTTAGGTGGAACTTGGGCGCATAAAAACATTATGACAAAGCCACTACCAAAGCTAATTGACTGCCTTAGCAACATACCCGAGTCTTCGGCAGTTGCACTGTACACAACCATTAAACCAAGAACTGCATTTAAAATTAAAAAGCACAACAACCATGGGTCTAAATGTAATTTAGTCCATTTTGATGATTTATCATTAATGCTTCTACCATCACGTAGTGCGTGACGTAAAAAACGATACTGCTGTGATGGTATCATTAGCTTTCAAGTTTATTTTAGGTTCCGAATACATCTAATTATATGAGCAATATCTAGGAGTTGGAATCGGAAATATGAGCGTTATGATTGATAATTGCTTTAATAAACATAAAATTTATTTTTGTGATTGTAAAATCAGCGATGCAAGCACTAAATCATCAGGATATGTAATTTTGAGATTATCCGCTCGCCCTTGCACAACCTTAACAGCATGACCCGCATATTCTAATGCACTGGCTTCATCTGTAATGACAATATTATCGAATAAAGCTTTTTCAATTGCCTTTTTTAAATCGCCTAAACGAGCAATTTGTGGCGTTTGCGCTTGCCATAAATGATCACGGCTGACCGTCTTATCAATTTGATGATGTTCAGCGACAGACTTAAGTGTGTCACGAACTGGTATTGCCAAAATAGCACAAGTATTTTGTGATACAGCTGTTTCTACGAGTTGAATTAAAGATGCTTCACTTACACAAGGACGTGCTGCATCATGCACAAAAACCCAATCATCTTCCGATGCAATTTCAATTAAATAATTGAGTGCATTTAATACAGAATGAACTCTTTCTTGTCCACCAATACAAAAATGTGCTTTATCTTTTTCTGCTAAATCTAAAGTTTTGGCAACATTATCCTGCTCACCTATGGCAAGTACATAACCTGACAATGGCAATTGATTTAAACGCTGAACAGAATGCTCAAGAACAGTTTTATCCAAAATACTTTGATATTGCTTCAATTCTGTTTTAGAAAATCGACTTCCCGAACCTGCAGCAGGAATGACAGCCCAAAGCTTATTGGTTTGGAGGAAGCTCTTCTTCTGATTCATTTGTTCTTAAGTCTGAGTTTTGATAAGGATTAACATATAAGGGTTTATATTGCGTACTAATTGTACTCATTTGAATAAACGTTTCATGTGGCTTAATTAAGCCTAAATCTAAGCGAGCATGTTCTTCAATGGCTTCTACACCATTTTTCAAATCATATACTTCTGCCGCTAAAATGCGATTACGTTCTTTTAAATCTACATTAAGTTCTGTTTGTTGTTGTATCTTTTGAGTCAGTTTTTGATGGTCTAACGCCCCACCTTCACCGAAATAATAGGCATACTGAAACCCCGCGATCAAAATGATCGCGAGGCCCAATAACACTTTACTCGAAATTGAGTCGAATAAACGTAGTATTAACATATAGTCGCTTAGTTTAAACCTTTAAACTCAGCTTTACCGCGATAAGCAGCTTTAGTCAACTCTTCAATACGAAGTAATTGATTATATTTCGCTACACGGTCAGAACGGCAAAGTGAACCAGTTTTAATTTGACCTGCGCCAGTACCCACAGCAAGATCTGCAATTGTAGAATCTTCTGTTTCGCCTGAACGGTGTGAAATTACAGTAGAGTAACCATTATCTTTCGCAAGATAGATTGCATCTAGAGTTTCAGTTAACGTACCAATTTGGTTGTATTTGATTAAAATCGAGTTACCAACTTTTTCATTGATACCACGTTGTAAAATCTTAGGATTTGTAACGAATAAATCATCACCAACCAATTGGATTTTGTCACCAAGAATTTCTGTTAGGTAAGACCAACCTTCCCAATCAGACTCGTCCAAACCATCTTCAATAGAGATAATTGGATATTGGTTTACAAGACCTGCAAGGTAATCAGAGAATTGATTGCTAGTGAATGCTTTGTTGCCTTCACCTGCAAGAATGTACTGACCATCTTTGTAGAATTCTGAAGATGCACAATCAAGCGCAAGCATAATATCAGAACCTGCTTTGTAGCCTGTTTGACCAATTGCTTCAAGAATAACAGTAATCGCTTCTTCGTTAGAACGAAGGTTTGGCGCAAAACCACCTTCATCACCAACTGCAGTATTTAAACCTTTTTTGTTTAAAACTGATTTTAAAGAATGGAAGATTTCAGCGCCTGCACGTAAAGCTTCAGCGAATGAAGTGAAGCCAACAGGCTCAATCATAAATTCTTGAATATCAACATTATTGTCCGCATGTGAACCACCATTAATGATGTTCATCATAGGTACAGGCATGATCAAGTTCGTATTGTTACGAAGATCTGCAATGTATTGGAACAATGGAATTTTCTTTTCATCAGCAGCAGCACGAGCAACAGCCAATGAAACAGCTAAAGTTGCATTAGCACCTAATTTTTCTTTATTTTCAGTACCATCTAACGCAATCATCGTATTATCGATGTCTTTTTGTTCGAAGACTGATTTACCTAATAAAGCATCACGGATTAAAGTGTTTACGTTATTAACCGCAGTTTTAACACCTTTACCCAAATAACGAGCTTTGTCGCCATCACGAAGTTCTAAAGCTTCACGAGAACCAGTTGAAGCACCAGATGGTGCACATGCACGGCCAACCACGCCAGATGCTAAGATTACGTCAGCTTCGATGGTTGGGTTACCACGAGAGTCTAAAATTTCACGTGCACGAATGTCAACGATTTGACTCATGAACAATTCCTCTGTTGATTAATAACGAGATGCTTTAGAAGGCATCAATGTGTCTATAATTAATGTGTATCGAGCTTTTTAAAGCCTTTTACCAAGGTATCTAATTCTTTAAGCTGAGCTAAGAATGGTTCAAGTTGCGACATACGCAATGCGCAAGGACCATCACACTTCGCTTTTTCAGGATCTGGATGAGCCTCTAAGAACAAACCAGCCAAACCTGTTGCCATACCCGCACGTGCCAATGTTGTAATTTGAGCACGACGACCACCCGCAGAGTCAGAACGTCCACCTGGAGTTTGAAGTGCATGTGTTACATCAAAGAACACAGGAACATTCATTTCTTTCATATGATCGAAGCCAAGCATATCTACAACAAGGTTGTTATAGCCAAATGCTGAACCACGTTCACAAAGAATAAGCTTGTCATTTCCAGCTTCTAAACATTTATTTAGAATATGACGCATTTCATGCGGTGCTAAAAACTGTGCTTTTTTGATGTTGATAATGGCATCTGTTTTTGCCATCGCTTCAACAAGGTCAGTTTGACGGCTTAAAAATGCTGGAAGTTGGATAATATCAGCAACTTCTGCAACAGGTGCAGCTTGATAAGGTTCATGTACATCAGTAATGATTGGTACATTGAAGTGTTTTTTAATGTCAGCTAACCACTCAAGTCCTTTTTCCAAGCCTGGGCCACGAAAAGAGGTTAAGCTTGAACGATTGGCTTTATCAAAACTTGCTTTGAACACGTAAGGAATACCTAAACGTGTACAAATATCGACATAAGTCTCAGCAATTTCAAAAGCTAAGTCTTTCGACTCAAGTACGTTCATTCCACCAAATAATACAAATGGTAAATGATTCGCCATTTGAATATCGCCAAGACTTACAATTTCTTGTGGTTTTAATGCTGACATTTAAATTTCCCTAGTTTGATCCTAAAAACCCATTATTTAGTTTTTTTTGTACTGCTGTTTAGCAGCGTCAATAAAGCTAGCAAATAATGGATGTCCATCACGTGGTGAACTTGTAAATTCTGGATGGAATTGTACAGCGATAAACCAAGGATGTGCAGGAATCTCAACAGTTTCTACTAAGTGTTGTACCGGTGAATAACCTGAAATTTTCATTCCTTTTTCTTCTAGAGCAGGAATAAAACGGTTGTTCATTTCGTAACGATGACGGTGACGTTCGATGATTTCAGCATGACCATAAACTTCACGTGTTTTAGTGCCTTCAACCAATTCAGATTTTTGAGCACCAAGACGCATTGTGCCGCCAAGGTCAGATTCAGCATTACGTTGTTGAACTTCACCACGCTCATCTAACCATTCTGTAATTAAGCCAATGAGTGGTGACTTAGTAGAACGGTTAAATTCTGTAGATGTCGCATCTGCAATGCCCGCAACATTACGTGCATATTCAATTACAGCCAACTGCATACCTAAGCAAATACCTAAGAACGGAACTTTGTTCTCACGAGCAAATTGAATTGCTTTCATTTTACCTTCAGTACCACGTTCACCAAAACCACCTGGAACTAAAATTGCATCAGCATCTTTTAACACTGTCGCAACATCTTGGCTTTCAAGCTCTTCAGCATTGACATAGTCAATTTGAACTTTAACGCGGTTTTTAACGCCAGCATGTAAAAGTGCTTCGTTTACAGATTTATAAGCATCTGGAAGTTCAACATATTTACCCACCATTGCAACACGAACCGTGTATTCAGGGTTTAATAATGCTTCAACAACATTATCCCAATCTGTAAGATCGGCTTCTGGTAAATCGTTATAACCAAAACGTTCACAAATTAAATCGTCAACATTTTGTTCATAGAACGTACGTGGAATTTGATAAATAGATTTTGCATCTTTACATACAACCACTGCACGTGCTTGTACGTTAGTGAATAATGCAATTTTACGAATTGTATCCGCATCTACATCGTATTCTGTACGACAGATTAAAATATCGGGTTGAATACCAATCGAAAGCAATTCTTTAACAGAATGCTGAGTTGGTTTTGTTTTAAGTTCTGCTGCAGACTTGATGTATGGAAGCAATGTTAAATGCATGAGCATAGTGCGGTTATGACCAAGCTCAACCATTAACTGACGTACAGATTCCATAAATGGAAGTGATTCGATATCACCTACTGTACCGCCAATTTCCACAATCGCAACGTCATAGCCTTCGCCTGCACGAATTACACGTTCTTTAATATTATCCGTAATATGCGGAATAACCTGAACTGTACCACCTAGGTAATCACCACGGCGCTCTTTGTTCAATACGTCTTGATATACACGACCAGATGTAAAGTTGTTTAACTTTGTCATCTTCGCGCGACGTAAGAAACGCTCGTAATAGCCCAAGTCTAAATCAGTTTCAGCACCATCCTCTGTGACAAAAACTTCACCGTGTTGGAATGGGCTCATTGTCCCTGGATCGACATTAATGTATGGATCCATTTTGACCATGGTTACTTTTAAACCACGAGCTTCTAAAAGTGCAGCAACTGAAGCAGCTGAAATACCTTTACCTAGTGATGATACAACACCACCAGTAACGAAAATAAAATGGGTCATTGGGTTTCTCATACAAACGAGCCTAAATCGGCTTACAATGTTGCGTGATTTTACTTTACCTTGTACCCATAAAGCAAAGTCATTCCGCATCTATTCTTCGAACATTCGACAATTGATCACTTTATAATCATTTTTGCTTTATGTCATTCCAATCATTTATAGGATTTTCATATTTTAATTTACTGCTATAATAGTAAAATCCATTCAAGCTACTATTTTTACCATTATGAATAAAAAACTTTTAATTTGTGCAGCAATTGCGACCGGCTTATTATTAACAGCATGCGTAAAAAAAGAAGCACCGAAAGAAGAAGAGCAAACTGATGTTGCCTCATCTGAACCTGTAAATCTTCAACCACTTGAACAGCCTGTTGAAGAAGCTCCTCAAGCTATCCCTGAGACTGTTCAGATTGAGCGTACTGAAACTCAAAATACAACAACTGAAATACGTCGCTCTGTTCAAGAAGCACAACCTACTGAAACAACAGAAAGCGTAACTCCTGCTCCTATTGCAGCAGTAACACCAAAAGTTGAAGAAAAGCCCGCTGTTCAGCCTAAAGCAAACCGTAGCACGAGCAATCAATCTGAAGATGATGCAGTCGCAGCAGCAATTGCAGCAGCAACACCTGCTTTAGAAAACTAAGTTATTATTTTTATAAGACCTAGCAAATTAGAAATAAAAAAAACCAGCTTTTGCTGGTTTTTTTTATTTCTGACACCTTTATTCAAATTTCTTTAAAAAATCACTTATTAATTTTGTCGCCCAAGAACGTGAATGAAGCCCTTCATAAAATCCACAATGACTGCCTTTTTTGGTTGTAATAACAGCTACATCATCCATAGATTCAATCGTTTGCTGATAGGGATAGAAATTTTTAATATGACAAACAGGATCATCTTCAGCATTTAAAATAAGTAAAGGGACTTTAATATTTTCAAAAACATAAATTGGATTTGTTGCTTGAGTATAACTTTCATAATTTTCAAAACCTGCCAAAGCAAAATAAGCTTTTTCAAATTCCACCAAGGTTTTAGTTTGTAATACTTCTGCGACAGACTCCGTCGAACTCCACGTTTGCCGATAAGGCACAATAAATCTTTTAAATAACTTCTGCGTCATGATTTTACTATAAACAGGATGAACATTTGCAAAGCCCAATTCGGTGTTATAACCCGGACATAGCGCAAAAGTTGCTTTCAATGGGGTTTTATCACCTTCCTCACCCAAATAACGGACAAGTAAACCCGTACCTGCAGACGAACCGACACCATACAAATTTGATTTCGGAAATTTATGTTGAATATAAGAAATTTGTTCTTTTAAATCTGCAGTTGACCCAAAAAGATTCATCTGAGGCACAGTTAAAGGTAAATCTGCATGACCACGGCGTAAACATAAAGCAATTCGCCATCCTGTGTAATCATGTAAATCACGCACCAACTCACGCATACTTTCAGGCGAACCTGTTATTGTATGCATGACCACAATTGTAGGTGTCTCAGAGGGTAAATGGAGACCGTACCAAGCAATACCCGTGATACCACCGTCTTGCATTTCAAGTTGCTCAATCAAATCATATTCAAGATGTACAAATCTTTTTTTGATTAAATCGAAATATAACAAATGTGCATGCGTATTACTTAACCATGGCGTTGGTCGATATTTTTGAGATAGCTGTGGCAATTGATCCAAAATGTCTTTCAAATACCCATCAGGCTTACAATAAAGTTTCGGCACTTCTGCGCCAGTGACTTTATCTAAGGTCATGGAAGATATTTTACGAACATTCTTAACACTCAATTTCATTTTATTGATCTACCAAAATTAACCCAATATTGACGTTCAAAAAACATGCCTATCTCAAAAACAATTCATTCAACACAGCTATTTCATATTTTGCATACGTTGCCCCATAAGGACAGCTAAAGCTTCTAATCCACTTTTTGGTCGAATCATCACTTCAAAATCTATAATTTTTCCTTGATGATTAAATTGAATCATATCGATGCCTTTTAATTTTTTCTCACCAATACTCGCGGAAAATTCAAGTACCACATTCAACCCATCTTCACTTAAAAATTCACGATGATATGTAAAATTTTCAAAGACCTGAATGACATTACTCAGAATAAAAAATACAACCTGCTTACCTGCATAAGGGTTATATGCCACAGGTGAACGAAATACAACATCATCGGCTAGCAATTCATTAAGGATGCTCATATCACGTGTTTCTAACATTTCATGCCAACGTGCAATGGCTTTTTCGGTGGTTTCTAACGTCATTTTAAATTCCTTTTTTTGTTATCTTCCATCTTTGATGAGCCCCCTTTAGCAAAGGGGGCTCATCAACCACAATCCCTCTTTAAAAAGGGAGGAATCTATTTACTTTTAAATTGTTGCAGCCAATTCTGCACCTTGACGAATAGCACGTTTGGCATCAAGTTCACCCGCCTCTTTTGCACCACCAATCAAGTGAACATTTTTACCCAAACTTTCAAGTTGTTCATACATTGCAGTATAAGATTCTTGTCCTGCACAAATCACAATATTATCGACATCTAAAATAGTTGGATGATCATTTACCGTAATGTGTAAACCTTGATCATCAATTTTGTCGTAACTTGCACCTGCAATCATTTTGACATCACGGTGTTTTAAACCTGTGCGATGAATCCAACCTGTGGTTTTTCCTAATCCACCACCCACCGAACTCGCTTTACGTTGCAATAAATAAACTTCACGTGGTGATTCTTCAACTTTTGCCTGTTTTAAGCCACCAATATGTTCATAAGAAGTATCAATTCCCCATTCATCATAGAATTTTTCAGGATTTAAGCTACCACTATCTCCCTCATGAGAAAGATACTCCGCTGTATCAAAACCAATACCGCCTGCACCAATAACAGCAACACGTTGACCTACATCTTTCTTATGTTTCAATACATCAATATAAGAAAGAACTTTAGCGTTATCGATCCCTTCAATATTGAGCTTGCGTGGTGTTACCCCTGTCGCAACCACAATTTCATCATAATTTGAGTTTGCTAGTTCATCGTAAGTCGCAAGATGATTAAGCTTTAATTTAATATTCGGTTGTAATTCTATTTTGCGTTTGAAATAACGCAATGTTTCATAGAATTCTTCTTTTCCCGGAACCATTTTCGCAATATTAAACTGCCCACCAATTTGATTAGACGCTTCTAAAATTGTGACTTTATGCCCACGGTCTGCGGCATAAATTGCAAAACTCAAACCTGCAGGTCCTGCCCCAACAACCGCAATATTCTTAGCCACAGAAACATCTTTAAAAATAAGTTCAGTTTCATAACACGCACGTGGATTAACCAAACAAGATGCAACTTTCATTGAAAAAATATGATCTAAACAAGCCTGGTTACAACCAATACAAGTATTAATTTCATCACTACGTCCTTGTTCTGCTTTTTCTACAAAAAATGGATCTGCAAGCATTGGACGTGCCATAGACACCATATCTGCATGCCCCGAAGCCAATACATGTTCAGCCATTTCAGGCGTATTAATACGGTTAGATGTAATCAGTGGAACTTTGACTTGTCCTTTAAGCTTTTCAGTAACCCAGGTAAATGCAGCACGAGGAACTTTTGTTGCAATAGTTGGAATACGTGCTTCATGCCATCCAATGCCTGTATTGATAATCGTTGCACCTGCTTTTTCTATTTCTTTTGCAAGCTTAACCACTTCGTCAAAAGTAGAACCACCTTCCACCAAATCCAACATTGAAAGTCGATAAATAATAATAAAGTTTTCACCAACTTCTTCACGTGTTCTTTTTACAATTTCAATAGGAAAACGAATCCGATTTTCATAAGATCCACCCCACTCATCATCACGATGATTGGTACGTGCAGCAATGAATTCGTTAATTAAATAGCCTTCCGACCCCATAATTTCCACACCATCATAACCCGCATATTGTGCCAATTTTGCACAATTCACAAAATCTGCAATGGTTTGGTTCACTTCTGCTGAAGTTAAAGCATGTGGTTTCGTTGGATTAATAGGTGCTTGCATTGCAGATGGTGCAACGTTTTCAGCTTGATATGAATAGCGACCAGTATGCAAAATTTGCATGGCAATTTTACCGCCCGCGTCATGCACCGCTTGCGTAATAACCTTATGTTTTTCTGCTTCTGCTGTGGTATCGAGTTTTGATCCGCCTGCGAATGTAACACCTGCATCATTTGGGGAAATTCCTCCCGTCACAATTAAAGCCACACCACCTTTTGCTCGTTCTGCATAAAATGCCGCCATACGGTCGTATCCACCAGGTGCTTCTTCTAAGCCCACATGCATAGAACCCATCAACACACGGTTTTTAAGTGATGTAAAACCTAAATCTAAGGGTGCTAATAAATTTGGAAAATTCGACATACATACTCCTTGGCGAGCTTTGTGCTGGCTATTTTTATGTTTAATGCAACTTGTTGCATACTTTTATATTCGAGATTTGATTTTTATGCAACATGTTGCATAATAAAACCCATTAAAAATTACATGATGTACCTTTATGTCTTTAGCGCATGTGTTACTGACCAGCTTATTAGAAAAACCAAGTACAGGTATTGAGCTAGCAAGACGATTTGACCGATCAATGGGCTTCTTTTGGAATGCAACGCATCAACAAATATACCGCGAATTAAATGCAATGCTACAAAAAGGTTGGATTTCAACCCTTGAGGATTCTGACTATGCTGGTCGCACAAAAACCTATCAAGTTGAGTTATTAGGTCGAACCGAACTGGCACATTGGATGGTCAAACATAGCGAACCCGCTCAATTACGTGAAGAATTGATGGTGCGCCTACGTGCAGAAGCACAATTAGGTGGAAATACCGTTTTACCTGAACTTGAACAACATTTAATTCTACACAAAGAAAAATTACAGACTTATCAGCAAATTTTCGCTAAAGATTTTGATGATAAAGATGTACAAAGCCGCACGCTTTACATCCATAAAATGATTTTACAATTGGGTATAAATTTAGAAATTGGTTGGATTGAGTGGCTAGAAGAAGTTATTCCTGAACTTAAAAAGTTCAATGATTAATCACACAAATATTAGGACAATCTTATGCCTTATTACACCATGCAAGATAATGAAAAATTATATGTTCGTGAATTTGGGCAAGGTCAACCTGTTTTAGTGCTTTCTGGTTTAGGTATGCAAAGTTGGCAGTGGCTACCGTTTCTTTATGCTTTAAAAAATCAATTTCATTTTATTATTCCAGATTGGCGTGGTTTTGGACGCTCAAGCCAATGTGCAATTCCCCAACTCGATGCCATTTCAAGTCATTGGCAAGATTTAAGTACACTTATCGACAAAATGCAGCTTAAAGATTTTCAATTGATTGGCTATTCTATGGGTGCAACAACGGCAATGCACGGCATGCAATATGGCAATCTTTCAGAACATTTACGCAGTTATTTACATATCGATCAAACACCTAAAATCACAGTAGATGATTCATGGCAATATGGTCTGTTTGGTCAAGAACATCAGCAATTTAAATTATTATTAAAGAAAATTTCTACTTTTCTAAATCAGCATTCCACAACAGTTTTTATTGAAGATTTAAGTGAAAAAAGTCGGAATAAATTAGTCAAAATATGGGCTGAGTTTATTGCCTTTCAATCGAGCAATAAAATTAGTCCATTTCTATTCAAACTGGCAGAAAAGCAACCAAAACTGCAAAAATATGTTTTACCGATTCATCGCCTCGATTATTTAAAGTGGTATATCGATAACTACTTGTATCATAAGGAAGATTATCGTCAGACAATTTCACAGCTAAATTGCCCAACCACCTTTTTTAGTGGTGAAAAATCGACGTTATACCCCATTCAAGGGCAAAAGATCATTGCGAAAAGTGTGGCGAATTCACATCAAGTCATCTTTAAAAAATCTGGACATACTCCACTTATCAATGAACCAATAAAATTCACACGAGCATTACATCTATTTTTAACAAATCGATCTTCACCATGATTTTTAAATATCACTATCAAGATCTGTATTAATTCGATATATTTTTCATCTCAGCATATATAAAACAACATACTGAATTAACATGTTTCACCTATAGCAAGCAAAATAAACACGCTAAAATTCATGGCGATTTAAACATCACAAAACATTTGATTTAAGGAAAAACTATGGCGCAGTTTGCAGTCATTGGATTGGGTAGTTTTGGTGCAACTGTTGCAACAGAGCTAGTCGGTTTAAAACATGATGTGATTGGCATTGATATTGAAAAAAAGTATGTAGAAAATATTTCTGATGTACTAACACATTCTGTGATTGCCGATGCAACCGATGAACATGTTTTAGATGAACTTAATATCACGCAATGTGATGCTGTTGTTGTTGCCATTGGTGAAGATATCGAAGCCAGTATTTTGTGTGTTTTGCATCTTAAAAATTTGGGTGTAGAAAAAATTTGGGTAAAAGCTAAGTCTAAAGCGCATCACATGATTTTGACTCACTTAGGGATTTGTAAAATTATTCATCCCGAAGAAGATATGGGCGTTCGTATTGCACAATCTTTGAGTTATCCGATGGTTAGCCGTTATATGGCATTAAATGATGATCATTACTTAGTAAAAGTCGATATTACCGAAAATTTAAAAGGAACTCGTTTTCATCATGTGATGGATCATGTACCCGAAGTTCGTGCCATTTTGCATAAACGTGAACAAGAAATTAGCTATATCATCGATCCTAATTTAGTTTTACAAGAGGGTGATATTTTAGTGATTGAAGGTGCTTTAGAGCCTTTGCGTCGCTTATCTAAACACTTCACTGCGAAATAGGAACATCGCTATGAAGCAGCTTCGCAACAAAAATAATAATAGCGTTAATTTAAGCCCACCAAGTTTATTAGCACTTGGTTTCCTTAGTTTTATTATTATCGGAACACTACTATTAAAATTACCATTTTCAAATCATGGTGATTTGTCTTGGTTTAATGCTCTATTTACAGCCACATCAGCCGTGACCATTACAGGTCTGTCTGTGGTCAACGTAGGCGAAGCGTATACGGTCTTTGGTAAAGTCGTGATTATGTTGCTCATTCAATGTGGCGGTTTAGGCTTTATGACCTTTGCCATATTGGCTGCATTAAGTTTGTCACCTAAAATTGGTTTAAAACAGCAAGTCATGGCTCAAGATACTATTGGACAAACCAGTTTAACCAAAGTCTCTTTCACCATAAAAGGTGTCTTACTTTATTCCTTATTTTTTGAAGCAATTGGCACTGTTATTTTAACCATTGCATGGATGCAAGATTACGATTTTGCAAAAGCTTTTTTCTATGCCGCGTTCTATAGTGTTTCGGCATTTAATAATGGTGGATTCTCTTTATTTCCCAATAGCTTAATGAGCTTCCACGACAAGTATTTTATTACCTTTACCATTAGTATGCTCTACATTATTGGCGGTATTGGCTTTGTGGTACTGATGGATATTAGGCGTGCCAAACGCTGGAAAAAGCTTTCAGCCAATAGCAAACTGATTATTTCAACCATTGCAGGTTTAAATTTAGCAGCATTTATCATTTTATGGGCAATAGAAGCAAATAACCCGCTCACCTTAGCACCTATGAGTATGGGTGATCAGGCTTTAAATGCTTGGTTCCATGCCACAGTTCCTCGCTCTTCGGGCTTCAGTAGTTTAGAACTCAGCAATATGAGAGATGCTTCAACATTAGTCACCATGGTACTTATGTTTATTGGTGGTGGTTCTTTAAGTACCGCAGGTGGTATTAAAGTTGGCACATTTATTATTGTGGTTTTAAGCGTCATCACCTTTTTAAGACGCTCTGAAGAACTGCGTATATTTAACCATTCTGTTGCCAAAGCAACCTCATTTAAAGCACTTGCTGTTGTTTCAATTACAGGTATTTTGATCTTTATTGGATTGTTTAGCTTATTGCTTTTAGAACCCAATCATCACTTTTTAGATTTACTATTTGAAGCTGTTTCCGCTGCCTGTACCGTTGGTTTATCGCGTGGTATTACAGGTCAATTACAACCCGCAAGCTTGTTTATTTTGATGTTACTTATGTTCGCAGGGCGTTTAGGACCTTTAACCTTGGCATATTTAATTGCTACACCTAAGAAAAGTCGCATTAAACATCCCCAAACAGACATACAAATTGGTTAATCTTTTCTAAGTCATCAATTAGACATAAAAAAGCCACTTTTAAAAGTGGCTTTTTTTTGAAACTAAAACTTAGAACCAATCGAGTAAAGATACACCCAAACCGACATAAGTGGCTTTATGATTATAATCAATTAAGCTTTCACCATAGCCATGGAATAATTGAAACTTACCACGTAAACGACCACTAATTGGGAAGTTCCAATCGAACTGAGCAGCACCACGTGAGTCATCACCACCTTTTAAGCTATGACGTAACATCAAGGTAAAATCTTGCTCTTTATAACGGTAAAATGCAGTTAAATCACCACGACCAATATAGTCTTCAATATCTGGATTATTATCATCTTTTGCATTCTCCTCAATGCGATACCAAGGACGAATCATCAACGCAAAATTTTCACGTTCAAAACCTACATTGAAGATGACACGATTCCAACTACGTGACCAAGGATCTGAGCGACCATTCGATTGATGATTAAATGTCACTCCCAATAAACGACCATTTAAACCAAACATTTCGTAATTGGTACGGAACATTAAGCTTGCTTCAGGCTCGTAATTGGTTTCACGAAATGGACGAGATTCATCCGCATTGTACATTTGCCAACGAGATGATTGCGTATAGCCCAACCATAAATCACCGTTATCGCCAAAAATATTCTCAAAGGCCTTGGTTTTCAATGAAAGTTGATATTTCATTTCCATTGAATCTAGCGGCACGATTTCATCAGAAGCAACTACATTTTGAGGATTTTTACTTACAGGTTGTTCATTTTTTTTAGATGTCCAAAATGCAGGTAAAACATAAACAGGTTTGTACGCTCGAACTTGCCATGTGCCAAGTTTACTTTCGGGTGAAAGCTCCCAACGACTATCAAGTAAAGATGTATTTGGATCAAATTTTGGTGCATCAACAGCAACTACATTATTTTTAATTTTTTCTTTAAAACTTTCGGTTTCAGTTGAAATAGAACGTGCTGCTTCACGCTCCGAAACCAAAGAAGATGTTTCTGATGTTGGAGCTTTAAATAGCGCGTCATAACAAGCCAGTCGCTCTGGATTCGATTGTAATGCCACACATGCATCTGCACTTGCAGGTGAAACTGCATTAGCCGCATGAAGTTGCTCGATACACCCAGCACCAAACATAGCTGTGCTTAAACTCAATAAAATTGGTTTATGTTGAAACGCCATTTAAACTTCCCCGAAAAAATTAATTAACTTGCTTAATATCGAAACCAAGTTGTTGTAATTGCTCACGTTTAGCTACAGGTGCTACAACAGCTTTAGTTGGCTTTTTATTGCGCAAATATACATCAGCAACACGCTTCAAGTCATCTAAATTTACAGCCAATAAGCGTTCACGCAACAATGCTCTAAACGCAGGTGTACGTGCATGCAATAATGAATAACATGCTGTAATCGCTTCACCAGCAGGTGAACCTGGTTTATCCATGCCTGCAATTAAACCCAAAATGGCTTCTTCTAATTGATGCGGTAATTGTTCAGCATTAAACAACCAATCTACACTTGCTTCAAAGTCTTGGAATGTTTCAACTAATCGTGGATCACGATAGCTATAAAAACGGAAAGAACATGCATTGCCGTCATAGCTTGCTCCACCACCATAAGCACCACCTTTTTCACGAATAGCACTATGCAAGAAACCGTTACGTAAATAAGCAGCCAAAATCATTAAAGGCGCAGCATCGGGATGTGAAACTTCTACAGCTGCGTAAGCAGATGAACAGAACTGAACATTGGCTTGAATGAGCCAAGCTTCATCTTTATCGCTATTTTCAAAAGAAACTTGAGTCAGTTCAGCATCAATATTTGGAATTGACAACTTATCCCAAACATTTTGAACTTCTTCAATTAAACGATCTGACTGATGCTCTTCACAGACCAATAAGAACTGTTTTGGTGCTTTCAATAAACGATTATGAATGACTTTTAATTCTTGAATCAGTTGATCATAAGCAGCATCATCTTTTTCAATATTGCTAACCAATTCACCTAACCAATTTAAAGCACCTAAACCTGTTGTATTGTAATCACGCAACGCTAAGGCACTGTGGTTACGACCTGCGATTTGCATTGCATAACTATGACCAGAACCAGAAAGACGTGAAGACCAACGCGTTTTACGTTGTTGTAAAAGCTCAATAATGCGATCTTTTTCATCGAAACGTAATTGTTCAAAAGCAACTTTTAACAAACGAATTGCTTCAAAATTATTGACCAATGATTTAGTCGTAAGGGTTAACCATGCCGTAATTTTACCTTTATCGTCCACTTTTGAACGTAAAGATGCACCCATACCAATGCCACCACTTACAGCAGTTTGCAGTTGTTGCAACTCTAGATAATCGTATTCACCTGCGCCCACTTCACCCATCAAAATAGACAATAAACTAAAGTAAGGAGATTTTACGATGTCATCTGGAATTTGAATTAGTACTTGATTGTAATAAATACCATTAGTGCCTGCATGGTATAAATTTAAAGGCGTATCGGTTTGATTCGAAATAATTTCACGAAGTTGACCTTGCACAATTTGAATTTCAGCGGGCACATCTTCCAAGCCAACTTTTGGCAATAAGTTCAAATCATCTGGTGTATCTTGACGAACTTTTAAAGCTTCAGTTTGCGCAATAATTTCTGCTTTTTCAGCTTCTGTAAGTTTTGCACCAATTGCAGCTAAACGCGCTTTTTCTTCTTCCGCTTCTTTTGCAGATTTTGTTGCATCTGGCACTAAAGTCATTTGCACACGATGTGGATTATCAATTAAATGTTCTTTAATTAAGTTTGATAACCACATTGGGTCTTTCAATTCTTCTTTCACATTGGCAATTGCTGTATCTACATCCCAAACATCGACGGGGTCTGTATGATGAATTGCACTGCTTAAACCATTTAAAATCAGGCTTAAACCATAAGGCATACCATCGCCATTAATTTCACGTTGATGTAATTCAATTTGATGCAAAATTGCATCTACCATTTGTGAGTCAACAGGTTTAGACGCCACATCTTCTAAAATATTGAATACGCCATTTTTAAATTCTTCAGCATGTTCAGGATTAGAACCTTGAACGCCACAGAAGAATGTCATTTCATAATTAGAATCATCTACACCCATAATTGGACCTGTAGATTGTGCGTATCCGCACGTTTCTAAATAATGACGTAATGGCGATGCGGAATCTTCAAGTAAAATCCCTTCTACAAGACGCATACCTAAACGAATTTTAATATCGCTTGCTTGTGGCAATAGCCAAGAAATAATGTGATAAGTCTTATCATTTAAATCTTCAGCATCTACCGCATAAGTTTCTGTAACTTCAACAGGCGCAGTCAAACGTGTTTCAGGCTTAGATTCTAGCGTCTGACCTTTATCGAATTTTGCCAAAGCTAAAGTTTCGAATTGCTCTTGAAGCTTATATGCAGGCTCATTACCAAAAGTCATAAATACAGCATTACTTGGATGGTAATGTGATTTATAGAAATCAACTAACTCATCGTAAGTTAAATCTGGAATATCTTTAGGATCGCCACCTGAATTGTAGTGATACGTGGTTTCAGGGAATAAATGATGTGCTAATTGATGATATAGCTGATCTGATGGCGAACTCATCGCACCTTTCATTTCATTAAATACTACGCCTTTATAAACAGGCTCACCATTTTCAAGTTCAATGCGAATACCTTCTTGTGCAAAATCTAAAGGATTTAAATTTGCGGCAAAAGTTGCATCTAAATACACTGAAAGTAAGTTTTGAAAATCTTTTTTATTCTGTGTCGCAAATGGATACGCTGTCCAATCGGCAGACGTAAATGCATTCATAAAGGTATTAAGTGAACGACGAATCATTAAAAAGAATGGGTCGCGTACAGGAAACTTTTCTGAACCACAAAGTGCTGTATGTTCTAAAATATGCGCTTCGCCTTTTGAATCCATAGGCTGTGTGCGAAAGGCAACTAAAAACACGTTTTCATCGTGATTGGTTGCTAAGTGATAATGCACTGCACCCGTCACTTTATGTTTATATTCGCATACTAATATGTCTAAGGCTTCAACATGGTGTTGACGTACCAACTGAAACGCTGGATGAACAGTTTGAGAAATAGTTTCAGTGACATCTACAGTCATGTGATCTCCAAATTTAATGCTTTTTTAAGTGTGGCGATTATACCTTAAAAAAGCCTTGGAAATGTCACAATCTCTGTATTCCTAGTTTTTTAGTGCGTATTAGAATAAGTATTCTAAAAGACACAATTATTCAGATTAAACGTGATGAAATCATAACGTTTCGTTTATAAATTTAACCATCAAAAAGCATTACGAGCACACAACCCGTAATGCTATAAAAACTATATCAAATACTTAAAATAATTATAGTTTGGATGATTTTCCACAAATACATAATTCATTTTTTGGTAAAATTTTTCACCAGATTTTGTATCTGTGTTTAGACACAATGCAGAAAAATTAGAAATTGCCTTTTTCTCTAAATATTGCAGTAATTGCTTACCTACACCATGTTTACGATATTGGGGTAAAACATAAAAACGACGTACACGCCCAATACGCGTCTCAACATCTTGGTCATTCCATTGCAAGTTTAAGCCACCACATGCAATTAGTTGACCATCATCATAAGCCATAAGCAGAAACTCGTTCGGCTTATCAAATCTATTTTTTCCACTCTCAAACTCTTCAATCATTCGCACAACAAACTCAAACCCCTCTTTGTTTGCTTGTTGCGCTAGCTTAGAAATTTCTTCTGGTAGTTCCTTAACTTCTTTCACATCTATTGTCATATTAATTCCCTTAACCGTCATACAAATATGTATACCAACACACCCATTAAATGTTGAATTTTATTCATGAATCTATTGCTATTTTGAGCATTGGTGTAAACTCATCATTCTAAATTTTTACGTGACTGAAGAACATGGCAACTGTTGATCTTTTTGCAATTGGTAATGCGTTAATTGACCAAGAATTTAAAGTCTCTGATGACTTCCTTATTCAACAAAACTTGCAAAAAGGCACCATGCAATTAACAGATGGTGAAACACAAGCAAATTTATACAACAACTTACTCAAAACTCAAAGCTATAAAGGTCAAGCTTCTGGTGGTTCTGCTGCAAATACAACAGTTGCTTTTAGCGCATTAGGCGGTTCAGCTTTTTATGCTTGCCGCGTTGGTAATGATGATCTTGGCTCAATTTATCTAAATGGCTTAAATGACGCAGGCATCTTAACCTCTACAAAATCAATCAGTGAGGGTGTTACAGGGACTTGCATGGTACTGGTCAGCGAAGATTCTGAACGTACAATGCATACTTACCTTGGTATTACTGCCGAGCTTACAGATGCCCAAATCGACTTTACACCATTAAACACTGCAAAATGGTTATATCTTGAAGGTTATTTATCTACAAGTGATTCTGCACGTTTAGCCGTAAAACAAGCACGTGAAATTGCCAAGGCAAATGGCGTAAAAATTGCTTTAACTTTATCCGATCCCGCAATGGTTCAATATGCCCGCCAAGGCCTAGATGAACTCCTTGATGATGGTGTAGATTTACTATTCTGTAATGAACAAGAAGCTTTAATGTATACAGAAACTGACAACATTGATGCAGCATTAGCTAAATTAAAATTACTTAGTCAGTCCATTGTCATTACATTGGGTGCAAATGGCGCACTTATTTCAACTGCACAAGAAACATTTACAGTTGCAGGACGTAAAGTCGTAGCCGTAGATACCAATGGTGCTGGCGATGCATTTTCAGGATCATTCTTGTATGCTTTAAATGCTGGATTAAATGAAAAAACAGCAGCAGAAATTGCAATATTAATGTCGAGCCAAGTGGTTTCTCAATTTGGTCCTCGCCTTGCTGTAAACCAATATGCTGACCTACTTAATGGCTTTAATCAGGAATCTGCTTAAATGAATCGAATTTGCATGATGGAAGAAGTTCCAGAACGTGAGGCACGTTCTTTTGAACTCTCTGATGGAAATACTATTTTTGTGACTCAACGTGATGGTGCATTTTATGCCTATCAAAACTTATGTCCGCATTTACAAGTCGAACTTGAGTTTCTTGAAAATCAGTTTTTAGACCGTGATCAAGAATATATTGAATGTTCTAGCCATGGGGCTTTATTTGTTGTGGAAACAGGTGAGTGTATTTCTGGGCCATGCCAAGGCGAATCACTTGAAAAAGTAGGAATTTCAGTACATTCTGACGGTGGTATTTACTTAACCGAAGAATAATTTTTTATAGGTTTTCGCCATGCATGCATTCTTAACAGATGTTGACTTATTTCCTTTCCATTTAAGCTTAACCATCTTAATTGTGCTGAGTATGGCGGAAACTATTGGTTATTATATTCATATTAAGCCCAGCAACCTATTCAACCACCTTTTCCCTAAACGCCTGACAGACTCCCCCTTAATCAATGTTAAATTTTCCAAACTGCTTATTTTCATCTTTCTATTATTAAATTTCAGCGTTGCTGGCTATTTCATTCAGTTCTTTATTTTCGCTAAACATCATTCATTTGTGCCATCTTATTACATTATTCTACCTGCTTTAATTATTGCAGTATTTTTTACTGTATTTATGATTCACTGCTTAGACCAAGTCATTAAACCTAAAACACTTAAACAAAATATTAGCTTAATTGGTCGATTAGCCACCATTTCAAGCGGACATGCACGCCCAGGCTCTTCTGCCCAAGCGCGTGTTCGAGATCAATTTGGACAACTTCACTATGTACAAGTAGAGCCAGAATTTGGTGAGCTCGAGTTTCAGACTCAAATTATTATTGTGAGAAAAAAACAATCTCACTACATTGCTCAGAAAATCTCGAAGTCTAAAGACTTATTCAAATAAGTCATTCAATGAGGCAATTCGTTTAGAATCCTTTAGTTTCTAGAAACTCGCCTCATGCAACAAATCTATTGAAATTTTGATTTATCATCAGTTTTATTTTTCTAAAATTTCAGCCAAATCTCATACATAAAAATCAAAAAAATAAGACAATGAATTTTTCAACACTTTTTCTCCTTAAAAAATGCTAACACACCACACTGCCTAGTAAATTGACATCATATAGAAGTATTAAAATATAGACCAAGTCACATATATTTAAAACTTGCAATTTTAGTTTACACTTAAAACCAACCAATTTGGTTTGCTTTAAATCAACATAATATTAAATAATTTATTATCAAAGCATTTTAGTTGGTTTTAAATATATTAATTCAACCAAAATACTCGGATTTAATTAATAAAAAAAATTAGTATAATAAAAAACAGTGTGTTTATAAGTTATTGTTTATATTGATAATAATAAATTATTTTTATTTATACCGTTCAGTCTATTTATTTTACATATCAAATGTTTAATAATATAAATATTGTTTAATTTTAAGACTTAGTAAAATGAGCTTAGTCCCCAAAAATCTGAATAAAAGAATCACTCGAGAAATAGCAATCATATTAATTATTAAGATTGTTATTTTACTCATCATCAAAAATATTTGGTTTGACGCCCCAACTATCCCTAAAAATTTTGACAATCAAGTTGCCGAGCGTATTGCTGGCAGCACATCCCAATCTAAGGAGACACGTTGATGATTTCTGAAAGCGTGGTCGATTTATCGCGGTTCCAGTTTGCCATGACTGCGATGTATCACTTTATTTTTGTTCCACTGACTTTAGGTCTTGCATTTATTCTTGCCATTATGGAAACCACGTATGTGATTTCAGGTAAAGAAATTTACAAAGACATGACTAAGTTTTGGGGCAAACTATTCGGTATTAACTTCGCGCTTGGGGTAACTACTGGTTTAACTATGGAGTTCCAGTTCGGAACAAACTGGGCATATTACTCACATTATGTAGGTGATATTTTTGGTGCTCCACTTGCCATTGAAGGTTTAATGGCCTTCTTCCTCGAATCTACATTCATTGGCCTATTCTTCTTTGGATGGGATCGCCTATCTAAAGGACAACATTTAGCAGTAACTTGGCTTGTAGCGCTAGGCTCGAACATGTCTGCTCTATGGATCTTAGTTGCAAATGGTTGGATGCAAAACCCAGTCGGCTCAGCATTCAACTATGAAACTATGCGTATGGAGATGATGGACTTCGGTGCACTTATCTTTAACCCTGTTGCTCAGGTTAAATTTGTACACACAGTCTCAGCAGGTTATGTGACGGGTGCAATTTTCGTACTTGCCATTTCAAGCTACTATCTATTGAAAAAACGCGATCTACCATTTGCTCGTCGTTCTTTCGCAATTGCTGCAATCTTTGGTTTAGCATCTACATTTTCTGTCATTTTACTTGGTGATGAATCGGGTTACGAAATTGGCGATGTACAAAAAACTAAACTTGCTGCCATTGAAGCAGAATGGGAAACCGAACCTGCTCCAGCTGCATTTACTTTATTTGGTTTCCCGAATAAAGAAACAATGACAACAGATTACGCTGTGAAAATTCCATATGTCATGGGGATTATCGCGACACGTTCTACAGATACGCAAGTTACTGGTATTAAAGATCTGATTGCTCAACACGAAGTTCGTATCCGTAATGGTATGGTTGCTTATTCACAACTTGAAAAATTACGTGCAGGTGATCAATCTGAAGAGCTAAAAACTGCATTTGCTGAATCTCAAAAAGATTTAGGCTATGGCTTACTTCTTAAAAAATACACATCAAATGTTGTAGATGCTTCTGAAGAACAAATTAAATCTGCTGCAAAAGACACTATTCCGCACGTACCAAGCTTATTCTGGTCATTCCGTGCAATGGTTGCTTCAGGTTTCCTAATGCTCGTGTTATTTGCTTTCGCAACGTTCGCTGTCGCTAAACGTAATGCTGAAAACAAACCATGGTTATTAAAATTCGCCCTATTCTCTTTACCACTTCCTTGGATTGCTGCGCAAACAGGTTGGTATGTTGCAGAAGTTGGTCGTCAACCGTGGACAATTGGTGAAGTTCTTCCTACACACTTATCTGCATCTTCATTGAGCACAGGTGATGTTTGGGGTTCAATCATCGCATTAGCATCGTTCTACACTGTTCTACTTATCATTGAAATGTACTTAATGATTAAATTCTCTCGCCTAGGGCCAAGTTCGCTTCACACTGGTAAATACCATTTTGAAAAACTTGAAGCTGAACAAAAGGCAAAAGAGGAGTCTCAAGCATGATCGAATATGAACTACTCAAAATAATCTGGTGGGTATTGGTCGGTGTTTTACTGATTGGTTTCGCACTTACAGATGGTTTCGATATGGGCTCGATGGCACTTATGCCATTCGTAGGTAAAACAGATAATGAACGTCGTGCGGCAATTAATACCATTGCCCCACACTGGGACGGTAACCAAGTTTGGTTCATTACAGCAGGTGGTGCATTATTTGCTGCATGGCCAATGGTTTATGCAACAGCATTCTCTGGCATGTATTGGGCGCTGTTACTGGTTCTGTTTGCCCTGTTCTTGCGACCCGTCGGATTCGACTACCGATCTAAACTTGAAAATACTCAATGGCGTACGTCTTGGGATTGGGGTTTAGCTGTAGGTGGTGCTGTTCCTGCACTCGTATTTGGTGTTGCATTTGGTAATATGTTCTTAGGCGTACCGTTCACATTAGATGAAACTGTACGTTCTACATATACAGGTAGCTTCTTTGCCCTCCTTAACCCATTTGCGCTTGTTTGCGGTATCGTAAGTTTATCTATGCTGTGTGCACATGGCGGTGCATGGTTAATGCTTCGTACAGATGGTGATTTACGTGCACGTTCTGCAAAAGCAACTCAAATTATGGGTATTGTCTTCTTAGTTTGCTTCTTAGGCGCAGGCGCATGGTTATACTTTGGCAATATCCAAGGTTACACGCTTGTTCAACCTTTTGATACAAATGGTGTTGCGAACCCACTAGCTAAAGAAGTTCTTACAAATGCAAACCCTGGTTGGATGAATAACTACAGTACTTATCCTATTACTATTATTGCTCCTGTTCTTGCCATTTTAGGTGCATTAATTGTGATTCCTGCTGCTGGTAAAGCAAAAGCTGGTTTAAGCTTCTTGGGTACAAGTCTTGCTGTGATTGGTACAATCTTAACCGCTGGTTTTGCATTATTCCCATTCCTAATGCCATCAAGCATTAACCCAACTGTAAGCTTAACAATGTGGGATGCCGTATCAAGTAAAAATACACTCACTGTGATGACAGTTTCAGCATGCATTTTTGTGCCATTGATTCTGATCTACACAACTTGGTGCTACTACAAAATGTGGGGCGTTATTACAAACAAACACGTTCAAGACAATACGCATAGCCTGTACTAAGGCTATGTTTAGGAGAAGAAATTATGTGGTATTTTGCTTGGATTCTCGGTGTTTTGATGGCATGTTTTGCAGGTGTTTTAAGTGCCCTTTACATTGAACACAATCAAGATTTAGATGAGGAATAAGACATGACTGAAGTGACAGTGGCAACAACTGAAGAAAAAAAACCTAACAAATTTGTGATGGTCATTTCATTTTTGTTGGCATTGCCACTTGCGGCAGTTTTATTGGTGCATCCAGCAGCAATGTTGGATGCCAACGGTGAATATAGCCATCGCGCCATGATGTTTATTATGATTGGTATTTCTGGTGGTTTTATTCATGGTGTAGGTTTCACACCAATATTTTGGTTCTGGAAATGGCTTTTTAGCCCTTTTCTTTCATGGCCTTTAATGCTATGGGGTTACTACACTTGGTTCTTGGCTTAAGCCTTCCTCACCAATAAAAAGAGCGCTTTATGCGCTCTTTTTTACAAATTTTAATAAGCTTAATTAAAGTTTTTCTTTATGCACACCTGTAAAATCTTTATACTCCAAATTGAAATTTTCGGTGGTGTTTCCAAAAGTAT
>NZ_LWRV01000031.1 GCF_009372215.1 Acinetobacter portensis | reverse complement strand
CGTCTATCTCGTCGGTATGGGTGCATTCTAGATGATTTCAGAATCATTGCAACCCCTATTTAGCAATATTTTTCACGTATGTATTATTTTTCGGCAAAAAGTAGCATTTTTTTGTTTTTCCAGCTATTTTTTATACGTTTCAGGGTCAAAAACCGATTTTATTGTGAAATTTATTTTCATCTTCTACTTAATTCCCTACATTCTTTTCCTGTATATCCACCTTAATTTTGAAATTTCTCATCATTTTCTACATCTTTCCTAAAGATCAAGCTCAAAACATCGATCTTTCTTTATAGTGAGAATGCTTATTTGCATGTTTTTATAAGTTTATTTCTATATGGAGGTCATTATTGATGACATTGTAGCCAAATTGCATTTTTGTCATGCAGAATGAGGCGTAATAGCTAGAATTAAGATGGCTTTTATGCAGAGAACATTAGATATATAAGTAGAATCTTAAATTTTGGATAAAAAAAAGAAAGAGATCTCTCCCAAAATCTCTCCCTATAGTTGAATCGGTTTAGGATTCATTCTGTTGTTGTAGTTATCGACTAAAGTTATCTCTTTTAGGGAAGAGAAAACTTAATAAAGCTTTTTATATTTACCCTCTAGATGTTTCATATATACGAATTTCTAGACTTCTAGAGCTTAAACATCCCTTTCATTAAAATCAACACCTTTAGGTAAATTTAAGTGTCTTTTTTATAAGGTTTTTTTGAAGTTACTTATTCAATATATAGATATAAATAAAAATAAAGCAGACACTTAGTCTGCTTTATATTCAATAGCTTAAATAGCAACACAAAAATATTTAGTCTGTGAATGTCACTTTAGCGATCGCTTTTTTACTTGCTTGGATAATTAAAGTTACATTTTCTTTTACAGAGAATGTTGTATCAACGGTTTGCCAATCGACTTTTACAGCGCCACGACCTAAAGCATCTTTTGCTTGTGCTGCATTTTTCGTTAAACCTGCTTCACGTAAAATTGACGTGATGAACATCTCACCACCAAATTCACCACGTGAAATAGTCACTTCTGGCGTACCTTCTGGTAATTCACCCTCTGTAATTAAGTTACCTGCACCTTTATGTGCATTTGCAGCAGCTTCCGCACCGTGGAAACGCTCTACTAATTCAAGAGCAAGTATCTTCTTCACTTCTTGTGGATTACGACCTTCAGCGACTTCTTTTAATAACTGTTGAATTTCTTCAATTGTTTTGAAACTTAAAAGATCAAAATAACGTTCAATTAAAGCATCTGGCATTGAAAGTACTTTTTGGTACATCGCACCTGGCGCATCAAATACACCAATATAGTTACCTAAAGATTTAGACATTTTATTTACGCCATCTAAACCTTCAAGAATTGGCACAGTAATACATACTTGCGCTTCTTGATCATAACGACCTTGTAACGTACGCCCCATGAGTAAGTTAAAGGTTTGGTCTGTACCACCAAGCTCAACATCGGCTTCTAATGCAACAGAGTCATAACCTTGTACAAGTGGATACAAGAACTCGTGAATCGCGATTGGCTGATGATTGTTATAACGCTTTGTAAAGTCATCACGTTCTAACATACGCGCAACAGTTTGTTGTGATGCTAGTTGAATTAAATCTGCTGCAGATTTTTCTGCAAACCATTCAGAGTTAAAAACAACTTTTGTTTTATTTGGATCAAGAATTTTAAAAACTTGTTCTTGATAAGTTTTGGCATTTTCTAAAACTTGTTCACGTGACAATGGCGGACGCGTAGCGCTTTTCCCAGTCGGGTCGCCAATCATCGCAGTATAGTCACCAATTAAGAACAATACTTCATGACCCAAATCTTGAAATACTTTTAACTTATTAATAAGTACAGTATGACCTAAGTGAAGGTCTGGAGCTGTAGGATCAAAACCCGCCTTAACTTTTAAAGGACGGTTCTCTTTAAGTTTCTTTAACAGATCCTCTTCAGAGATAATTTCATGAGTGCCTCGTTGGATGAGGGCAAGTTGTTCTTCAGCTGGCAGGAAATTTGACATCACAAAACCCAAATACGTCAGTTATTCAATTTGTGCGATATACTAACATTTTTTCAGCACATTGCAGGCTTAAGAATCATCATGACAGCGATCTATATTGGGGTAATGACTGGCACAAGCATGGATGGTGTCGATATTGTTGCTGCTTCTTTTGATCCTTTACAGCTTCATGCCACACTAACTTTGCCATTTGACCCAGATTTACGTGATGAACTGATGGCACTAACGCTGCCCGATGACAACGAAATTGACCGTATGGGAAAAGCAGATGTAGCACTTGCAAACATGATTGGTGCTGGAATTAACACACTTATTCAAGAAAATAATTTAGATAGAACAAAAATCAAAGCAATTGGTTCGCATGGACAAACCATTCGCCACAGACCAGAACATGGTTTTACCTTGCAAATTGGCGATCCGAACATCATTACAGAAATCACAAAAATTCCTGTCATTTCAGATTTTCGACGTCGTGATATGGCAGCAGGCGGTCAAGGCGCACCTTTAGTTCCTGCATTTCACCAAGATATTTTCCAACATGACAGCATCCATCGCGTAATTTTAAATTTGGGTGGAATTGCCAATGTCAGCATGTTACCTGCGGGCAAACCTGAAGATGTATTTGGGTTCGATACTGGGCCTGCAAATATTTTAATGGATGCATGGTGCCATCGTTATACAGGTCAACCATACGATGAAAATGGCAATTGGGCAGCTTATGGCACGGCTATTCGTAGCTTATTAGACCGTTTACAGGCACATGAATTTTTCTCTAAAGAACCGCCAAAAAGTACAGGTCGTGAAGACTTTAATTTGGAATGGTTAGATGAACAAATTTTAGATTGGCGCAGTGATTTAGAATATAACGAATTAGAAGATACGCCTGAAAATATTCAAGCAACACTCATGAAACTTACCACTCGTGCAATTAAAAAGGCCATTTACCGTTCAGATATGGAAACAGGTGAAGTTTATGTCTGTGGTGGTGGCGCCTACAATTCACATTTACTTGAGCAACTTCGTTGGCGCTTGCGTAAACATGAATGGACTGTTCAAAGTACAGCCGATTTAGGTTTAAACCCAACTTGGGTTGAGGCAACTGCTTTTGCTTGGTTAGCAATGCGTTTTATGAACCAACTAAGCGGTAATTTACCAAGCGTAACAGGAGCTCAGGGTTACAGAGTATTAGGAACTATAACGTCCTTATAATATTAAATGTCTTAAAATAAAATTGAGATATGTAAAATAGATTATTTTATATATCTCATGTATATTTGCGACAAAATAAAACTTTATATTAATTAAAATGAAAAAATTTGTAAGTGAATACAATATTATTCAAAGCATCATCACCAACCAAATTTCAAGAGGTAACTCTCTATCACCCAAAGGTCTTGTTACTCATATTTTTGACGATAACTCTCAGGCTATTCAAGTTCTAGATATTGGCTTTGGTGATGGAAATTTAGGTCAATTAATCAAAGATAATCCTTTAATAAAACATTGGTCTGTTGATGGAATTGATGGTTTTGAGCCAAATTGTAATAATACAGACCTATTTAATAAAAGAATTTATCGCAACGTCTGGCATGGACTTGCACAGAATATTCCATCTGAGCAATTTAAAAAATATGATCTTATTTGCTTATTAGACGTTATTGAACATTTAGATATTGAAACAGCTAAATGGCTCTTACGAACACTATTATCTTCTATGAGAGACGATGCTTTTCTATTTATTAGCACACCATTATGGTTTTTCCCTCAAGACACAATACAAGATGATGACTTAGAAGAACACTTGATAGCTGTTCCTGCAACATCAATGATGGCTTTAATTCCCAAAATGTATTCGATTAACGAACCACTCATCGGAGGATTTGTTCTTGGCAAAATTAGCCTAGACTATATTGATTTTTTTCAACCGATAGCCAATAAAAATTTTAACTATCAAATGGGTTTAAATATTGCAAATCTTATTAACTGCCAATATAAACCCGGCGAATATATCAAAAGTTGGTAATTCATTTTAATGATGAAAATATCCTTTTGCTTGTTAAACAGGTGCTCGGTTTAAATGGGATAGGTTTTGATTCACATGAAATATTTTATATCGAATCTGATGTATCCCATTTTCATTTAACCGCTTTTCATGTCGCTCAATATAACGTTGAGCATCCACAGGATTCGTAAACAAATAAACCCCTCCTGCTTCATTTAAACTTTGATTTTCCGTCCAAATTTTCCAAATCAGACCTTTTTCTAATGCAATAGATTCTGCCAAAGGTTGCATAAATTGTTCCATATCGGAGCCCCAAGGCCCCTGATATGGAAAATCAACTTGTAAAATATATGCCATATTATTGTCCTAATTTATTCTGCTCAACTTGAGTAATTGCAGTTTCTATTGCTTTATTAATTGTTTCTATTTGCATGTAGCCACTGCCAATTGGCGTTACCTGATTACCAATTCGTAATGCAAAACTTGGAAAGCCCTTAATATTCCAGCTTCGGTTTAGTTGAAACTCTTCATACGTTTTATCTTTCATTTCTTCAGATTCAAATTTTTGTGAAAATTGAGCAAAATCGACATCATGTTCTTCACAAATAGATTGATAAAAATTTAATGAAGTTGGATCCTCTCCACCCACATAAAATTTATACTGAATTGCAGAGAAAAATTCTAATAATTTCCGATCATTATCATCTTCACCTAACCATAAATCACAAGCAACATACACAGCACGACAAGAAGGTTCTGTATCGTAATTAAATTCTTCACGATCTAAAATTTTAAAACTGAATGGCTGTTTGGTTGCTTGTTGAATATTGTTCCATTCTTTACGTAAAAAGCGTTTTATTGAATCATTCCATTCATCGCCCCCACCTGGACGTAAACCACCAACAATGACAGAAAATTGAATTCCTTTATCTAATGCCAATTCACGAGCATCTTTTACAATACTTGATGAACCCCAGCACCATGAACACATTGGATCTCCAATATAAATTAAAGACATATCGTGTTTATATTCTCTTTCTTGCATTGATTTTTTAGGTGCTAAATCGCTTACGCTACAAGTACCAGTTTCAACATCACAGCTTAAAGTCATGGTGACTCTCCTTATATCATTCTATCTTTTGATCGGTACAAATGACCGTTTGACATAAGTTAGCTGTTCTATAATGATGTGCATAGACAATAAAAATGAAAGGTCTTGTTCGAAAATATGAACAGCTTACCCTACTCCATAGATGATCTATATTGGTTTGTTTTAATTGCAGAAGCAGGAAGCCTATCTGCTGCTGCAAGACGATATGATATTGCTAAATCGACTTTATCGAATCGGTTATCGCGCCTTGAAAGTATTTTGGAAATTAAACTCCTCAACCGAAATACCAATGCATCTTCACTAACCGATGCAGGAAAGCTCTTTTTAAAAGAAATTTCCCCTATCTTTCAGCAAATAGAAACAGTTACTCACGATTTAACAAATTTGGAGATGCAACCCAAAGGTGGTATTCGAATCGCAGCATCGGGAACATTTGGGAAATTAGTTGTTTTACCACTTATTGCTAAATTTCTTCGCGAGTATCCACAAATTGAAATTGATATCGACTTAAATGATAAAAAGGTCGATTTAATTGCTGAAGGTTTCGATTTTGCCATTCGTATTGGTCATTTAACGGACTCTAATTTATATGCGCAACATGTGGGATCTGTTCGACGCATTTTATGCACGAGCCCTCATTATGCAGAAATTTATGGTATTCCTAACGAACCTGAAGAATTACAAACGCATCGATTAATTTCACATAATCGAACTGTGACTAAAATAAAATTACTTCAAGAACAACAAGTTAAAATCATTCAAACACATAGTCGTTTAACTGTAACGCCATCTGAACATGCATTGGCTGCAGTTCAAGCCGATTTAGGCATTGCTGCGGTCGCTGAAATTCAAGTTGCTACTTTATTAGCACAAAAGCAATTAATACACGTTTTACCCGACTGGCATCTATCTCAAGAAGATGTTTTTATTGTTACGCCAAGTCGTCAATATAGAACATTGGCTTTAAGATTATGCTTAGATTTTCTAAAACAGGAAATTCCAAAACAAATCAATTATTTAAAAATGAGTTAATCTATTTTTTAACTTCAAAAAAAGCCCTCAAAATTGAGGGCTTTTTGCATTTTATATATTCGTTTTTGTATTAAATCGAGAAAGAAGAACCACAACCACATGTTGTTGTTGCATTTGGGTTTTGTACCACAAAACGTGAACCTTCTAAACCTTCAATATAATCGACAACTGAACCAACCAAATATTGATAGCTCAATGAGTCTACAAGCATTTTCACATCGCCATTTAAAAATTCAGCATCATCTTCATTTTGGCTTTCTGCAAAATTAAAACCATAAGAGAAACCAGAACAACCTCCACCCGTTACATAAACACGTAGCATTAAGTCTTGGTTACCTTCACTGTCACGCAATTGGCGTACTTTATTTGCAGCGTTATCGGATAGCTCAAGTGCTTGGGCATTCATGTGGGATTCCTCAATACAATTCAAACGTCTTTAAATAAAAGACTACAAGTTAAGTATAACATACACAATATATGGTCAGTTATCTGCGATTCAATGTTAATTCAGAGTATTTTTCTCAGAATTTTTTATTTTAAGTTTTTACATCATGATTTCGCGCACATTCAAATATTAGATCTCTCCTTATTTATATTTTAGATCATCCATAAGTACATGAATTAATAAAATTTATAAAATTATTCATTGTTCTTTTTGTTTTATGCCCCGCTTCCTTTAGAATAAGCCATCTTTTCGCTTATGTTCAATCTAATCCATGATTCAGTTAGACCAACTTTCTATACGTCGTAGTGGACGTGTTTTATTTCAAAAAGCATCTATGCAACTACATCCCGGTTGGAAAATTGGCTTAACAGGTGTAAATGGTGCCGGTAAGTCGACATTGTTTTCTGCACTACTGGGTGGCATGGAATCTGACGGTGGCTCTTTAACACGTCCAGCGGTTTGGACCGTTGCTCATATGGCGCAAGAAATTAAAGCCTTAGATATGAAAGCAATTGATTTTGTATTATCTGGCGATGAAGAATATTGGAGTATTCAAGAAAAATTAGATCATCCTGAAAGCTTAAATGATAATGAGCTTGCAGATTTATATGGTCGTTTTGATGAAATTAATGGTTATTCTGCACCATCAAAAGCATCTCAATTAATGGCAGGTTTAGGTTTTTTTGAACATCAATCTCAACTTGATGTTTCAAGCTTTTCTGGTGGTTGGCGTATGCGTTTGAACCTTGCTCGTACTCTTATGAGCCGTTCAGACTTATTATTACTCGATGAACCAACAAACCATTTAGATTTAGACGCAATTTTATGGCTTGAAGATTGGCTGAAAGCGTATGAAGGTACGTTAATTCTAATTTCACATGACCGCGATTTCTTAGATGCGATTACCGATCATATTTTACATATTGAAAATCAAGAACTTATTCTTTACACAGGGAACTATTCAACATTTGAACGTACCCGTAGTGAACGTTTAGCACAACAACAACAAGCTTATGAAAAGCAGCTTGAAACACGTGCGCATTTACAAAAATATATCGACCGCTTTAAAGCTCAAGCAACCAAAGCAAAGCAAGCGCAAAGTCGTATTAAACAACTTGAACGTATGCAAGAGTTGTCTGCAGCTCATGTCGATACACCATTTACTTTCTCATTCCGTGAACCAACAAAAATGAGTTCACCACTGTTACAGTTAGAACATGCCGATATTGGTTATGGCGACAAACTAATTGTAACCAATGTTAATTTACAAATCACACCAACAAGTCGTATTGGCTTATTAGGGATGAATGGTGCGGGTAAATCTACTTTAATTAAATCTTTAGTGGGCGATTTAAAACTCATTCAAGGTGAGCGCAAAGATTCAGAACTTTTAAATATTGGTTATTTTGCTCAGCATCAAATGGATGCTTTAGATGGCAATGCGAGCCCAATGTTACAGCTTGCACGTATCGCAGATCGTAAAATTAGTGAAGCATCTTTACGTTCATTCTTAGGTAGCTTTGGCTTTAGTGGCGAACGTATGGATACGCCAAGTGAAAGTTTCTCTGGTGGTGAGCGCGCACGTTTAGCATTGGCTTTAATTGTATGGCAACGTCCAAATGTCTTAATTCTAGATGAACCAACAAACCATTTAGATTTAGATATGCGTCATGCATTAACAATGGCTCTTCAAGACTATGAAGGTGCCGTTGTTTTGGTTTCGCATGAACGTCAATTGGTGGCAAGTGTTTGTGATGAACTTATTTTAGTTCATGGCGGTCAAAGTCGTGAGTTTGAAGGTGACTTAGTTGCTTACGCAGATTGGTTACGCCAAGCTCGTATCGATATGATGAAAAATGGTCAAAAGCCTGCGGCACCTGTTAAATCTCAAGTAGAAGTTAAACCTACACTTTCAAAACTCGATAAAGAAGGTCAACGTAAAGAAGCGGCACGTCGTCGTGAATTAGGTCGCCCTATTCGTAAAAATATCGAAAAGAATGAAGCTATCATTGCAAAAACGCAACCTCGTTTAGCTGAAATTGAAGTTCTACTTGGTGATACAGGCTTATATGAAGCAGGTCGTAAAAATGACTTACTTAAACTCATGAATGAACAAACTGAGTTAAAAGCAAAACTTGAAACTGCTGAAGAACTTATTTTGGAATTAATGATGGAATTAGAAGAACTTGAAAGTTCTTTTGAAGACTAAATTTTAGTAAAACTAAAAAACCGCAAAATAAACTCAATTACTTTGCGGTTTTTTATTATCTTTAATAGTTACTGTGTAAGTTGATGCTTCTTTTTTAAAAATCTTAATTCTATAATTTTCCAACTACTCACATAAATCCACAGTTCTTGAATCATACTTCGATCTTGCTCAAAACCAATCAAAACAATACATTCATTTTGTTTATCATTATATTCAAATTCTTCGAACTCAATATCTGGATTCCGCGGCTTCCACACACCATTTTGAACTGCATGCGCAATTCTGTCATATCTCATATAATTGCTTTCGATACGACCCTCTTGCTCATAAATAACTTTAAAGTTTTCATCTTCATATTGAGCAAGAACTTCATAGTTTCCTGTAAAAAAAGCATTGGTCCAAGCATCACGACTTTGTTCTAATAAATAATCCACGCTAATATCCCTCCTGTTATTCAGGATTTCTTTTCATCCATCATCATTATGTTGATTAAATAAGTCAATTTTATAAAAGTACATTTTATATTTATTTTGTATTCTGTTTATTAGACATAAAAAAAGCATCCCTAAGGATGCTGTTTTTTATAAGAATATCAATTAAGCATCGATATCTGCATTTAATGCATTTTCTTCAATGAATGCACGACGTGGTTCCACATCATCACCCATTAAGCAAGAGAACATACGGTCTGCTTCAATCGCATCCTGAATAGTAACTTGTAGCATGTTACGGTTTTCAGGATCCATCGTCGTTTCCCAAAGCTGTTCAGCATTCATCTCGCCCAGACCTTTATAGCGCTGAATCATCATACCGCGACGCGAGTCTTGAATAATGTTTTGCCAAACCTGATGGAAGTTTGCGACTGGAATTTTACGCTCACCTTTTTGTAAATACGCACCATCTTCAAGCAGTGTAAACCAGCTCTTCGAATTTTTTAATAAACGAGCATATTCACCAGAACCCAACAAACCAGCATCTAGTAAATAAGAATGCGGCAAGTTATGAACGTAAATCGTAATACGAGGTAAATAAGTCGTAAATTTAGTACCGTCAGCATTTTCTTTCTCAAATGCTTCAAGTGTTAATTCTGGACGTAAGCTTGGTTGAGTTGCTTCGATATGTTGACGAAGTTGCTCACCCCATTGGTGTACATAAGCATCATCTTGAGTTTGGTCAAGCTTAAATGCATCAATTGCCAACAGACCATCAAGCAAACTTGCAGGATAACGTAAAGTTAAACGATGTAAGCTCTTTTGAGATGTTTGATAATCGGCAATCACATTGGCTAAAGCTGTGCCTCGAATTGCAGGTGCTTCACCACTAACATGTAATTCAAGCTCATCAATTGCATTTGAAATTAAGTAAGTTTCAAGCGCATCATTATCTTTAAGATATTGCTCTTGTTTACCTTTTTTCAATTTATACAACGGTGGTTGCGCAATATAAATATAACCACGTTCCACAAGTTCAGGCATTTGACGGAAGAAGAAAGTCAATAGTAGCGTACGAATGTGCGAACCATCGACGTCGGCATCGGTCATGATAATGATTTTGTGATAACGCAATTTGTCAGGATTGTATTCTTCACGACCAATACCACAACCCAATGCGGTAATGAGCGTACCCACTTCTTGCGATGAAATCATCTTATCGAAACGTGCACGTTCAACGTTTAGAATTTTACCTTTCAATGGCAAAATTGCTTGCATCTTACGGTTACGACCTTGCTTAGCAGAGCCGCCCGCAGAGTCACCTTCGACTAAGTACAGTTCAGATAATGCTGGATCTTTCTCTTGGCAATCTGCCAATTTACCCGGAAGACCTGCAATATCTAATGCACTTTTACGACGTGTCATTTCACGTGCTTTACGCGCAGCATCACGTGCACGTGCAGCATCAATAATTTTCCCTGCAATTGCTTTTGCAGCTTGCGGGTTCTCTAAAAGATATTCAGAGAACGATTTATTCATTGCTTGTTCAACAGCAGTTTTCACTTCGCTTGAAACTAATTTTTCTTTAGTTTGCGAAGAGAATTTTGGATCTGGTACTTTAACTGAAACAATTGCAGTTAAACCTTCACGAGCATCATCACCAGAAACAACCACTTTTTCTTTTTTCAGGATGTTTTCGCTATCCATGTAGTTGTTTAAACCACGAGTTAGCGCTGCACGGAAACCAGCTAAATGGGTACCACCATCTTTTTGTGGAATATTGTTTGTAAAACAACGTACATTTTCTTGATACGTATCATTCCACTGCAATGCAACTTCAACACCAATGCCGTTGTCTGCTTCCACAGTAAAATGAAAAATTTCATTTAGATGTGTTTTGCCTTGGTTAATGTATTTAACAAACTCAGACAATCCACCTTCATAATCAAAAATATGTTCAAGATTGACACGCTCATCACGAATAACAATGCGAACACCCGCGTTTAAGAACGAAAGTTCACGTAAACGACGCGATAAAATATCGACATTAAAAATAGTTTGGCTAAATGTTTCAGCACTTGGATAAAAACGTACAGTTGTACCAGAAGTATCTGTTGTACCTGTTTCACGTAATTTATAAACAGGGTCGCCATGACGATATTCTTGTTCGTAGGTTTTACCCGCACGACGAATATTTAAAAGTAGTTTTTCAGATAAAGCATTTACAACTGAAACACCTACACCATGTAAACCGCCAGAAACTTTATAGCTATTATCGTCAAATTTACCACCAGCATGCAGAATCGTTAAAATAACTTCTGCTGCTGAAACCCCTTCTTCAGGGTGAATATCGGTAGGAATACCACGACCATTATCAGAAACAGAAACAGATTCATCTTCATGAATCGTCACTAAAATCTCATCACAGTGACCTGCTAAAGCTTCATCGATAGAGTTATCTACAACCTCAAACACCATATGGTGTAAGCCTGTACCATCATCAGTATCACCAATGTACATCCCTGGACGCTTACGTACTGCGTCTAGGCCACGTAATACCTTGATGCTAGAGGAGTCATAAGCCTTTTCAGTGGTTTGTTCTGTTTGAGAAGCAGCTTGATCTTCTGAACTCATGGTTTCTCCCTAGTGAAAAATAGGTTTATCTAAACTTGGAAAATTAATGCACAACAACTTGAACTGTACCGTTTTCAACATTGAATAACTGATATGAGATAGACAAATCATGTAAGTGCTTTTGTACTGATTCATGGTCTAGTGTGGTAATAAAAACTTGACTACCAAGTTGGCTCAATCGCTCAATTAAACGTTGTTGTGCGGTTAAATCTAATTCTGCTGTCAGATCATCTAATAATACCACAGTTTCCTTATTGCAATCATGTAGCATTGCAATCTGCGATAGCTTCAGCGCCATAACAAGTAATTTCTTTTGTCCACGTGAAAGAACAGTATCTGCATCGCCTGTTGGCGTCTTTAAACGTAAATCTGCTTTATGTGGACCAAACTCAGTATAGCCTCGTTCAATATCTTTGTAATGATGATTTGTCAGATCGTTCAGCAAACCTGTTTCTGCACGAAAACCCGCATTGTATTCAAGTTGAATATCTAAATGCGGTAATAATTGTTTTAAATCTTGCTCAAAATATTGCTTCCATTTTTCTACAACGCCTACTCGCTGATTATGCAGAATTTCCCCATATTCACTAAGCATTACATTCCATGGTTCTAAATCTGAAAGCGTTAAACGTCTATTCGCTTTTAATAAACTATTGCGTTGTTTTAAAGCTCTCGAATAATATTGCCACGCATGATAAAACTCAGGTTCCACGTGGAACATCATCCAATCTAAAAGTTGACGTCTTGGTTTTGCACCATAATCTATAATGTCTGAACTTTGTGGATCTATATGTTGTAAAGGTAATATTTTTGCAAGCTGACCTTGAGTTGCAACATTATCACCATTCACTTTTATAATTTGTTCACCACTCATCATTTTTTGCATCCCTATTTTTTCAGTGAGAGATTGGGCAAAAACAAGTGCATCTTGCGTATTATTTTGAATATAGTTTTTTGGAATATGTGTTCTAAATGAACGCCCTGTTGCCAATAAATGTATGGCTTCTAAAATTGATGTCTTACCTGAACCATTTTGTCCATAAAAGACATTAAACGGCTGCAACTCGAAGAGTGCAACCGCTTTTAAGTTTCGAACACGTTCTATGTTTAAACGCGTAATATGCATAATTGATTCTTAAAAAAATTCTGCAAATTAAACACGCATTGGCATCACAACATAGGTTTGATCTTGTTGTGAAGGATCTTGTACCAATACAGATTGATTTGCTTCTGTCATGGTAATAGAAACATCATCACCATCTAGAACACTTAATACTTCAATTAAATATTGCGCATTAAATGACATTTCTAAAGAAGCATCTGCATACTGAATGGCTAAGTCTTCAATGGCTTCATCTTGCTCTGGGTTATTCGCACGGAGTTGTAAAGAATCTGCATTAAAGTTTAAGAATACACCACGCAATTTTTCATTACTTAAAATCGCCACACGTTGCAAAGACTGTTTAAATACATCATGAGCAATCATAACAATTTTGTCGCCACCACGTGGAATTACACGACGATAATCAGGGAATTTACCATCAATAAGCTTAGTCGTGAAACGAACAGTAATATCACCCTGCTCTTTATCTCGGTTTGCGATAGTAATGGTCACATTTAATAATTCACGACCAATAAGTAAAGATAATTGCTCATCTTCAATACTTAGTAATCGTTGCAGTTCACCTACAGCTTTACGAGGAACAATCGCCTGAACAGGTTGAGTCACTGTTGAAGATGCTGCTGTTTCACATAATGCCAAACGGTGACCATCTGTTGTCACAGCACGAAGTTGTGTTTGATCAATTTCTAATAACGTACCCGTTAAATAAAAACGTACATCTTGTACTGCCATTGCAAATGCAGTTTTTTCAAATAGACGCTTTAATTCACGCTGAGTTACAGATACTTGTGTACCTTGTGCATTTTCAGTCGCTAAAAGTGGATAATCTTCTGCAGGTAATGTACCCAATACAAAACGACTATTTCCCGACTTAAGAATACAACGTTGATCTTCTGTAATTTGAAGATCGATGATTGCAGCAGTAGGTAAAGATTTACAAATATCGACTAACTTACGTGCAGGAACAGTCGTTTCACCCACTTGCAAACAAGCACCATCAAGCAAAGGTGTACTTGCAACAAGCTCAACTTCTAAATCTGAGCCTGTAATTGTTAAAGATTCATTAGTTACTTGAACTTTCACATTAGAAAGAATGTTTAAAGTATGGCGACGTTCTACAGCTCCAACAACATGTGATAGAACATTCAATAAACTTTCTTTGGCGATTTTCAAGCGCACGATACATTCCTCTAACAACTGAAGATTAATAATAAATAAATTTTTTAGTATTCTACTATGCGGTAGAAAATACCGCATTGCAAGAACATAATTTGAACAGATTCAATCAACTTTGCAACAAGCGTTGCAAGTTTTTATAGTCCTCGTTAAAGATCGGATCTTCCTCACGTAGACTAAGTACTTTTTCACATGCATGCATAACCGTACTGTGATCTCGACCACCAAAAGCCATCCCAATTTCAGGGAAACTATCACCCGTTAATTCACGGGCTAAACCCATTGCTAACTGACGTGGTCGTGCATAAATACGTGTTCGTTTTGGACCAATCATTTCTTTTAACGGAATACGGAAATATTCACTCACAACACGCTGAATATTTTCAGTACTGATTGTACGAGCTCGAATCGCTAAAACATCTTTCAAAGACTCACGCACAACATCTAAGTCGATTGGTGTTCCTTTAAAACGTGAAATAGCAACAACTTTGTTTAAAGCACCCTCCAATTCACGAACGTTAGCAACCACTTGTTGTGCGATAAATAATGCACAATTACGTGGTAAATCAACATCATTACTTTCAGCTTTTTTCAACAAAATTTCGATACGCGTTTCAATATCTGGTGGTTCAACACCAACAGACAACCCCCACGAGAAACGAGAAACTAATCGTGGATCTAACTCCGTTAATTCTTTTGGATAACGATCTGAAGTTAAAATAATTTGCTTAGATTCATCTAACAAAGCATTAAACGTATAAAAAAATTCAACGAGACTGGCTTCTTTACCTGCTAATAAATGAATATCATCGACTAACAATAAATCTAAAGAACGGCAATTCTTTTTAAACTCTTCAACTTTGCCTTGTTGCAATGACTTCACAAAATCTTGAACAAAACTTTCAGCAGTCATATACATCACACGTGCATTTGGTTTTGCTTGTAATAAAGCATTACCCACAGCATGCATTAAGTGTGTTTTACCCAATCCCGTAGGACCGTATAAAAATAATGGATTATGTTGTGATGCCCCAGGCTGAGTTAAAACCTTACGACATGTTTCAGCGGCCATTTGGTTAGAACGACCTTCAACAAAAAGTGAAAAAGTAAACAACGGGTTAAGTAACCGCTTACGGCTATTTTTACCATTTACTTCTTCTTTTTCTTTTTTAGGTTTTATCACTGGTGCTGTTTCTAAGGCAGCTGTCGTTGTTGCTGGCTGTTCATTTGCAGACAATATCGCACCAGGTCTAGAGTCAACTAAAATTTCAACCTTGCAAACACGTCCTTCAGACAATTGTTCAGCCAATATTGAAATTAACTCTAAATGATGTTCCTGAATATAACGTGTCCAATAAGGATTCGGTGCGTATAAACGTAACGTATCGTTTAGTTCTTCCGCAATTAAAGGTCGAATCCACATTGTAAAGACATTACCAGATAACTCTTGTCTTAAACGAGTTAAGCAGTCTGTCCAAAGCATGCGAACCCCCTATTCGTTCCATGATGTATTAAAAATATTCAAGACCGCAAAAGCGGGTCGCCATTCTAACGAAGTTATCCACATCTGTCATGGCAAATTAAAGTGTATTTGTTAAAAAAAGAATAAAACAAACTATATTTTTAAATTCAAACAAGGTGTGGATAAGATAATCAACAACCTGTGGATAAAATATATCACAAAGTTATCCACAATGTTTCAGTTTTATAAAAACATAGATATCCACAACTTAAATATATAATATTAAAAAAATAAAAGCATATTTCCACAGAAAAATAAGACCCTAATAGTAATAAATTTAAATTTATAAATTTGAATTTAATAATAAGAGTACATTCTTTTGTGAGTAACTATGGTTAATTTTGAATTTAAATTTAAAACGGAATATTTTGCTTTAAAAAAATATAACCTTGTTGATAAACTTGTGATTAAACCTGTTATTAAGTTCAATACTAGTTATTATTCAAATGTTTATGTTGTTGGCAACTTTTCATTTTTAAATTTATTTTTAATTTTTAATTTTTTCATTAAAAACATCATTTTTGTTACAAGTTTCATTTTTCATTGACAGCTCAAGCAATGAGCACTAAAATCGCGAACCTTCATAGTAAGATCATTTTTGGAGTTTCAATATGAAACGTACATTCCAACCATCAGAATTAAAGCGTAAGCGTGTTCATGGTTTCCGTGCTCGTATGGCTACTAAAGCTGGTCGTCAAGTATTAGCTCGCCGTCGTGCAAAAGGTCGTCAGAGCTTAACTGTTTAATCAGTTAAGGGATAATTACCTTGGGTGTTATAACAAAACTTTATAGCTTCAGCGCAGAGGTTCGATTACGCTGTGCTGCAGATTATAAAGGTGTGTTTGATGGTGCGCTTTTTAAAGTGCATCAGCCCCACTTCTTATTTTTAGCAAAACATTCCGAATCGCCTAATAGCCGTTTGGGTATTGTTGTTGCTAAAAAGAAAGTGCGTCGTGCACATGAAAGAAATAGAGTAAAACGTCTTGCTCGCGAAAGTTTTCGCCTGCATCAACAGCAATTAGATGATTTAGATATTGTTGTTATGCCTAAAATAGGTATTGATACAATTTCAAACGCTGAATTGCATCAGCAATTACAAAGTGCTTGGCAAAAATTGCAACGCCTTGCCAAAAAGCATTCCAAAATAGTTCCATCCCCACAAAAGTAGAGATGGCCAATGGTTCGTTTACTGCATTGGTTTATTCGTTTCTATCAGATTGCGCTTAGTCCTCTTTTAGGACCTCGCTGTCGTTATATCCCCACTTGTTCTCAATATTCATTGGAAGCAGTCCATACACATGGAGCTGTGCGTGGTGTGTGGCTGGCGACTAAACGTATTTGTCGTTGTCATCCATGGGGAGGATCGGGTTATGACCCAATCCCACCTAAGGTAATTCGTTTTATTTCATTTCAGCAAATAGATTCTCAAACGCTTCACGTTGTTGTACCCTTTCGTGATCGTTTAATGAACCAAAATCACTCTAACCACTTGGGGTAATTGATATGCAACAATGGGCCAGGATTGCCATTCTAGGAGCTATGTTTGTTGTCGCATATTTGCTCATTTTGGCTTGGCAAAAAGATTATGGACATGTGGAACCTAAAGTACAGCAAGCTGCTGTCGCTCAAGTTACACACGAAGTATCTGCAGATTTGCCAAATGGTCAAACGGCTACAGCAGCAACTGCTACTGATGTGCCACAAGCAAATATTGCTACTACGCAACAAACTTCGGATGCTACAGCACCTGTAAGTCAACAACTTATTTCAGTACAAACTGACCTTTATCATCTTTGGATTAATCCTAAGGGTGGTGATATTGTTCGTGTTGAATTACTCAATCATGACAAAAATAAAGACAGCGATGATCCGTTTGTAATGCTGGAAAGCGATGCAAAACGTACATATGTTGCGCAATCTGGATTAATTGGTCTAAATGGCCCAGATAGTAGCCGTAACGGTCGTCCTGTATATGAGTTTGAAAAAGCGTCTTATAGCTTAGCCGACGCTAAAGCAACACAAGATAAAGATGGTAAAGCAGTTAAAGTTTTAACTGTTCCTATGGTTTTCAAAACTGCTGATGGTATTGAAATCATTAAAACCTTCACGTTTAAAGAAGGTGATTACCCTGTTGTTGTTAATCATAAAGTGATTAACCGCAGTGCAAGCAATTGGCAAGGTCAAATGTTTGGTCAACTCAAACGTGACAACTCAGAAGATCCAGGTAAGTCTGACCAAGGTATTTTTACTTTAGGTACATTCTTAGGTGGAGCTTGGGGGACGCCTGAAGAGCATTACAACAAACTTAAATTTGCTAACTTCAATGAAGAAAAATTAAGTGTTGATGCGAAAGATGCTTGGGTTGCTATGGTTCAGCATTACTTTGTTAGTGCTTGGATTCCTGGTGATATCAAACTCACTCAAGGTGAAGGTCAAGCTTTCACAGCAAAACTAGAATCTCGTAAATCTTCTGATGATATGAATATCATTGGTTTTACTTCTCCAGCAATTAATGTTCCTGCGGGTACTGTTGCTGAAGTAGATGCGACTTTCTATTCAGGTCCTAAAATTCAATCTGAATTAAAAGACTTGGCAGTAGGTTTAAACCAAACTGTAGATTATGGTTGGTTGTGGCCAATTGCTAAACTTTTATTCTTAGGTTTGCAATTCTTCCACGGTATTGTTGGAAACTGGGGTTGGTCAATTATTCTATTGACAGTTCTTGTGAAACTTATTCTTTGGCCTTTATCGTCTAAGAGCTATCGCTCAATGGCGAAAATGCGTGTGATTGCACCAGAAATGCAACGTATGAAAGAAGAGTTTGGTGAAGACCGTATGCGTTTCTCTCAAGAAATGATGGCGCTTTACAAACGTGAACAAGTAAACCCTCTTTCTGGTTGCTTACCGCTATTACTTCAAATGCCAATCTTCCTTGCGTTGTATTGGGTATTGATGGAATCTGTTGAACTTCGCCATGCGCCTTGGTTAGCTTGGATTCAAGATTTATCTGCAATGGATCCATGGTTTATCCTTCCATTGTTGATGGGTGCTACGATGTTCATTCAGCAAAGTTTAAATCCTCAGCCTGCAGATCCTATGCAAGCGAAAGTATTTAAATTTATGCCAATTATCTTCACTGTATTTATGTTGTTCTTCCCAGCAGGTCTTGTACTTTACTGGATCTGTAACAACAGTATTACTATTTTGCAGCAAAGTTTAATCAACAAATCTGTTGGTAAAGACCGTGCAAAACGTGATGAGGCAAATCCAGCAAACTAAGCATTGCTGAATAGCTGAATAAATCCGCTTAAGATGGTAATCTTAGGCGGATTTTTATTTGTCTGTACTTTGAGATTTTTTAGGTGAATTTTATGCAAAACCGAACCACAATTGCTGCTATTGCCACACCACCTGGTCGTGGTGGTGTCGGAGTGATTCGCCTATCGGGTCCCAAATCATATGAAATTGCAGAAGCGCTTACGCAAAAAAAACTCGATAAAGCACGTTATGCAGGTTTTCGTAAGTTTTATGATGCCAATCATGAGGTAATGGATGAAGGTTTAGCAATTTGTTTTCCAAATCCACATTCATTTACAGGTGAAGATGTTGTTGAGTTGCAAGGTCATGGTGGTCCTGTGATTCAAAATGCACTTTTGGGGCGTTTATTTGAGCTTGGTGCAATTGCTGCAAAAGCGGGTGAATTTTCAATGCGCGCATTTGAAAATGGTAAACTCGATTTAGTTCAAGCAGAAGCTATTGCAGACTTAATTGATGCAACATCGCAAGCTGCTGCACGTTCTGCTGTGCGTTCATTACAAGGTGCATTTTCAACAAAAGTGAATGCAGTTTTAGAACAGCTTATTCATTTGCGTTTACATGTTGAAGCAGCAATTGATTTTCCCGAAGAGGAAATTGATTTCTTGGCTGATGGTAAAATTTTAAATCTGTTGGATGGTGTTGCGATATCTGTAACTGCCGTTCAGCAATCTGCTCGTCAAGGTCAGTTATTGCGTGAAGGTTTACAAGTTGTTATTGCGGGTAAACCGAATGCTGGTAAATCTTCATTATTAAATGCTTTGGCGGGTATTGAACGCGCCATTGTGACGGATATTGCAGGTACAACACGTGATGTTTTACATGAAAAAATTACACTAAATGGTTTACCAATTACCTTAACAGATACAGCTGGTTTACGTGAAACAGGCGATATTGTCGAAAAAGAAGGTATTCGTCGCGCGATTAAAGAAATTGAACAAGCAGATTTATTATTGCTTGTTTATGATTTAAGCCAAGGTGAAGATCCATTAGCACTCGCACAAGAATATTTTGCCGATCATATTGAGCCAAAGCGTTTAATGTTGATTGGTAATAAGTGCGATTTAACAGGAAAATCGGCTGAAATTTTAGATTATCAAGGTTTCCGTCATATCTCTGTCTCAGCTAAACAAGAAACAGGTGTTCAGTCACTTATAGATGCGATTACAGCACATGCAGGCTTCCAACCTGAAGAAGATACCTTTATTGCAAGAACACGTCATTTAGACGCAATGAAGCGCACTCAGGAATATTTGGCGGAAGCACGTGAGCAACTTGTTGTTTACAATGCAGGTGAATTGGTTGCTGAGTCACTTCGTTTAGCACAAAACGCTTTAGGTGAAATTACTGGTGATTTTAGTGCAGATGATTTATTAGGGAAAATCTTTGGATCCTTCTGTATTGGAAAGTAATTTAAAAATTGGGTGATATTCCAATAAGTTCTAACACATTCCAATATAAATTAAATAGCATTAAGTTTTATATACTTAGTGCTTTTTTTATTCCTTTTTGTTATTCCAATATGTTCTATGGATTCATCTAGTGCTATGATTTTTTAGTCACTGATAAGTCACAAGATAAAGGTGACTTCATTATTTTGCATGGTGACTAAAATATGGCTAAGGCAGAAACTATAGTTTTTTCGACAGACAGAGAAATTAAAAACTTAAAAGCGCAAGACAAGCGTTATACAGCAAAAGATAAAATTGCGAATGGGCTTTTTTTAGATATTACGACTACGGGCGTAAAGTCGTGGTGGTATCGCTATTCTTTGAACGGTAAACAGGAAAGACTTGTTCTAGGTCGTTATCCTGATTTGTCCTTACAAGATGCTAGGCAGTTACGAGATGAATCCGCTTCACAAGTTGCTAAAGGTATTTCCCCAAAACAAGAAAAAGAAAATAAGAAAGCTGGGAATGTAAAAAATGTTTTGCTTAAAGAATATGGCGAACGCTATTTGAATGAAGTTATTAAAAAAGACCGTAAAAATCCCTATAACATGATTTTGTGTTTGAACAATGATATTTACCCATATATTGGGCATATCGCTGTGAAAGACATTTCTATGGATGATATTCGCCGTGTGATATGGCGCAAAAAAGAACAAGGTTATGATGCTTCTGCTAATCAAGTACGAGGCTTATTAAAACGTATGTTTGATTATGCTGTTACGCTTGGATTAGCACCCTACAATCCTGTTTTAGCGATTCCATCAAGGCATGTATTTAAAAGTAAGCCTAGAGATAGATATTTATCTACAGAAGAAATCCGAAAGTTTTATACGACCCTTTTAAACTCAAGAATTTATAGAGCTAGAAAATTAGGCTTACTGCTTTCATTGCTAACACTATTAAGAAAATCAGAGCTATTGAGAGCTGAATGGTCGCATATAGATTTTGAGCAACGGATATGGCGTATTCCTGAAACAAAAGCAGATAGCAAAACAGGTCACAGCCGTGAAATGGTCGTTTATATGTCTGACCAAATTATTGAGATTTTAAAAGAACTCAAAACGATTGCTGGTGATGAGCCTTATGTATTTGTAGGTCGTAAAAGTGGTACGCATATTAGTCATAATGCGTTTAATACGGCACAAAAATCGGCTTTGGCTTTAACTGATATTCCTGATTTTACAATTCATGATTTACGGCGAACGGCAAGCACCCATTTAAACGAGCAAGGCTTTAATCGTGATGCAATCGAGAAATGTTTGAACCATTCTGCCTTTGGTGTACGTGCAACATATAACAAAGCTGAGTATGCAGAGGAACGAATAAAGATGATGCAAAAATGGAGTAATTTTATTTTTGATGTGATTTATCAATCTAATATATTGTTTTTTAACAATAAATATAAAAGTGTGTAAGCCTATTTGTAAGGGAGACGCATTGTAATCATGTTATTGATGAAATTCAATATCAGTAAAGCAAATAAAGGTTAAAAAAAAAATTGCATTCTATGATAAGGGCAAGTTAGACTTGTTTTAGTTGCATACAAAGTGTTCTAGTTTGTTCAAGTGAAGTCTGATTAGACCCTTGATACGGTACAGGCACACTTTATTTTATGTAATAAAAAACCCGATGTTGACGCATCGGGCTCGGAGTGAAGTTGACGCTTCACTGTATTTTGTAATCGCCTACTTACAGGTACAAACCTAAAGGAACTTTAGATATGTGAAACGATTGAGTTAATTGTTCATGATTTGAGCGTAAACAACTATTGAATTATTTTTATGAGTTGTATTAAAACATATTCCATACTATTAGTGGATGGATGTTTTAGATAGTTGCGCTTTAAATTTCAGCAATGCCCTTTCTATCTCTTTCTAATCCTTTCTGTTTTGTGTCTAGGCAACCTTTTAATGAGGTGTCTTATGACATTGTTAAAAGAGCAACAAGCTCAAAATTTGCGTTTAATTCGCAGGAAAGAAGTACAAGCCAAAACTGGCTATGGTCCATCTTCAATCTATGCAGAAATGGCAAAGGGTCGCTTTCCTAAGCCCGTTGTACTATCTGAACGTAGAGTAGCGTGGATAGAATCCGAAGTAAATGAATGGATAGCTGAACGTATAGCAAGTCGTAACGCCTCTATTGCAATGATGGAGGTTAAGCCATGATTCATTCACAAAAGATTTTAATTCTTAATCATTTAAAACAAGGTCACACCCTTTCACAAGCCGAAGCAATCAATTTGTTTATGTGCTATCGCCTAAGCGCAATTATCAAGTGTTTACGCAATGCTGGTTATGACATTGTGACGCATAAAGTGAAAAACCGTTCAAATCATGCCAGCCATGCACGTTATGAACTTAAAGAGGTGTAATCATGAAACAGTATCTATTTGATTTAGCTTTAGGGCTGTTTTATGGGGTGATTTATATTCTTTTTCTAATCGGCATTGAATGCCTAATTAAAGCATAAAGGGGGGAGCTAATGAACGCATATCAAAAAGCCCCGAGCTTAGAAAAGCCTAGTGACATTTTAGCAAATTGTAAGACCTTAAATCCACAGGATGGCACATTTAAGTGTCACCCTATTATTCAGCGTTTTGGTAGTCCTAATTGCTCGATTTATCTTGACGATGCAATAGTGACTATTGAGGGTGTTGAGTACGAAAATCCTTTGATTTTACCTATCTATGATGAATATTTAGAGCTTATTCAGTGTGCTGTATTGCAAGATGAAAAACCAGTGCAAATCATTCCTAATGGGCAAGGTAAAGGCTTTGCTTATTATGGTGATTTAGAGAAAGATAAGCCTGTTATAATCGCGCGCGCGTTAGAGGAATTTTTCAAACTTGCGCAAACAGGTTATGCCGTTGTTTTGGTTGTATTGCCACATCTATGTAATAAGCATTTAACTGAATTAAAGCCTAAAGACTTTAAGCAAATAGAGTGTGTAATTAATCAGTTATCGAATGCTGGTTATCAGTATCTATATTTGCCTGTCAGAGCTGAACACATTAAAACAGAGCCTTATCAAACACTCGAAAACACAACTCAAGTACGTTTACTTAATCAGTATCAAATCATAGATGGTGATGACTGTTTTATTGACTTATCTCAATATGATGATGCTGAACAAGTTAAACAGTTTTTTGATGATGCAATAAAAAAACTACCCAAAAAGCCGACTTTACAGAAAGGTCATTTAGCTAAACCAATGAAGTGGGAAAATGGATATTTTCACATTTTAAAGGATGGTATTTATTTTGCTGAAAATGATAGCAAAGGATTTTTACAAAAACGCTTTGTATCTAGCTTAATTATGGTTGAAGCAAAAACCCATGATTGCACGAGTAATAACTGGGGCGTTTTACTCAAATGGAAAGATGATAATGATATAGAGCATACACAGGCTTTATCTATGGAGTTATTCCAAACGGATGGGGCTGATTTGCGTAAAACTTTATCTTATCAAGGCGTGAAAATAGCCTCTGATTATCGCTCAAGAGGTCTGTTTCAAAGCTATCTAATGAACTATCCAACTGAGCAACGTGCTTTATGTGTAGATAAAGTGGGATGGCATGAAAATATATTCGTATTGCCTCATAAGAAATTCGGAACGAGTGCAAATAATGAAATCATTGTTTATCAAGCAAATCATGGCTTAGATAATCTCTATCAATCTAAAGGCTCATTAGAACAGTGGCAAAGTGAAGTATCAAAACTTGTAGAGAATCACAGCCTATTGGTATTTTCATTATGCACAGCGTTTGCTGGACAATTGCTTGACCCTCTTAACCAACAAGGTGGGGGTTTTCACTTTAAAGGCGGTTCATCTAAAGGAAAAAGCACAGGCTTAAATTTAGCGTGTTCTGTATGGGGTAATCCAAAGAATTTTTATAGAACATGGAAAGCTACAGGTAATGCGATAGAGCATACAGCTTATATGCACAATGATAGCTTTTTAGTCTTGGATGAAATTGGCGAAATAGCGAACCCTAAAGAGCTAGGTAATATCATTTATATGCTTGCCAATGGTTCGGGTAAAGGTCGTATGACTAAGCAAATTACAGCAAAGGCTACGTATAAATGGAAAGTATTATTTTTATCAAGTGGTGAAAAGAGCTTGAAAGAAATCATGCTTGAGCAAGGTCAAAAAGCTAAGCTTGGGCAAGAAATACGTTTAGCTGATATTGATATAGACCAATCTGAATACGGTATTTTTGATTGTATAGATTTTGCAGAGGATGGAGCAAAGCAAGCGATTGAATTAAACAAGCGTATTAATGATTGTTATGGCGTGGCTGGCATTCAATGGCTTGAGTATCTAACCAATGATAAAAGTCACATTATGGATGAAGCTAGGGCTTTGCTAGAGGCTTATAGAGAGGTTTTAACAGAGAGCAATACTCAAGGGCATATCACACGAGTAGCGAACTATTTTGCGCTTGTAGCAACTGCTGGAGAGCTTGCAACTAAAGCCAATATCACAGGATGGAAAACAGGCACAGCATTGAATGCTGTAAAGAAAGTTTTTAATCAGTGGTTAAATGGTTTTGAGCAAGTTGGTGATTATGAACATAGAGAAATGATTACTCATGTTAAGGCATTTTTTGAGGCGAATGAATCAAGCCGATTTGAAGCGATTACCCCCGACCCTGACCACAACGAGAAAATTATTAACCGTGTTGGTTATTGGAAAATAGACAATGGTGCAAAGATATTCTATGTGCTGAATGAACAATTTAAAAAGGAAGTATGCAAGGGCTATGATAGCCGAAAAGTCGCAAAAGCATTACAAGCTTATGGTTTACTTGAGCATGACACAGGTAAGACAGGTAAGACTGTGAGACTCCCATCTAAAGCTAATTCAATCAAAGTTTATGCGGTGAAAGAATCTATTTTTAGCTGGGAAGCTTTAAATTAAGGTAACAGAGGTAACAAAGGTAACAGGCTTATATGTAAGGGTTTTGAGGGTGTTACCTATACTAAAATGCAAGAGGTAGCAGAGGTAACAAATTTTGATTAAATCAATTTATTTGTTCCCTTTGTTACCTATTCTATAAAAGTGAGGTAACAGTCTTAAATGATACTATATCAAGGGTGTTACCCGTGTTACCTACGTTACCCCTATAAAATATGTGTTTTGAAAAATCATTTCCTTTAAGTCGTCCAAAAACTATCTAGGATTTAATTGAGCAGTACGAGAGAATATTATCAAGACTTCTGCAAAAAAAATTAAAGTACTAAATTAATAAGATTTTACGGACACGTTACTAACATATTAACTATTTATGGATTATGTGTTTATATTTGGTTAGTATGTATTTTTGTTTTAAAATTAATCGATTATGAAAAAAACATCAATTTTAATGGGTGTATTACTCCTTATTGGCTGTGGTCAAGAAAGTAAAGATAATTCAACTAGTCAACAAGATATAAACAATACGAAAGTAAAAGAAGAGTTGTTTTCTGAAAAAGGTAAAGAGTTTTTAGAATTTGCTATAAAAGATGAATTTGAAACATTATCTGATGGTGGGGATGTTCAAATTACTGAATACTATCCTCTTTACACAGCCGAAAAAATCACAAGCGATTACGATAAAAATGAAATCAGAGCTAATAATTTATATAAAGATAAACAATTCTTTATCACTGGTGCTATAGGTGGAATTGAGGCTGGCATAGATGATAAACCAGTTGTTAATTTAAAGACGAATGCTAACTATGGCTTTAATTCACCATTATTAAAATTTAATAAAATTGACCAAGGAAAAGTAGCTGAATTAAATAAGGGTGATAAAGTTACATTCTTGTGTACTGGTAATAGTGAAATAGCAGGGAGTCCTATTTTAGAAGATTGTATTTTCTTAAAAACATTTGAAAAGAAAATACTTGATGATGCTTTAAAGTTTGAAGATAAAGATTTGTCTGGGAAAAATAGTCAGTATAAACAAGCCGTTTTTACCTATGCTGTTTCAACGTTAGGCTTAAGCAAAGTATCTAATGATTTTGAAAAATGTAAAGTTGTAGATATAACCTGTATTGACGAAATTTCAAAAACAGTTAAGAAAGAGGATGTTCAAAAAACTACTGATGAGCTAAAAGCCCAATTTCCTAAAGCAATTGAATCAAAAGAAAAGTTAAAACATTCAGAGAAGTAAAAAGATGTATTTTGGGCGTAATAAACATAGCCGAAAATATATTTCTAACGTGTGTATAAATTATTCTTAAACATTGTAAATTTAGTCACCAATTAGTCACTAAACCATTAAATTATTAGTAAGTTATTGAATTTAATATTTTTATTTTGTTTTATTGTGTTCTGTATTGGAAAGTAATTAGATTTTTAAAAGCCCTCAATTGAGGGCTTTTTTTTATTTTAATAATTCGTCGACTAATTCATTTACTTTAGTTTCGGTAGATCGCCATTTATTAAAAGCGAATCCACCCTTCCCTTTTAAATGAAATTTTGCTTCAGAAACCTGTTTGTTGTCTTTATACAATGTAAATTGAGCGGAGCTTAAATAGGTCACAACATCCCATGTTCGTAAGGCTGTATATGTCATTGTGACATCACAAAATACAGGTTTTGCATTTTCAGGATAAACTTGTGCTTGAATATTATATCTTTTAAAGCTTTGAATCATGGTTGTTTCAAAGCCATCAATAATGACTTTAGGATTGTGAATAATGCAAATTTTCTGAAGATGTTTTGCTTGAAAACCTTCAGTGTTATTCACTTGAATAGATGTACAGGCACTTAATCCACCGCATATTAAACTCAAAAAGGTTAGTTTCTTGACCACATTATTCCCTGTTTTTGTATTAATAGTTGAAATTTTATTATCTTAAAATAAATTATATATTTCAATTGCTTAATTTATTTTATCTTGCAATTTTAAGCTTTTATATAAAATGAAATGTTATTGTTTCACGTGGAACAAAAAAACAAATAGTGGCTAATATAGATTGAGATAAAAAAATCAAACACAGCAGGAAGTTAGAAACGGTAAAATCAAATTAATTTAATAGATGCGAAGACCATAAAATGAAAAAAGCCATACTTCTTGCAACAGCATTCATATCGACGTTTACATTTGCGAATGTAGATACGGTTAAAACAAATTTAGCGAAGAATAATCCAGATGTGAATGTTCAAAATATTCAAGCCACAGAAATGAAAGGGATTTATAGCGGTTCTTTAAATGGACAAATTGTGTATTTAAATGATGATGCCCAACATATTCTGGCAGGTTCAATGGTTCGTTTGAAAGATAAGCAGAATTTAACCAAAAACTTAGTGATTCAACAATCTAGTTTAGATTGGAAAAAGCTTCCATTGAATGATGCAATTAAAGTTGTGAAAGGAAATGGTAAAAGACAAATTGCTGTATTCACAGACCCAAATTGTCGTTATTGTAAAGAATTGGAAGTAGAACTTAAAAAGCTAAATAATGTCACGATTAATATATTTGTTTTAGCATTTAAGCCACAATCTGTTGCACCGTCTAAAAAAATATTCTGTGAGAAAAATCCTGCACAAGCATGGGATGATTTAATTTCAAAAGGTTATGAACCAACAGGAAATAAATCATGTGAGAATCCTATTGACCGTAACCTTGCTTTAGCGCGTACTTTGGGTATTAGTGGTACGCCAACTATTATTTTCTCAAATGGTTTTAAAGTTTCAGGTGCTTACCCTGCGGAACAAATTGAACAAATTTTTAAAGAATTTGGTTTATAAAACCTAAATAAAAGATGCAAAAAAAGCACCTTAAATGAGGTGCTTTTTTATTTTTTTTGATTAAGATTTTTTGGCAATCAGGTTGTAAATAAATAAAATAATAATTGCACCAATGACAGAAGCAATAAAGCCTGCACTAGATCCTTCTGGATATAAACCAAGGAAACGTCCGCCGTATGTTGCAAGTAATGAACCTGCAATACCTAATGCAGCTGTCACAAAGAATCCTGCTTTATCTTCACCTGGGTGAATAGCACGAGCAATTAAACCTGCAACAAAACCAATGACGATTGCAACGATAAGTGACCACATAATGGTTCTCCTTGTAATTTATCTTTATTTTATAAAAGTTTGTAAATCTATCATTAAACAAAAAGCATGAAGAGGAAAGAAAAATTTAGCGAAAGTTGTTGTTTTTTTGTTCTCCAAAATGTTTGAATAAAAAAAGTGGCTTACGCCACTTTTTTATCAAAATTTAAATTAAAGACCAATTTCACCAATAAATGGAAGGTGACGATATTTTTGATCGTAATCTAAGCCATAACCCACAATGAATTTGTCTTCGACTTCAAAACCTAAAAATTTAACATCTAAGTCAATTTCACGGCGTGAAGGTTTGCTCACTAAAGTGCAAAGTTCAATTGAATTGGGTTGGCGTGTACTTAAAATTTCTAAAACTTTGCTTAAGGTATTACCTGAGTCAATAATATCTTCAACAACAAGAATATCTTTACCACGAATTTCGCCATCTAAATCTTTCAAAATTTTAACGTCTTTTGAAGATACGGTTCCACCGCCATAGCTTGATACCGTCATAAAATCTAGTTCATGCGGCTTTGTTATTGCGCGACACAAATCTGCCATAAAAATCACAGAGCCACGTAATAAACCTACAAGTACTAATTCTTTGTCACTGTTTGCGTAGTGTGCATCGATATGTGCACCAAGCTCTTTAACTTTAGCTTGGATTTCTTCTGTGGAAATCATTACGCTCATTTGAACGGTCATGGGTAGATACCTAAAGAGAAAATATAAAAATAAAAAAGGCGTTGACCAGCAACACCTCATATATATCTTAATTTTAATACATCTAGGGTTGAGATGCATCCCTTTTGCCTGTTTGGAATGTAATCATTGTTTTGCAATTTGTGAATTAATCACAAATTAAAATAGAACAATCAGTAAATTTCATTCAATAAACAAAAAGATGAAATACATTCTTTATTGAGCATTACTTTTGCTATACGCCAATTGACCAAAGACATAAGTACTATGAATATTACGGTCATCACCCATGGTCATCAATGCAAATAAAGCATCATCAATGTTTTTAGCACGTTCCTGACGCAAAGCTTGAATTGCTGTTGGTTTTAAATCTAAAACAACAAAATCTGCTTCTTTGCCGACATTAAAATTCCCCAACTTTTCATCTAAATCTAAGGCTTTTGCCCCACCAATAGTTGCATGATAAAGCGCTTCAAATGCAGATAATTTATCGCCTTGCAGTTGTTGAACTTTGTAGGCTTCATTGAGGGTTTGTAATTGGTTGAATGATGTCCCTGCGCCTACATCTGTGCCTAAACCTACTTTTACTTGTTTTTCCCAAGTCTTTTTCAGTGGAAATAAACCACTACCTAAGAATAAGTTTGATGTTGGGCAAAATGCGATTGCAGAATCAGTCTTATGCATGCAATCCCACTCTTCATCTTCTAAATGTACACAATGTGCAAATACAGAACGTGAGCCTGTTAAACCATAATGATGATACACATCTAAATAACCTTTTTGCTCGGGGAATAAATCTTTCACCCATGCAATTTCATTTTTGTTTTCACTTAAATGTGTATGCACATAAACATCTGGGAATTCAGCTTTTAACTTGCCTGCCACAGTCAACTGCTCAGGTGTAGATGTTGGCGCAAAACGTGGAGTGATTGCATACAAGTTGCGACCTTTACCATGCCATTTCTCAATGAGTGCCTTAGAGTCTGTATATGCGCTTTCTGCGGTGTCACAAAGTGCTTCAGGTGCATGACGATCCATCATCACCTTCCCTGCAATTAAGCGCATTTGGTGTTGTTCTGCGGCTTCAAATAAAGCATTTACAGATTGAGGATGTACGGTACAGAAAACGAGAGCTGTTGTTGTACCGTTTTTAAGTAGTTCATTGATAAAAAACTTTGCAATTTTGTCTGCATAATCTTTGTCTTCAAACTGAATTTCTGTAGGGAATGTATAGGTATTTAACCACTCTAAAAGCTGTTCACCGTATGCACCAATCATTTCTGTTTGCGGGAAATGAATGTGCGTGTCGATAAAGCCTGGAACAATGAGCTGATCAGGATAATGTTGAAGGTTCATCTCTGAATTAAGTTGAGCCTGCCCTGCTTCCCAAGTGCCAAACCATGTGATTTTTCCATTTTTAGTGATGAGTAAACCATCTTCAATATATCGAACAGCTTGGTCGATATCGGACGCTTTTGAAACTGTATTTTGAATATCGAGAAAACGACCACGAATGGCTGTAGAGGAGATAATTGAAGACATATAAACCCTATGTTTGTACTTTTTTCAGTTGATTGTAACTTAAAAAATGAACTCTTCCATGATTCATCGCATAATCTTTACCAATTGAAAATTTAAGATCATGATTTAAAAAATGAGTGAGTATGAGGGTGATGAAAATGGAAGAAAAATATTCTGAAAATTTGAAAGAAATTTTATCTAAAAACCAAATAATCATGCAGATTTTAACGACTTTAAAGATGCTAGAACCACATGCTTATATTGCCGCAGGTATTATTCGGAATACGGTTTGGGCGCATTTACATGATCAGCCTTATGATTTAGAAAATACGGAAGTTGATGTTGTTTTCTACGATGAAAAAAATCCTTCAAATCATGCAAAAAATTTGCAAAAAGAAATGATGCGCATATTTCCCAATATGGAGTGGGATATAACCAATCAAGCCTTGGTACATACTTGGTATAAAACAGATACAGGAGAAAGTATTGCACCTCTAACTTCAATTGAGCATGCATTGTCTTTATGGCCCGAAACGGCAACATCTGTTGCGGTTCGTTTAAATGACAAAAACGAAATACAATATGTTGCACCTTTTGGATTGGCAGACTTATTTGAATTGAAGTTGCGTTGGAATAAGACGTTGGTCAGTCATCAAGTATTTTTATACAGATTAAAAACAAAGAATTTTTTAGAAAAATGGTCAAAATTAAAATTAATCGATTAAAAAAGCCTTCCAAAAGGAAGGCTTTTATCCATCATATTTTAGGTTTATAAGGTCGTTTCGTTATATTTTTTACTGTGTCGAATCGACAAAAGAGCCGTTACAGTTAAAGTAATAATAATGAACCCAAGTGAAATCCAAATTGGCATATGGAAAACATCAAGCATCAGCATTTTAAAGCCAATAAATACTAAAATAAGACCTAAGCCATAAGGTAAATAATGCATTTTAGATGCCGCGCCAGACAACAAGAAGAACATTGCACGTAAGCCTAAAATTGCCATTAAGTTTGCAGTTAATACAATGAATGGATCGGTTGTTACTGCAAAAATAGCAGGAATAGAATCGACGGCAAAAATAACGTCAGATGCTTCTACTAATATTAAAACTAAAAATAAAGGTGTTGCCCAAAGCATGCCATTTTGACGAACAAAGAATTTGTCCCCTTCTAGCGTTGGTGTAATACGCATGTGTTTACGTAGCCATTTTAGAATCGCCATATCTTCAATATTTGGGTCATCATCTTGTCCTTTTAGGAATTTGAAACCTGTATAAACCAAGAAAGCACCAAAGATATAAAGGATCCATGAGAATTCTTGAACAAACCAAGCCCCAATAAAAATGAAGATGGTACGTAGAACAATTGCGCCTAATACGCCGTATAAAAGCAATTTGCGTTGTAACGCAGGCGGAATAGCAAAGGCTGCGAAAATCATCAGCCAAACGAATACATTATCAATTGCGAGTGATTTTTCGAGTAAGTAACCTGCAAAGTATTCCATGACTTTGGTGTTTGCGACGGTTACACCCGCAGTTTGTTGTAGGTATAACCACAAACCGCCACCAAATAAGGTTGCAATAGAAACCCAAGCAAGGCTCCAGTATGCAGCGGTTTTAATTTTGACGTCTTGACCTTGTTTTTGTTTAAAGCCTAAAAAGTCGATAATAAGCATGACAGCAACAATGCCGAAAAATGCTAAATACAGCCATAAAGTACCAATTGTTTCCATGGGGGAATTCTCCACATCTAACAACCAGCCATAAAAAAACCTTGACCAGTCGCCAGATGAAATAAAACATCTGTAACAACATGATCAAGGTCTTGCCTACATCTTTGTATTTATAAAAGATGCTCAGATACCGACTTTTTGCAAAGTGTAATGACGATATTCTGACACGTTAAATATTCATAAATGATTGTTTAACGTTTGGAGGAGGCTACTCCCCTTGTTCAACTTAATTTTGTTTTGGACGAATCCAAATATGCACGAATAATGACAGATTTTTAATCCATCTGCAAATGCTCACTTGTTAAAATGATTAAACCTTATTTGGCATAAAGTCTGCACGGCGGACTAATATTAAAGCCAATAGTGTCCCTAAAACAGCAATCACACCGCCAATAATACCAATATAACTTAAGCCTAAATGCGTACTGACAATGCCACCTAATAAAGCACCACCACCAATTCCGACATTGTATAAACCTGAATAAATTGCCATGGCAACATCTGTTGCATCGGAAGCTAAATTAAGGGTTTTTGCTTGAAGTGCAAGACTAAAACCAATAATGCCCATGCCCCAAAACATGCAAACCGCGCTGAGAGCAATAAACTCACCTACGAAAGGAAGTAATAACAACATTGCGAGTGCTAAACAAAGGGTACTGAGTGGAATTGCAAGTTTTGGGAATTTTGCACCAAATTTGCCAAATAAATACGAGCCAAAAAAGCCTGCTCCGCCAAATATTAAAAGTAATGCTGTCGTTTGAGCAGAACTAAAATGTGCAATATTCAGTGAGAATGGTTCGATATAACTATATGCCGTAAATTGCGCAGTAATAATGATGATGGTTAAAGCAAAGACCATCATTAAGCTTGGGCGTTTTACAAAGCTCGCTAAACTTTTGATAGAGCCTGAATTTACACTTGGCAATAATGGCAAAGTTTTCGCAAGCGTAATACAGACAGCTGTAGCACAAATGGCGATTAAACCAAATGTATTGCGCCAACCATAGGCTTCACCAATCATTCGCCCAAAAGGAATTCCTAAAACCATCGCTAAAGATGTACCTGTCGCGAGTAATCCTAAAGCTTGGAATTCTTTACCTTTGGGTGCTACACGAACTGCTAAAGAAGCTGTAATTGACCAAAATAATGCATGAGCAAATGCAATTCCAATACGGCTAATGAGTAATACGGTAAAGCTCCATGCAAAATAAGACAGAATGTGACTCACAATAAAAACAACAAAAAGCGCAATGAGTAAAAAGCGTCGTTCGATATTCTTTGTGAGCAACATAATGGGTAAAGAGATAGGTGCAACTACCCAAGCATATAGCGTAATCATCATGCCTACATCGGTGGCGGGCATAGCAAAACTTTTACCTATATCACTTAATAATGCGATAGGTACAAATTCTGTGGTATTGAAAATAAAAGCAGCAAAAGCCAGTGTAATCACGCAAATCCATTGTTTGGATGTTTGTGATTCTGCTTCTATGGGGGAAGTTTTCATATAAAAATAGTGAAGAAGGTTTGTGTGAATTGTAGACTTATTTAATGGTGAAGTTAAGGTTAGTGTTGTATGACTCAAAATTAAGAATGTCTGTGACGTGGCTGATATGCAGATAATAAAAATTAACAGTATGAAAAAAAGAAACGTGGCACTTTCTAAATTAAGAATAATTTAAAGGATAGAAAAGTGTTAGAAATTAAACATGTTGAGAATGGTTCTAAGGGTGAATTTTATATTGGTGAAGAAGGTCATCATTTGGCAGAAATGACCTATTCATGGGCAGGTGAAGATAAGTTTATTATTGATCATACGCATGTGGAAGATGAATTACACGGGCAAAATGTAGGTCGTCTTTTGGTGAATAGTGCTGTGGAATATGCGCGTGAAAAAGGTGTGAAAATTTTACCTTTGTGCCCTTTTGCTAAATCTGTTTTTAATAAAGATTCATCTATTCATGATGTGTTATTTGGTTAATATATTGGTATTTCATATTTAGTCTTATATTTTAGAGATTCACTATGCAGTTTCAACATGAAGATAATGGTCAATTGGGTGAGTTTTTTGCGGTAGATGATACTGGGGAAAGAATAGCTGAAATTACATATGTTTGGAGTAATCCACATACGATTATTGCGAACCATACATGGGTTGATGATTCTTTGCGTGGTCAAGGTGTTGCACGTCAGTTGCTTGATGTTTTAGTGGAATTTGCACGTGAAAAAAATATAAAAATTTTACCTACATGTTCTTATGTTGAAGTGATGTTTAGACGTGATAAGAATTTAGCGGATATTAAATATATATCTTAAATTTTTAATTGCTCATTTACGTTGTAATAAAAAAGAGGTCCTTATTTAAGGACTTCTTTTTTATAAAATACTTATCGCTTTAAAAATCAATAATCACTTTTAATGCATTTTCATCCGCACCATGTTTAAACACGTCGTATGCTTTTTCAAGATCCTGAAATTTAAAATGATGTGTTGCTAGTTTTTCAAGTGGTAATTTGCCCGAACAACATGATTTTAAAAGCATGCCAGTTGTATTTGCATTGACTAAACCTGTGGTGATCGTTAAATTTTTGATCCAAAGTTTATCGAGTGCAAAACTAACAGCTTGTCCATGTACACCAACATTGGCGATATGTCCGCCTTCTTTAACAATGTTTTGGCAAACATTCCAAGTCGCTTCTATTCCGACTGCTTCCATTGCACAATCAACACCGCGACCATTGGTAATTTCTAAAATACGTTGTATTGCATCTTCTTTAGTTGAATTTATGGTGTGTGTAGCACCTAGTTCTTTGGCTAGTTTTAGACGGTTATCATCCATATCTACAACAATAATTTGTGATGGTGAATAAAATTGTGAAGTGAGTAAGCAACCCATTCCAATAGGTCCTGAGCCTACAATAGCAATAGTATCTCCTGGTTTTACATCACCATATTGCACACCAATTTCATGTGCTGTTGGTAATACATCAGATAAAAATACAGCGACATCTTCGTTTAAACCTTTAGGTAATAAATAAAGTGAATTGTCTGCAAATGGTGTGCGAACATATTCTGCATGCGTACCATCAATCATATATCCTAAAATCCATCCACCTTCATTTCGGCAATGCGAATAAAGTTGTTTTTGGCAGTTTTCACATGTACCACATCGGCTCACGCAAGAAACAATGACACGATCACCCTTTTTAAAGTTTTTAACGCCATTACCGACTTCTTCAATAATCCCGATACCCTCATGTCCTAAAATACGCCCATCAAAATGTCCTTGATTTGCTTTCACTGTTTCTTCAATTTCAGGATTTTTCCCTTTCAAAATACCTAAATCTGTACCGCAGATCGTTATTTTTTCTAATCGAATAATGGCATCGGTAGAGTCTATAATTTTAGGGAGTGGGCGTTCTTCAAAACGTAAATCATTGGCACCGTGATATACCATGGCTTTCATTGTGGTTTTAGTCATCATTTTTCTTCCTTATTTATTTGATAAGTGATGTATTTAATCTAGGGTCTGTTGACATT
>NZ_LWRV01000030.1 GCF_009372215.1 Acinetobacter portensis | reverse complement strand
CTGTTTTCTCAGCACACATCATTACCGATGATGCGGGAATTGTAGATGTTAATCAGTGTCAAATTGAGCTATCACACAATTCACGAAATCATTCAAGTAATATTGAATTAACACCTGCATGTAATTTATTTAACCAATTGGAGTTTTCTGTACCATTATCTTCGGAAGATGGTTTAAATAGTTATGCATTTCAAATAAAAAAGCCTTTGATTATGCATGATTATTTTGCTGTTGCAGCGAGTGTGCAATATCAACCAAAACAGAATGAGACTTTGGAACAGTGGCAATTTAATGTGCCATTATCACTATATCTTGCTGAAAGTTTACAGTTGGATGTGAACATGGGATGGACTCAATCTGATCATCATTTAGATAAGATGTGGAGTCTGGCATCTACATATAACTTCAATGAACTCAATAAGTTGAGTTTAGAATTCTACAAGTCTGATTCAGACTCGGTTACATCTACACAGCTTGTATATCACTATCAAATCATACCAGAAAAACTATCTATCTATACCTCATATGGGCAAACGCTACAGTCTAAGCCTCCCTCATGGGTTGGTATTGGCCTAAGCTGGGCTTCTGCTTCCTTCTAAATTTAGTTTACATCCTTACATAAAAGTTGGTTTTACCTTTGGTAAAGCTAAGAGATTTCTATTGTCTAAAGTAGGAGAATCGACATGATTCGCAACCTCTGGCAACAAATATTTTTACGTTTTTTGAAAAAATTTCATCTAACACAACATTTTTTAAAAGCTACATCGCTACGTGAATTGCAACAATCTAGTTATGCGCAACAGGTTGGAGAACAACTTTCACAAAAATTGAAACATGATGCATTGAAAGACAAAGAGGAACTTTTTATAGATTTAAAAACTCACTCTGATGGATTATATGAAGATGAAGTTGATAGTCGTCTTCAAAAATATGGCATTAATGAGCTGAATCATGAAAAGCCATTGCAATGGTGGCAACACCTTTGGTACTGCTATAAAAACCCTTTCAATATTTTGTTAACGATTTTAGCAATTATTGCAGCATTGACTGAAGACACAGAAGGTACAATCATTATTTCTATTATGGTGATTTTATCGACTTTACTACGTTTTTGGCAGGAAGCTAAATCTAATAAAGCTGCGGATACTTTACGGTCAATGGTGAGTAATAAGTCTCACGTAATACGCAGAAGAAAGGATACTAAATCAACACCATTAGCAACTGATGTTGATGATTTAGGACAATCTAAGACTATTGAAATTCCAACAAAATATTTGGTTCCTGGTGATATTATCAAACTTTCAGCAGGTGATATGGTTCCTGCAGATTGTCGAATTATATTTGCAAAAGACTTATTTGTTTCTCAAGCAACAATGACTGGCGAATCAATGCCTGTAGAAAAATTTGCAACGCATTTACAGCAAGATGTAAGTAATGCGATGTCTTTGGATAATATTGTTTTTATGGGAACCAATATTGTCTCTGGTACTGCAACCGCAGTTGTACTAACAACAGGAAATCAAACATATTTTGGTGCTATTGCTAAAAGAGTAACGAATAATGATCGTGTGACAACTTCATTTCAATTGGGGGTTAACCAAGTTAGTTGGCTGTTAATTCGCTTTATGTTGGTTATGGCACCCATTGTATTATTCATTAATGGATATACAAAAGGTGATTGGTCTGAAGCACTGTTATTTGCTTTGTCTGTAGCTGTTGGTTTGACACCTGAAATGTTACCCATGATTGTGACTTCAACCTTGGCTAAAGGTGCAGTCTTTCTGTCGCGTAAAAAAGTTATTGTAAAGCGGTTAGATGCAATTCAAAATTTTGGTGCAATGGATGTTCTTTGTACAGATAAAACAGGTACATTAACACAAGATAAAATTATTTTATCTAAGCATATTGATGTAATGGGAGATCATTCTGATCATGTACTTTTATTAGCATATATTAATAGTTACTATCAAACAGGATTGAAAAATTTACTTGATGTTGCAGTGCTAGAGCATGCTAATACAGAAATAAAAATGGAGAAGCTTCGCTATAGTAAATTAGATGAAATCCCTTTTGACTTTGAACGTCGACGGATGTCGGTTATTGTTAATACACCACAAAAGAACGTTAGAATTATTACGAAAGGCGCAGTTGAAGAAATGCTTCAAATTTGTAGCCAAGTAGAAATTAATCATAAAATTGTTGATTTAACTCCTGAGCTTATTCATAAAATCCAAAAGAATAGCCAAAGCTATAATCGTGATGGATTGCGTGTTATTGCCTTGGCATATCTTGATGTTGAGTCTCAAAAAACCGACTTTTCTGTTGCAGATGAAAGTAATCTAATATTATGCGGGTTTTTAGCATTTTTAGACCCTCCAAAAGATAGTTCACGTCAGGCAATAAAAGCTTTAGATGATCATGGTGTAACAGTTAAAGTTTTAACTGGAGATAATGAATATGTTACACAAAAAGTTTGTGCGGATATTGGTCTAAAAAGCGCCAAAGTTATACTTGGTGATCATATAGATGAGATGGATGATCAGGCTCTTAAAGAAGCTGTTCAAAAATATCATATTTTTGCCAAATTAAGTCCATTGCATAAAGAACGAATTGTCATACAGCTCAAGCAAAATGGACATGTTGTTGGATTCTTAGGTGATGGTATTAATGATGCTGCCGCGTTAAGAACAGCAGATATTGGTATTTCTGTAGATACAGCTGTAGATATTGCGAAAGAGTCAGCCGATCTTATTTTACTTGAAAAAAGCTTAATGGTATTAGAACAAGGCGTTTTAGAAGGAAGACGAACATTTGCTAACATGTTGAAATACATAAAAATGACGGCAAGTTCAAACTTTGGTAACGTTTTTTCTGTACTGGTTGCTAGCGCATTCTTACCTTTCTTACCTATGTTACCAATACACTTATTGCTACAAAACTTACTATATGATGTATCTCAAATTGCAATTCCATTTGATAATGTTGATGAAGAGCTTTTAAAAGAACCTCAACGTTGGCAACCAAAAGAAATTGGTCGTTTTATGATCTTTTTTGGTCCAATTAGTTCGATCTTTGATATATTGACTTTTGCTCTTATGTGGTATGTTTTTTCAGCAAATACAGTTGAGAATCAAACATTATTTCAATCGGGTTGGTTTGTTGTTGGTTTGCTCACCCAAACACTTATTGTACATATGATTCGTACATCAAAAATACCTTTCATTCAAAGTCGCGCTGCTTTGCCACTTATTGTAATGACGGTCATTATTATGTGTATTGGTATATTCTTACCAATGGGACCTTGGGCGGAATACGTTAAATTACAAGCATTACCACTTCAATACTTTATTTACTTACCACTCATTTTATTGGCTTATATGCTGTTAACTCAAATGATGAAGAGTTTCTATGTTAAGCGTTATGGTTGGCAATAAGACATATGAAGTTTCTAGAGTATATTCATATTGATAAAATCGCAGATACTTTTTTAAGTCTATTAACAGCCTTTATATTAGGTGGTTTAATCGGATTTGAAAGACAGTATCGGCAACGAACTGCAGGCCTGCGCACCAATGTTTTGGTTGCGTTAGGCGCTGCCATCTTCGTAGATATTGCAGTTTCGTTACATGGGAGCGATGGTGCTGTTCGAGTAATAGCTTATGTTGTATCTGGCATCGGTTTTTTAGGAGCTGGTGTCATTATGCGGGAAGAAGGTAATATTCATGGTTTAAATACTGCTGCAACTTTATGGTGTTCTGCTGCAATTGGTGCTGCTGCAGGTTCTGACTTAATTGCAGAAGCTATATTAGCGACTATATTTATTCTTGCTGCAAATATTTTATTGCGTCCAATTGGCCATGCAATTGACCGTAGACCTTTAGATGATGAATCTGAACTTCTAAATGTTATTTATATCATTTGTGATAGGAGATTTAGTAAGCAGGTGATGGATAGATTAAATGAAGCTTTAAATCGGTACAATTATCCACCACAAGATATTGAGGTTGATCTTTTTGGTGAGGAGGATGTGGAGATTGCAGCAACTTTAATTGCAACATCAACAAATGCTGAGGATATTACTCAAATTATCAAATTATTAAATGATATGCCAGAAGTGAGACATGCTTATTTAGACAAGAATAGTATAGCTTAATTAGGCATAATTTTAATCACGTTTATCAATACCTCCAAGTTGTTAATGTAACTTTAGAGGTATTGATAGGGGTTTGAACTTCTAATATTTGTGCTTCATGTTCGCGCCAATCACCTAAAACAATTCTTTTTTTCCCATTTACATCATGAATTTGGGGGCGGTGAGTATGACCGTGAATCAGTAAATCTACTTGCTTCAAAGCATCTTCTACAGCATGTTGATTCACATCCATAATGTCATAAGACTTTGATTCTTTAGTTTCGGAACTTTTTTTACGAAAGCCGTTGGCAAGTTTTTGTCTAAAACTTAAAGGCATACTTTTTAAAAAGCCTAAAAGTAGCGGATTGCGAATAACTTTACGAAACTTTTGATAAGAGACATCATCTGTGCAAAGTAAGTCGCCATGTTCTAGGCGAATTTTCACATGAGAAAGTTCTAAATAATCGACATCTTTTAATAAGTGACCATTAAATTTATTTAAAAATTTTTGACCAAGTGCAAAATCCCGATTACCAAATTGGAAATAAATTTCATTTCCAGATGCATTAAATTTTTGCAGTGCTAAAACAATTTCATCTAGCCATGGGGCGCTGTAATCATCGCCAATCCAAGCATTAAACCAATCACCAAGAATATAAAGTTGTGTGTTTTTATTTTCGTATTCTTTTAACAAATCCAAAAACCCTCTAACAAGTAGAGGGTGATCGGGTGACAAATGTAAATCTGAGATAAACAGATAGGTCACGAATCGATTCCTTTTTAGAATCTCCCTAAATCCCTCTTTATAAAAGAGGGACTTTCTCCTCCCTTTAAAAAGGGAGGTCGGGAGGGATTCTTATTCAGAAATGATTTTAGCAGATTCGATTACAACGTTCTCTAAAGGAACATCTGCATGGTAACCACGGTTGCCAGTACGAACGCCTTTAATTGCATTCACAACATCTAAACCTTCAGTTACTTTACCAAATACTGCATAACCCCAACCTTGAGCAGTTTTGCCAGAGTGGTTAAGGAAACCGTTGTTGCCAACGTTAATGAAGAATTGAGCAGAAGCAGAGTGAGGTGCTTGAGTACGCGCCATAGCGATTGTACCCAAATCGTTTGTTAAGCCGTTGTCAGCTTCGTTTTCGATTGCATCACGTGTTGCTTTTTCTTTGAAGTTTTCATCCATGCCACCGCCTTGGATCATGAAACCATCAATTACACGGTGGAAAATCACGCCATCATAGAAACCGTCACGAACGTATTCTAAGAAATTAGCAACTGTGATAGGTGCTTTTTCAGCATTCAGTTCAAGAACAATACGGCCTTTATTGGTGTTTAATTCAACTTGAGGAAAACTCATTGTGTAATCTCCTTTACATGGACATGAAAGCCATGGGTTTTTTGGTTGTGAGAAGCATAAGCAAACTGTAAACTACAAGGCAAGTAAAAACGTTATTTTCTTTGTTAAAAATACAGAAAAGCGTTTTAATTATCCAATTTTTTATTTTAAAAGTGATTTTACTACTATGAAGCCAAATGATGTTGTTTCATCTCTGCCGAACAATCCGACACCAAGTAACAATGCCTCTGTCGATGCTGTGCAGCAAGAACAACAGCCAGGCTTGGACTTTGTACGTCAAGTCATTACAGACGATTTAGAAGCTGGCCGCGCACAACAAGTTGTAACACGTTTCCCGCCAGAACCAAATGGTTACTTGCATATTGGTCACGTGAAGGCAATTTGCTTAAACTTTGGTATCGCAAAAGAGTTCGAAGGTTTATGTAACCTTCGTTTTGACGATACAAACCCAGATGCCGAAGAACAAGAATATGTTGATGGTATTGCCAATGACGTGAAATGGTTAGGTTTCGAATGGAATGGCGAACCACGTTATGCATCTAGCTATTTCGATCAGCTTTATACATGGGCTGTTCAATTGATTCAGCAAGGTGATGCTTATGTAGATTTGCAAACTGCTGAAGAAATTCGCTTAAACCGAGGTAACTTTGTAGATCTTGGTAAAAACTCTCCGCAACGCGATGCAACTATCGAAGAAAACTTAGCGCGTTTTGAACAAATGCGTAATGGTGAGTTAGGTGAAGGACAAGCTGTTCTACGTGCCAAAATTGATATGGCATCTCCAAACATCCATATGCGTGATCCTATTTTGTACCGCGTACTTCATTCTGAACATCATCAAACAGGTGATAAATGGAAGATGTACCCAATGTACGACTATGCGCATCCATTATCAGATGCCATTGAAGGCGTAACGCATTCACTTTGTACATTAGAGTTTGTCGATCATCGTCCATTTTATGACTGGGTTGTAGAGAAAGTTAAATCTCCTGCTGTTCCACATCAGTATGAATCTAGCCGTTTAAATGTCGATTACACCATTACTTCTAAACGTAAGCTTCGTAAGCTTGTAGAAGGTGGCTTTGTAACTGGTTGGGATGACCCTCGTATGCCTACAGTTGTTGGTATGCGTCGTCGTGGTTTTACGCCAGAAGGTTTACGTGATTTTTGTAAGCGTGTGGGTGTAACCAAAGTTGATGGCAGTATTGTAGATGTTGCAATGCTTGAATACTGCATTCGTCAATCTTTAGAAAATACCGCAGCGCGTGGTATGGCGGTGTTAAATCCACTTAAAGTGACTTTAACGAATTTGCCTGAAGCGATGGATTTGGTTCATTCACGTCATCCAAACGTAGATATGGGCGAACGTGTTATTCCGTTAACATCTGAAATTTATATCGATCGTAAAGACTTTGAAGAAGTTCCACCAAAAGGTTTTAAGCGTTTAACGACAGATGGTGAAGTACGTTTACGTCATGCTTATGTGATTAAGTGCGATGAAGTGATTAAAGATGAAAATGGTGAAGTGGTAGAACTTAAATGTTCAATTGATCCTGAGACTTTAGGTAAAAATCCTGAAGGTCGTAAAGTAAAAGGTGTTGTACATTGGGTTTCTGCTACTAAAGGTATTCCTGCAGAAGTTCGTATCTACGATCGTTTATTTACAGAGTCTGATCCTGAAGTGGGTGGTGACTTCCTTGCAAACTTAACGCCTGAATCACTTAAAGTGGTTCAAGCGGTAATTGAGCCTGCATTGGCACAAGCAAACCCTGAAGATCGTTTTCAGTTTGAACGTGAAGGTTACTTTGTAGCAGATCAACATGATCATACAAGCGGAAAACCTGTGTTTAACCGTATTTTAGATTTAAAAGATAGTTTTAAACCTGCGAAGTAATTTCGTGAAATAAAAAAACCGCCTAAATGGCGGTTTTTTTATTGAGAAAAAACTTAAAATTACCGATTTTTGTGGTCTTGTTCTTTTAACTGAAAATAAGCTGCAAGCTGTGCTTTTTGCGCTTTGGCTTTTTCACGTAACTTTTTCTTAATATATAAAACTAAGGCTAAGCATGTTGTGGTCACTGTAAGCATCATGCTGTTCATATAACTCATAACTGAACTAACGTAGCCAATAGTTGTTAAGCGATTCATCATCTTAATGACTTGTGGACTGCTTTCTACACCTGTAATTGCCCACGTACATAAGTGTTCGCAGTTATTAATAATAAGATGATAGTTATTTTCATGCATGCGGCTACGCATACGGCGTACCACTTTACGACCTGTGTATCTAGGGTTGTCGTATTTTTGGACTTTTATAGGTTTCCCGAAACTGAACTTGTCCATTGAGGTGATTTCAATAGGGTGTTTTTTAAAAAAATGGGCAAAACCTGAATAATGAATGACACGCCCACGACCAGCGTAAATCCCGTGGTGGGTATAGCCAAAGTGGGTAACAATGAGATGAGACCCTAATGGAAATCGCTTTTTCTGCTGTTGCATTGACGTATTTACCAATAAAGTTACAAATGTATTTTAAGTTGATATTTTACAGCGTTTGATTTCAGATTACGATAGCGCCATGCGAATACAAACATCATGATACAAATGCCACAACTCACAATAAAAAAGAAAATTCAGAAAATTGTATATGGCGTAATTTTAGCGACTTTGTCGAGTACATTACAAGCCGAGTTTCAGACATGGACGTTTAAGAGTAACGATATTGATATAGATGTGATTTTTCTATCAAATAGCAAAAATTTAAAATTATTTTTAAAAAACCCTGAAAATGGGTCAATGTATAAAACATTTCAAAATGTAGAAAATAGCCTAAGCAATTGTGAGGGAGTTAATTTTTTGATGAACGCAGGAATGTTTCATTCAAATTATGAACCTGTAGGGTTGTATATAGAAAAAGCGGAAGAAAAATATTCAATCAATACACAAATTAAAGGATTTGGTAATTTTTTGATTCAACCCAATGGCATATTTGCATGGAATGAAAATAAATTTGATATCTTTACTACGCAAGAATTCTCTCAATCATTAGAAAAATATCAATATGCCACTCAGTCGGGTCCAATGTTGATAATGAATGGACAGATTAATACTCACTTTGTAAAAAACTCAAATTCTTTGAAAATTCGTAACGGTGTGGGAGTTAATGAGCAGGGTATCTACTTTGTGATTAGCAATAAGAAGATTAATTTTTATAATTTTGCAAATTTTTTCAAAACAGAATTAAACGTCAATAAAGCACTTTATTTAGATGGTTCAATATCTGCCGCCCTAATTCCTCAATTAGGACGATATACGCAATACCGCTATATAGGCCCAATGATTGCAGATATCGACGGGACTCAATGTTTAATGGGGAAATAGGGCTTATTTGCTGAGTTCTAGAATAGAGTTTTGAGAAGCGCAAAGTTGAGTCGCTGTTTTTGGATCCATCTGGCTAATTTTTTCTTCAAAATCCGTTTTTCTTTGTGCTAATTCCTCTTTGGGAACACCTAACTTTTTACCAAATTTCTCCATTTTGTTCCAAGACTCTTGGCACTCGCTTGGCATTTTGCTGCAAGCCGTTAAAGATGCAAGTGTAATCCCCATACCTAGTAAAATGAGCTTTTTCATATTTATCCTTAGTCTTTTTTATGTGTTTATTTTAAGCACTTTAATTAAATCATAAAAAACGAAGATATGTAAATTATCTAAAACATGAGGATATGAATTCTGCAGATATCTTTAGATAGACCATAAAAAAAAGGTATTTAGTCTTAGACTAAATACCTTCTTGGTCATTCTTCACTACTATTGTAGTGGTAAATGCTGAAGTTCATTTAACTCTTTACGGCTATAACCTCGAGAGGCTAAAACCTTTTTAATGCCGACAATTACATCTTCATCTGTTGCTTTAGATAAAGCTTCAATTAATTGTTCATTTGTCTTACAAGAGCAATCATTTTCAACACAAGAAATTTGGTTCTTATGTTCGTTGTGTTGTTCATTCGAGAACAACTTTTGCCAAAAACTCATAGAGCCTTCATACGCAACCTAACATAGATCGAAATATAGCCAAATTAAAAAATAATGCAAGTCCTGTTGATAGATTATTTCACCACTTGAACGGGTTATTTTTGTAACATTGGCTTAAAGAGTAGACAGTTTTTATGTTTTTACGTATCTATAATTATAAGTTATTCATTTATATGAAATAAAAAAGAGGTGTGGATTTACACCTCTTTGATGACATTACTATTTCATGAAACAAATTGTTTAAATTTTTTCAAGTAATACGCCAGATTCTACATGATGTGTATATGGGAACTGATCGAACATTGCAAATTTAGTAATACGATGTGTTTGACTTAATAATCCAAGATTGTCATTTAAAGTATCGGGGTTACATGAAATGTAAATAATGCGTTCAAAGCGCTGTAATAGCTTTAAAGTGTCATCATCAATACCTGCACGTGGTGGATCTACAAACACAGTATTGAAGTCATAGCTTGAAATATTTATTTCAGCTTCTTCTAAGCGTCTAAATTCACGTTCGCCATTGTAGGCTTGAGTAAATTCTTCAGCAGATAAACGTGCCACTTGAATGTTGTCTATTGCATTCTTTTCAATATTCCACTGTGCTGCATATACAGAAGACTTTGCAAGTTCTGTCGCCAATACACGGTTAAACTTTAAAGAAAGCGGAAGGGTAAAGTTACCATTCCCACAATAGAGTTCTAATAAGTCTTTATCTGTTTTTTCTGCACAATTACATGCCCATTCAAGCATTTTTTGACACACTTGAGCATTTGGCTGAGTAAAGCTACTTTCAATTTGTTTGTATGCAAATTTGCGGTCAAAAACTTGTAGTTCTTCTACCACATAATCTTCAGTCAAAATAACTTTTTGACCACGGCTACGACCAAAAATTTTGATATTAAGCTGTTCTGATAATGCTTTTGCTGCAATTTCCCATTCTTCTTCAAGTTTGCAATGGTAAATAAGCGTGACAAGCATTTCACCGCTTAATGTCGCAAGAAAATCGACTTCAAATAAGCGTTTTGCAAGAATAGGTTCTGCTTTTAAAGCTTCGAGCAGTTTTGGCATTAATAGGTTAATGCTTAAGTCTGTAATTGGAAATTCATCAATACGGACAACTTGTTTTTGATTGTCTTCATCGCGCTCAAACATTGCATAAAACATATCATCATCTGTATGCCAAATACGGAATTCTGCACGCATACGGAAGTTTTGTTCAGGTGATGCAAATACTTCTAATGAGGGAGGATTAAATTCGGCAAATTGCGCTGAAATACGTTCAACTTTTGCTTCAAGTTGTTGCTGATAAGATGAAGTCATAATGCAGTAAAAATCACAGACATGTTCAAAACAGGGATGTTAACAAAGTTTGCAGTTGAACACTAAAGGAATTGGTAAAAATCTCGAAAAAACTGTGTGTGCTAGGTTGTTTGGAAGTTAGGTTGTGCAATAACTTTATCTATGTATTGTATTTAAGTACACGTTGTATTTTAGCTAGAGATATTTGATATGTAATAATCTTGAGCATGATTAGGTGTTTGGAAATAAATATTAAAACTTGCACTTACACATGGGTCAATTTTACTGTGTTTTTTATAGATAGTTTTGAATTGGTCTATGTAGTGGTTTGTCCATTCTTTTTCTGTCGGAAAGCTGTTTTGGGGCTTTAGTGTAGCGTATAGGGTCTGTAGCTCATCCATGATTTGGCTAACATCTGGGTTAAATAGCCATAGAATGATTTCTTTATCTTTTAATGCGGTCGTTTCATATTTACCTGTTGGCGTAGTGGGGCTGACCTTATAGAGTTGACTTTCTTGACTGTAGAGAAGTTGGCTAATGTTGAGTTGATGATGATGTTCTATTTCTAGTTCTCTTATTTGTCTTGAGATGTGGAGGCATGTTGGGAGTTTGTTTGTATCTGAATCTGCACTATGTACAAAAAGTTGTATCGCTCTATCTAGTAAATAATGTTCGCCTACGCCTGTGAGTATGCCTTTTTTCCAACTATAAAGTTTGCTGTCTAGGTATTCTTTGTATTCGCTTGGATTATCTTTGTCTATTGATATGAATTTATTATCTGCGACAACGATAGCACTATCTTTTAGTTGAATTGCTGTAATAAATGTCATATTTTATAAGTTATTAATTAAATAAATCACAATTATATATAAAAATATTAAATAGGTCTCTTTTATGGCTGGTAGTACTGAAATTATTATTTCCCCTGAAGGGATTACAGTGAAAACGGCAGGCTATGCCAAATTTTTTGCTTCTGAGCATGTTTTTGAAAATGGTGCTAGTCAAAGTTTTCAGCTTCCAATACTTCCTGAAGCTTTTGGTCATAATTTAAAATTTTTATGTACTGATGACGATGGCTTACCCTATAAAAACATACCTTATACCGCTGTTTATCCGAGTGGTGCTGAGGTTAAAGGGGTAACAGATGAGGAGGGATATACTGAAGAGTTTAATTCAGGGGATAAAAAAGATATTAAAATTCAGTTGGAGTTAGACTGATAATATGACACAAGAAAAAAAATATTCAGTTGGAACAACTTCTAAGAATGAAAATAATGTTCAACATATAAAAATTTCAAGAAAGAAAAAGTTATTTCTTTTGTTCTATACCACTAAAAATAGAAGAGGGGATAATTTTATGTATTTTGCAGCAAAAACGAGAAGATATAATATAGAAAATGCTTCTTGGTTTAATAAAGATGAACACTTAGTTTTTAATGTTCCTATTCAAGATATAGCTGAAGTTGTTAAGACAGTTCTTAGCTCTATAGAAAAAAGAGGTGGAGTAGGTAAAGTTGTTGTTAAAGAAATCAGTATTTTTTCACATGCTTGGTTTGATGGACCAACAGGGTCAGCCATATGTACGATGGCTCCTGAAAGTGAAAAACAAATGAAAATAGATGGTGGATGGTCTAAATTAGAAGCTCACTGGGCAACTGATGCTCGTTTCGTAATGTTTGGTTGTAATACTGCATCTGATGATCCTCAAGCTACTAGATCTTTTGCTGAGGATATATCTAAATCTCCTAACTTTAGAGATGTTGAAATATGGGGGCAAACAGGACCTGCAAAACCTTCATTTTATCCAGATAAAAGGGATAGTAGTGCTTTGAGGAATGTAGGAACAGGTTGGTCTGTTAATGCTACATATATGGTAGCAGGAACAGATGTGGATGGTTTTGCTGCAACAAGAGGGGTTCCATTAAATTCCCCTACTCCATTACCTATGAAAAAATATGTAAATGGTGTGCAAAAAGGAAAAATATTTCAAAGCCAGTTTAATGACCACAGGAAAAATTAAAATATTTAGATTACATTTTTGTTAAATAGGAATCTTAAGTTGAAAATTTTTTTTTTAATATTTATTATGATAGGTGTAGTTATAGTTCTGATAAAAACATTTCCTTATGAATATAAAATGAGAGTTAATATTCAGGTTCATGAGAAAATAAAAAGAGATGATTTAAATATTATAATAAATACATATGGTTATATTCTTAATGGTTATGAAATAAAAGAACGTGTCGGTTTAACAGATAAATATAGGCGAATTCAAACATGAGGTGCGACAGTTTCAAAAGCCTTATGATAATCAACAAGCTGAGCAAACTTCTCTAATGGTGTAAGCCAATCTAACGCTTTTCTAGGACGAGTATTCAGTGACATGGCAACTTGATTTAAATAATGCTGATCTGCCTGGTTTAAATCAATCCCTTTAGGTAAATATTGCCTAATTAAACCATTCATATTTTCGCATGTGCCTTTCTGCCATGGCGAATGTGGGTCACAGAAATATACATCTATGCCTAAATCTTCTTCGAGGATTTTATGTTCTGACATCTCACGTCCACGGTCATAGGTCAACGTTTTACGCAGTTCTGCAGGTAAATATTTCAGAGCTTCAGTTAAAGCCTTGCGCACGGATTCTGCCTTTGCATCAGGTAATGTTGCCAAGATACAGAGCCGTGTATTTCGTTCAATAAGTGTTGCTATCGAACTTTTATTGTCTTTACCTTTAATTAAATCGGCTTCCCAATGACCCGGTATTTTTCTTTCTTGAACTTCGGCTGGGCGCTCATGAATAGTTTTAATATCCTGTAATATAGAATCTTTTTTAGGTTCACCGTTAGCTTTTCGCTTTTTATTTTCATGACGCAGACAGGATAATAAGTCTTTTTTCAACTCACCCTTTGGTAATGCTCGTATAGTTGAGTAAATCGTTGTATGGCTTACATTCATTGTTTGATCCAAATCAGGAAATGTCTTTAAACGCTTTGCTATTTGCTGAGGAGACCATAAACAACGGATCGCTTCAACAATAAATTTCCAGAGGATTGAATCGATTTTGAGTTTTCTGTGACCACGTCTACGTCTAGCGAAGGTGTTATCAGAAGCATATTGAGCTTGATAAACGTCATTGATGCTATTTCTTTTAAGCTCACGATAGATCGTACTAGGATGTCTTTTAATGAGTTCAGCAAATTTTCTGGGTGAAAAGCCTTCTTTTCTTGACTCAAGCATTAATGCAGTACGATCTTCAAAGTTAAGATGATGGTATGACAATTTTATATACTCCATAAACCCTTTAAATTAATTAGGTGGTTTATGTCGCACTTCAAGTTTTACTCTGCCATATTATCTTATATAAAAAAGGGAAGATTGAGGACTATAAAAAAAGCGATTTAAATAAATATAGTGATTATATTATTTATGCCAAATATGGAAATAAGTATGCAAAAATGAAATATACAAATCATTTAGTTATGGGGGGGGATGAAACTATAATAAATATAAATATAAATATAAATATAAATATAAATATAAATATAAATATAAATATAAATATAAATATAAATATAAATATAAATAGAATGAATACAATTAATTATCTATCTTCTGTTGGTGTTCTAGAAGAGGATTTAGCATTAGGTTTAGAGCAAGAGGACATTTTAAGAAGGATTAATGATACAGCTTTCAAAGATTTAGAAGACCACAGGGGAAGTCCTCATGATATGAAAATGTTCAGCTATTTAGACCAAAAATAAATATTTATAGTGGAATTAAGTTTTACTATGCCAAAATATTTTTACATATAACTAAGTTATAGAGAATTCATAAAGGATAGAGAGATTCCATATTATTTATATGCTTATAATTTAATAAAAGTGAAGTGGTTAAATCAAATTATATTATATTTTTAGTAAATGAAAGTCTCACAATAACACAATATAAGCCATCGAAGCACAAGGCAAAACAAATTTCTGTCAGTATTAGCGGAGACCTTTTGTTTATTGGTAGTGCTTTGGATATTGGTGTTGCTTATGATGATTGGATACTTTTTGTATCAACCTCATCAGGTGGAGAAATTGACCCAAGTAAAGTACCTCATTTGGCTACTGGTGTAGATACTCAAAAATTAGCAGAATTGGTAAATAATAGTGATTTATTTGTAGACCCTAAAAATGATATTCAATAAAAAAGCCTATAACAATAAAGTTATAGGCTTTTCGCTTTTATATGAAATGAATTAATTCATAGTCATTAAGCTTGCATTACCACCCGCAGCAGCAGTGTTAATACTAATTGCACGTTCAATCACAAAACGTTCTAGTGGAATGTTGTAGTCACCTGAATTTAAGTGAGTAATACCAACAATCGCACCTTTACGGCTTGCAATTTTCTTCTGTAATTCAAGTAATTCAGAAGCATCATTATGATGTAATACTGCTTCAAAATCGCCAGTTACAACGTCAGTTACAACCTTAATATTATCAATTACAGCTTTTGGCATACTAGACATATACTTCAAAATAAATGTATTTTCCGCAAGAACAACCGCTTGGCTACCTACAGCAAAAATAGAAAGTAACTGTTGAATTTGGTCTCGTTCATTCGTTGCTAAAGACAATACACGTTCACGTGGCACAACAACATATTGGTTGCTTTCACCAGTAGGGCCGTGTAATTCATAGCTATTGCCTACACAGAATGCTTGAGGCATTTGCAATTCATATTGTGGGAACGTTTTTTGCGCCCAAGTTTTGAATTGTTCCAATACAGAACTATTGTCTGTTAATGGTGTAATTTCGCCTGTTGCATATGGTGTAGCTAACTTTTTACGATCACAGTTTTCCATTAAGCGATATAGATAAATCGGGCCACCAGCTTTAGGGCCAGTACCAGACAAGCCTTCACCACCAAACGGTTGAACGCCAACTACAGCACCAACAATGTTACGGTTAATGTATAAGTTACCTACTTGAGCCTTAGTAACTACAGATTGAATTGTTTCATCAATACGAGTGTGCAAGCCCATAGTTAGGCCATAGCCTTTAGAATTAATATGATCTAAAAGTTGTTCTAATTGACCGTATTTATAGGTAATTAAGTGTAGAACAGGACCAAATACTTCACGTTCTAAGTCATCAAGGTTTGGAAGCTCAATTAGTGTTGGTGGAACGAAAGTACCATTTGTAAGATCATCATGATTTGCATTACGCATAAGTTGATGAACTTTATGACCTTTAGCGCTCATTTTTTCAATGTGCTTGCTAATAATACCTTGAGCTTCAGCATCAATTACAGGGCCAATATCTGTTTTAAGTAAACCAGGATTGCCCACACGTAGTTGTTGCATTGCACCTTTAAGCATTGTAATTACGCTTTGAGCATTATCTTCTTGAACACACAATACACGTAAAGCTGAACAACGCTGACCAGCACTGTCATAAGCCGAGTTCACAACATCTAAAATAACCTGTTCAGTTAAAGCAGATGAGTCAACGATCATGGCATTTTGACCACCAGTTTCCGCAATTAACGGAATAGGCGTGCCATTTTTACTTAAACGGTTAGCAACAGTTTTTTGCAAGATTTTTGCAACTTCTGTAGAACCTGTGAACATGATGCCTTTAATGCGGTCATCTTGGCTAAGTTGTGAACCAACAGTTTCACCACGACCAGGAACAAGCTGTACAACAGATTGTGGTACGCCCGCTAACCATAAAATACGAATCGCTTCAGCTGCAATTAACGGTGTTTGTTCAGCAGGTTTTGCAATAACGGTATTACCCGCAACAAGTGCAGCGGCAATTTGACCCGAGAAAATCGCAAGCGGGAAGTTCCAAGGACTAATACATAACACTGTACCTAATGGTTCAATGTTTGTATTTTTGTCTAAATCGATGATTTGTGAAGCGTAATAACGTAGGAAATCTACAGCTTCACGTACTTCAGCAATCGCATTGGCAGATGTTTTACCACTTTCACGGCTAAGAAGGATCATGAGCTCTTGTAAGCGTGATTCCATGATGTCAGCAGCACGTAATAAACAACCTGCACGAACATCTTTATCTGTGTTAATCCAATCGCTTTGTGCATTTGCAGCAGTATTTAAAGCCACATCAACTTGAGCAGAAGTTGCTTCATAAACTGTACCTACAACATCATTATGATTTGCAGGGTTAATGATGTTAAGAGCAACAACAGATTCATCTGCAACAATTTCTTTGCCTAAAGGTGCGGCATTCCATTGATGAGATTGTAGTTTAGTTGCAGTCGCATTCAGTTCTAGCAAATCTTTATCGTTCGCAAGGTCTAAACCTGAAGAGTTTTTACGGTTAAAGCCGTATAAATCGATAGGGAAAGGGATGCTAAGATGTTTTTGACCAACTTTGCCTTCTTTACGCTGTGCTTCTGTAATCGTTTGGCGAGGATTTTCAATTAAATCTTCAACTTTAAGATTTTTATCTGCAATACGGTTTACGAAAGATGTGTTTGCACCATTTTCGAGTAAACGACGTACAAGGTATGCCAATAGTGTTTCGTGGTTACCTACAGGTGCGTAAATACGGCAAGGAACGCCTAATTTATTTTCGTTTTTAGGACCTACAACTTGTTCGTATAGTGGTTCACCCATACCGTGTAGGCATTGGAACTCATATTGACCAGAGTAGTATTTAGCAGGATCAGCCATTTGGTAAATGGTTGCCAAAGATTGCGCGTTGTGTGTCGCAAACTGAGGGTAAATATGCTCTGGTGCAGCAAGTAGTTTTTTAGCACACGCGATATAAGACAAGTCTGTATGCACTTTACGTGTGAAAACAGGGTAGTCCGACATACCTTCGATTTGCGCTTTTTTAATTTCGCTATCCCAGTAAGCACCTTTAACCAAACGAATCATTAAGCGTTTTTCGCTACGTTTCGCTAGATCGATAATATAATCTACAACGTAAAAACAACGTTTTTGGTAGGCTTGAATGACAAAGCCAATACCTTTCCAATCTTTAAGTTTTGGTTCGAAGCAAAGACGTTCCAAAAGTTCTAAAGAAATTTCTAAACGATCTGTTTCTTCAGCATCAATGTTTAAGCCAATGTTGTATTGTTTTGCCAACAATGCAAGGTTATAAACTTTGCTATATAGCTCATCATGAACGCGGTCAATTTGCGCACGTACATAGCGAGGGTGTAAAGCAGAAAGCTTAATTGAGATACCTGCGCCATCATAAACGTCTTTATCGGCAGCAGCTTTACCAATGGCATGAATTGCATTGGTATAGTCTTGGTAGTAACGTTCTGCATCGTGATCTGTTAATGCAGCTTCACCAAGCATATCGTATGAATAACGGAAACCTTTTGCTTCAAGTACTTCGGCATTTTGTAATGCTTCGCCAATGGTTTCGCCTGTAACGAATTGTTCGCCCATCATACGCATAGCAACATCGACTGCTTTACGGATAATGCCACGGCTTGAACGTGCAAGTAAGCCTGTTAAAACACTGCTTAAACTTGTTTGTTTTGGTGTTTCCATCAACTTGCCTGTAAGCATTAAGCCCCAAGCAGCAGCGTTTACAAACATGAGGTTACTATTACCTAAATGTTCTTTCCAGCTGCCTTGATTGATTTTGTCACGAATAAGTAGGTCACGAGTTGCTGTATCTGGAATACGTAACAATGCTTCCGCAAGGCACATTAATGCAATGCCTTCTTGAGAAGAAAGAGAGAATTCTTGAAGTAGACCCTGAACGATACCAGCCTTGCCATTAGAACCTTTACGTTCACGTAATGCATGCGCAAGTTGGAAAGCAAGATCTTGAATATTGCCATTTAGTTCGTCTGAAAGTTCGCTATGTGCAAGTAAGTTTTCTACACAATCGCTTTCGTCAATACGCCAAGCAGCATTGATTTTTTCTTCGTACTCATTCTTTTCACGAAACTGAGAGATATATTCTAAATGGGGTTTTGAGCTATCAATTTGAAATTCGTTTTCAGTGATATTCATGTCAGCATCCTGTGACTACAAAAAATAATAGGTAAGAAACCAGATATAATTTATGATTACAGAAATTTTGACGAACAACTCACTATAATTTTTCTATTTTTTAGAGAATAATTCTGATGACAAACCATGTTTCAACCCTAGATCGCATAGATATCAGGATGTTAGATATTCTACAAAACGATGGGAAAATTTCAAATATTAAGCTTGCTGAAGCTGTTAACTTGTCGCCTACCGCGGCTTTGGCTCGTGTGCAGAAGCTCAAAAAGGAAGGTTATATTATAGGGTATGGAGCTAAGCTCAATCCAGATAAATTGAATTGTAGCTTTGTGGTGTTTGTGGAAATTCTTCTCGATAAGACGACGCCTAATGCACTGGATGGTTTTTCAGATGCTGTGGTTCATTATCCTGAAATTGTAGAATGCCACATGATTAGTGGTGGTTTTGACTTTCTTGTAAAAATTCGATGCTCAAATATGGAGGAGTTTCGGAAAATTTCAGGTCAGGTGCTATGGCAATTGCCAGGTGTAAAAGAAACCCGCAGTTATCCTGTGATGGAAGTGATTAAAGAATCGAGCCAAATTAAACTTAAAGTACAGCCAAAACCTGTGGTTTAGCTATTTTTTAAAGCAATAAAATAAGGGGCATATAGCCCCTTATTTTATTTAATCAATAAGAATGAAATCTTATTTTTTGTCTGTTTTCATTTCGTGCATTGCTTGCGCATAAGTTTTTTCTGCAAGCTCAAAACGATCTGTAACATCTTTTGCAGGTGCTTTACCTAATAAACTTACTACAATAATTGAAAGCGTAGAAAGAATAAATCCAGGAACGATTTCGTATAAGCCTGTATCTGCAAAATAAGTTTTCCATGCAATTACAGTCACAGCACCCACAATCATACCAACAATTGCACCATTTAACGTCATACGTTTCCAGAACAATGAAAGAATAATGAGTGGACCGAATGCAGCACCAAAACCAGCCCAAGCATAAGCAACTAAGCCTAAAACTTTACTATCTGGGTTCATACCTAGGCAAATTGCAACAATTGCAATTAGGATTACCATTAAACGACCAACCCAAACTAATTCACTTTGAGATGCATTTTTACGGAAAAAGCCTTTGTACAAATCTTCAGTTAATGTTGTAGAACATACAAGTAATTGACAGCTTAGCGTACTCATTACAGCAGCTAAAATTGCCGCTAAAATGACACCTGCAATCCATGGGTTAAATAGAACTTTAGTCACTTCCATGAATACGATTTCAGGATTTGCATCTACCACTGCACCAAATTGTGGATTCGCGTGGAAATATGCAATACCGATATAACCTACAGCTACAGCACCACCTAGGCAAAGAATCATCCACGTCATACCAATACGGCGAGCAGCAGGGATTACTTTTACAGAGTCTGCCGCCATGAAACGTACAAGAATATGTGGTTGACCAAAGTAGCCCAAGCCCCAAGCCATTGACGATAAAATCGCAACTACGCTTAAGTTTGAAACGATGTTGTTTGCATGTGGACGTGCACTTTCAATAAGAACAGTAACGCTTTGTGCATGATCACCAATCGCAAGGTAAGTCACAATTGGAGCAAGTAATAATGCAAAAATCATCAAACCGGCTTGGAAGGTATCTGTCCAGCTAATTGCAAGGAAGCCACCAATACATACATAACTGATTGTTGCAATTGCACCAATCCATAATGCAGTTGTGTAGTCCCAACCAAATAGGCTTTCAAATAATCGAGCGCCAGCAACCATGCCTGAAGCACAGTAAATTGCGAAGAATACTAGAATTACAACGGCAGAGATTAAACGTAATATTTTTTTCGTATCGCCAAAACGACTAGTGAAATAGTCAGGGAGGGTTAAGGCATTATTTTGAATTTCAGTGTGCGTACGTAGGCGTCCTGCAACAAGTAACCAGTTGAGCCAAGCACCAACGACTAAGCCAACTGCAATCCATGCTTCAGATAAACCTGAAAGATAAATTGCACCTGGTAAGCCCATCAATAGCCATCCGCTCATGTCGGATGCACCTGCAGATAGAGCTGTTACTACGCTACCTAAGCTTCGTCCACCTAAAATATAGTCATCAAAATTTGTTGTGGCTTTATAGGCATATAGCCCAATACCAATCATAGCCACGATATAGAACATAAATGTTACTAATGTGGGATTCAGTTGGCTCATCATTTTGCCATCCTTTGTCAGTCCTAAAAGAATCATCTATCCAAGATGAATTTTTATGCATTTTTCGCAAGTTGCTGATTCAAGCATAAAGTTGAAATTACGCTCTGTAACAATTGAGTGGCTCTTGTATGTTGTTTATGCAACGAAATGTAATTTTGGTTACAAAACTTGCTGTGCTGTTGTGTTATTCATAAGAAGATAGGCTGTTTTATAAATCGCGTTAAAATATAATACTAAGAATGATAATTATTATTGGGGGTGAAACTCGAGCGATACTTTAAATTTGTTTGCTTTGCTGTATCTGGTTTTTTCTTATTCTCTATTTATTTAAGTTTATCTTCAGATGATCGAGAGGTTCATGGCTATTTAACAAAACTGGCTATGGTCTTCTGATGACATCAGAACAGTTAAAAAGAAAAGTAACATTGAATCTTTATTTTCATATGAACGTGAGCAGACAGAGCTTACAGCAATTGGTGTTTTTGCCCATCTTTTAGGAAAAATCGGGCTTATTCTATTGGTTCTAGGTGTTGTAGTGAGATTTATATAATGAATATAAATAAAATATTTAAAGAATTTTTTCTCTATGGCGGTTTAGGATGGGGAGTACCGTTTTTTTTATTTTACTCAATTTGGAGATGGATTGAATATAAGCCGTTAGCTTATGGTTTTAGTGTCTTTTTTGTTGTGAGTGTAATAGCGGGTTGCTTTGTAGGCTTGATAACTAAGATTTTAACTAAAGATGCCGAAGAGATAAAATTTGATTTTAAAATTTTTTACAAATCCATGTTGCTATTTGCTTTAGCAGTTTTTATTTATGGTGTAATTTTTAGATTTGTTCTTATGCCTAATGGTTTGGATAGATCTTTTGTTGGGACTATTATTTTACTTATTTTACTTCTAATTTCCTCAATAATTCAGAAAAAGATGATTATAAAAAAAGCCTCTATATAGAGGCTTTTTTATGTCAAAAGTTTAAAGAAAAAAATACATGATCTAGTTCTGTAAAGCATAATTGATGTTTAGTTATTGGTTTATGAAATAATTTCATTGGCTTGCATGGAAACTCCTAAATTATAGTGACTTCACCTGATTCATTTTGTTCATAAAAAATACTTATTTTTATGGGTTAGGCGGTATAAAAAATTAAAATATATACAAGGAAGTTATTTAATTATGAATCCGTTAAAAAAGTATCAAACGATTACAGTCACATTCCTCTTATTAATAGGAATTATTAATTATTTAGACCGTAGTGCTTTATCTATAGCAAATACATCAATTCAAGCCGATATGCAGATAAGTCCATCAGAAATGGGGATTTTATTGTCAGCCTTTTCTCTTGCATACGCCTTTGCACAACTTCCTTTAGGCTTAATTATCGATAGACTAGGCAGTAAAATCGCTTTAGGTGCTTCATTGGTTATTTGGTCTGTTGCACAAACAGCTACGGGGCTAGTGAACAGCTTTGCAGGATTTATGGGACTTCGTATTGCCTTAGGTTTAGGTGAAGCTCCGATGTTTCCATCTGCGGCAAAGGCTTTGTCAGAGTGGTTTGATGCGGAAAAACGAGGAACACCTACGGGTATCGTTTGGTCTTCTACCTGTATAGGACCATGTTTAGCTCCACCTGTATTAACCATTTTAATGATTAATTTTGGTTGGAGAGGAATGTTTATTATTACAGGTGTGGTTGGCATTCTAGTGGGTATATGTTGGTTTGCATTTTATAAGAGTAAAGCTGAATATTTAGCGCAATATCCAGAAGCTGGAACAAAGGCGATTACAGAATTTGTAAAAGTGAATGATGAATTAGCAAAACCGAGTGTATTTGCTAATTGGGTAGATTTATTCAAGCATAAAAGTACTTGGGGAGCAATTTTAGGATTCATGGGGGTCATTTATATGCTGTGGCTTCAATTGACTTGGTTGCCAGGTTATTTTGAACGTGAGCATGGTTTGAATCTTTATAAAACCGCATGGCTTGTATCTCTAGCTTATTTCTTTGGTGCAGTAGGTACATTAACGGCTGGACGATTATGTGATTGGTTGGTTTCAAAAGGTGTAAGTAATATTAATAGTCGTAAGAGTCTTGTGATTACAGGATTATTACTTGCAGCAATAGCAAGTTTACCTTTGGCGTTATCACCGAGTTTAACAACGTGTGTGGTTTTATTATGTATTGCTTTATTTAGTATCAATATGGCAAGTGCGACAGCATGGATGATTGTAAATACAATTGTTGAAACCAATCGTGTTGCCTCTTTTGGTTCTATACAAAACTTTGGTGGTTATATTGCTGGATCGATAGCACCTATTGTTACAGGGTATTGTATTGAATATACAGGATCATTCTCTATCGCATTTCTTATTTCATCTATTGTTGCTATTAGTTCTGCTTTAGCTTATTTCCTTCTGCTAAAGAATCCTATTCAGACACAATCTGCCTAATTTGCTTAAAAAAAAGCCTCCATAGTGGAGGCTTTTGTTTTTGATGAAAAGATAAAAAACTTATTTCAAGAAACGTTGATAACCTAAGTTATTGGTAATTTCATCATATGGATAAGTAATACTTTCTAATGTTTCAATTAAACCATCGGGATTTTGTTTCGCATCAGAAGCTTCTAAACCAACTAAAACGCGACCTTCCGCGGCACCGTGGTTACGGTAATGGAAAAGTGTAATGTTATGTGTTGGCCCTAAACGCTCTAAGAAAGTAAGTAGTGCACCTGGACGTTCAGGGAACTCTACACGGAATAAACGTTCATTTTCTAAATCTGCATGACCGCCAATTAAATAACGAATATGTAGCTTAGCAACTTCATCATCAGACAAATCATCTACATCAAATTGAAGTTTTAATGCTTCATAAATATCTTGGCGTTCTTTTTCACCAGCTTTAAGACTAATACCCACAAACACTTGTGCCGCTGTTGCATGGCTTGCACGGTAGTTAAACTCGGTAATATTACGGCCTTGTAAAGCACGGCAGAAATTCAGGAATGAGCCTTTTTCTTCAGGAATCGTCACTGCAAAAATGGCTTCTTTGCGTTCACCAAGCTCTGTACGTTCTGCAATATAGCGTAAACGGTCAAAGTTCATGTTTGCACCGCAAACAATAGAGACTAAGTTTTTGCCTTCTAAGCCATGTTCTGCAACGTATTTTTTAATACCTGCTAAAGCCATTGCACCTGATGGTTCAACAATGCTACGACATTCATCATAAGTATCTTTAATTGCAGCACAAATTTCATCTGTATTTACCAATACAACATTTGGCTCAACAATTGGCCCTGAGTTATCTGATTTTTGTAGGCGAATCACGTCAAATGGTTTTTCACCAATTTGTGCAACCGCTGTACCATCGGCAAATAAACCAACAGCAGGTAAAATTACACGTTCATTTGCTTCAAGTGCTGCTTTTAAACATGCAGATTCATCATATTCAACAGGAATGACTTTTACATGTGGTGCAACATCACCTAAGTAAGCTGCAACACCTGCAATTAAACCGCCACCGCCAACAGCAACGAATACATAATCTACATCACGCCATTGACGTAAAATTTCATTACCAATGGTGCCTTGTCCTGCCATAACGAGCTCATCGTCATACGGTGGAATAAAAGTCATACCATCTTCGGCTGCACGTGCAATTGCGTATTTATTGGCTACATCAAATGAATCGCCATGTAATACAACTTCACCACCTAAGCGTTTAACCGCTTGGACTTTAATGTCTGGTGTGGTTTTTGGCATCACGATAATGGCGCGAATTCCTAACTTTTGACCAGATAATGCCACGCCTTGTGCATGGTTACCTGCTGAAGCAGTAATAACGCCACGTTCTAACTGAGATTTCGGTAACTGACTAATACGGTTATAGGCACCGCGTAGCTTGAAAGAAAAGACAGGTTGTAAGTCTTCGCGCTTAAAGCGAATATTATTATTTAGCTTTTCACTAATTCGTGGCGCTGCTTCGAGTGGGGTTTCGATTGCAACATCGTATACGGTTGCTTGTAATATTTGTCGAACCAAACGAGACAGCATGTTAATTTTCCATCTAACAGTTTAAAATAGGCGCTTATTGTAACAAACCCAAATACATTTAGGCTGTAAAATCAGCAACAAATGTCGAAAATAGTTGAGTAATGTAATGAGTCTATATGCAACCCAAGATGAGAAAAAGCAAGCCGCGGCAAAAGCTGCTTTAAAACACTTACCAAAAGGTGGCATTTTAGGCGTTGGTACGGGTAGTACTGTTAATTTTTTAATTGATCTTTTACCTGAACTTCAATTAGAAGCAGCCGTTGCAAGTTCTGAAGCAACTGCACAACGTCTTAAAAAACTAGGTATTGAAGTTGTTGATATGAATAGCGTGGGCGGTTTAGATGCTTACGTAGATGGCGCAGATGAAATTGATCGGCACATGCATATGGTAAAAGGCGGTGGTGCTGCACTTACACGTGAAAAAATTGTGGCTTCAATTGCGAAGAAATTCGTGTGTATCGTAGATGATTCAAAATGGGTTGAACAATTAAGCCGTGAATTTCCACTTCCTGTAGAAGTAATTCCAATGGCGCGTTCTGCCGTAGCTCGCAAAATTGTTGCTTTAGGCGGTGACCCTGTATACCGTGAAGGCGTAGTGACAGATAACGGTAATGTTATTTTAGATGTTTATAATTTAAATATCTTAAATGCACTAGAGCTTGAAAGAACCTTAAATGATATTCCTGGTGTTGTATGTAACGGTATTTTTGCATTAAACAAAGCTGATATTGCGATTGTTGCAACAGATAACGGTATTGAAGAACGTACTGCAGTTTAATTTTAACTTATTAAAGAGATAATCTCCCTAAGTCCCTCTTAATAAAGAGGGACTTTTACTCCCTCCTTTACCAAAGGTGAGCAGCATTGCTGCGCAAGGGGGATTTAAATAAGAAAAGAACAAAAATGACATTATCTGATTTACCTGAAATTCAAATTACACGCAATATTCGATCTACACGGCTAAGACTTCGTGTTGAACCCACACGTATTCGTTTAACTGCCCCAGTTTTTTGCACAAAAAAGCAAATCCAAAATTTTATAGATCAGTCTGAAGCTTGGTTGCTTAAAACATGGCAAGCACAACAACAAAATATTGTTCATGTAGATAGAGCTCGACCTACAGAAATTCAATTATTTAATTTAACTCAGCCAATTCAAATTGAATATTTAACGCAGAAAAATAATTTTATTTTTGATGTTGAAAATATGATTTTAAAGATAAGTGATCGCACACCTGAAAAGTATTTAAAAGCTTTTGTTATTGAATATGCCAAAGAACAACTACCGAAGTATTTAAATAGCGTAAGTGCGGAAATAGGGCTTAAATTTACTGAATGCAGTATTAGACAACCAAAGACAAGATGGGGAAGTTGTTCAGCACAACAAAAAATTATGCTGAACAGTGCTTTGGTTTTATATAGCAAAGACGTTGTACGTTATGTCTGTGTTCATGAACTTGCGCATACGGTTCATTTTAACCATAGTGCGCATTTTTGGCAGTTGGTACATAAGCACGATGTAGATTTTCAACAAAATCAAAACGTATTGAAGAAAATGCCAACGCCGTATTGGTGGAATAGTATTTAAGTTTTATACATTCGTTAGATTTTTTACTCCTCTAACTTCTTTTCAACTTCTTCACTCGTAATCGCATCTTTAAATAAAAAGCCTTGTCCCTGAGGGCAACCCATTTTTATGAGCATATCGAGTTGTTTTTGGTTCTCAATGCCTTCAGCAATAACATTCATGCCTAAAAGAGGTCCTAATTTCACAATACCTTCGACAATTGCGGCAATAGGTTTTTTCTCAACAATTTTAGAAATAAAGCTATAGTCTATTTTAATACTGTCTACGGGCAGGTCACGTAAATGCGTTAAAGATGAATGACCTGTACCAAAATCATCAAGTGAAATAAGAATTCCTGCTTCTTGCAGTTTTTTGAGTGCACGAATTACGTAACCTGCACTACGATCTGAAAATAAATGTTCTGTGATTTCTATTTCAATATGCTGAGGGGAAATGTCTGCATCTTGAATGCGTTGCAGTAGTGTTTCTGCGTAATTATCTCTAAAAAACTCCACAGGCGATGCATTAATAGCAACAGGAATAATTTTTTTACCTGATGATTGCCATTTTTTAATATCGGCAAAAATTTTATTTTGCATATTTGCGCTAATTTTGGTCGATAGCTCAAAATCATCAAAAGCTTCGGTAATTGTTTCGGGACTAAAGATTGTTTTTGTTTCGGGACAATACCAGCGTAGTAAAGCTTCCAAGCCAATCACTTTTAACGTCGATAGCTCAATTTTAGGTTGATAATACGGTGTAATTGTATTTTCACGAAGAATACGCCGTGCCGTTTCTATTTGAATGGCTTTATTACGCGTGATATTAAACATATTTTCGTTAAAATATTGTATTCCGCCACGACCACGTGTTTTTAGGTCACTTAGTGCTGTATCTGCACATTGCAATAAGTTTGAAAAGTTATCTGCATCTTGTGGGAAAATGGCAGATCCAATACTCATGCTGCTACTCAGCATTTTACCGTTATAGTCATAAGGTTCATTCATCAAATTGAGTATTTTGTTTCCAATATGGCTAAAAGTATCAATATCTTGTATGCCGTAATAAACAACTGCAAATTCGTCACTGCCTAGTCGAGCAAGAATGCTTTGATCTTGGAATTCTTTTTTTAATCTTTTAGCAAAACTTTTAAGGATAAAATCACCTGCTGTGTAACCTTGGGTATCATTAATATTTTTAAAATGATCTAAACCGATAAGAAATAATCCAATATGCCCATAGCTGTTTTTATTACTTTTAAAGAGACTTTGTACATTGGCTTTTAAACCATATCGATTGAGTAAACCTGTAAGTTCATCTGTCTCATTCGAAATGCGTAATGCATTTTTAACTTGGTTGCTCATTTCCTTTTGAGTCTTGAGCTGCATTAATATATCTTTATGAGATTGATAATGTTCTTGTACGTTAATTAGCGTAATAAACCAATCTAGCGTTTTAGAATCATTTAAGTTTGCTTTGGCTTGTATAAGAAACCATTGATATTCATTGTTGTTATTTTTAATTCGATATTGTTGTTGAATGCTTTCAGGTCGAGGTATTTTACTATTAAGTAATTCACTAAATTTAACAGCATCTTCAGGATGAAATGCTTCTAAAACATCTTGAAGCTTTAGATCTGACTTTTCTTGCTTTAAAAATTTTCGAAATTCTTGATTTATATGGATATTATTGGATTTGATAATCAAGGCGAAATTAGGCATTTGATCTAATATATGCAAGCTTTGCTCTGAAGTAGAGTAATGAATAGGCGGTAGCGTTGTTTGGGGATCTGTGTTGCTTTGATCTATTGTTTTATTTGGTGTACGCACTATGTTTCGACCCTATTCGAAGTACTTGTGAAACTAAAGAGTTCCACGTATAAAATTTAGTATTTTTAATCATTAAGTTTATATTTAAATATGACTTGTTTAGCATTGTATAAGTCTTGAACTTATTCATAATCATGTAAAATAATGATGCTTAATATACACAAAATTTGTATATTTGGCTTTTAAATTCTCGTGAAAAATTATGTGAATCACATAAGGACAATGCTATAAAAGAGTTAAAAAATCAACAAACTCGTTCAAAATTGTTCAGAAAGTTTTTAAACCCTGCCATACTAAGCAACGAACATATCAATAATTTATTTAAATTGAGGTAGCTAGCGTGATTTCTGTCGGGATTGTTGGTGGAACAGGTTATACAGGCGTTGAATTATTACGTCTTTTATTGCGTCATCCAAATGTGCAGGTCACTGTTTTAACGTCTCGTACTGAAGCTGGTCGCCGTGTAGATGACATGTTCCCAAGTTTACGTGGGCAAACAGAGCTTAAATATTCAGATTTAGACATTCAAGAATTAAAAAAATGCGATGTTGTTTTCTTTGCAACGCCACATGGTGTAGCAATGAAACATGCAGAAGATCTTTTGGCTGCAAATACTAAGGTCATTGACCTTGCAGCAGACTTTAGATTGCAAGATTTAGCTCAATTTGAAAAATGGTATGGTTTAGAACATGCATGTCCAGATGTGTTAAAAGCATCTGCCTATGGTTTGTCTGAATTAAACCGTGAGAAAATTAAACAAGCGAATGTAATTGGTAACCCAGGTTGTTACCCAACAACGGTTCAATTGGGTTTAGCGCCTGTATTAAAAGCAACTGAAGCTTTAGTGAAACCTGAAAGTATTATTATCGATGCTAAATCGGGTGTGTCTGGTGCAGGGCGTAAAGCAAGCTTAGGCATGATCTATTCTGAAAATGCAGATAACTTTAAAGCTTATGGCGTTGCAGGTCACCGTCATCATCCTGAAATTGTAGAAGCTTTGGAAAATATTTCAGGGCAAAAAGGTGTGTTTGATCATATTCTCTTTGTTCCGCATTTAGTTCCAATGATTCGCGGAATGTTCAGTACCATTTATATTGATTTAACAGAAGCAGGTCAAACAGCAGATTTACAAAGTTTGTATGAGCAGTTCTACGCCAATGAACAATTTGTAGATGTAATGCCTGCAGGAAGCTCACCTGAAACTCGTTCTGTACGTGGTGCGAATCAATTACGTATTGCACTATACAAACCTCATCCACAAAAACTAGTGATTTTGGTTGTACAAGATAACTTAGTGAAAGGTGCAGCAGGTCAGGCTGTTCAAAATATGAACTTAATGTTTAACTTTGCTGAAAATGCAGGTTTAGATGTTATTGGGTTATTACCATAAGTAACGCTTTTCAACTACACAGACGGCATTTTTTCGAATTAAATCTGTGCTTTGAAAAACATTTTAAAAGAGATGACGATGAGCAACATTGAATCTAAGACTGAAGAAAAACAATTAAAGTCAAATAAACTGCATTTACAAGGCAATATGCCACTTGTTGTCGGTGCTGCGGTATTGATTTTAGGCAGTGGCTTTTTAGGCTATAGCGTTGGGCATCGTCAAGGTTTAACAGTGTCTGGTTATGATGCGGATGCTCAACAGCTTGTAGAAGTGGTAGGGTTACAAAAAGATCGCTTAGAAACCTTAAATAAATCATTGAATGCTGCTGTTCAGGAACGTGATGTTGCTGTGAGTAACTCAAATGATTTATTTGCTGCTGTTACTCAAGCAAAGGCCGATAAAGTTCAATCGGATGGTATGTTAACAATTTACCGTGAAGTATTAAGACAACGTGGTGGATTAAGCCTGACCGTTCAAAACTTAGGTGTTAAGCCATTGGCTGATAACTCATATGAATATCAGCTCGATTTAGTTCAAGTCAGCCCATCTAAAAGTATGACGTCTGGGAATGTAGAATTGCGTGTTATTCGAGGTTCTGAAGTACTTGTGATTCCAATGGAAAAAGCAAACTTTAACTTTGATAACTTCGAGCGTTTAACAGGACGTTGGACATTACCTAAAGGTTTTACACCGCAGTTCATTGAAGCGCGTATTACTGGTACAGGGTTGGCACCTATTATTAAACGTTTTAGTTGGGTAAGAGGAAAACCTGTAGATGCTGTATCAACGTCTATAGCAGATATTCCACAAGTCAAAGCAACTGCTCAATAGTGTATTCAAATTAAATATGAGTAATTTAAAGCGTCAACTGTGTTTGACTGAAATTAAGAATGGATTCTCTCAATCGGGCTTAATCGATTGGCACTTAGATATTCGTACGAATATGCAAGATGGGAATTATGAGGAAGAAGGCGATACAGTTGTGCAAACTGCACCGCCCGAATTTAAACGTCCGCCAATGTATGTTGTACTTCTTTTGAATGACGATTACACACCAATGGACTTTGTTATTGAAATTTTACAAGAAAAATTCGCAATGAATCTTGACCAAGCTACTCAAGTAATGCTAACTGTACATTACGAAGGTAAAGGTGTTGCTGGCGTCTATCCAAGAGACATTGCGGAAACAAAAGCGAACCAAGTCAATAATTACGCTCGATCACAAGGTCATCCTTTACTTTGTCAGATAGAGCCTAAAAATTAAGGGGATCACATGCTAAGTCGACAACTAGAAGTATCATTACGTTTGGCTGTTAGCATGGCTCGTCAAAAGAGACATGAGTTTCTGACAGTTGAACATTTGTTATTGGCATTATTAGATAACGATTCTGCGGTAAATGCTCTAAAAGCATGTGGTGCAGATATTATTGTACTGCGTAAAGAACTAGAAGAATTTGCAGAACAAAACACGCCTAAATTATCTGAAGATAGTGACTTAGCACCGCATCCGACAGAAAGTTTTGATCGTATTTTACAACGTGCAATTTTTCATGTTCAGTCGAGTGGTGGAGATCGTACCGTTGAGGGTGCCGATGTTCTTGTTGCTATGTACTCAGAACGCGATACTTTTGCGGTATATCTATTAAAACGTCATCAAATTAACCGTCTTACATTAACGCAGTATCTTTCTCATGGTGCACATAAACAAGAAGAGCATGCAGAGGAAGAAGTCGAAGATTTAGATGGTGAACAACTATCATCTTCTAATGCAGGGCCTTTAGAGCTATATACGGTTAACTTAAACCAAGAAGCGCAAAAGGGTAAAACTGATCCTTTAATTGGTCGTGAAAAGGAAATTGAACGTGCAGCGCAAATTTTATGTCGTCGCCGTAAGAACAATCCTTTGCTTGTTGGTGACCCAGGTGTAGGAAAAACTTCGATTGCAGAAGGTTTGGCTTGGTTAATTGTGAATGGTAAAGCACCAAAGCCTTTAGAAAATGCAGAAGTCTTTAGTTTAGATATTGGTGCATTGGTTGCAGGAACAAAATATCGTGGTGATTTTGAAAAGCGTTTAAAACAATTATTAAATGCTTTAAAGAAAAAACCAGAAGCAATTTTGTTTATTGATGAAATTCACATGATTATTGGTGCAGGCTCTAGTATGGGCAGCACAATGGATGCATCAAACTTAATTAAGCCTGCGCTATCTAATGGTAGTTTACGTTGCATTGGTTCAACAACATTCCAAGAATATCGCCAAGTTTTTGAAAAAGATCATGCATTGTCGCGTCGTTTCCAAAAAATTGATGTGAATGAACCTTCTATTTCAGAAACCATTGATATTCTACGTGGCTTGAAATCTAAGTTTGAAGAATTCCATCACGTTAAATATGATGATAGAGCATTAGTAACGGCTGTAGAGCTTTCTGCCAAATTCATCAATGATCGTTTCTTGCCTGATAAAGCCATTGATGTGATTGATGAAGCAGGTGCGCAACGTCGTTTAAAAGCAGAACAAGACGATACTTTAATTACTGTAGAAAACGTAGAAGATATTGTGTCTAAAATTGCACGTATCCCTGCAAAAACAGTATCTAAAGATGATAAGACTGTATTGGGTAATCTTGAGCGTGATCTTAAACGCGTTGTGTTTGGTCAAGATGATGCCATTGTTGCACTCGCATCTGCCATCAAGCTTTCTCGTGCGGGCTTAAAAGCACCAGATAAGCCTGTAGGTAGCTTTGTCTTTGCAGGCCCAACAGGTGTAGGTAAAACAGAAGTTACTAAACAGCTTGCGAAGTTGTTAGGTGTAGAGCTTGTACGTTTCGATATGTCTGAATATATGGAACGTCACGCCGTATCTCGTTTAATTGGTGCGCCTCCGGGTTATGTTGGATTTGACCAAGGTGGTTTGCTAACAGATGCGATTCATAAAAATCCGCATTGTGTATTATTGCTTGATGAAATTGAGAAAGCACATCCAGATGTGTTTAATCTATTACTGCAAATTATGGATCATGGCTCATTAACCGATAATAATGGTCGTAAGTCAGATTTCCGTAATGTTGTTCTTGTTTTAACAACAAATATTGGTGCAGAGAGTATTTCACGTACGAATATTGGTTTCATGGAACAAGACAATAGTAATGACAATCAAGATGGAATGAAAAAAGCATTCTCGCCTGAATTCCGTAACCGTTTAGACAGCGTTATTCAGTTTAAAGCATTGCCAACAACTGTTATTGAAAACGTAGTAGATAAATTCCTTACAGAGCTTCAAGCGCAACTTGATGAGAAAAAAGTGATACTTGAAGTTGGGAAAGCTGCACGTGCTTGGTTAGCTGAAAATGGTTATGACCGTTTAATGGGTGCAAGACCGATGCAACGTCTTATCCAAGAGCATTTGAAAAAGCCTTTAGCTGAAATGATTTTGTTTGGTGAATTGGCCGAAAATGGCGGTAATGTTTCAGTTACGGTTAAAAAAGAAAAAGGCAAAGCAGTTGGTTTGAAACTAGCTGTTTTTGAAGATGAAACAGCAGAACCTGCTTAAAATCTATAAATGATGAAAATAACTCGTGTCAGCACGGGTTATTTTTTTATTAGAACCTTAAAAGTCGTTGTTGTGAGTAGATTGATGGATATTCAGATCACAAAGATAATCACTACATTTTTTTTGTTTTTTATTACCGCTATTGCTGAAATACTCGGATGCTATTTCCCGTATTTAATTTTGAATCAAGGGAAAAGCCATTGGTTGTGGATTCCAACGCTATTCAGTCTCGCCGTGTTTGTTTGGTTATTGACCTTGCATCCTGCCGCTTCGGGTCGAATTTATGCTGCTTATGGTGGGATTTATATTTTTACCGCACTCATGTGGCTTAAATATGTAGATCAAGTGAGTTTAAGCCGTTGGGATATAATGGGCGGATTAGTGGTGATTATTGGCGCTGCAATGATTATCTTACAGCCACAAGGGCTTATTCGCTAAATCTTAAGTCAATGAAAGATAAAAAGGATGCATATATACATCCTTTTTTATCATCACACGAGCAAAATTAAAGTGCGTGTTTTAAGTCTTTTCTATGCTGTTTCACTTGTTTTGCGTAGCGTTTGCCTTGTTTCTTCATTTGTCGGTTGGTGTTATAGCCTGTTGGCCCAACATTATAATAAGCCAGAGCTTTAGGCATACTTCCTGCTGATGCTTCATATTTTTTTAGAATATAAGTACCACAATTTACATTGGCTGTTTCATCAAATAAATCACCTGGGCAAGTTTGTTGCCAAAAGCGAGGAATTATTTGAGTTAAACCCACTGCGCTTGCATTTGAAACCACAGTAGGACGATAAGAAGATTCTTGGCGAATAAGGGCCGCAATAAGGAGGGGATCCATATCGTAGCGATCTGCTGTCGCCACAATAATAGGCGATACACGATTTGCCGTAGTTGGATTTACAGAATATGCGCGTTGAATACCAGCAGATAATTTTGTGGCACGTTTTTCTACAGAGCCCATACCTAAAGATGAACACCCTGTAAATAAAAGCGCAGTAATAGAAATTCCTGCAATTTTGAAAATATCAGATTTTGTTATTTTACGAATAAAATTAACGCTTTTTAAAGTCAACAAAATACAAACCAACTCAGACAAAATATTGCATCGAATATAAGTAAAGCATGCATTAAGCGTCAAGAGTATATTCGCAACGATTTTATAGCGTTTGTTTACAGGAATTTTACTAAAATAGGATTCATACAAATTAACATCCTTTTTTAAAAGGCATATAATTCATATCATGATGATTTGTGATTGAATAACCAATGACACCTGCATGTAAGATCTTAAAATCAAACAAAATTGAATATAGTATTCATGAGTATGAACATGACCAAAATGCCAAAAGTTTTGGTTTAGAAGCTGCCGAAAAATTGAGGCTAGATGTAAACGAAGTTTTTAAAACTTTAATGGTGACCGATGATAAAGCCTATTTTGTTGCGGTATTACCTGTGAATCATCAACTAAATTTAAAGAAAGTTGCGAGTGCGTTGGGGTGTAAAAAACTGCATATGGCAGACCCGAAAGATGCAGAACGTTTAACAGGATATTTGGTCGGTGGGATTAGTCCCGTAGGGCAGAAAAAACGCTTAAAAACAGTGATTGATTCCACGGCAGAAACTTTAAATAAAATGTATGTAAGTGGCGGAAAGCGTGGTCTAGATATTGGTTTAAATCCGCAAGATTTAGCAAAAGTATTAGGTGCAACCTTTGCAGAAATTCTAGATGTATAACCAATGAAAGTAGGGGAATAAGGCTTAGTTTGATTGTAATCAATTAAGCCTTTTATTTGATTAAATATTAGCTCTTATTTAGTTGAACTTTAAAGTAATTTACGGTTGATAGAAAATCCTCGGGGATATATCTCGTGAAATTGTGATATTGGTTAGTTTTATTACATAAAAAATCTATTGTTTACCCTTTAAAAGAGCACTAATTATAATGAACCTAACAAAATAGCCTAAGCAATTTTAAAAATATATAACCATTAAATTCCCAAAAAATAGAAAGATAGCAGCGTTTTTCAAAATGAAATAAAGAGAGGTAATAAGCTCTAAAAGAGAAAAGGAAGTATTGATAGTGTTGTTATAAATAGCCTAAGCAGGAAATATTTTTTGAAAGAAATCGCACCAAATATCAACTATAATTAAAATCAATTTAATTTTCTTAGACCTATTTAAATCATGATACTAAATTATGAATTTCATAAAAACCCAAAAACAAATGAGTCTGAAACAATTGTATTTATACATGGTTTATTTGGAAGTTTAAGTAATTTGGGAATGCTAGCAAGGGCATTTTTAGAAACACATCATGTTGTTCAAATAGATGTTCGTAATCATGGTAAGTCTGAACATTCAAGTGAAATGAATTATGTCTTAATGGCTCAAGATGTTTTAGAAACATTAGATCATTTAGCCGTTCATAACTTTAATGTTGTAGGGCATTCTATGGGCGGAAAAATTGCCATGAAATTGGCAGATTTTGCAAAAGATCGTCTTCAAAAATTAATTGTGTTAGATATGACACCTTTCGCATATCAAGAAAGTCATCATGATTCTGTTTTTAAAGCTTTAATGGCTGTTGAAAATGCTCATATTTCTTCACGACCAGAAGCTTTGCTTATTATGCGTGAAATTTTATCTGAAGAAATGGTGATTCAATTTTTAATGAAATCTTTTAATAAGGGTAAATTCTTATTTAATGTAAATACATTATATGAGCATTATTCTGAAATTCTTGCATGGGAAAATATCTGCTGTGAAACTTCAGCTCTGTTTATTCGTGGTGGCGCATCACCTTATCTGAAAAAAGACATCCATGTTGAAGCTGTTCAGCAACAATTTCCAAATGCTAAAATTGAAACTGTTGACGGCGCAGGGCACTGGCTACACGCTGAAAAAACAGCTGAAGTTTTAGTTTTAATAAAATCATTCTTAAATTAAGAATGATTTTATTTTGCTATATATTTGAAATTACAAGCTTATAAGCTTTAATTAATATTTATGCATAACCCTAACGGTTATAAAAAGTGTAGTTATGGGTTTGTATATTGAGGCAATACTAGGTATTATTGATAATAATTATCATTTGCAATAATACCATATGCCTAATTCCGTAGAATCTCTGTATAGACACCATCATGACTGGTTACATGATTGGCTATCTCGTAGATTACAACAAGATGCTTTGGCTGCAGATTTAGCGCATGATACTTTTATCAAAATTATTCAACATTATGATCGTTACAGCTATGACCATCCTCGGGCATTACTCACTACAATTGCTAGAAATTTAGCGAATAAATGGTGGCAACGCAAAAATATAGAACAAGCCTATCAAGAAAGCCTTTCTTTAATGGATGTTGAAAGTCATCCATCTCCAGAACAAGAGTTAATTGTGATTCAAGCATTATTAGAGCTAACGCAGTTGCTCAATAACCTCGATGATAGAACAAAGAATGTTTTTATTTTATGGAAGATTGAGGGGGCTAACGTATTCATCTATTGCTGAAAAACTTGATGTTTCATTAATTACGGTAAAACGAGATATTAAAAAAATATTGCTCAGTTGTATGCATGTTTTTGAAGTTGATTAAGAGCTGAGTCTGGATTGTATTGAATGAATATTAAGGAAAAAGATGATTCGATTATTCTCGAACAAGCATTAGATTGGCTCTTGTTGATGGATGAAAATGGTTTAAGTGAAACGCAAAAAATAGAATTTGAACAATGGAAAAATTTAAGTATTCAACATCAAAAAAATTGGCAAAAAATAGAAAATGTTCAAAATAAATTAAAACAAAATACAGAACAAATCCCTAAAAGTATTGCAAGAGATCTATTAACTCATCAAAAAATAACTCAAATTTTACCGCTTAATTTAATGCTTATTATGATATGTAGTGTTGTTATAGCATCTATTTACTTTGCTCATGAACAAGCGTGGACATCTGATTATAGTACTACTTATGGCGAGCAAAAAGAGATTTTATTAAATGATGGAACGAAAATTCATTTAAATAGTAAAACAGCTATTGATGTTCAATACGGCGAAAAACAACGGAATATTATTTTAAAATTTGGTGAGATTTATGTGGAAACAGGCAAAGATGAGAAACATCGTCCATTTACTGTTTTGAATAAAGATGGTGCGATGTTAGCGCTTGGAACAGCATTTGATGTACGTCAAGAAAATGAGTTTACAACGCTTTCTGTGACTCAACATAGCGTAGAAGCGACAACACAAAGTACCAATCAAAAAATTAAGTTAGAGACTGGTTATTCCATGGATTTTAATAAAACACAGTTTTACCCAAAACAAAAAATAAATATAGAAAACATGTTGTGGCGTCATAGTTTGATGATGGTTGATCGAATGAATTTAGCCGAATTTAGTAAAGTTATTGAAAAAAATTATGGTCTAAAAGTAGAAGCGGATACGACATTAAGTCATCAAGCAGAACTCAAAATTTCAGGTACATATCCAATGAATGATTTAGAGCGATTAATTACGTTGTTAGAAGATACTTATGGGTTAGAGATTAAGAAAAATATTTTTGGAAATAAGCTTTTGATTAAAAAGACGATTTAACATTCAGGTTAAAATAAACGGAAAATAAATGATACTTTTTTTGTTTTCACGGATTAAGCCTTATAAGAGCAATAGATTTTTATATCAATTCTGCTATTGCGTTAATAACGAATAAGGTTCTAGAAAATGAAACAGTTCTTTGCACGTCCTTTGGCACTTGCAATACATCAGGCAATATTTTTAGGTGTTATAGCAACATCTAGTATTGCCATAACACAAACAGTCAATGCGAAAGAAACACTTACATATAACTATAATATTCCTGCAATGTCCTTAGATCGGGCAATTTCATTGTTTAGTGCACAATCTAGAATTGTATTTGCATTTGATCCTATACAAATTCAACATTTACAGAGCAAAGGCTTAAAAGGAAGTTTTAGTATAGATGCTGGGTTTAAAGCCTTACTTTCTCCGCATGGTTTATATATCCAAAAAACAACTCAAGGTTATGTCATCGCTAAAATAGCTCGCCCGCAAACAGATTTAAGCACAGGAAAAAAGGATATAAGTAACGTTGTATTACCGTCCATTCATACCAAGGCAAATTCTTCGACTCAGTCTGGAACACAAATATCTAGAGCAGAAATAGACCGTTACGGAAATATTTCCGCAGGTGATTTATTTAAAGGTGTTGCAGGTGTTCAAGTTGGGGATAGTCGTAATGGTGGTGGTGTAGATATTAATATTCGTGGTATTCAGGGACAAAGTCGAATTGCCGTAACGGTCGATGGATCTCAACAAGCCTTAGATACCTATAGAGGATATGGAGGAACGCAACAACGAAGCTATTTTGATCCAGATTTAATCAGCCAAGTTGATATTACCAAAGGTCCAAGTGGTGCTGCATCTCCTACAGGTGGTATTGGTGGAACAGTCGCAATGTCTACCTTAAAGGCAAAAGATATCTTATTAGCAGATCAAAAGTCTGGTGTTCGTATTACAGGAGAATTTTTAGATAATAGTGTCAATCCTGCATATAAAAATACAAACAAAGCAGATGGTGTTGAACTTACGGAAATACCGCATAGTGGACGAGGTAATTTTTTAAATAATAGTGCCAAAGCAGGTACAGCGGCATTTGCATGGACAAGCGATACACTCGATATTGTTGCGGCATATGCAAAACGTAAACAAGGTAACTATTTTACAGGTAAACATGGGCTTGAACGTTACCGTATTTTTGATGGAAGCTCTGAACAAAATTCAACTGCACAATCATATGCTGCTGGAGAAGAAGTTTTAAATACTTCGGCTGAAACTGAATCTTGGCTTTTAAAAGGTACATTAAGACCTAAAGAAGGACATGAACTAGAGTTAAGCTACCGACGTTTTGATGGAAAATATGGTGAAATTATGCCATCTGATATTTTCCGTAGTGGTACAGCAGGTATTTATCAGTATCCATTAGGTGAAATTAAAATGGATACGCTTAGTGCACGCTATGTTTTAGAGCCAGAAAATAACGATCTTATTCATCTAAAAGCAAATGCATGGTGGAATCAAACCAAAAGCGATCAATTAAACGGCTCATTCTTTTCTCCAAGTTCTCAGGAATATATGAGTGATCGTTCATGGGTGCGAATGGACAATGAAAGAATAGGAGGAGATATTTCTAACCGTTTTGATTTTCCATCTAAATTAGGTTTATTTAGCTTGAGTGTTGGCAGCTCATTCCAACATGAAAATATAAGCCCACAAAAGAATGTGCTGATTTCAGAGTCAGATATCCAAATGAATAAAGTGATGCGAGATGGATCTCGAACAGCATTTAACATGAATGCTCAACTCAATTATAGCCCTGTAGATAAACTGAATATTTGGGCAGGTACAAAATTCTCGAAATTTAGTTCACAAGATAAAAATAAAGAATACAAAGCCATTCGTAAAAATATGAAAGCAAAGCAAGTGAGAGCTTATAAAAAAGAAGGTGAGTGGGGCGATTCTATGTATTGGTTCCCAGATGAAAATGGAAACTATACCGATGCAACAGATCCACGTTTAAATAATGCTATTGTTTTTAGTAATACAAATAATCCGTATGATGGCACACCATATAATGAATATGGCGCTGTTGGTTCTGTTGTATATGATGAGCAAACGACAAATATGGTCGTTGGTTTTAGTCATAAAGAAGCGCTGTCATCTAAAGATCATGGCTTTGCACCTGCGTTTGGTATTAATTATGAAATCTTGCCTCAAACCAATCTTTATGCGAGCTATACTGAAGGTCTGCGTATGCCTTCACTTTTTGAAACGACCTTTGGTACGCAACAAGTTTCACCTATTATTGGACTAAAACCAGAACGTTCACGGGTATGGGAAATTGGTGCAAATACAAGTATTGATAATGTCATTACACAAGATGATTCTGCATCTTTTAAAATTGCATATTTTGATACGAAAATTAAAAGCTATATTACGCGTTATTATGACTCACAAACATTTGGTGCAATGTATATGACCAATGCAGGCAGTTATTCAGCCAATGGGCTTGAGTTTCAGTCTAGCTACAATAGCAATCGATTCTTTACAGACTTATCTGCAACCTATTATTTGAAAACTGAAACCTGTGATGCAAAATTTGCACAACATTTGCGTTTAACCGCATCGGAATATCAAAAAACATATAACACGCCAAATTGCACAGCTGGAAGTTATATGGGTTCTTATAGCAACACGCAAAACCCACCAAAATTTTCAGCAAATCTCACTTTAGGACAACACTTTTTAGATCAAAGATTAACAGTGGGTGGGCGAGTGAGCTATATGTCTGGGCCTACAGAAGTCATTAATCAACCGTGGCAAACAGGTGCAACAACACCGCAAATTGAATATCAATCTGTAACGCTTTTAGATGCATTTATTAGCTATAAGCTCAACAAAAACATGACTTTAAATACATCTTTACAGAACATTACCAACCGTTATTACTTAGATGCTTTAGCGCAAAGCTTTATGCCAAGTCCAGGACGTACATTTAAAGCAGGTTTTACCGTGAAATTTTAAAGATTAGCGTTTTATTGTACGAAAAATAGAAATATACACTTAAAAATTGGATGGATTACAGATGAATCATCAACAGAACACAGCAACAGATTGCTCAATTTCAGCACGATTAAAAGCGGAAACATCGCATGAACATGATCGAATGGAAGTTTTAATGGCTCAAGCAAAAGTCTTTGATAGTAAAGAGAATTATATAAAATTTACCTTATCACAATATTATTTCCAAAAAGATATCGAGCATCTATATACATATCCTGAAGTTTCAAAGCTTATTCCTGACTTAGAAATTCGTGGCCGTTCTGAAGCTGCACTAAAAGATTTAAAGGATTTAGATGCGATTCCAAAAGGTAAAAGTGATTTAACTTCCATAAAATCAGTAGATTATTTACAGGCATTGGGTTGGATCTATGTTTCTGAAGGTTCTACATTGGGTGCTGCATTTTTGTTCAAAGAGGCACAAAGTAAACTAGGTTTATCTGAAACATTCGGTGCTAGTAATTTAGCTGCATATCCTGAAGGTCGTATGCGTGTATGGAAAAGATTTAAACAAGCATTAGATCAGGCAGATTTTACTCAAGATCAGCAGAATAAAATTGTTGATGGAGCATTACAAGGATTTGCACATTTTGGTCGTGCATTAGAAAACATTCAGAAACTTAGATAGAACGATACAAGTTATAAGAAACTAAAGAATATTTCATTCGAAGTGTTCTTTAGTTTTTTAATTCTAAATAACTTATATTGGTTTGAAAACAAAACAACAACTTATGCGAACTGTGAGCACGGACATCTTATTTGCTTTAAACAGATATATTTGTGCAAGCAACAGAAAATAATGAACAATCGATAGTATTCAGTATGTAGAATTCTAAGTTTGATTCATTTCGTATAATGTATATTATGTTAAATAAAATATACTGGAAAATAGCTTCATATACCTACTGCTACAATACATTGCAGATTTAAATCATGAATTCCATACATACATTAAAAAGCTTTCTAGTTATTAATTATTTTAAATACTTTATGCATCTTCCAAAGCTCTCATTTTCCAACTAGCTCAGGTTATAATAATGGTCTCCCACAATATGGTTGTCTACTATGAACACCTCCAATGACCCTTTACACGGCAAAAAACTTGCTGACATTTTAGAAGAATTATTAGATTACTACGGTGGCTTTGAAGGTTTAAGTCATAAAATTGAAATTAGATGTTTTTGCATAGATCCAAGTGTTAAATCATCATTGCGATTCTTACGTACCACACCATGGGCACGTGAAAAAGTAGAAAGCTTATATTTGTATGTCTTACGCCAAAAAGCCAAACAGAATTAGCCTGCACACTACACATCATCAGATATTTCTCCTTCAATATTGTTTCTTTCATTATTTATCTTTTTAGACGTTCTAACGCCTAGATGTAGATTAATCACGCTGTATTTATACAAACCTGCGTGTATGATGAAACACATATTATGAATCTTCCATTTTTGCATGAACAATCCATTTTTAGATAATCCTCAAATTAAAGTCGTGAATGACTTCCCTGAATTGGTTAATACAACATTTCAAGGATTAAATAATGCGATTTGCTGGCAAAGGAATTTGTTTGGAGATTTCGAAGAGATTGTTTGCAAACTTTCATTAGAAGAAAATATCACAGAGATTTCAATTGAAGATCTATTGGCGTTAAATCTGTCTGAAAATGGAAATTTAGCTCGAAAAATAATTTTAAGCGATATTCAGCTTTTAACCGATTTTGGAGCCTCTCCTTCTTTGAATTTGCTTAAATGTTACGAACGTGATGATGAACTCGATTTTATTTCAACAGATGTGTACTCATATCATGTTGATCGTTCGCCTATAGCAACAGATACTTTTTTATGTACATATTATGGTGCTGCAAGCGATATTATTGCGAATGATCAAGTTGAACAAAAAATATTAATTCCTGAAATTAGAAAAAAACTGAAAGACTTATATGATGGACAAAATGATCAAGATGCTGAATTTGATCAATTTTTAGAAGAGTATTTTTTTGATTTACACTATCAACCCAAACCAAATGCCAAACCTACAAATTTAGCGACAGGACATTTATGGCGTTTAGCGGTTGATCATCCTACACAACAAGTTTTACCTTGTGTTCATCGAGCGCCTATTGAAAATGATGGTGAGTATAGGTTGTTATTAATCTGTTAAATTTTTATTATTTTTATATTTAAATCAATTAATTATCTATTTTTTGAGTGATTAAAACCCATATTTTTATATGGGTTTTATGTTTTATTTAAGCATTTTCTAATTGACCAACTTGATGATAAGCGCGGTTAAAATAAACCAAAGCTTGCTCCTGCTGGCTTTGTTGTATGGCAACCACACGACACATAAAAATACTATGAGTTCCTATCTGTTGAATTTGATCAATTTCACAATCAAAACTTGCTAAAGCATTTTTTAAAACAGGCGAACCAGTTTCTAGTGTTGTCCATGAACCAAGTTTAAACCGCTGATCTGAAGTGAATTTACTCGATGCAAATGCATTAGAAATCTGCTCATGTTGTGCGCCCAAAACATTCACAGTCAGAATTTCATTTTCAATAAAATGCATGTGAGAACGTGATGATTGATTCATGCAGACCAATAATGTCGGTGGTGTATCGGTAACACTACATACTGCAGAAGCTGTAAATCCATGCATACCAGATGTACCTGCTGTAGTTACAACATTTACGGCACTTGTTAATAAAGACATTGCATTTTTAAAGTCTGTTGCTTGAATCATCACTTTGTTCCTAGGTTCTACATCTGAACCCTCGTTTTTTGGTTTCGCAACGCACCCAATTTGCTCATATGGGTGCATGTGCTGAAGGTGTTTTTTATATCTCATGTGCTATTGATAGCTAAAAATTTATTACTGAGCACCAAGTTCTTGACGAATAATTTCTGCGCCTGCACTTAAAGCATTGAGCTTGCCACGTGCAACTTGACGAGATAATGGCGCCATACCACAGTTTGTTGAAGGATAAAGTTTATCTGCATCTACAAATTGAAGTGCTTTACGTAAGGTATTTGCGACTTCTTCAGGTGTTTCAATAGTATTAGAAGCAACATCAATTGCGCCAACCATCACTTTTTTACCACGAATTAGCTCAATTAAATCCATTGGTACATGTGAGTTTTGGCATTCTAAAGATACGATATCAATTTTAGATTGTTGTAGTTTAGGAAATGCCTCTTCATATTGACGCCATTCAGAGCCTAAAGTCTTTTTCCAATCTGTATTTGCTTTAATACCGTAGCCATAGCAAATATGTACAGCAGTTTCACATTTCAGGCCTTCAAGTGCACGTTCTAATGTTGCAACACCCCAATCATTCACTTCATCGAAGAACACATTAAATGCAGGTTCATCGAACTGAATAATATCTACACCCGCAGCTTCTAATTCACGTGCTTCTTGATTAAGGATTTTTGCAAATTCCCAAGCCAATTTTTCACGACTTTTGTAGTGACCATCATATAGCGTATCAATCATAGTCATTGGGCCAGGCAACGCCCATTTAATTGGTTGATTGGTTTGGCTGCGTAAAAACTTAGCATCTTCAACAAATACAGGCTTTTGACGGCTTACCGCACCAACGACCGATGGCACACTTGCATCATAACGATTACGAATTCGAACCGTTTCACGCTTTTCAAAATCTACGCCATCTAAGTGTTCAATAAAGGTTGTCACAAAATGCTGACGAGTTTGTTCGCCATCACTCACAATATCAATGCCAGCATGTACTTGTTCTTGTAATGACAAACGCAATGCATCTTGCTTTGCTTCTAACAATTCATCGCCTTGTAATTTCCAAGGTGACCAAAGCTTTTCAGGTTCGGCAAGCCAAGATGGTTTTGGTAAGCTGCCTGCTGTTGATGTTGGTAATAAAATTGCCATGTCTAATCTTCTTTCTCTAAATTCGTAAATAACGGTGATGTATTAAGCAGCGTGATCTTGCTGAGCTGTTTTCACTTTAAAGTTTGCAGCCCATTTATTCAGGATGTCGTTATAAGGCTTGATGAAATTTTCCTCAGTCCACTTCCCTTGTTTAACTGCAAGTTGACCACGCTCTTCACGGTCATAGACAATTCGAGTCAATGAATAATCTTGATAGCTCAAACTTGGCTGATACACAACGCCTGCAACTGAATTGCTGTTATAAATTTCAGGACGATAAATTTTTTGAAAGCTTTCCATGGTACTGATCGCGCTGATTAATTCGAAATCGGTATAATCACGGAGTAAATCGCCTGCAAAGTAGAATGCTAAAGGTGCATTACCATTTTCAGGTTTGAAATAACGAACGCTTAAACCCATTTTTGCGAAATAGTCGTCTGTACGTGAATGTTCATCATTTTTATACTCCACACCTAATACAGGATGAAGATTTGCCGTACGGAAATAAGTTTTAGATGTTGAAACACTCAAACAAATCACAGGTTGTTTGCTAAATTCGGCTTTAAACACATCTGAATTTACTAAATGTTGATAAAGTTTCCCGTGTAAATCACCAAAGTTTTCAGGTTTTTCGCCTGTTTTGAAGCCATTTTCCAATAAAACGACGCTAAAATCGTAATCACGTACATAAGATGAAAAGCTATTACCAATCATGCCTTCAATACGTTCATTGGTTTTGTGATCTGTAATGGTACTTTTCAGCATTTCAATGAACGGAAACGTTTGACCATTACCTTCGATATCAATTTCAGCAGAAATGATGTCAATTTCAAGTGAATAACGATCGGCTTTAGGATTATCAACACTTGCCAAAGTATTGAAACGATTATTGATCATCGCTAATGTTCTACGAAGATTTTCTTGGCGACTTTCACCACGAGCCAAATTGGCAAAGTTAGTTGTTAAACGTGTATTATTTGCTGGCTCATAGTTTTCATCAAAGCGAATACGCTTAATTGAACACTCAAATTTCTTACTCATGAAGATTCACCCTAAATTTTTATAAAAAGCTAAATTTCTGTATGAGCTTATTTAAGCTTGAATCAAAAGATGAGTAAAACGATATAAATTCAATAAAAGATGAGTAATATTCATGTTTGTGGTTTTTAGATTTGATTAATCATCAATTTATAAAGCATAAAACTGAGTATTTGTATTTAGGTCCTATTTTATATGTATGGGTTTGGGGAGTTTTAATGATCAAACAATCATAAAATACTAGAATTGATTGATCATATTTGTATGTATTTTAAACCGAACGTGTAATGCCACCATCAACACGGATATTCTGTCCCGTAATATATCCTGCACCTTTAGATGCTAAAAAACTTACGGTTGCTGCAATTTCTTCACTGGTACCATATCTCTGTAATGGTACAGATATACGGCGATCTTCGGATTCAGGAAGACTATCAATCCAACCAGGTAAAATGTTATTCATTCGAATATTTTTTGCCGCATATTGATCTGCATATATTTTGGTAAATGAAGCTAAACCTGCGCGAAATACAGCAGATGTTGGGAACATATCACTTGGTTCAAAAGTCCAAGCACTTGAAATATTAATAATCACACCTGAATTTTGTTTTTCCATTATTGGAGTGACAATTCGAGTTGCTCGAATAATATTCATGAAGTAAGTATCTAATCCTAAATGCCACTGATCATCTGTAATCTCTAGAATTGGCGCACGTGGTCCGTGCCCTGCACTATTGACTAAAACATCAATACGTCCCCATTTTTGATATGCCAATTCAACAAGCTTTTTGATATCTTCTGTAGACTGATTTGAGCCTGTAATTCCAATACCATTTAACTCTTTTGCAAGTTTCTCTCCCTTTCCAGAAGATGAAAGAATACCTACATGAAAGCCATCTTGATGTAATTGACGCGCAGCAGCTGCACCCATGCCACTACCACCTGCTATAACTAACGCTACTTTTTCTACAGTCATGTGTGCTATCCTAAAATTCAATTAATGTTATATATTGCTCTATTTAAAACAGCATAGCATGTTAGTTTTTATTCTTTACCCAAGATTCTCTTTGTTTTAACTGTAGAAAAACTACTGTATATATTTATGAAAATACTAAAAAAACTCCCTTCATTAAATGCTTTAAAAGCATTTGAGTCAGCAAGTCGACATTTAAGTTTTAAATTGGCAGCGAATGAACTCAATGTGACACAAAGTGCTGTTGCACAACAAATTCGCAGTTTAGAAGAAGAGTTAGGTGTAAAACTATTCGAAAGGCATTCAAAAGGTGTTTCATTAACAGCGAATGGGCGAAATTATGCTTATAGTATCCATCAAGCTTTTGCTTTAATTCATGAAGCAACTCAATCTTTTGTCCATGAAAAGCAACATATCACCATTAGTGCGACACCTACTTTTGCTTCTAAATGGTTAATCCCAAGGCTTGCCGACTTCACGGCGATGCACCCTGATATTGAATTACAAATTTTGGCAACTGAAAAAATATCTCATTTTCAAAATGACGGTGTAGATTTAGCAATACGCTATGGTAGCCCTCCATTGGGAGGAGGTTTGAATACAGCATTACTTTTGCAAGATTCTTTTGTTATTGTTGCAAGTCCGCAATTAGTAAAGTTAGAAAATCAATACTTAAGTTTAGATAATTTATTCAACTATACCTTCTTACACGATGCACATAATTTATGGTCTATTTTTTTAGAAAAATCTAACGTGGAATTACCATTAAACACACTTAAGAATATTCGCTTTAATCAAACAACTCTTGCGATTGATGCCGCAATTTCCGCACAAGGAATTGCGTTGGTAAATCCAATTTTTATTCGTGAGGAATTACAAACTAAAAAGCTGATTCAAGTTGTTGAGCATACTTTAAAGATGGAAACGGGCTTTTATTTAGTTTCACCTCGTCATTCATCAAATACTGAAAACCTTATGAAAGTTTATAATTGGTTGGTTTCTCAATTTGTAGACAATCATAATGATTAAGATAAATATTATGCTGTACGATTTAACACTCTAAATTTTTTAACTGCTTACAAATTAGAGCCAACCAAAGAATATTGGGAAGCTCTAATAATCTAATCCTAAGATGTTAGTTAGTAGTTAATGGTATAACTTAGCGCAAATGTTCGACCTTCCGATGGAATACGCAATAAACCATTATCATTGGTCATTGCTGCCTGTTGTGCAAAAACAGATAGATACTGTTTATCCCAAACATTGTAAATACCAAAATCTACACGACCTTTTGCAATCGGAAAATGTGCGAGGATATCCATAGTGGTATACCCCCTAATTCTAGCTGCACTATTACTATCATTTTTTGCTAAACCTAATTCATCTAATTTTAAGTCATCGTTATACGCTTTGTCAGTGCCTTTAATTGCCTGCATTTGTGCACGAATACCAGAACCTTCTTTATTGTCCCATTCAGCAAAAATCGTTCCCTTTACAGGCGATACGACAAAAGAATTAAGTTCATGCCATTGTTTGGCTGCATCTTTGTATTGACCACGTGTATAACCTAAAGTTCCGCCTACTTTAAAGTTCTCAAGAAATGGATATGATGCTGTTGCTTCTAGCCCATAAATCCGTTGGTCGGTATCTACAACATTCACAGAGCGGTTAGAATTAAATTGAACGACTTTATCTGAGGTATTATAAAAACCTGTAAGCCCTAAATTAAGCCCTTTATTCTGGTCTAAACGCCAACCTAGTTCATAACTATTTACTGTAATGGGTTCTATACCCGATGTTGTTAGAGTATAAGCTGCGACATCACGTAATACACGTTGCACATCTGGATAGCTAAAGCCTTGTGAAAAATTGGCATATATTTGTTGTTCATCATTAATTTTATAAACAGACCCAATATTAAATAGGAATTTTCCTGAATCGGTTGAATCTGCAGGCATCCAAGTTGCAGGGTCACGTGCAGTTAAATAGCCTTTTGTATCTGCTTGCACATATTGATAACGTACACCTGCTTGAATATTGAGTTGATCATTTAAAGCAAAGTCACCTTGCACAAAAGTCCCAATATTTTGAATTTGTGTGTCTGGTCCCTGTCCTTGTTTTTGCCCTGTAGGGATATATTCTAAACCTTGATTATTAGCGATATATAAGTCAGCCCATTGATGATCTTTTTCCCAATCATAATCTAGACCGTAATTTAATGTTAAATCTCGATCTGCAATTTTAAAGTCAGATTGAATCGTACTGCGTATACCTGCAAAATCGACATTAGATTGACTTTGTTTGACTGTTTTACCATCTGCTAAATAACCATAAGGCACAAATCGAGATTTTTCATTTCGATAATATGCTTCTATATTCAGGTTTTGACCCAAGAAATCTTGGTTTTGATATTGTGAGTTAATCGCATAGCGCTTGGTAAAGGGTTGATTGGGTAAATTCCACCCTTTAATTGCTTGATGTGATGGTGGAGTTTTATCTGCAATATAACGATAATCTGGCCCGTAATCTGTATCTTGTTTATCTTGATAGTACTGAGCACCAACACTTAAAGTTTGTGTATCAGTTAAATTGAAATTCAAACGTCCATTTATATCAATTGTATCTGTATCCATAGTGCTGCCTTGCCAAGGACTTAATGAAATTCGATTAGCTTGAGCATCGAACTGAGAACCTCGACGGGTATAATCAATTCCGAAGAAGCCATCGACCTGATCTTGACTAAAGGACATGGTTTGACCCACGTTATACGCTAAACTATCGCCACGAAAATTATCAGCAGATGTAATTCCTAGTTTTGTTTCAAAACTAAGTGGTTTTTCTTTATTGGCACGTTTTGTAATAATATTAAGGCTCTAGACTAGCAGA
>NZ_LWRV01000029.1 GCF_009372215.1 Acinetobacter portensis | reverse complement strand
ATTTATGAAGGAAGTCTATTAAATAAATGCATGAATTTATACATATTATTGTAAATCATAATTTTTATAGGAATAAAACATTATATTTTTGAGTTTTAACGGCTTTGTTGCATAAAGGTTTGAAAGGCTGAGTTCCCTTAAGCTACTCAAATTTAAGAGACAACTTGGGTATGAGGGCGACCTAATTCTGTGAATTTATTCAAGACTGCCATGCGTGCATGGATCTCATTCACCTGACTTGGAAAACTCCGCGCTGTTAATTTATCGCCTAATAATTTGATGCAATGCATCTTGGTTTCAACCAAACTTCGACGGTGATAACCAGACCACTTTTTCCAAAGCGATCTGCCTAGCCGTTTGACTGTCTTTAATAATTCGTTCCGCTCTATAGACCTCGCTTGCTGATCCTTCCAAGGCTTTGCATTCTTTCTAGGTGGAATGATCGCATGTGCATCTCGATCTAAAATGACTTGTCGGCAGTGCTTTGTGTCATAAGCACCATCTGTATAAACTGTACTGCACGTATTTGCAGGGTTTTAGCATCTATAGCAATGTGAAGCTTACGCCATTGGCGACGATATTCAGCCCCATGTTTCTTGCGTTTCCATTCACCTTCACCAAGAAACTTCAAACCAGTAGAGTCTACGAGTAGATGCAGTCCATCACTACTTTTTTGATAGCTAATCGCAATATCAATATGCTTTTGTCTACGACAAAGGGTGGAATAATCCGGAGCTGTCCAATCTAATCCAGAGAGTTTAATCAGACTTTGAACAAAACCTGTGACCATACGTAAAGAGAGTCGGAATAGTAATTTGATCATTAAGCAGCATTGAATCGCTGTATCGGAGTAGGTTTGATTTCGACCTTGCTTGCCTTGTGATTGTGCATACCACTGAGTCTTTGGATCAAACCAAATGGAAATATTACCTCGGTTAATTAAGGCTCGGTTATAGGATGACCAATTGGTTGTACGGTAGATTTTAGAGGCAGGCTTATTCATTTTGAAATTATATTGCTGAATAAGCTTTTGATGCTAGGTTTGTGCAACAAAGCCAGTTTTAACTATGTTTACTTTAATTTTTTATAAATTCAGCTTCTTCATTTTATAAAAAATTATTCTCGAAAATAATCTATGTCTAGATATCTTATTAAGAGAGACGAATGATAGTTGAGTAAATTTAGGAGAGGAAGCTTCAGTTATTTAACATAAAATCTCTTATGCGAAATTTCAGCTCGATGCTTTGAAATATGGCTTTAGCCATGTTTCAAAGTCGGGCAACTTTGCGCTTGCTGTAATCTGATCAGTAATGAGAAAAACTAAGCAAAGTACCGATCAACTAGTATTTTTTAGGGTCGATCTGACACCAGTCATACGTTTTTTCTTTGATATTATTCGGTTCAAATGAGTAACACGGCTTTTTAGTCATAATTCTGACTAATGTTTTCCCATCATGCTCCTCGATTTGTAACGGATATTTTTTTAGTACAGCCATATCTGCTCTACGTGCATCAATTTCGTCTTTGCTTGGTATGTATAAGAAGATAGCCAAAATGAATACCATCATCACAGCAACAAACGTGCTAGCAAAAATAATAATAAGTTTTAAATTGAGCCTGTTTGTAGCTTCGTTTAATGCCTGAATACTGTTGTTTAATGCGCCTGTATGCTTCTTATTTGCGTTTTCTAGCGATTTTTCAGCCTTGTCTAGCACTCCACTAGCGACATGATTGTAAAACTGCTCTAATCGCTTGTTATCGTCTGCTATGGCTTCTCTATATTCCTTCATGGATGCCAATAAAATATATAACTGGTCATCTAGATCATTTTGATTACTCATAATGACATTCCGCCTCTACCTAATTTTTGAGATGCCTTGCGGAGTGCTTGCTCGGCTCGTTGTTTATCTAATTCTTGCTGTCGCTTCATTTCCGCTTGGCGTTCCAGTTCTAGACGTTTGCTTTCTTGATTCTTCTGCCATTGATCAAAGCCTTGATCGACACGGTTTAAACCACGTTGTAAAACGCTCTCTTTCTGTTGTTTTTCTTGCTGAAGCTGTTGGCTATTCTGCTGTTTCACATTGTCATTAAAACGGCTGATTTCAGTGTCTATGCCTTGTCTGCGTAATTGGGTGACTTTGGTGCCTTCATGGATGGTGGCTTGTAGTCCGTTGTTCTGATCGGCATAGCTGCGGTGATCTATTTTTTCTCGGTAGCCTGCACGTTCCAATGCTTTATTGGCTAAGTCTGCCCATGTTTCTCTAATTTGCTTAATGTCTTCTTGGGTTGTCCCCATACCAAGGCTTTTTCGTTTGGCGTTGCTGAGTTCAATATCCGTTTTGGTGGTCAGAGTGAGTTTATTGTCTGCGTCCAATTCGGCTTTTCGGGTTGTGAGCATGATATGGGCGTGATGGTTTTTATCATTACCGCCTTTGCTCGGTTCATGGATGGCTAAATCTGCGATTACGTCATAGCGATCAACTAAGGACCTGGCAAAGTCTTTTGCCAAGTCCTTACGTTGATCCGCGTCTAATTCATCAGGTAGGGCAATCACCCATTCTCTAGCGGTTCGGGCATCTTTACGGTTTTCGGTTTTTTCTGCCAAGTTCCAAAGTTCACCACGGTCAATTTCAATATCTAAATTAGACAGAATTTCAGAATGGGCAACACCGTCTTTTCTCGTAAAGTCATGAGTGAGTCCTGTGCGTTCATCTTCTAATTTTTCTCCTGCACGATAGGCACTCGATGCAACCGAAGTTCGTCCCGAACTTCGGTTAACTGTTTTAGTGGAACAATGATAAATTGCCATCAAATATAGCTATCAGTATATTCTTTTCTAATCTCATTTAAATTTTCACTTATTTCGCCTAAAGACTTTTCTACACCTGAATTATCAAGTTCTATATAGTTAATTTTTTTACTAATTTCACTTAGTTGTATTGTAAGAATGAAAAGAAAAATTATACAAAACAGCGCAATCCAACTTGCTTTATATTTTCTTAAATTATTTTCTAAATTTTGCATCATTTTATCCATTTAAAAATTGCGTAGCGGTTTTTTTGGGTTAAGGGGTATCCCCTTACGCAAACTTTGACTTGGATGAAATCCAAGTCGTAAGTGCGCATTTCATGAAAAACACGATAGCATATTAACCGCTTGAATTTCAATTCATAGGTTCTTATGCTTGAGTGGTTTTCCTATATCCCGAAATGAACCGTTATGACAAAATCTGCCGAAAATATAGAAAAGAAAATTGAAGCCCAGTTAGAGAAGCTGAAACAGTTAAAAGCGCAAAAACAGGCTATCGAAGCAAGAGAACGTACCAAGCAAAAAGAACAGCAACGAAAAGACGATACTAGACGTAAAATTCTGCTCGGTTCTTATTTGATTAAAAAAATGCAGAATGAAGCTAATAAAGAAAAAATACTCGCTGAACTCAACGAATATTTAACAGAAAATAGAGATCGACAGCTTTTTGATTTGCCCGACATTGAAGCCTAATTTTTCTTCGCTGTTTGGTTGTTTTGTTCGGCTTGATACTCTGGAATGAGCGTATTTAAAACCTTTTGAATATTGTCCTTGTCTTCTATCTGCAAATTATCTCGATAGTAAATTAAGTCCTGTATTTTGCTTTCCATCTGCATTTTTTCGGTGGGTTCGGCATCTTTGGATAGTCGGGATAATAGGAAGATATAACCGCATATATTTTCCCTCGCAATTTCATAATTTACGATGTCGAGGTATTCAACGGTCACATGCTTTAGATCGGTTGATAGGTTATTTAATTTAATCATGGCTGAAATCCTGATTTTTCTAAAATTGGATAAAGCTCTCTGAATTTTTCAGGCTCTAAAAGCATATCAGCGATACGAATAGCAAATTGTTGGTAGCTTTCTGTACCTTGTGAATATATTCCCATCTCAGGCATTTCAGACATTTTATTCGCAAATAAATGGCGTTGTGCATCGGTCATTTTTATAAAAAAATCAGGCGTGTTTGGATCTCTTTTTGCTTCAACTTTTGGCTGTTGTTTTTGCTTAAATTTGAAAGAAAAACCTGAAATGATCCGTCCTTTTTTATGCTGTTCATACGTTACAGTAATATCAGTATGCTCATTAATTTGTTTAATTGATGGTTCAAGCACACGCTTTTTAAAGTCACTCATGGCGGTGTATTCACTATCAACAAGACCTAATCTGTTTCTAAACTCACTAAGTTCTAGTTGTGGAACTTTTCCAACTTCACGCCAAGCAATCAGCAATTCATAAAGCCTAGTGGCGTATTTACTGGTTAGGTGAGCAACTTGTTTAGCTTCATATTTTGTAAAGTGTTCTTCCAATCGTGTGATTAAAGGCACTACATCAGGAGCAAAAGTAATTTCTAACAATGCTAGGTCATCTACATAAAATATACGGCTTACCCAGCGAGATCGAACAATGCCGACTTTGCCTGTTTTTTTATATTCGGCTGTATAACTAAATTGACGATTAAACAGATTATTTACAGCTTCTCTCAAAGCTTTATATGACGCATCGGCAGATACATTGAATAGCTTGGCGTAGTCACTAGCATGTATTTCCAGTTTACTATCCGCAGTGATTCCTTGTCCCGATTCTCTAGCATTAATGATAGCTAGCATGATCAAACGTTGTTCCGTTAGCTCTAGGTTGTAACTGGCATTTATTAGAGCATTATCTTTCACGACTAAACTATTTTTCATAAGAAGAACTTATTATTATCTAATTAAAGGACAATGTAATCTAATATCTTTTTAAGGTCAATATTTATAATGTCCTTTAATTAAGAGCAAATGTCCGTTTATACAAGAGCAAATGTCCGTTTATACAAGAGCAAATGTCCGTTTATACAAGAGCAAATGTCCGTTTATATAGTCTGTAACACTTACTACACAAGGGTTTCAATCTGTCTAAAAGCATTAAAAGCTTTAAAAATAATTAAAAGCCTTTCGAGAGGGGAGTGCAAACTGCCCTAGGTACTCGCTAAAGCTCGTACTCTATTGAAGCTCGTTCCTCGCTTCGTGGGGCAGTTTTTAGTTAATCCTGTTTGTGAAATCTAAAAGCAAAAGCATTTGTAATGTATTCGCTTCGCTCATACTTTTTGAAAAGCAAAAGCTCCAAAGTTCGCACCCATTCGGGATGCTCTGTACCTACCGTTTAAAATCGAAAGGGAGCTTGTAATCAGAGAAAAGGCGAGGGCGAAATTTTGATGATGCTCAATCGCTCGTAGACACTCGCTCGGTTCTTATTATCTAGGTTTTAATTATTTACTGGAGCTAAACAAAGTCGTGAAACATTGATCAAAGAATAGGCTTGGAACGTGAAAAATCATAAAAAAAGCCCACCTTGGGGAAGATGGGCTATCAACTAGAAACTACAGCATTGATTTCTAAAGAGAATTATAACGCATTTCGTATAAGGTGTATTATGTTAATTTTAGCTTTTCTCTATAATTACTATCTTAAGGCCCACTACCAAATTCTGTAATTAGCCAATCAGATTGAGGAGATTGTTTCACAAGAGTAATAAATAAAATATAGTCACCTACTGGACTACCAGCATCATCTATATGGACGACTTTAACTTTTACCATCACTGAAATAATTTTATAAAATTCTTGATAATACTCAGGTCTACTTTCCGCTGAATCATAATTAATCCTTACTACTTCTAAAATTTTTGAGTCTTTGAAAGAGAGAAACCTTTCAGAACTTTTTAAATCTTCATGTAATCGCGCATCTGGCCAAACATATTTGATTGCTGATTCTAGATCATGTTTAGCAAGTGAATTAAAGAAAAGTATTGTTGTCTGTGTTGCCATCTCTTTATCATGATTTAATTTCTGTTTGTATGAATTAATGATTAGAAGTAGACATAGACCTACAAGTAAAATTCCTAATTTTATAAATATTTTAGACATTATAATTTCACTTTTATCTTTCGAAAAAACGCATAACCGACTAAAAGACACATAAGCCAAAATAAATAATCAAGAATAAAATATAAAAAAATGAATTGATCTATTCCTATAATAATATTTAAAGGATCTAGCGCTATACTACCGCCTGGAGATATTTCACCATCTACTAAAAACTGTAATGGAAATCCTCCTCCTATAACTTCAACTTTTCCAAGCTTGTCTACAACTATCCGGTCTATCAATGTATATTTCTGATGAAACAAAGACAAATAAGTCAAAACAAAAGCTAATATATTGAAATATATTATTTTTTTCTTTAATAATTCTTTAACTTTAAAATCAGTTAAAAATAACCAATAAGACAAGCCTGGAATTAGAGCCATAAAGATAGTCCAAGTGTCGGTATACATCTTCCACCATTCTTTCGAAACTTCTCCTGTATGGCTCCATCCAAAAAGAACAAAAAATGGCATAGCAATAATTAAAGAGCTAATACAGATAGTTAGCAAATTAAGAATACTATAACGATTTAAAAGAATTGAGACCATAAAGCTAAAAGGTACTGTCAAAATACTATAAGCTAAGTAAACAAGACCATGCCCTGCAAAAACCACAAAAATTGAATATAGACTATATTCACGATTCATTATGATAAATAGCAATGCTGTGAAAAAAAGTAGTGGTAAAGGAGCAAGTAATAGGGCTTTTACTATTTTTTCTTTTGAGTATTTCATTAACTTAATTCTCTTATTTACTCAATAATTATTACACTATATCAACTCTTGGAAAAAGCGTTGAATGAGCCTATTTAATTGGTGAATAATATAATTTAAAGTTTCTTTGATGCTTTTTCTATTGATGTAACAACATTCTTATTTAAAAACGTAGGTAATATGAAAAATAATAGTAAGTTGATTTATTTAGTTATTACGGCAATCGTAGTAGCTTTTATTGGATTTTTTATTTTTGCCAAAAAAAGTGATGATGTACATAGTAAAGAGCTGATGGAAACTCAAGAAAAGATCAGTTCCAACCGTAATACTCTTAATGCTAATGACGGTATCACTAACAATGCGCCCAATCTCCCTCATGGAATGCCTCCTAAATGGGTAAAAAGTACGATTGCTATTAATGATAGCCCTACATATTCACGAGAAGATAAAATCCATAAGCTAGTTGATTTGTTGAAACAAAATGAATCGAACCCTGATGCATTAAGTGTAATTCTTGTATCCCTAACGAATTTAGACCCAATTGAAGCAGCAGACGATATTATTCCTTATTTAAAGGATACGAACCCAAAGGTTCAAATTTTGGCTCTGGGTGCTCTTAATAATGCTTCGCTACTCACTCAGAAAGAACATGAGATTAAGGGTTCACTGCCAGAGAATGAAGCTGTTCGTAAACGGATTATTGAAGCCGTTAATGAGCTTAAAGTAGATCCAAATACGTCAGATGAAGTAAAGAAAGTATTAATTGCCACTTTCCCATAGATAAATCCTTCTTTAAAAGGCAAATAACAAATGATTTTATAGAGCATTCTTAATTCACTATTCAGCGGAAAAACATACCCACTTAACATAATGGCGCTTATACGAAATTCACATGTTAGAACCCATTTAAAGTGTCTATATTCTCACCAATAAAAATGTCTAGTTTATGATGGTTTTTATCATCACAGACTGCATATAAATATAGATGCTAATCACTATGTCTGACAAAGAAATTCAACGTCTTGCAGTCCTGCAAGACGTTCGAGATCATCGTATTACCCAAGTCCGTGCTGCTGAAATTCTGAACCTATCAACTCTATGGTGTGAGCAGAATAAGATTGAACATGTATTTACTCAGCCAGGCAATCCACAGCAAAATGCTTATGTTGAACGATTTAATCGTACAGTTCGATATGAGTGCTTAAATCAGTATTTATTTCGAGAGCTGAGTGAAGTTCAGGACTATACAACGACATGGCAACACTTTTATAATCATGAACGACCTCATATGGCAGTTAATGGTTGTCCACCTCATTTTAAACAACAATAAGGGCTTTGGTTTTTCTACTCATTAACTCAATTAAAAATGGGGGTATTACCCTTCAGCTTGCTTCAAAATACTCATGATTAAGCTGTCTGAATATTTAGATGTTTTCATAGAAAATCTCCTTAAATTAAGGCTATTCGATTTTCTACTTTTAAGTTCAATTATTTGAGGGGAGCATTACCGTTAAATGGACCTAAATTCCTTAATGCGACAGAACCGATGAATTAAACAGTCAGAACTGATTGTAGCGACAATTAAAAACTGGTTGTAAAAGCCTTGAACTAAAAGTGAATTTTCTGTTTATGATCTTTTACAATATTTAGCCATGCTCTAGTTGCAGGACTCATTGCTATAGTCGTATTCCAGGCCATACTTAAAGTCCAATTTAAACCTGGATTTTCCAATACGGCAGTGTTGAATTTTTCCTGATCGAATTGCTGGCAATATATTTGAGGAAGTAATGCGATTCCCATATTTGATTCAACCATTTTTGCAATAAAGTCCCATTGACTGCTTTTACAAACAACTTTAGGTTCAAAACCTACTGTATTTGCTGCTTTAATAATCATACTATTCAAAGTAAAAGTATCAGAAAATAATAGAAAGGATTCTTCTTTTAATTCAATCAAATTGACTGTTTTTCTATTTCTCCACTGTGAATCTTTTATGGATAGTAAGCACATTGCTGAATCAACAACCAGGATTGACGCAAAAGTCGGTCGAAAATTACCAAGTAAAATACCAACATCAATACGTTTATCTGCAATTGCTTCCTCAATACTATTTGAGCCTACCTCTAAAAAACTAAGCTGTATATCCGGATGTTGCTTATGAAATAAGGCAATAAGTGAACTAAATAAGACAGAACCTAATGGTGGTAAACCTAAAGTCAGTTTCCCCTTTTTAAGTAACTGAACTTGCTCAATCGTGTTATAAATTTTTTCATGTTCTGACAATATGTTTAATGCATGCTGATAAATCAGTTCGCCTGTATAAGTTAGTACGACTTCACGTTTTCTTCCTGCTGCACCCTTTTTAAATAGTGCTGTTCCCAACTCTTCTTCTAAGCTCTTAATGATCTTACTTAAAGTCGGTTGCGTCATAAACAAGTGTTCTGCAGCCAAACTAAAACTTTGGCTATTGACAGTTTCAACAAAAATTTTAAGGGATTTTAGATCCATAAATCATCCCAATATAGAATAATAATTATAAAATTATTCATAATTTAGCATATGTTCAGCATATAAAATTACCTTATCTTCAAAATCAAACTGTGATATCAATGCCCGTACAAATCGAACATCCGACCCGATTTAACTATTTCAGTAAAATCATTTTGCAAATCAGTTTATTACTTGTTTTCTGGTGGATTGGCAGCATACTTCAATCCTTATTTAAACTTCCAGTATCTGGTGCAGTGATCGGGCTTTTTATTGTTTTGACAGGTTTATTGACCGGATTTTTTAAACTTGAATGGATCAAGAGTGGCTCCGATTTTATTTTAGGTGAGTTGGTTCTATTCTTTATTCCCTGTTTTGTTGGACTAATTAAATATAAACATCTTTTCTTAACAGAAGGCTGGCAATTAATCCTTACTGTTATTCTGGGAACCATTTGTGTCATGGTGGTTACAGCATATAGTGTACATATTGGCTTTAAATTTGAAAATAAAATCAAAAATCATCGCTCCCAATCTCTGCGTAATATAGATCTGGATGGAAAATAATCATGACTTTAATTGCCATTGTTTGTCTGATTGCAACTTTACTGTTTTATATTATCGCAAAAAAAACCCATCAAAAATATCCTTATCTGATTTTATCACCAGCGATACTTCCCCCTATCCTTCTGATTATTTTAATATTATCTTTGAATATATCCTATGATACGTATATGCAAGATAGTCAATGGATTGTCTGGATGTTAGGCCCTGCAACAGTCGCTTTTGCCATTCCAATTTATGAATACCGTGAAATAATCAAAACACATCTACTTTCTATTAGTATGGGCGTAGTGATGGGGATGCTAGCAGGAATGATCAGTTCATTTTATCTGGCTAAGCTGTTTAATTTTGATCAGTCAACAACCTACAGCTTAATGGCGCGTTCCATTTCGACACCTTTTGCAATGGAGTTGAGCAATCATATAGGTGGCTCTGTCGAACTGGTTATTTTGTTTACCATGATTACTGGTATTATAGGCATGATCATTGGTGATACTGTGCTAGGCGCTTTACCGTTAAAATCTCATTTTGCCATGGGCGCATCTTTGGGCAACGCAGCACATGGATTTGGAACGACTAAAGCCTATAGTCGTGATAAAGAAGAAGGGGTGATTGCCAGCTTAACAATGGTGCTTGCTGGTATTTTTATGGTTTTGGTAGGTCCTTTTCTGGTTCATCTGCTTGTATAGTTTTGTTCTGTCGCATTAAGGAATTTAGGTCCATTTAACATAATGGGCGTTATACGAAACGCATATAAAAATAGTTTTATATTTCAAAAAGTTATGCTATAAAAAATCGGGGACGCAAACCCGAAAAGCCGACTTGGAAACAAGTCGGCTTTTTTATGAGCGATTTTGATAGTTCTTGCCAATAATTTTGTTTAAAAAGTAGTCGATTTTGCGGTTTTTCTAATATTCTCAACGTCCCAGGATCTAAAATTATCCCCATTTCCTGCTGATAAACCTGGGACAGTTTTTAGCCTATCTTGTACGCATATGCTCACAACAATTCCGGGCCTTTGCGTCTATACGCAATAATAGAATTTTCATATGATTAAGTGGTCAGGAACAGGAAGTTCCATATAATTAAAAATAAGCACCAGGATGGCGCTATATAAGACACGCAAGAGCACAGAGACCTAATGTTCCAATAAAAAACCCTGGCAGGATGCCGGGGTTTTTTATTGTTTATCCTTTCTCATTTGCAAAAACAAGCATAATGCCCTTGAAATATAGACTATACTTGACGAATCACTCGTTTAAAAAATGCGAATGCATCCTCGGCCCCTTGTAACGCTTGTTGCCGCTGTTCTGATGTTAATTCTAGACCATCTAGCTGCTCTTTAAATTTGCGCCAATGTCTCATTCGCCCTTCTTCATGCGCAGCCAAATGTCTGGCTCCATAAGAATCACTTAGATTCAGCTTTTGTGCCTCTTTACACAAAATTGCTGCACCTAAATTTGAGCCCTCAGAACAGTACAGCCAGCCAATAGCCTCAAAACCACTTGGATTAGGTTGCTCCTCGACCATTGAAACTGGATTAACATTAAGATCTTGCATATCCTTAGAGATTTGCTTTAAGCGTGATAGCTGACTCAGACCTTCGATTTTATAGTTCCAATCAAGATCATCATAGATAGGCTTTAGAGTCTTCTGAAAGATATCTTGCGCTTGCAAAAACTTACTATAATTCTCAACAGAGGCAAACGGGTGCATAGATAAAACAAGCGCATCTACACTATCATGTGTTTGACGGGAATACTTTTTTAATGCTTCACTAAGCGGTAAATTCATAATAGTTCCTAAAAGTGTGTTGTTGTTAGATATGATGAGTGTGGTTGTGTTTTATGATGCTATGTTCAAGTTCCCCCTGAATTGGACAATGCGCTACTGATTTTAGCTGATTCGCTAAAACTCGTAAGTTAGACCCACCTTATAATTTCTACCAGGTGCGGTGAATCTCTCAATACCAACGCCTTTATCATCTACCATAGAGTTGACGTTTAATTCTGCCAATGAGCGTAGGCTGTCCCACGGAACATAATTGGTATTAAAGAGGTTAAATATTCCTGCTGATAGTTTTAATTGTGAGCCTATTTTTTTACTGCCATAGACATCATAGACATAGGCTGATTTAGACCTATCAATATGTTTGTAAGGCGCTATATACTCCTGAGAAGGTGAATTAAAGCCATTAAATTTTAAATTAACAACCTTTGCATCATTGGGATGCTTTCTGCCTAAATACCTCAGGTTTCCTGATAACTGCCAATCTTTTTTAGAGGATTGATACCCTATACCTAACATCGCATTCAAAGGCTGAGTAGCCAGTAGGTTGGTTCCTTTATCGCTTTCGTCTTTAGCATAATTTAAATTAGCAAACACCTTGATATCGCCCTCTGTATCAACCAATTGAGCAATATCCCACATACCACCTAAGCGTATACCATACGTCTTTGCATTGCCGATATTCTTAGCGCCAATCATATTGACAGTATGAGGGGAACATACAGGCTTACCACTCGAATAGTCTTCGTAGCATCTTTCTTGTTCTTCCTGATAATTTAATAAGCTAATAAAGTCGCTATATTTCGTATAAAAACCAGTAGCTTTAAAGCTAAAATCCTTATATTCACCTCGCAAACTTATTTCATGGTTAAGTGATTTCTCAGGCTTTAGGTGAAAATTAGGCGTTAAACTGTTTCCCATCATCTCAAATGCAGAATACATCTGACTTGTCGCTGGCGCCATAAAGCCGGTAGATATTTGATACTGTGCCTGCAAATCAGGGGTTAGTTCGTAATTAACGGAGAACATTCCTCCTATGTTACTCATTGTTTTATTGTGATCAAATTCACCGTTTTCGTAGGCGATACGCACAGGATAATATTTGCTGGATTTTTCAATCCCTTTTCTATTAATTTCATCCATATAGGGCTTATAGTTATAGTGGTCATACCGAATGCCAAGCACTGTATCTAGCTTATCGGTGAGGTTGATTTTATCCTGAACAGCAATATTAAATACGTCTTGTTTCACCGATGGACCAAGGAAATCATACCAAGATTCAGTTGTGCCCGAAGAAGGAATAAATGATTCCTCTAAGATAAGCTTATGATCTTTTTTTGCATACTTTGTATTTACTGAAAATATATGCTCACCGAATTTTTCAGTTTGTACAGGAAAACTGCTCGCTGTGATACTTAGTTGCAAAGTCTTATCTATTTGAGGACGATGCTTTAAACCATCTAGCCTGTAATTATCCGTCCCCCAATCTTGGCTATAGGTTTCTGTATTTGCAGCGGCTTTAGCCTTTTGGTAGTTTAGGCTGGTATCTATTTGGTCAATTAATTCACTGTTAGAAGGGATGTACCTATGACTTATGCCATAGCTGTCTAATTCGACGTTGTCTTTACCAATTCTTGGTGAAAAAGTCTTTCTTGAAAAGTTATTAGATAGCGTATCTGTTTTTTGCTTTGTAGCATGAAAGCCTAACCTACTCTCTTCATTCAAATGGACATACAGTTTCGCTAACGCCGCTTCTGTTTCGTAAGTCAAGGGATCAGGCAATATCGCTGCTGTATTGCTTCTATAACCCGTGCGGGGATAAGCATAGTCTGGATCATTGATAAAGTCATATGCAGGATTAAGCTTTTCTTTATCAAAACCTATCATACGATGATTTTTCGTTTCATGGCCTCTACGATGCACGTAATTAATTATTGCTTCAAGCTTATCGTTCCTTCCTGCCAAACCAAAGGATTCGCTGATCTCTTCATTGCTGCTGCTATAACCTGTTTTGGCATAGCCGCCAAGTTGACGATTAGGTTTTATTAAATCTTCTGGGTCTTTGGTTTTGAAACTAACAGCCCCTCCCATTGCACCACTGCCTGAATTAAAAGAATCAGAACCAACCTCAAACGCTACCTCAGATAAAATTTCCACATCAGGGGACAGCCGCCCTTCAAACATGTAACCATAGGCTGAAAATATCTCGTTAACTTGCTTATCTGGCAGGCTAACGCCATCTAGGTTTAACGCTACTCTATTGCCATCCACACCTCTGATAGCGTAGCCATTACTACCATATCGACCTGCATCTGACACACTTATATCAGGGTTATAACGAACTAAGTCTTTATTACTATCAATCAAGTTATCTGAAATGGTTTTGGCTGTTTTGATGTCGTCCCCTACGTTTATAGGGGGATTTTTTTTAGCATAAACAGTGATTTTGTCCATGTATAATGTCGGTAGATCTTCTTCTTTCTGCTGAATATCCGCTAAGGCAGATTGATACATTAAAGTCCCAACAAGAATACTTAATAGGGTTTTAGACCTAATTTCGAGAATAGGTATATGTATCGACTTTCTATAAGCTGAACCCTTGAGCATCCCCAATTTCCTGTAGTAAAAATTAACTACCACTCTCTTCACATCTACATTGTCGTTAAAGAAAGCAGCATTAACCATTGTTAACATTGTGCTTACACTATAAAATATTTTGATTACAATGTAAATGATAATCATTATTATAAATAGAATAAGTAATCTGAGAGGGTTTTGCTTTTTATAAAGTAGGGAGTGAAAGAGACATCTTGTGATAATAATAGGAGTTAGGCATCGGGTAATCGAGACATCCATATCGCAACAGTGATACATATCACACATGTAGCCCAAGCAAGCCATTGCCAATTATCAGAAAATCGGTAGAACAACATACCGCAAGAAAGCGCCATCATTGACCAGGCCAAATATTTAGCTTTACGCGGAATTGCACGATGCTGCTGCCAGTCAATGACCATTTTGCCAAATATTTTATGATTAAGAAGCCAGTTATTAAATTTAATGGAACCTTTGGCCCAACAGGTGGCAGTAAGCAAAATAAAGGGGGTGGTGGGTAGGACTGGAAGAACAATTCCGATTAAACCTAGTATAAAAAAAACAGCGCCTAGAATCATAAATATTAGGCGAACGAAACGGTTATGGTGCATCTGACTATGGGCTATTTCTTTCTGTAACGTCTTTTGCTGGGGAGAGGGATATATGTTGTCCATGAGAAAGCAGCTCGATAATCATGCGGTAAATACAAATTATTCAATAAATCATTAATTATCTAGCTAAAATATAGACAAATTAACAATTCCTAACTTTGCATTATAAGTGATAATCATTACCATTAACAAGAAAAGCTTAGAATTAATTGATATTCTGTGGCCAGTCCTCATCACGAACACCTCTTGTACCAGCTATGCTTTAGCCCTGCTTGATCTATACTAAAGGGGGATGAACAATTTAGATATTTAGATTCCATAGCATCTAAGCAACCTTAGTAAAATTGCACTTATATTTAGAAATACTAGATCATATAAAAACCATTATTTAACATAAAATCTCATCTACGAAATCCAGATTCAAGACATAAAAAAGCCCGACATCCTGTCGGGCTTTTTTAGATTGGGTTGCTCGTCTTGCTGATCTCGTGCTGCCCATTCCTTGCGCTACTTTCTTATTCTTGTTTTTCTGGAAACATCCTGTTCCCTATATAGCCATCATAGGATTAATGCCTTGAATTACCAATCCGCAAAATCCTTAAATCTGTGTAAGTTTTAGCTTACAAAGTTGGCTTATTTTATCCCAAGAGTTGTCCGCAGAAATTGGGGATTATTTCTGAATTGTGAACCTTGATAAATCAGGAAAAACTGCAAAAGAGAATGTTTTTTGATCAATTTTATTGGCTAAAAGTTACCGTTTTGCTTAAAAAGAAACCGACTTGTTTCCAAGTCGGCTTTTTAGGTTTTGCGTCCCAATTTTTTATAGCATAACTTTTTGAAATATAAAACTATTTATGATTACGTTTCGTATAAGCTCTATTATGTTAAATGGGAGAATTAGATCCACCCTCCAGTAATAAAATCTCCTGAATCATATCCAATGGAGTACCCAATTTTTCTCTCTGGGTAAGCGATTTTATAATGATTCATTGATGCTTGTGCCAGCTTAAGTGAATAAGCTAAGAACAGCCTATCTTGTTCCAAAATTTAAATAAGTAAAATGCGATCAGATGCGTTTTAACGTAGCTATTTCCAAAAAATCCTTACGTATCTTTATGGCCTGATGTCTAACCTTCTGAGAATACTTATTTTTATCCTTAATTAGATCCTCAATCCAATATAAAACATCACTATCAATATACTCAGGTCTTTTTTGAAGCCAGTTTAAAGCTAATTCAGGCCAATAGTTTGATACGCTTTCAGAAAGTGCATAAATGACTACGTTCCTTACATCTTCTAAAGAGTATGTATGGTTTTCTAGACTATTTTCATCCATTTCCAAAAGCAATAATCCATCTCTTACATCATTCATATCTACATAACTCGAATATTTTTATTAGCCTAAAAATAAAGGATTAATAAATTACATTAGTATTGATTCTTAAATTTCCCTAAAATTAACATAATGCACGTTATACGAAATTAAAAAATGGAGCCTAAAGCTCCATTTTTTAATAACTTTTTTTAAATTGCTAAGCGCAAATTCAGTGCTTTTACAACTTTAATCACCGTATCAAAACTAGGGTTCACATCACCAGAAAGTGCTTTGTAAAGACTTTCTCGGCCTAGACCTGTATCTCGTGATAATTGAGCCATTCCTTTAGCTTTAGCAATGTTACCTAAAGCTTTAGCAATGAATGCGGCATCACCATTAGATTCTTCGATACATGCTTGTAAGTAAGCCTGCATATCTTCTTCTGTTTTAAGATGCTCAGCACTGTCCCATTTGCGAAGTTTAATAGCCATTTATAGCTCCTCCTCTAAATCTTGTGCCAATTGCAGGGCAAGTTTTATATCTTTACTTTGCGTAGACTTATCTCCGCCTGCTAAAAGAATAACAACCCTTTGCCCTTGTTTGCAGTAGTAAATCCTATAGCCTGGTCCAAAGAAGAAACGTAATTCAGAGACACCTTCACCAACTGGTTCAGTATCTCCAAAGTTTCCATCTTCAACCCGATCAATTCGGACTTGTATGCGTCTTTTTGCCTGTTGGTCTTTTAACTTGGTGAACCAGTCATCAAAGACTTCAGTGGTATATATTGAGTACATAAGTAAAATGTATCCTATAGGATACATTTATGCAAGAAATAAACTTGGTTTTGGGGAGCCTGAAACGCTGAATTTCGTATAAGTACCATTATGTTAAATAAGTGAGGATTTTTTATTAATTTAATTTCTCTCTTTGTCCCTTAATTTTAAAACAACGTATCTTTGCCAAAAAAGTAGCATTCCTGCAAAAACACATATGTAAGTTTTATTCTCAATAGAAAGAGCAAGTCCTGTAAAAATTAAGGCTAATAAAAAAGATAAGATCAAATTAGTCTTCTGACTTAATGAAGAGCCAATTGCTAATTCAAGGCTAAGAAGTTTATTTAATATTTTCATAAAAAATTATAAGTAAGAATAATTATCAATTATACCAAATAATATCTATTTTAAGATTTCCTAAAATTAACATAATACACCTTATACGTAATGCTTGATATTTCTCTTTAAATATCATTATATTAAAGCAAGCCGTTCTGGAATATAGGGCACCAGAGCGGCTTTTTATTGATTATTCATGTTCCACGCTTAAAATTCGAACAGTGTTTCATGATTTTTATAAGTTAAACTAAATTTAGTTGCTAATCCCAATAAGCTATTCACTAACTTGTAAATATCGGTATACCGCCTGACGACTAATCCCAAAAGCTTTCCCTAATGCCATTTTCGATGGATACTTCCCCTCCTTCCATGCTTGTCGTAAAGCTTCAGCTTGGTCAGGCTTTAGTTTATGCACCCGACCTTTGTACTTCCCCTGAGCAGAGGCGAGTTTTATTCCTTCCTTTTGCCGCTCTAAAATGATCTCACGTTCGAACTGTGCAAAAGCACCCATCATTTGAAGCATCAAATTATCCATCGGGGTGGATTCGGCTGTAAAAGTAATATTTTCTTTTACAAACTGGATGGCGATCCCTCGTTTGACCAGTTTATCTACTTCAGTGACCAAATCTTTTAGGCTTCGCGCAAAACGATCCATTGAATGTACAATCACCCTGTCCCCTTCCCGGACATAGTTCAACATTTCCTGAAATTTAGGTCGGTCAGTATTTTTACCTGAAGCACGGTCAACAAAAATCCGATCGACCTCAATTCCTTCAAGTTGACGTCCAGTGTTTTGCTCGACAGAACTTACCCGGACATACCCTACTTTTTGGCCTTTCACTTTTTCACGCCCCAATTGGATAAAAATGAACAATTTCGTAAATTATAAATCTTTAACACTAAAGTTACATGTTACTTATGATTAAAAATCATTTAAATGATACATAATTTCATGAACTTTCAGATTGTAACTTTAGGGTGTACTCCAAGTTTACAATTTCTTAAAAATCGTCTTTTCTACGTACATGTACCCGATTTATAGGCGAAGCCGAACACTATTAAAACGACGAATGCGAGGAAGGCTGTGAGGCTAAAAATCGTATTACTTTGCTTTGTAATTTCTTGCTTATAGTCCTTTTCGGCTATTGAGAACTTATCTATTTCAGCTTGAAGAGTGTCCAAGTGTTTTGAGGCTTTTTCTAACTTTTCTGTTTGCTGTCCATTTTTAAGCGATAGCTCAATCCTGTGCTTGACTGTTGTGGTTAAAAATAGGACATTTTAAATGGTTTATCGCATAGACATTTTAATTGGTGAATAACAGCATCTAATAAGTGTAATTAAATCAGTAAATTGAGATCCACTAAAAATTTTAGTTTGTATAAACTTGATTTTTTAGTGGATCATTCACACGATAAGCCTGTTTCTTAACCATTTTTAGAAATTTTTCATTAGCTAGAACAAACAATCTAATTCATTATTAGATATAGGAGTTTTTACGTAAGTTAAATAACTTACGTAAGTTACGCATGTTATTTAACTTCACTTAATACTGCTTGTTGTAGGTCTTCTTTCGATAGTTTCTGCAATTGGTGTAAAGCTGCTTTCAAAATGACTGAACGATTTGCTTTGGCTACTCTAGAATCTATCAATAGATCATCAATTTCTTTGCTAACGTCTTTTGTTAGTGAAAACGTAAATCGACGATATACCTGTTGTGAACACTCTAATTTTTTTACACGCTTAGTAGAGCCACTAATGAAGTCCTCAATTGTTTGGTCTGTAGATTTAGATTCCTGAGCTGATTTTGTTAAACCTTTAAGTGCCATTAAAGTTCTCCCAAAAATTCTAATGCGAGTTGCTCAATTTCAATTATGGCTTTTTTATCTGTATTAACTTCAAATACAGAAAGTCCATTTTCATCAGCATCATCATATACATTTCGATTTGTCGTAAATTGATTCAATGGAGATAGACCAAAAGACTCGCATGCATCTTTTGCATCAAGAATTCGCTGAACCTGACTAGGTAGAGTAGGACATTGAGTAATTACTGCCCGAGTGATTAAAGTTGGATTCACTGCTTTAGCTAATTTAATAAGTTGCTCGACGTGAACTAAGGTTTTTAGATCACGACGTTTAGGACGAAAAGGTAAAAGCATGTGGGTGGCAATAGTCATCGCAGAGCGTAAAGCTTCTGAATCTTGCCCACCAGCATCAATAATGATGTCCTGATATCTTTTAGATAAATCATCTAAAACTTGTCTGATATTTCCTGCTGCTTGAACAGAAGGAATATTCTTAAGATCTAAGTTTTCATCACGCTCTTTGACCCAATCTGTTGTAGTACCTTGAGGATCTGCATCAAGTAATAAAATGTCTCTTTTATGTGATTGTAAATAAACCGCTAAATTTTGTGCGAGGCAACTTTTTCCAGAGCCTCCTTTTTCACCGCCAACTAAAATAATCATAATATTTTTATGTAACTTACGTAACTTATTTAATTATTGATTATATAAAGTTTCTGAAATAGATCAATAGTTCGAGATAATATTAATTACGTAACTTGTATAAGTTGCGTAAGTTATTTAAATAATTATTCTTTTTTATAGCTTTAGGTTATTTATTTTGGATATTTTTTTGATTAAAAAACGAACAAATAGATTTTAAAAAAATCTAAAGAGTGAAACTTTTTTTCAAAAAGAGTGAAACTTTTTCCGGATGAAAACAGATAGAAATCATTTACATGCAGAGATGGTCGAAAATTTGGTGAAACTTTTTTTTAAAAAGAGTGAAAGTTAAATTATTGATCAGAAAAAGAAAAACCCCAAAATGCCTTGCAACATTTTGGGGTTTCGCTTTATATTCAGCGGTACGCAGTTATTTGATGGTAAGAACATCGAATAACGAAGATCATAAGGTTTGGCGACCGTTATGATTTCACGCTAAGGCTTGTACCTGAACTCCATTTTCACAGCAAAATGCGTTTAGTTCAAGACCTAAAATGAAAAGTCTTCGTTAAATCAGTGTTTTTAATCATCAAATAAGTTCCCAAGATCGAGCTTTGCCCGCTTCTGCGTGTCCGTTTTACGGTCGGCATGCAGTACGTGTGGTAGGAATAAGTGTCACTGGCGTACTGTAGCTATAGTCGAAAGGCTAAACCGCTACAGGGGAACTTCACATAAGCGGAGCGTTGGGAGTAGTTGCATTAGACTGTTAAGTTGCATGTTGGGGAAACCCTCGCAGAGATACAGCTGTGTAACGACAGGGAGCGCGTGGAGAGAGGTGCAAAGCCTTTAGTCCTTGTCTGCATAGTTAGCAAAGCTATGTGCGGATACGACCGATGCGTGGCTCCGTCAGCCCAATCAGGTTATTCGGCAATACTTAAGGGATGATGATTTTTTTCAAAATCACGCCCTTAGGGTGAGTATTGCCGAAACTCACTCAACGTTCACCATCAGCCCCAAGCGAAGCGACGGCTGTGGTGATCTTGAGAGAGTGAGTGCATTTGTTTTTAAGGCTTTTGATTTTATTTGAGTATATATTTCTGTATAGTTTTACTGAACGAATTGCTGTATATTAAAACTATACAAAGGATGATTTTTTGTGATTGTAGATTTTAATCATAAGGGACTGGAAAGATTCTTTAAAACCAGTTCTACAGCAGGCATTCAGTCTGTTCATTCAACTAAGTTAAAAAGACAGTTAACTGCTTTGAATGAAGCTCAAAACATTGATGAAATGAATTTCCCAGGGTGGAAGCTTCATCCTTTGAAAGGGAAGTTAAAAGATCATTGGGCAATTACTGTGAATGCCAATTGGCGTATGACTTTCATTTTTAAAGATGGTAATGCGTATATCGTGGACTATCAGGACTACCATTGAGGTGAATATGATAATGAATAATCCAGCTCATGCAGGTGAGTTAGTTTCAGAATGGTTAGATGGTTTAAAAGAAGAAGGACAAGCGATTACGATCACAGAACTTGCTGAACGTATCCAAGTGACACGCCCATTACTTTCTCGAATTATTAATGGTAAAGCACCAGTGACGGCAGATGTGGCTTTACGTTTGCATGATGCTTTGGGAATCAGTGCAGATTTGTTAATGCGTGTTCAATCGAAACATTCACTTTGGATGGAATCACAAAAACAGCGTCCGCAGATTCAGCCATTTTTTGTTAGTTGTTAATTTTATGGTACTTATAAACTGAAGAAAAATTTCTTTTGACGAGCGCTAAGGCGCTCTATATCTAGTCCTAATGATTTTAAAAGTTTTGAAAAAATAACTATTTTTTTATGATTAATTTCTTCTTGTAATTCACTCATATTACAAGCATCTGAAAATGCTGAATTATATCCATTAGATATATACTTTATATCTTGAATTACATCGGAAAAATCTTTCTTATTTTTAAGATTTTTATTCAAAGAATCATATATATCTAATTTATTATTAATTGTTTTGAAAACTGAATTAGGTATATATGATTTGAATCTATTGCCACTATATCTGAACTCTAATCCCAAAAAATCAACTGGCTTGTTTTTGAAAATATTAGTTTTTCCTTTATCTTCTAGAGGTGGAATTTCGAGACCAATTTTTTTTAATTCTTCTCTTACTAAATCTAAATATTTTAAAGCTTCTGAGCGAGATGAGCAAAATAGAACTAAATCATCGGCATATCTTACATAAGGTATCTTTTTATCATTCATCAAAGTATCAAATTCATAAAGATATAAGGATGCAAGGAATGATGACATTGGCATGCCTTGTCTAATGCCTTTTCCCCTTTTTAATTTTAAAAACTCTATTTCTTTAGCACCGATTAATTCAGTTTCTTTAAGTCTAGTATCAACTTTAATAATTTTTTCTAATATGAAATTTATTTCAGATATGTTTAGTTTTTCTTCGATATTTTTTTTCATTAATTTACGGTCTAAATTATCAAAGAATGCAGAAATATCCGTTTTTAAAACAAATGGATATTGATTTCTTAATTCTAAGGCCTTTACTCGTGCAGCTATTGCACCGGCTTCACTGATCTTGGATGAGAAATCATAATTAGTAGCTAGTATATATTTATTCTTATGATGTTCTTTTATATATTTTAAAAGAAGTTTTTGAACTATACGATCTTGTATTGTAGGAACGCATATTAATCTTAGCGAACCATCTGGTTTGTCCATTAAAATTGGATGTAATGGTTGAGGGGAGTAATTTTTTTTAGATAAATTATCTAGAAGTTCAACTAAAATTTTTTCTTTATTTAGATTGAACTCATTAAATGATAGATATTCAGGATAGTACTTAATATTTAATAAGTAAAAGCGTTGTTTATTAAATAGATTAAAAAAACTTTTAATAAAATTTTCTTTAATATAATCATGGAATGTCATTAACTTTTTCTCTGTATGTTCACAAGGCTACCCATACAGTTACGAAGTGATTCTACGCATATCACCATCACCGCTGTTCACTAATAACTCGATGAACGTATAGCATCCTGTCAAGGACTCTGCTGAAATATGTGTGATGTGCTGTACTCGGGTCGCATCATTGAAGTTTTTGCCGTGTTTTGGCAGCGCTTCAGAATTAACAAGATGAATATAATCTATAATTAATCAAAGACCTAGGACTAATTATTATAATTTTTAGATTTATATAGTTTTTAGGTTACATTTATCTTTTATAAGATAGATTTTTTAGAAAATCTAAAATTAATATAATGCACGTTATGCGAAATTCTTGATCAATAAACCATATCTTTCAATTATTTAGCCTAAGAAAAAAAACCCATTCGTCGCCGAATGGGCTTTTTAAATGATTCATCACGTTCCACGCTTAATTAGTGAGCAATGTTTCACAACTTTAATTAGATCAGCTTGAAAATAGCGACTCTTCAAAAATATTTGTAAAACGTGCCATAAACTTATTTAAAATATCCGAATAGGCTTGTTCTAAGAAGTTGCTCGTAGACACTCGCTTTATATCTGTCACTGAGGGGCTTAAATTCGCGATTTTTAGCCTGATTAGAGTTTTTATAGGAGGGGGTGATTTATTTAAATAAGTGGCCTTAGAGCGCAAATCAGCGCAAAAGGAAAGGCAGCCTCCTATGGAGGCTGCCTTTAGTGTTGATTTTTAAGTGTACAACCCACTAAGCGAACATGCTCCTTGCCGAGCCTCTATTTTAATTCACGCTTGGTATGAATTCGTAGTTATCAACTTACGACATCTTCTCAGGAATGAGGAAGCGAATCTATGACAATTCCTTGAATGCTAAGTAACGGCACTCAGATCAATATCAGACATAGACAAACTTCAACTGCAATTTTAGTTCCGCAGTCAGGATTTCCTATAACACTTCACCGCTAGTTTTCTTTCGATCACATCGTTGCTGCATGAAATGCCAACAGCAGATTCGTTCAAGCCAAGGCTTGTCGGAACCAACTTAGATGTTTAAAGGCGCAAACCTTTACGGAGCCACCGCAAAGTTTCTTAATAGTTAATTACCAATATATAAAATTAATAGGATTACTAATCCGATTAATAATAATGTTAATCAGTTTTCACTCGCGCCAATAGGTTGATAACGTTTCATAGTTATAGAAGTTGCCACACCTCACCTATAAAACTTTGTCTTTGTTTCTAGATATACACCGTATTGCCTTTCGTTCATTTACCGCTTACGTTTTTATTCGCTCGAAGTAAACTAATTAATCTAAATCCAATACAACAAATTCAAATTAAACCTAATAAGCAACTCTCCCTCTCTTATTAATCAAACCTTATGCCTTCCTCTAGTGAAGTTTTCAGTTCGAAAGCCTATATTATGGAACCACCATAAATAATCATCGACTTAAGAGATTCCCACTTTAGCATTAACAGTCTTTGTCATTTTTAAATAAAATAAATCAACTTTTAAATAAAAATAACGATCAGTACGCCCATCTGTTCCACGCAATATTAACTATTCCTGTTTTTTGAGGTAAGAGTTCCAAAAACCCTCATTATTAGTCAATATCAAGCTTCATTACAGGTAGAGCACTTGATCAACGCAAAGCAACATGCTTAATCTTCTATTGAAGATCTCCAACGTGTCACCGTTACTGGCTTAAGCTATCCATAGACCTTAACAACCGACTGAATATGTCATCGACGACAAGTCAATTCAGTCAATCGTTAAGTGCCGATCAGTCCAGATTTCTCCTCATGACCCTAACATCTCACGATGCTCTCATAAGCCCACCAGTGCGCAACGCATACCGCCCTTTGAAGGAATTGAAGCGGTAAACGTGTGTTCCTAACGCATCTATCATTCCTTGTAGATACTCACACTCTCTGTTAAGCAGGGTTGATCATGTCACCATGATGCCCGTTTCAGTGTCGCCCAACTATTCAAAATTATTTATTTAGAAATTCAGTACCCATTTCATAGGGCTAAGTTCTGAAATTCGCAGAACGGGTCAAAAGATGGGGTCTCACCATCTAGTGCCCTTCGCAGCCGCACCAACTACCTTTCGGACGTATGCAGCTACACGGTCTTTAGTATGCGATGGCTGTCGCATACACATAGAAACAACAAGACAAAGTTTTAGAAAATTTCACTCACTGAACGGCTAACTCAGGAAAGTTTATTTCATATTTGGCAGTCACAAAATTAGCAGAGCCACAGTGAAAATCAATGCAAATAGCTGGTCCACGTCCATCTGACAGGAACTCTTATTTATGCAAAGGCCACTGCCATTGCGTTTGCGCAGAAATTGAAAAGCAAAAAGCTCTCAATGTTTTTGTTTTTAATGCTAGACTTTTATAGTTGTGCCACTTTTATGAAAAAAGGATGAAAAGTGATCATCTATACGATTAAGACCACAGACTGCCTGCAAGCCATTTTGAACTGTGTCAGTATTGCAAAAGCACAATTTTGGATGAGTTCAACAATTGAAGAATCTAAGTTGACTTCAGTTTTATCGAAGATGATTGAGAAGTATGATTTGCATCAAACTGATCAAGCACGCAGAACAAAATTAAGAAAAGGCCAGCCAGTCTGGAGTCTGGTTCTACATTATGAAGTGGCTGAAAAAGGGGTAAGATTCTGGTTGTTTTGTACCGGTTTTCGAAACAATCAGCGTAGTAAAAAAGACTGCACAGATCAGATTAAAGCACTGAATGAGCAACTGAAAAAGACTGAGCATTTGAAGTGTGTGATAACTGAAAATTTAGATGAGCTGATTCGATTTAAAGACTATGTTTTGGGTCAATATATGGTGTATGACGGACTGCAAGCCGGTATTAATAAGCAGTATTTTTCACCGTATAAATTCGGTCTAATTGATCAGAATGTAGCGATGAATCAAGCGACGATAAATTTGTCATTTCGGTCAATTGATGATGTTGATCCTCAACGAGGAAAGCTCGATAGTATTCAGCGAAATTTTGGTTTTTTATTTTATGCAGCGCAACAGCGACCACAATATTTGGGCCTGAAAAAAACTGATGTGATTGCACAATTGCGCAAAATTTATGGCGTCACTGTTGATGAAACGGCATCCTATAATATGTTGATGCAACAGCTGTTTAAATATCATCGTCGAATTAGTCAGCGTTATTTAGATACTGTACAGAGTAATGTAGAGAAAAAAGTAACATTAACTTGGTACTTCGATCAGTATTATTTGAATCAATTCAGTCATGAATTACGCGCTAAATTGAAGGATATCCCAACGCGTCGATATTTGTTTGAAGATTCGATGAAGCGATTATATGCGAAAGCTAATTTTCACGGTGTCAGACATCAAATTGGTGAAATAAATTCTCGTGTTAGAAGATTAGTTCAAAATAATTATCCAGATTTTTACGATAAAATTGAATGGCCGAAGAACCTACATTATGTGCGTTTTAGCCCGAAAAAATATGAGAATTTAGAGCAGTTTCATGCAGATTGTATGCAGCTAAACGCACTTGAAAAGTATTAATCATGCTACTTCGAGTATGATGATATTACGATCAAAATATGAAGAAGAATGATGATGAAGCACTTGGGATTTGTTGGAAAAAGCACTGAATATGTTGGATATACTCATATTGAAATTATCAACAGTTCTCTGCGATTTTCTTTTAACGTTGCATCTAACAAAAATCTAGATGAAGTCTTTAGAAAAGTCATAGAAAATAATTATGATTTATTGATGTCGACCTCGGCAGAAATTTCATTTGAACTTGAGCCTGAAACAATTGAAAAGGTCGAAAAAGTGATTAGAGCGCAAGGGATTGAGATGGAAGAATTTATACAAGAGACGCTGATTAAGTTCATCAATCAAAATTCATCGGACCCTGTTAACGTATGATCATATTGATACAAATCTGGATAGTGTAAAAAGTTAAAGCAATAGAGTGTTTTATGCAAAAAGATAATGTGTTTTTTAAGGATTTTTCTAGTGGTTTTATTGTTGCCGGTCTAGCTTTTACTGTCTTTTTTGCGACGGCTCTTTTTTTTGAATTGGCCATAGGTTCAGTATTTAACGTTGAACCATCTCAAGACCGAATTTCCTTGGTCGTTGGATTTTTTATGGCGGTCGGAGTTGGCTTTTTTCTATTTTCAAAAAATAAAATAGGCAATAAAATCGGTGGTATCACTGTAGCATCAATACTTTCAGCGGTTTTTATTAGTTTGAAATTCTATTATTTTTAAAAAGGTTTAAAATGAAAAAGTATGGCGTTGAGATTGTTGATCGTCCTAAAATTAAGCCGATAAAGGAGTTTGATTTATCTGGAGTGAAAGGTGAAAAGATCATTAAATCACTGACAGAAAAGATATTAATTCGCCATGAAAAAGCTTTTAAACGTTTGCAGGGGATGTAATGGAAGTAGCAGATAATGATTCAAATACAGAGATATTAATTGAAGTGAGCGTTAGTTTGCCGATTATAGAAGTGATCACAGATGATGACATTATAGATTTCGTTGAAGATGATGGCGGTTATTGAGAGAAAAACTTCATATCAAAACTATGCAAAAGGTCGATTTCAGCCAAATTTATCACATCAAAACTATGCAAATATCTTTTTAATTGTATTTATTACATTAAAAAATTCTGTATTAATATTAAGGTATTGATTTATTTTAATATTAAAAATATTTTTACTGAAATTAATTCCACTCGTGATTCCATTTTTTTTAGAATTTTGAACAGCTAATTTATTATTATTTTTTAAGCATATGATTTATAAAATTATTTTTTTTATTTAATAGGTTTTTTAATAATTTTTTATTACTGAATTACTTTTCCACTAATTAAAAAGTTGAATGAGATAGCAATGGACTCATTCTAAAATTAGACATTTTACTTTGGAGAAACTGGACATTTCTATTTGGGGCTTACAATCGGGGCTTCGTATAATCCGTATTATGTTAATTTTAGAAAATCTTAAAGAGTATACTAATAGTTTTTCCATTACGTTAAAACAAAAATTAACGAGATAGTTCTTCCCGTAACTAGAAGTTCATAATAATGATTACTAAAATATTAAAAAGCCCCATTAAATGGAGCTTTTTAATATTTTATATCTGATTAAAATCAGAACTTATAACCAACACCAATATTAAATCCATTAAAATTCATTTTTTGATCATAATATTTAGAGCGAGTTCCTTCATATCCAATATTTACAGATATATTTTCTACAGGATTGATTGCTACGCCTAGACCATAGGCAAATGCAGTTTTACTTTTTTTATCATTTTCATTATAAGAATCTACTTGTGCCCCATCTTCAAATAAGACGCCACTCTCATTTACATCATATTTAACTTTTGAAAAACCAAGTAATCCATAAACACTAACATATTCATTAAACTCATATGATGGGCCAGCTAATAAAGAAAAATATTTAACTTTACCCTGATCTTTATAATCAGCTACATAATCAGCACCAGCTTCCCAAGATTCAGAATAACGGTCAGTTTCTTTAGATGTCATATATGATGATGAAACAACAATACCAACTGGTAATGATTCTGTTTCATATTTATATTGTAAATTTACACCCTTTAGTGTTTTTACATCAGTTGCTTTTGTTTGAGCATAACCAATTGATACTGTTTGATCAGCTGCCATAGAGTTAATAGAAATAGCAGATAGGCAAGTTAATACTGCTATAGAAATAAGATTTTTCATATCGATGTTCTCTCTTTTACATTTGTTATCAGCCGATATTTACTTTTTAAATCGTATCGACCCCAGCATTAATTCTACATTAGACTTCCGTCATAAAT
>NZ_LWRV01000028.1 GCF_009372215.1 Acinetobacter portensis | reverse complement strand
GACTATCCATTCCCGTTCCATGTGCTGATGTAATAACAATAAGCCCCCCCACTTTTCTAACTAGCCTCTAAATCCTCAAAACCTTGTAGGAGATTGACTACAAAGGCATGAGTCTAACTTTTTATATTTATAGTCCTGCGCAATTACATCTGTCACAATTTGTTCTTCTTTCTCTGTTTTTCAATTCCTTGCTGTATAGCAGCTTGTGCTTTTTCTTCATCTGCGTCGGTTTGTTCTAGTTCTTGCTGAAGTTTCTCGAATATACGTCCTGTTTGTAAAACAACATAAATAGGGAAATGATCTGACCCCATATGAGGCAATCGCTTCATTTCTACCAAAGCAAAGTCGGTACT
>NZ_LWRV01000027.1 GCF_009372215.1 Acinetobacter portensis | reverse complement strand
AGCGGATAAGAGTTGAGTGAGTTGGATGGAGAGAGGGAGAGGACGAGGAGAGAGAAGTGAAAAGGCAGGGCACGACGAGAAATAGTATATTAAGAGCTAAGGGGGAGGGAAAGAGGGATGAGGTGAGAAGTGTGGTAGATAGAGGGATTGAGGGGGTGAGAGAGAGGGGAAAGAGAATAAGATTGGGACGGAAGGGGGAAGGAAAAGACTAGAGAGTTTTTTTTTTTTT
>NZ_LWRV01000026.1 GCF_009372215.1 Acinetobacter portensis | reverse complement strand
CTAGTTAAAGGTATTAGAATGTGCTGTATAAGTAGAAGCTGCTATTTAACCAGCTTATGCATCAACATATTAGAGGATGCCATTTCATACACAGTGACGCAATAAATTTTGCGCAATTGTGCAATCACATCAGTTTTTTTCAGGCCCAAATATTGTGGTCGCTGTTGCGCTGCATAAAATAAAAAACCAAAATTTCGCTGAATACTATCGAGCTTTCCTCGTTGAGGATCAACATCATCAATTGACCGAAATGACAAATTTATCGTCGCTTGATTCCTCGCTACATTCTGATCAATT
>NZ_LWRV01000025.1 GCF_009372215.1 Acinetobacter portensis | reverse complement strand
TTATGCATGGAACCAAAACTGAACAACGTTACGGAATCGTATTAACGAGTTAGTTGTTGCAGAAGCACTTGTTCAAACCCAAGGTAGCAACCGTATTGTGGTTGAATTACCGGGTGTGCAAGATACTGCTGAAGCAAAACGTGTATTAGGTCGTACTGCAAACTTAGAATTCCGTTTGGTATCTGACTTAAATGATCAACACATCGACCCATATACAGGTCAATTGAAAGATCAAGCACCTCCAGGTACTGAAGCGTTTGCTTTCCAATCATTGGAGAGCGGTCGTCAATTATTGCT
>NZ_LWRV01000024.1 GCF_009372215.1 Acinetobacter portensis | reverse complement strand
GGTAGGGAATGCTGTAGAATGCACATCCATCGGCGGTGATGAAGATTAAAACTTCTGATAAAACAGCAACTTAGCACGAAGTGTTAAGATTGGGTTTTAGAAAGAAAGTTTAAAATAATTTGAAATTACTAGTTGACTTTCTAGAGATAGAGAGTAATATAGCCGACCTAGCTTGCTACTGACGAAGTAGCAAGAAGATCATTAAGAGATTATGAAGAACAACTTGTGTGGATTTTTACTGGTTGATCGATCGAAATTATTTTCATTGATTGAATGGTAGAAATTACTCGAAGTTTATTTGAGAAATATTTGTCAGAAAATTGATGAGCCAAGATTGGTGCCCTTTAAGGCACTAAGCAATATTAAACTGAAGAGTTTGATCATGGCTCAGATTGAACGCTGGCGGCAGGCTTAACACATGCAAGTCGAGCGGGGAAAGGTAGCTTGCTACCTAACTTAGCGGCGGACGGGTGAGTAATGCTTAGGAATCTGCCTATTAGTGGGGGACAACAGTTGGAAACGGCTGCTAATACCGCATACGCCCTACGGGGGAAAGCAGGGGATCTTCGGACCTTGCGCTAATAGATGAGCCTAAGTCAGATTAGCTAGTTGGTGGGGTAAAGGCCTACCAAGGCGACGATCTGTAGCGGGTCTGAGAGGATGATCCGCCACACTGGGACTGAGACACGGCCCAGACTCCTACGGGAGGCAGCAGTGGGGAATATTGGACAATGGGGGGAACCCTGATCCAGCCATGCCGCGTGTGTGAAGAAGGCCTTTTGGTTGTAAAGCACTTTAAGCGAGGAGGAGGCTACTTAGATTAATACTCTAGGATAGTGGACGTTACTCGCAGAATAAGCACCGGCTAACTCTGTGCCAGCAGCCGCGGTAATACAGAGGGTGCGAGCGTTAATCGGATTTACTGGGCGTAAAGCGTGCGTAGGTGGTCTTTTAAGTCGGATGTGAAATCCCTGAGCTTAACTTAGGAATTGCATTCGATACTGGGAGACTAGAGTATGGGAGAGGATGGTAGAATTCCAGGTGTAGCGGTGAAATGCGTAGAGATCTGGAGGAATACCGATGGCGAAGGCAGCCATCTGGCCTAATACTGACACTGAGGCACGAAAGCATGGGGAGCAAACAGGATTAGATACCCTGGTAGTCCATGCCGTAAACGATGTCTACTAGCCGTTGGGGTCTTTGAGACTTTAGTGGCGCAGCTAACGCGATAAGTAGACCGCCTGGGGAGTACGGTCGCAAGACTAAAACTCAAATGAATTGACGGGGGCCCGCACAAGCGGTGGAGCATGTGGTTTAATTCGATGCAACGCGAAGAACCTTACCTGGTCTTGACATAGTAAGAACTTTCCAGAGATGGATTGGTGCCTTCGGGAGCTTACATACAGGTGCTGCATGGCTGTCGTCAGCTCGTGTCGTGAGATGTTGGGTTAAGTCCCGCAACGAGCGCAACCCTTTTCCTTATTTGCCAGCACTTCGGGTGGGAACTTTAAGGATACTGCCAGTGACAAACTGGAGGAAGGCGGGGACGACGTCAAGTCATCATGGCCCTTACGACCAGGGCTACACACGTGCTACAATGGTCGGTACAAAGGGTTGCTACCTCGCGAGAGGATGCTAATCTCAAAAAGCCGATCGTAGTCCGGATCGCAGTCTGCAACTCGACTGCGTGAAGTCGGAATCGCTAGTAATCGCGGATCAGAATGCCGCGGTGAATACGTTCCCGGGCCTTGTACACACCGCCCGTCACACCATGGGAGTTTGTTGCACCAGAAGTAGGTAGTCTAACCGCAAGGAGGACGCTTACCACGGTGTGGCCGACGACTGGGGTGAAGTCGTAACAAGGTAGCCGTAGGGGAACCTGCGGCTGGATCACCTCCTTAACGAAAGATTGACGATTGGTAAGAATCCACAACAAGTTGTTCTTCATGAAGATGTATCTGAGGGTCTGTAGCTCAGTTGGTTAGAGCACACGCTTGATAAGCGTGGGGTCACAAGTTCAAGTCTTGTCAGACCCACCAAATCTGACTAACGCAGTATGAGAGTACTGAGCAAACAGAAAGCAAAGATACATTGAATCTAATGATAAGCTGGGGACTTAGCTTAGTTGGTAGAGCGCCTGCTTTGCACGCAGGAGGTCAGGAGTTCGACTCTCCTAGTCTCCACCATATATCGCTTTGCGATATATAAGCTAATAAATAAACAGTCAAGCGATTGAATGTTTAGTTTCCAAGCGATCAAGTGCTTAGATCCTAGAGATTAACAAGTATAAGCGTTACTATACGCGGACTTGGTAATCTCTGTGATTTATCACAGTTTCTAGACCTGACGAAGGCTAGAGCAATCATTAACAGATTAATTTGAGTTGAAATAAATTGTTTAAGGCTCAGAACTGAATTGAATTTAGCAGTAACTTGTTACTGTTGAGTGAAATGAAGAACTGAGAAACTAGCGATTAACTGAATCAAGCGTTTTGGTATATGAATCTAATAGAAGCTGTACTGTAGTTAAATCTACGGACAACAAACTGTATGAATGTGTTGAAAGACACAATCTGTTGTTATCCTCCTTGTAGGGATTAACGACTGTTTGGGGTTGTATAGTCAAGTAATTAAGTGCATGTGGTGGATGCCTTGGCAGTCAGAGGCGATGAAAGACGTAATAGCCTGCGATAAGCTCCGGGGAGGCGGCAAATATCCTGTGATCCGGAGATTTCTGAATGGGGAAACCCACTTAGCATAAGCTAGGTATCATACACTGAATACATAGGTGTATGAGGCGAACGAGGGGAAGTGAAACATCTCAGTACCCTTAGGAAAAGAAATCAATTGAGATTCCCTCAGTAGCGGCGAGCGAACGGGGAACAGCCCATTAAGTCATATAAGCTTTAGTGGAACGCTCTGGGAAGTGCGACCGTAGTAGGTGATAGTCCTGTACACGAAAGGGCTTATATGATGATGACGAGTAGGGCGGGGCACGTGAAACCTTGTCTGAATATGGGGGGACCATCCTCCAAGGCTAAATACTCCTGACTGACCGATAGTGAACCAGTACCGTGAGGGAAAGGCGAAAAGAACCCCTGTGAGGGGAGTGAAATAGATCCTGAAACCGCATGCATACAAGCAGTGGGAGCCGGCATTGCGTCCGGTGACTGCGTACCTTTTGTATAATGGGTCAGCGACTTATGTTCAGTAGCGAGGTTAACCGAATAGGGGAGCCGTAGAGAAATCGAGTCTTAATAGGGCGAATTAGTTGCTGGGCATAGACCCGAAACCAGGTGATCTATCCATGAGCAGGTTGAAGGTTGGGTAACACTAACTGGAGGACCGAACCCACTGTCGTTGAAAAGCCAGGGGATGACTTGTGGATAGGGGTGAAAGGCTAATCAAACTTGGTGATAGCTGGTTCTCCCCGAAAGCTATTTAGGTAGCGCCTCGGACGAATACCATTGGGGGTAGAGCACTGTTTCGGCTAGGGGGTCATCCCGACTTACCAAACCGATGCAAACTCCGAATACCAATGAGTACTATCCGGGAGACAGACTGCGGGTGCTAACGTCCGTAGTCAAGAGGAAAACAATCCAGACCGCCAGCTAAGGCCCCAAAATTGTAGTTAAGTGGGAAACGATGTGGGAAGGCATAGACAGCTAGGAGGTTGGCTTAGAAGCAGCCACCCTTTAAAGAAAGCGTAATAGCTCACTAGTCGAGTCGGCCTGCGCGGAAGATGTAACGGGGCTAAAACTACATGCCGAAGCTGCGGATTTGCAATTTATTGCAAGTGGTAGGGGAGCGTTCTGTAAGCCGATGAAGGTGTATTGAGAAGTATGCTGGAGGTATCAGAAGTGCGAATGCTGACGTGAGTAACGACAAAGCGAGTGAAAAACTCGCTCGCTGAAAGACCAAGGGTTCCAGTCCAACGTTAATCGGGGCTGGGTGAGTCGACCCCTAAGGCGAGGCCGAGAGGCGTAGTCGATGGGAAATTGGTTAATATTCCAATACTTCTGTGTAATGCGATGAGAGGACGGAGAAAGTTAAGTCAGCCTGGCGTTGGTTGTCCAGGTGAAAGGTTGTAGGCATGTATCTTAGGCAAATCCGGGGTACTCTATGCTGAGAACTGATAGCAAGCTAATTTATTAGCGAAGTGGCTGATACTATACTTCCAGGAAAAGTCTCTAAGCTTCAGTTACACAGGAATCGTACCCGAAACCGACACAGGTGGTCAGGTCGAGTAGACCAAAGCGCTTGAGAGAACTCTGCTGAAGGAACTAGGCAAAATGGTACCGTAACTTCGGGAGAAGGTACGCTGTCGACGGTGACGGAATTTACTTCCTGAGCGGTTGACAGCCACAGAAACCAGGCCCCTGCAACTGTTTATTAAAAACATAGCACTCTGCAAACACGAAAGTGGACGTATAGGGTGTGATGCCTGCCCGGTGCTGGAAGGTTAATTGATGGGGTTAGCGTAAGCGAAGCTCTTGATCGAAGCCCCAGTAAACGGCGGCCGTAACTATAACGGTCCTAAGGTAGCGAAATTCCTTGTCGGGTAAGTTCCGACCTGCACGAATGGCATAATGATGGGGGCGCTGTCTCCAGCAGAGACTCAGTGAAATCGAATTCGCCGTGAAGATGCGGTGTACCCGCGGCTAGACGGAAAGACCCCGTGAACCTTTACTGCAGCTTGACATTGAACTTTGATCTTACTTGTGTAGGATAGGTGGGAGGCTTTGAAGTCGTGACGCTAGTTGCGATGGAGCCAATCTTGAAATACCACCCTGGTAATATTGAGGTTCTAACTCTGCTCCATAATCTGGAGCGAGGACCATGTCTGGTGGGTAGTTTGACTGGGGCGGTCTCCTCCTAAAGAGTAACGGAGGAGTACGAAGGTGCGCTCAGCGTGGTCGGAAATCACGCGTAGAGTATAAAGGCAAAAGCGCGCTTAACTGCGAGACCCACAAGTCGAGCAGGTACGAAAGTAGGTCTTAGTGATCCGGTGGTTCTGTATGGAAGGGCCATCGCTCAACGGATAAAAGGTACTCTGGGGATAACAGGCTGATACCGCCCAAGAGTTCATATCGACGGCGGTGTTTGGCACCTCGATGTCGGCTCATCTCATCCTGGGGCTGAAGCAGGTCCCAAGGGTATGGCTGTTCGCCATTTAAAGAGGTACGCGAGCTGGGTTTAGAACGTCGTGAGACAGTTCGGTCCCTATCTACCGTGGGCGTTGGAAATTTGAGAGGATCTGCTCCTAGTACGAGAGGACCAGAGTGGACGAACCTCTGGTGTACCGGTTGTGACGCCAGTCGCATCGCCGGGTAGCTATGTTCGGAAGGGATAACCGCTGAAAGCATCTAAGCGGGAAGCCTACCTCAAGATAAGATTTCCCAAGGACTTTATGTCCTCTAAAGAGCCGTTGAAGACTACGACGTTGATAGGTTGGATGTGGAAGTGCAGTGATGCATGAAGCTGACCAATACTAATTGCTCGTGAGGCTTGACTATACAACACCCAAACAGTTGTTGTTTCGAAAGATTTCAAAGCAAAATGCTTGATTTAGTGAACGCTAGAACTTAAACTTTAACTCAAATATCTGTTAATAACTCATTTGACGAAAGCTAGGCATGCGAAAGCAATTAAGACCATAGCGAGTAAGCATAAACAGTTGTGCTGGCGACAATAGCAAGAGTGAACCACCTGATCCCTTCCCGAACTCAGAAGTGAAACCTCTTAGCGCTGATGGTAGTGTGGGGTTACCCATGTGAGAGTAAGTCATCGCCAGCTCATTAATTCTAAAACACCCCCTG
>NZ_LWRV01000023.1 GCF_009372215.1 Acinetobacter portensis | reverse complement strand
CACAGATCCAGTCTATGAATATATATTTCTAAAGAAACAAATACAAATAAATCAAAACAAAAGCTAATATATTAAAATATATTATTTTTTTCTTTAACAATTCTTTAACTTTAAAATCATTTAAAAATAACCCATAACACAAGCCTGTAATTAGATCCATAAAGATAGTCCAAGTGTCGGTATACATCTTCCACCATTCTTTCGAAACTTCTCCTGTATGGCTCCATCCAAAAAGAACAAAAAATGGCATAGCAATAATTAAATAGCTAATACAGACAGTTAGCAAATTAAGAATAC
>NZ_LWRV01000022.1 GCF_009372215.1 Acinetobacter portensis | reverse complement strand
TTAAACGCTAAATTGAGTCTGATCGTGGTTTTTCATGAAATCATGATGAAGTATAAAAAACGCTTCATGGAGCAATTCCATGAGTCCGAGCAGACGACTACGAATATCAGTTACGCTATCTATAATTATCTAGCGACTAAGATCCAGGTATCCAACACCTACACGAATTTAAAATCGGAGGTGGCGGTGGTGAAAATCAAGCTAGTGGGTGAT
>NZ_LWRV01000021.1 GCF_009372215.1 Acinetobacter portensis | reverse complement strand
CGTGACGGCAAGTTCGTGATGGTGGCGGTCGGCGACGACGACACGATCCAGGTGATCGATGCCAAGAAGATGGAGGTGGTGGACACCCTGCCCTCCGGCCCCGATCCCGAGCTGTTCGCGCAGGATGCGGCCGGCAAGACGCTCTATGTGGCGAACGAGAACGACAACACCGTCACGGTGCTCGACCTCGAGAAGCGCGTCCGCATCGGCGACGTCCAAGTCGGCGTCGAGCCGGAAGGCATGATGCTCAGTCCGGACGGCAAGATCCTGATCTGCACCTCCGAGAGTACCAACGTGGCGCATTTCATCGACACGGCGACGCGCAAGATCGTCGCCAGCGTGCTGGTCGATGGGCGGCCGCGCTATGCCGAGTTCAAGACCGGCGGAGCGGAGCTGGGGGTCTCGGCCGAAATCGGCGGCACGGTCTCGATCATCGATCCGGCCAAGCGCGAGGTCACCGGCAAGATCAAGTTCGCCGTGCCGGGCCTGCGCAGCGAGGCGATCCAGCCGGTCGGCATCAGCCTGACGAAGGATGGCAAGACCGGCTTCGTCGCACTCGGCCCCGCCAA
>NZ_LWRV01000020.1 GCF_009372215.1 Acinetobacter portensis | reverse complement strand
CGGCTACGTCGGGACCGACTTCGCGCTCGACGACCTGATCGACCGGCATGCCCGGGAAGAAACCCGCGCCGCTCTCGAAGAAGTGCTGACGGCAACCGCCCTCGCGGGCAAGGGCGGACGGATGATCGCCGCCCGCTCCCAGTTCCGCGGGCGCACGCGCGACGGCGATGTCCAGGCCTATGTCTCCTTCCTGATGGAGGAGACTGATCTGCGGCTCGGCGTCTGCGATTGGGGCTATTGCGTCTACCGCGTCGAAACGGCTGCCTGCTTCGGCGATGAGAAAGGCCCCAACCCCGTTCTGAGGACCGAAAGTACGTGTCTCGCCTGCGCCAACTTCGCCGTCACCGCCAGGCACAGGCCTGTCTGGCAGGCCCGCCGCGATCGCAATACGGATCTTCTCGGCCATCCCGGCCTGGACCCGGTCAGCCGGCAACTCGCCGAAACCCGGATTGCC
>NZ_LWRV01000019.1 GCF_009372215.1 Acinetobacter portensis | reverse complement strand
CGCTGCCGGGCTCTGGAGGGAAGTACATGTCCATCGGAACGATCATCCTCATCATTCTCATCATCGCGCTGCTCGGCGGCTTTTCCGGCATCGGCGGCGGACCGTTCTACGGCACCGGCTATTATGGCGGCGGCGGTCTCGGCCTGATCATCGTCATCGTGCTGATCCTCGTCCTGCTCGGACGGATCTGATTCACCTATGATAATTCTTCGGCGGGCAGACGCGGCGCATACCCTGTCTGCCCGAACGAGCTAACAACCTTCTACAATTTGTCCGTCAGCTTCTTGATCGCCGGCTTGATCGATCGGGCCGCGTCGTCATACCCCTCCCATGCCTTGGTCTTGGCCAGCAGCGCCGGGACCGTGCGAACGGTGTAGCGCTTCGGATCGAGCCCGTTCTTCACCTGCGCCCAGGTCACCGGCATCGACACCGTCGCGCCTTCCCGCGCCCGGGGTGACAACACCGCCACAGCCGTCGACATCCGGTCGTTGCGCAGATAGTCGAGGAAGATCTTTCCCTTGCGC
>NZ_LWRV01000018.1 GCF_009372215.1 Acinetobacter portensis | reverse complement strand
TGGCAGTGAGTGTGTGTGATAGAGTTGTTCGTGAGCATAGATTATTAAGTTTGTCTGAAATGAATGTATTGCTTCGTCAAATGGAACAAACCGAATTTGCAAGTCAATGTAATCATGGTCGTCCAACTTTGCGTGCATTCCCATTGGCTCAATTAGATAAACTTTTTGCTCTAGGAGAGTAGTTGTACATGTCAAATCAATTGCCGGTCATCAATTTAATGGGACCTACTGCAAGTGGTAAAACCGCTTTGGCATGTGAACTATATGAAAGAGGTGTTTTCGAGCTTATCTCCGTCG
>NZ_LWRV01000017.1 GCF_009372215.1 Acinetobacter portensis | reverse complement strand
AATAACCATGATCACGGAAATATGAAAAGGCTGTTGTTGGGGAATATTAATGCTTGTTTGAGCAAGATGTATTCGAATACGTTCAGCAATCATAAAAGCTTCAGCTTTGTCTACATTGGCTAAAAGAACGACAAATTCCTCGCCACCATGTCGACAAAATAAGTCTTCATTTCTTAAGTTTTCTTTTACAAGCTCTGCAAATTTTTTAAGAACGATATCTCCAGCATAATGACCATAGCCATCATTGAGATTTTTGAAGTGATCTATATCTAACATAAGTAAGCATGCTTGTTTATATTTTTTATTGCTTAATAGTCGTTCACTGAGTTTAATAAAACTTCGACGATTCATGGTTTCAGTTAAAGTGTCATGATTTGCGAGATAATAAACCTCTTTAAAAAGTAATTTACGATTTTGACTAATAATACATAGAATAATAGTCGCTAAACCAAGAATGGCTAAACCTATGCGAATAGATGTAATTTC
>NZ_LWRV01000016.1 GCF_009372215.1 Acinetobacter portensis | reverse complement strand
GCCCATCAGCGCGCGGACGTGACCCCATCCGCGCTGATCGACGGCGACCGCCACCTCCCCCACCAGACCAGCCATCACCTCGTCGGAACCGACCTTGATGCGACTCTCGTAGATCGAGAGATGGCCGACAATCCGCTGTGCGAGGCGCAGCAGCACCGTCGCGTCGGGAGGACCGTGCTTGCCGTAGTAAAGACCAAGCTCGTCGGGCGCGCCTTCCGGATAGGCCTCGTTCAGAAGCGCGCGGACATCGGCCTCATCCGGGCTGCGTGATGGCGGGCTCGGTAAGACGCCGATCACCGTCATTGCGAGGAGCGAAGCGACGAAGCAATCCATTCTTCCGCGTATGCGGCGCGGTGGATTGCTTCGCGAAGCCTGTCATCCGGCGGCGCTTCGCGCCGACCGGGTGGCTCGCAATGACGATGATCCGTTATGAGGAACGCGTTCCGCGCTCCTCACCATGCATCACCCCAGCAAATCATCATACTCCGGGTTCTTCTTCATGAAGCCCT
>NZ_LWRV01000015.1:431-592 GCF_009372215.1 Acinetobacter portensis | reverse complement strand
CTAAAATCTAAAATCTAAAAATTTTACTTGTTTTGCTTATATAGATAGCATTTCCTTGATTCCTTGATTCCTTGATTCCTTGATTCCTTGATTCCTTGATTCCTTTTTTCTTTGTTTCTTTGTTTCTTTTTTTTTTTTTTTTTTTTTTTTTTTTTTTTTTT
>NZ_LWRV01000015.1:0-163 GCF_009372215.1 Acinetobacter portensis | reverse complement strand
CCTTGATTCCTTGATTCCTTTTGCTGAGGTGGGAGGGTGGATGATTCAAATAATCCAATATTAATTATTGGTATTGAGTTTATCTGGGATTTGTAGGCATGGGAAAAGAGTAAATCAAATAAATTTCTATATAATTTCGTCTCATTTATGACCAAAAGATAAT
>NZ_LWRV01000014.1 GCF_009372215.1 Acinetobacter portensis | reverse complement strand
TTGATTTATGACGGAAGTCTAGTCTTTTCATTACCCCAATTTCAAACAATTCATTTTTCATTTTGAAAACATCTAAAATGATTTCTTATTTAGGCATATTTAAGACACACAATAATATTTATAAATATATACTTCACAATAAATCAAAAATAAATATTATTTATTAAATTTCATAACATTATATTGACCAAATAAAAAATTCGATCTAAATTAGATCAACCTTCTAATTATATTCGATAATGATTAAAATCCTTCATATTTCTGACTTACATATACACTCAAATTATGATCAAGAAAAAGTATTAGATAATTTTCTAGATGATATAAAATATCAAGGTAATATTGATTTAGTCGTTTGTTCAGGAGATATTTTTGCAAAAGGTAATTACAATAAAGAAATCGTAGAATATGCTCAGAATTTTTTTAAAAGAATAAAGGAAATTCATAATAATACAGAGATCATTATATGTGCAGGAAATCATGATATCAATTTAAAAGCAAGAGATAATAGACTTCCTTCATAAAT
>NZ_LWRV01000013.1 GCF_009372215.1 Acinetobacter portensis | reverse complement strand
TTTATATCGAACTCAGGTTAAAATATCAAATCTTCTTTTACTTATTTTATAAATTTGATCTTCAATTAGCGTTTCTAAGCTAATATCATAATCAAATTTCCCTTTTGATTCGTAAACTTGATAAATATTGGCAAACAATCCGCTCAATATATTTAAAGCCTCTTCAATTTTTAATTCAAAATCAATCCAGGTTTTAACCTCTCGAACATGTTCAGAAAAATACTGATACCAAACATTTTCTTTTAATTGATTTTGTAGTTTCTCAACTTCATCAACAGAAATTTTAATTTCCTCAGTTTTATACATCGCCTTTGTATGTTGAAAAAAACTATTCTGCCATTCTTCTTCAGTTTCATTATTTTTATGCCAATAATCCTTTATAAATAGATCATCAAAACCCATCTCACCTTTAGCAATATCCCCATTTTCTATAGCATCCATTGCAATCATAAAATGATCATACTTGGTCGGTAAATAATGTGACAAATCAAAACCATTCCCGACAATTAAAATATTCATTGTTTTTATATTTCCCCAAATAAAAAAAGCGTATCAATTGATACGCTTTTATGAGCCAAAATACATTAAAAATCAATCATATTTTGGACTAATATCAAGGGCAAAGTGCCGTTTGGAAAGTCTTGGTATTTTTACCACGTCCACACTTAAACTCTTCTTTTTTATCTACCTGTTTCCAGTCATTACCCTGCAACTTAAAACTATAAATCGTACGAATCGCACTCACAGAATCATCCATTAAACCCGCTTGCAACACCATCACTTGCGCTACATTTGGCGATTCCACACTATTAAATACCTGACGAATTTCAATTGTATTTAACTCAGACTTCAAATCTGGATGAGCTTTTAAAACTTGCTCAAATGGCGTATGAGAAGTTCCCACACCTACCTTAGACACTAAATCCTTCGTGGTTGCACAGCCTGCCAAAAGCCCAACACATACAGACATCATTGCTATTTTTTTTAACATCTTCATTACTCAAAATAAAAAAGGCATACCATATATCATGCTATGCCTTTTAAAATTACACTATAGAAAATCTGTGTCTTTCTAGCAAAACACTTCCAATTAAGGACATGTTTTTTTTGTGATATGTCGTCGTATCTGCGCCACGTCCACACTTTTGCGTTTCATCAACACTCAGTTGTTTCCACTCGCCATCTATAAATCTAAATTTAAAATCCTTTCGCGTTCCAACCACTGAATCATCTGCCCAACCCTCTTGAATTAAGGTTACGGTAGCTTCACGAATGTTATTTTCTGCCGAAAGTTTTTGGCTTATTTGAATCGTGTTGTAGTCATGAAAATCTTCAACAGTTTTATATACCTGATCTAATGGAGAACCAGCTTTTGTTTCAGGATAAACTCTTGTTTCTTCTTTATTACTTGAAGTTGAACTTAAATTTTGAGTGCTTGCACACCCCATTAAAGCCAATATTGTAAATACGGAAAAGCTTATTTTTTTTAACATTCTATTGTCTCTATTTATAAAAAAAAGATGTAGCATTTAAATAATGCTGCATCTTTTAATTTTGAAAAATAAGAGAATTGTAAAACAATTAAAGATCGAACAATTTACCTGGGTTCATAATACCGTTCGGGTCAAATACTTGTTTCAACGCTTTCATGTATTCAATTTCTTCAGCAGTACGCGTGTATTCAAGGTAAGGTTTTTTCGTCATACCTACACCGTGTTCCGCAGAAATCGAACCGTCATATTTTTTCACAGTGTCGAATACATACTTGTTCACCACCTGACATTTACCAAAGAACTCATCTTTCGTTAAGTTTTCAGGTTTTAAGATGTTCAAGTGCAAGTTACCGTCACCAATATGACCAAACCAACAAATTTCAAAGTCAGGATAATTTTCAGATACGATTGCATCAATTTCTTTAATAAATGCAGGAACATAAGTAATTAACACAGAAATGTCATTTTTATATGGCGTAAATGGCGCAATCGATTCTGAAATATCTTCACGTAAACGCCATAAGCTTTCCACTTGATCTAAGCTTTGGCTCATTACACCATCAAGTACCCAACCTTCTTCCATGCAATGCTCGAAGATTTCCATCGACGCATCCATAATTGGTTCATACGGCGCTTCAAATTCAAGCAATACATAAAATGGACATTCAGTTTCAAATGGACGTTGAACATGACCATTTGCCAAAACTTTTTGCATTGCAAGTTCACCAAAGAACTCAAATGCGGTTAAATCAATTTTCTTTTGGAAAGCATGAAGTACAGGCATAATCGCGTCAAAATCGGGAACGCCCAATACCATAACTTGTAAATCGTGCGGTTGACGTTCAAGTTTAATTTCAGCTTCTGTCACTAAACCTAAAGTACCTTCACCACCAATAAATAAGTGTTGAAGCGCATAACCCGTAGCATTTTTAATCATGCCTTTGTTTAAACGAAGGATGTCGCCTTTACCCGTCACAACCGTTAACCCTAAAACCCAGTTACGTGTCATGCCGTATTTAATTACTTTAATACCGCCAGCATTTGTACCAATGTTACCGCCAATTTGCGATGAACCCGCAGATGCGAAATCTACTGGGTAGTACATGCCTTGTTCTTCAGCATAATTTTGAAGTTGCTCAGTCACCACACCTGCTTGAACTCGAACCATACGATCTGCTGGGAAGAACTCAAGAATTTGGTTCATTTTGTCCATGCTCACCACGATTTCACCGTTGGTAGCCACAGCACCTGCAGATAAACCTGTACGACCACCCGATGGCGTTACCGCAACATTAAATTGGTTCGCAAGTTTTACAATTTCTTGTACTTGTTCAGTCGTCGATGGAAAAACGATAACCGATGGATTAGGGTCGAAGTGCTTAGTATGGTCACGTCCCCAATTTTGGAGGCTATCCGCATCTGTTTTAATGCGGTTTTCACCAACAATTGCAGTTAATTGGGTCAATAACTCTGGGGTTAAAGCGACTGGAGCATTCATCGTTTTCAGACCTTGCAAGAAGTAAACAAGTAGTTAGTGTCTTAGAGAGTGCTGTTTTTAAACAATATTTACCATGTTCAAATGCACATTTCTTAGACTGATCGTGAAGATAAATCCGACAGCATGAACGTGTCAGATTTTCACGAGGCAGTATTATAAGCCATTTTTACAAAATCCCGCAGAAAATCGTATTTTTAGAATGTCGCCTTTGAAATTACACAGTTAATTAGACCAATTTCGACAAACCTTGTCACATATTTTAGAAAAATACCTCTGCCCAAAGCCATAAAGGAAATGTATATAGGCTAATTTCCTATGCTATTATATCGCCACTAAATTTGGCCTTTGTAGCGGAGCCGTAATGAGCCAACATCTTTCTTTGCCTAAAGATAAAATTCGTTTCTTGTTGTTAGAAGGCGTTCATCAAAACGCTGTAGACACTTTAAATGCTGCTGGATACACCAATATCGATTACCATAAAACTGCGCTTGAAGGTGAAGCGTTGAAAGAAGCGGTAAAAGATGCTCACTTCATTGGTATTCGTTCTCGTACTCAACTGACTGAAGAAATTTTCGAAGCTGCAAACAAGCTTATTGCTGTGGGTTGTTTCTGTATTGGTACGAACCAAGTGAATTTAGATGCAGCAATGCGTCGTGGTATTCCTGTATTTAACGCACCATATTCAAACACTCGTTCAGTTGCTGAACTTGTGCTTGCTGAAGCAATTCTTCTTCTTCGTCGTGTACCTGAAAAATCTACAGATACACATGCAGGCGGTTGGAACAAATCTGCTGTTGGTTCGTATGAAACACGTGGTAAAACATTAGGTATCGTTGGTTACGGCTCTATCGGTTCTCAACTTTCTGTACTTGCAGAAAGCTTGGGTATGAAAGTGATCTACTTCGACACAGTGACTAAATTACCTTTAGGTAATGCACGTCAAGTGGGTAGCCTAGATGAATTATTGGCAAATGCTGATGTTGTATCACTGCATGTTCCTGATGTTCCATCTACGCGCAACTTCATGACCAAAGAAAAATTTGCACAAATGAAAGAAGGTGCAATTTTCATCAATGCTGCACGTGGTACATGTGTTGTTATTGAAGACTTGGCAGATGCATTGAAATCTGGTCATCTTGCAGGTGCTGCGGTTGACGTATTCCCTAAAGAGCCGAAAGCGAATGGTGAAGAATTTGTTTCTCCACTTCGTAACATCCCTAACGTGATTTTAACACCTCACGTAGGTGGTTCTACAATCGAAGCGCAAGCAAACATTGGTTTAGAAGTTGGTGAGAAATTCGTTGCTTACTCAGATAAAGGTATGACTTTATCTGCTGTAAACTTCCCTGAAATTGCTTTACCGTTGACTGAAGGTAAACATCGTTTACTTCATATTCATAAAAACATTCCGGGTGTTCTTTCTAAAATTAACAACTTGTTTGCTGAACACGGCATCAACATCTCTGGTCAATCTTTAATGACTAAAGGTGACGTTGGTTACTTAGTTATGGACGTAGATGCAACAGCATCTCAAGAAGCGCTTGATACACTTCACGAAGTTGAAGGTACAATTCGCGTACGTGTATTGTTCTAATATTCGTTTATATTTAAAACCACAGCATTCGTGCTGTGGTTTTTTTATTGCGTCATTTTATGTTTTTCATCATCCGCTACTTGTGAAAACCAAACGAATTTAGTTCATGCCGAGTTTTAAAATTGCACTACATGTGCAAGCGCCTCTTATTTTACTGATCGCAATGATCAGCATGCAAAGTAGTGGTTCTTTCGCTAAATACTTATTCGGTCAATTTCCTATATTGACCGTTTCAGCAATGCGTCTACTTTTAGGCTCATTGGTATTGGCAATTATTTTTAAAATTTGGCAAATCAATTTCAAACAAGTGAAATGGTCTGCAATTATCAGCTACGGTTTAGCCCTTGCAGGGATGAATATGCTGTTTTATTTAGCTATTGATCGGCTTCCATTAGGTATTGCTGTCTCATTTGAATTTATTGGCCCTTTAAGCGTTGCACTTTATTATGCAAGGCAAAAGTTCGATTTCATTTGGGTTGGGCTTGCTATTCTGGGCTTAATTTTGCTCTTCCCTTTTAATCAAGCGGCGCAATCTTTAGACCCTATTGGAATTCTTTTGGCTTTAGCTGCAGGTGCTTGTTGGGCACTTTATATTATTGCAGGACAAAAACCATCAGGTATTTCGGGCAATCATACTGTGTGTTTAGGCATGTTTATTGGCATGTTAGTTTTAATGCCTATTGCCATATTTTTTGGAATACCCGCACATACTTTTGAACCGACAAGCTTAATGTATTTTATTGCTTTGGCTGTTCTTGCAAGTGCACTACCTTTTACTTTAGAGATGATTGCATTACGCAATTTAAGCGCACTTAGTTTTGGTACGCTAATGAGTGTTGAACCTGCAATTGCAGCATTATCAGGTTTTATTTTCTTAGGCGAACAACTGCTATGGAATCAATGGCTCGCTTTAGCCACTATTATTACTGCATCAATTGGTTGTACCTATACTACACAACAAGCCAAGAAAAAAATCTGATACTTGAATTTAAAACTTTTGAATTTAAACTTCTCCTCAAATAAGATGACTTTTCTTTTTTAAATTTAAAACTTTTAATTTACATTTCGGCTATATTTCAGACATCACAAAATAAGCAAAATGGTTATACTCAAGCTACGACCTTAATGCTTACACCTCTTTTGGTGTAGTGATATAAAAATGCCAAAATCCCAACTTCTCGCTGTGCTCTTCATGGTTCTTTCCATGATTTCTTATCAAATCAGCGCATCGTTTGCCAAACAGCTATTCACCGTTTTAGATCCACTTTCTGTCACCATTTTACGCTTATGTTTTGCAGCCGTTATTGTTTGCATCATGTTTCGTTCTTGGAGCATCTTAAAACGATTATCTTTTTTAAAATGGCGAGATTTGCTGTGCTATAGCGCAGCCTTAGGTTTAATGAATGTGCTCTTTTATGCATCCTTGGGTAAATTGCCTCAAGGCATTGCTGTAGGCTTAGAATTCATTGGTCCTTTAGGCTTAGCCTTACTTTCGATTAAGCAACGTAGTGATTATATTTGGGTTCTTCTCGCCATTTTAGGTGTTGCCCTTATGGTGCCTTGGGGTCAAGCACAAGGCGATAACTTCTCTATTATTGGTGCAATTTATGCTTTAGGTGCAGGTTTGTGCTGGGCAGGATATATCTTTTTTGGACAAAGAGTGGCTCACCAAAATATAGGTATGCATGCACTTACCATTGCCATTGCTTTATCTGCCATTAGCTTGTTGCCTATTGGTTTATACAACAACGCACCCGCGTTATTCGAAACCCAATATTGGGGCAAAGCCTTAGCAATTGCTATTTTAGCAACAGCCATCCCCTATGCTTTAGATCTACAAGCCTTAAAACGTTTAAATAAACTCAGTTATGGCACACTGCTCAGTCTTTCTCCTGCACTTGCAGCATTAGCAGGTTTATTCTTATTGGGTGAAAAAATTGGCTTTTTACAATGGATTGCACTTTCATGTGTCATGCTTGCTTCTATTGGCGTTGCTTTAAGATCGAGTAAAACAACAAATACACCATAAACTTATAAAAAGGGATGCGCTTGTGCATCCTTTTTTTTAATTCTTAGATTTTACAATTTAGGTTAAGCTGTCTTTATCTGACTTAATATATTTTTTATATTCAGTTTGATATTGCTTCGCCAAACTTTCTTTTTGTTTATCTTCTAAAATTTTTCCTGCCTGTTGAAAGAATGTATGTTCCTCCTCTTCTAAATGATGATGAACCGTTTCAGACAGTTTTTTCGCAATAGCCAACCATCCAGAATTACTAAATTCTGTTTCAGTTAACTGCTCAAGTAATTCATCCATTTCATGATGTTCTGCAAGTGCATGACGCGTAATATTCAGCCCCGAATCTGTCATCATTAATGGAATATAAAAATAACGATCTTCTGCAACAGCATGTGCAAATAATTCATTTTTTAACTGATCGAACAATGCACGTCTTTCAGGTGTATCTCCTGAAGTTTGTATTAATTTTTCTGCAATTTCTCTTTGTTTATTATGACTATTACGTAATGCTTGGCAGAGTAAAACTTGAAGT
>NZ_LWRV01000012.1 GCF_009372215.1 Acinetobacter portensis | reverse complement strand
TAATACTGGATAGGCTCTAAGGATGCAGATGTGGCATCTTTGAAGGAAAATATTAAAGATAAAGATCAAAATACGACGACGACAGAATTAGAAAAGTATTTGACTGAACTAGAGTTTCAAATATTAGGAGCAACTGCAGATCAATTTGTTCAACAGAATCCTTTAATTATGAAAGCTGGACAAAATCTTAAAATTACTTTTGATGATATTTTAAGTAATGATCCAGCATATTTAGAGAATGGTTTTAAACTCGTTGGTGTAGATGCAGGTAATACAGGCAATACAATTAGCGTAGATTATGAAACGGGGATTATTACTTTTTCACCAGCGGCTGATTATGTTGGTGATGCCATATTCACTTATACTGTATCTGATGGAAAAGGTGGTCGTGCAACAGCGAATGTTACTGTTGAAGTACAAAATGAGGCATACCATGATCTTATTTTTAGTGAAGAATCGCTTGCTAAGCTATTGAGTCAAACTGGAGAAACAGAAGCTCTTCTGGAAGATCATTTTAAATTGGGCATAAAGCAAAATATCGATGTTTCACGGTTATTAAGTGATTTTGCTACAGAAAGTAATTTACATGATTATATTTTTATTGAGGCTCTAGACTAGCAGATTT
>NZ_LWRV01000011.1 GCF_009372215.1 Acinetobacter portensis | reverse complement strand
TTTGTGCAACAAAGCCGTTTTCAAGCATTACCTACAGCAAGTAGATGGGTGTTAGTTGCTACTCCTATTGTAGGTACAGTGCAAGCTGGTGATGGTGTTATTTGTATAAATGAACAAAATCAAAAGTTTTGGGCTAAAGGTGCTACAAACTGTAACTTATCAAATGTGTCAGATTGGGATGGAAGATAAAGCTAAATTCAAAACTGTGGATAAATCACTTTTTAACCTTTCCCTTTTGAATAATTTCAAGTAAAATACTGCCCTCTATGAAAGGGGTTTGAAATGTATCGATGGTCGATGCACGGATAATCCGTAAAAACTATAAGGTTCTATCATGGTTGTTATTCGTCTTGCACGCGGTGGTGCTAAAAAACGTCCGTTCTATCAAATCATTGTGACTGATAGCCGTAATGCACGTGACGGTCGTTTCATCGAACGTATTGGTTTCTTCAACCCTACAGCTCAAGGTAAAGCAGAAAAACTTCGTTTAGATGCTGACCGTTTTGCTCATTGGGTTTCTCAAGGCGCTCAACCGTCTGAACGTGTTGCTTCTTTAGCTGCTCAAGCTAAAAAAGCTGTAGCTGCTGCGTAATTCAATTAAGTAGTAGATAGCCCATGACACCAACACAGAATGTTCCAGAAGATCGAATTCAGATTGGACAGCTACGTTCAGCATATGGATTAAATGGGTGGCTCTGGGTCTATTCCAATACAGAACCTATGAGCAACATCTTTGACTATCTTCCTTGGTACATTGAGACTAAGGAAGGTTGGCAAACAGTAGATGTAAAACGCTGGAAACCGCATGGTAAAGGCTTGGTTGTTAGCTTAAAAGGTGTAATTGATCGCACCGCTGCTGATGGCTTAGTGGGTACCGATGTTTGGATTTCAAAAGCGCAACTTCCGAAAGCAGGTATGGATGAGTTTTACTGGACAGATTTACAAGGCTTAACAGTGTTAGGTTTAGATGAATCTGAACAAGAAGTAAATCTCGGTAAAATCCATGAAATGTTTGAAACAGGTGCTAACGATGTCATGGTGGTTCACGCAACACCAGATAGCGTTGATGCTGAAGAGCGTATGATTCCATGGCATAAAGATGTGGTGCAGCGAGTTGATCTTGAAGCTGGTCGTATTTACGTTAATTGGGGCGTAGATTACTAATCCTTAAAGGATGAACGCATTCGGAAAATAGAGGAGTCTGCGATGTTTTTTGCAGTCATAACGCTTTTTCCTGAAATGTTTGAAGCGATTACAGCCTACGGAATTAGCGGGCGTGCAGTAAAACGCGAAATAGTACAAGTCACTTGTATTAATCCTCGTGATTATGCTGAGGGCAACTACAAACGAGTGGATGAACGTCCATTTGGTGGTGGTCCGGGTATGGTGATGATGGCTGAGCCATTGGCGAAAGCAATCCAACATGCCAAAGAGCTTGCGACGCAAGCGGGCGCAGTTCAGGTACCTGTGGTGTATATGTCACCACAAGGGAAAACTTTAAACGAACCTGCGGTGCAACAATTTGTCGAATACGATGGATTGATTGTATTGTGTGGACGTTATGAAGGTGTCGATGAACGTTTGATCCAGCAATATGTTGATCAGGAATGGTCAATTGGAGATTACGTATTATCTGGCGGTGAACTTCCTGCGATGGTTTTATTAGACAGTATTATTCGGAGACTTCCGGGTGCAATGTCTGATGAGCAATCACACGTTCAAGACTCATTTGTGGATGGTCTTTTAGATTGCCCACAATATACCAAGCCAGATCATTTTGAAGGTTTGGATGTGCCTGAGGTATTAAAGTCTGGGCATCATGCAAATATTGAAAAATGGCGGTTTTTGCAGCGTTATCAGCGTACACTTGAACGTCGCCCAGAGTTGGTGGAACAAGTCGAACTGACAAAGCAGCAAAAAAAATGGCTAAAAGATTCGCAAGGGAAATAATAGTTTCTATTGTTTTCTAAGCAAATATACGAAGCTTTGCTTCGAATCGGTACTTAATTTTATGTTAAGTATTCTTTAATAGGCTCTTATGCATTGAAGTGGTCAAGCATAAAGAGAAAGATAATCGGGTGTATGCGCTTTAGCCTCTATACCCAGCGATGATTAGACCTCTTCTGACTCGCACATATTGGAGATACCCCATGAGCGGTAAGCATCCTTTAGTACAAGCTGTTGAAAACGCACAATTAAGAACTGATCTTCCTGCATTTGCACCAGGTGATACAGTAGTTGTATCTGTAAAAGTTAAAGAGGGCGACCGTGAGCGTCTTCAGGCTTTTGAAGGTGTTGTAATTGCGATTAAAAATCGTGGTTTAAACTCTGCGTTTACAGTACGTAAAATCTCTAGCGGCGTTGGTGTTGAGCGTGTATTCCAAACTCACTCTCCAATCGTAGCTAAAGTTGAAGTTAAACGTCGTGGTGCTGTTCGTCGCGCGAAACTTTACTACCTACGCGAATTGTCTGGTAAAGCTGCACGTATCCGTGAAAAATTACCAGCTCGTAAAGTTAAAGCTTCTTAAGTTTCGACTAAAGTTAAGTTTTATACGAGTTCGAAAAATGCGCCTTTTGGCGCATTTTTTATGCTTTAAATTTTTAAATATTGCTCAGTAACATTGATAAAAACACCCGCAGATTGTTAACATGGCGCAGTTTATAAATAACCTAATTTTTATATGAAAAAATCGTCTCCTAAAATCCAACGTCGCCATATTAGTGGTGTATTTCTTTTAAATAAGCCTTTAGGTATTAGCTCTAATGGTGCATTACAAAAAGTGCGTTGGTTGTACCGTGCGCAAAAAGCAGGGCATACAGGAGCATTAGATCCTTTAGCATCTGGCTTATTACCTATTTGTTTAGGGGAAGCGACCAAGTTTTCACACTATTTATTAGACTCTACAAAGCGTTATCAAACCACAGTAAAGTTAGGTAATAGCACAACAACGGGTGATGTAGAAGGCGAGGTTTTTCTTGAAAAAGAAGTAGTCGAGTTAACAGAAGAAAAAATTAAAGAAGCTTTAGCTAAATTCACAGGCGATATTTTACAAGTACCACCCATGTATTCGGCTTTGAAAAAAGATGGGCGTCCTTTGTATGAATTGGCGCGTCAAGGTATTGAAATTGAGCGGGAAGCACGTCCAATACATATTTTTGCAATAGAGTTACTGTCTTATACAAATGACAGTATTACGCTAGATATCACTTGCTCAAAAGGTACTTATATTCGAGTACTAGGTGAAGATATTGCACAGGCATTGGATACATATGGTCATCTGACTTACTTACATCGTATTCAAACAGGACAGTTTGAGCTCATTCCAACATATACCATTGAATATTTAGAAAGTTTGACAGAAATGGAGCGAGAGGCTTTATTGCTGCCTGTATATGCACCCATTGATCATTTTCCAAAAATTCAAGCACCAGAAGGGCGTGCGGAATATTTTAGCCGTGGTATGGAAAGTAATATCGATCACGCGGCAGAAGAGCAAGTGGTGGTATTTGATGGCGATAAATGTTTAGGTTTAGCCGAAATTACCGATAAAAAGAGATTAGTGCCAAAAAGAGTACTAAACTTGTAATACTTTTTAACGTTTGATCAAAAAGCATAAGGAAGGCAACCGTGGATATTGAGATTATTCTCAGCTTGATTTTTTTTGCTTTTTTCGCAGGAGCAATTGATGCTGCTGTTGGTGGTGGTGGACTTATTCAAATCCCTGCCATTATGGGTGCAATGCCTCAGCTTAGTCCTGCAACAGTTTTTGGTACAAATAAACTCGCATCAATTTGTGGTACGGCATCGGCTGCGTATAGTTTTATCCGTAAGGTTAAACTCAGATGGAAATTATTAGCAGTTATTGGAATATGTGCATTTGTTAGTTCATTTGCAGGTGCTGCATGTGTTTCCATGATTCCAAAGGAAATTTTGCGACCATTTATATTGATCATGCTGATTGTGATTGCAATATATACTTTTACAAAAAAAGAATTTGGTCAGGTACATGTACGCCAAGAATTAACACCTAAAATTTTAGTATTAGCGGCTGTTGGTAGTTTGCTGATTGGATTTTATGACGGTATTTTTGGACCAGGTACGGGCAGTTTCTTCATTTTCTTCTTTATTCGTTTTTTACAAGCAGACTTTTTACATGCATCGGCATTGTCGAAAGTTGCCAATTTTATGACAAATTTTGCAGCACTTAGTTTCTTTATTCCAACGGGTCATGTGCTTTTTGGTATTGCCTTTATGATGGCTGTTGCAAACGTTTGTGGCTCATTGATTGGTGTAAAAATGGCACTAAAATATGGTAGCGGTTTCATTCGAATTTTATTTTTAATTTTAGTTTCAGTATTAATTGTTCGACTAGGCTATCAAACATTTTTCCCTGCTTAAAGTTTATTGTTTAAAAAATAAGCTACAAAAATATACACAGACCTCTGCAAAGTTATTGCATAAATAGTGAGTGTAAAATCATTCACTTATTTTTGTGAAATTGAGTTGATCATATAGCTTGCTGCCAGAGGTCATAATAATGAATATATTTGAAGGGCGAATTCAAACATGAGGT
>NZ_LWRV01000010.1 GCF_009372215.1 Acinetobacter portensis | reverse complement strand
CATACTTTTTGAAACACCACCTTATTTTGAATGAATTCATACGAATAAGTTTTTTTAATTACATTTCATTTATCTAAGTATAAGAATTTATTTATCGTTATTTGGTTTTTTTGGGTGGCTGAGGGGAATCTGCTTTGAATAACATAAAAGGTTTTACCCTAATCGAGTTAATGATCACTATTGGTATCGTTGCGATTATTACAACCATGGCAGCACCAGCATTTTCAAATCTTGTTGCCAAACAAAAGCTAGATGCTTCTGCTCGATCATTGATATTGGTATTTGGTGATGCGCGTGCAAAAGCGGCAACGTTAAGAAGAATGGTCACGGTAACCCCAACTGCAGGTACGAATACCGAAATTTTATTTCACTGGGCATCTAAATATGAAGATATTCAGCTTATTAATGGAACTCAATCGGTATCGTTTAATGAAAATGGTTTAGCTCGAAGAGTAAATGTTGTTGCAAATGTTGAAACAGAAATTCCATTAAATTTTCAACTTTGTAGTACGCGTTTAAAGCAGTCTAAGACAGTAGCTTTATCTAGAACTGGTGTTGTTGAAGCAATTAGAGACTCGGGAGCTTGCTAGTCATGTATAGGAAAAGTCAGACAGGCGTAGGTATGTTCGAGGTTCTGGTTGCACTATTTGTTTTAGCAATAGGCGTGCTTGGATTTTCTGCACTGCAATTACGAGCTGTAGATGCAACAATTGAAGCAAACGATAAGACATTAGCGATGAATGTTGCTCGAGATTTAGCAGAAAGAATTCGAATCAATCGACTAGCGTTAAATAATTACATAACTGCAATCAATACTCGGGCATCGAATACAACTTGTTTAATTAGTAACGCTACAGCAATCTCAAGACCTACCTGCACAGGAGTAACTTTGGCACAGTATGATGCTGGTGAAGTTGTGCAAATTGCACAAAATCAGGGGCAGCAAATTGTAATGGGCAACTGTCAGGGAAGTACACGGACATGTATTTATGTCGCTTGGGGACATACAACTATTTCTGGTGATGATGTTACTAGTTGCATGGTTAATGGTAGTTATGTTGCAAATGCTAAATGCATTGTGATGGAGGCCTTTTAAATGCAAATTTTAAAGCATAAAGGTTTCACAATTGTTGAGCTTATGGTGTCGCTTGTATTGGGATTAATTATTTCAGCAGCGGCAATTCAGTTGTTCTACACGGGGCAAAAAAGCGCGATGATTCAACAAGGTGGATCAAACCTTTTGAATAGTGGTTATTTTGGTTTGGATTATATGATTAATGATCTAAGACTTGCTAACCTAGAGGCACAAGAGACTTTAATTGATAATCAAGTATTACACGGTGGTCTTGTTTTAGATAGGCGAAATATATCAACTACTACGGCATTTCAAATGACTGGTGCTAATGCTGGCAATAGTTATTTAACATCAGCAAACATTGGTCCAACGAATTTAAATATACCCAATGTAGGAAGTGATCAATTAGTTATTCAATATAAAAATACTGTTGCAAATCGATTCGATTGTGAAGGTAATGCAATTCCAGTGAATAGCTATGTAGTACAACGGTATTTTTTACGTCGAGATGCCAATGGAACAGTAAATGAACCCAATGCACCACTTGCTTTAGCATGTACTGCAGCAAACTATAATCAAGATAATTTAGCTTCACTTAATTTAAGTGGCGAAGGGCGTATTGTGATACCTCGGGTAGATCATTTTCACGTGCTTTTGGGAGTTGCTGATGATACTCAAAATACAAGTGTATCTCCTGCTGTAGCTGGTCAAGATGGGGTTCTTGATCGATTTTCATATATGACAATTGCTGGTTATCAACAATTAAACCCAACTGCCCCAGCAAGAAAGCCTCAAATTGTTGCGATTAAAATAGCTGTTTTGGTTAGATCTCCAAATAGTGTTGGAAGTTCAGATTTATTTAATGCTACTAGAGCTTATCAATTATTTGATGTAAGTGGTCCTTTAACTGCACATGCAAATAATCACTTATATCTGCGCAATGTTTTATCGCAAACAGTTGCTCTTAGAAATGGCTTTGGTTTGGAGAATTAATATGAATTATTCAATACGTTCTTCAAGTCAAAAAGGTGCAACGCTGATTATTGTTTTAATCATGCTTCTTCTTATTACCATTGTGGGTACATGGGCAATTCGTGGAAGTATTACGAGTTTAAATATTGCAACAAATACACAAGCTCAGGCGCTATTGAAACAAAGCTCAGATGCTGTGTTTTTTAAGTTAGAAAATGATACTTCTAATGATTTAACGCTAGCAAATATGCAAATTGGTGATGGGATTTTAGCGTATTTGTTGAGAGCTGAAAATAAAGGTAAAGAGCTTGTTTTTTGTGTGCGTGGCAATGTCGCAAACAATTGGGAGGGTGCTCGACAGGGAAGTATTGTGTATTGGCAGGGTTCTACTATTAATAATAGAGAATTAGGTGCTAATGGTTTTTGTCAAACAACGCGATCAGCTGATTTTACAAGTGGTCGGCAAGCTGTTTTAACGCGAGTAGCAATTCGAGTAGCTCCGAACAATAAAGATTTTGGACATATGGTGGATGGTGATGATAAAGCAGGCAAAGGGAAAGATATTTCCACTGTTATTGTTAATGCTACATCACTTTTACCAAATTTAAGTACGGCTACAGATGCACAGGTAAATAACTGTATTTCAAACTTCACAACATTTGTTGATGGATCTTTGAATAATGAGACGGTGATTGATTGCCTTTCAAGAAATAATATTCCTTATAGTTCGCAAGAAATGGTATATACCTTGCGCGCTGTAAAAAGTAGTTAAGGGGAAAATAAAATGAAAAAAGTAAATGACTTAGTCTATATGAGAAAGTATTTCCCCGAAGATACTCTTATGAAAAAAATAAATGTCACAGCTCTGTCAGCAATGATTACAACAGGTATTTGTTTGGCGAGCTATCCAGTTTATGCAAGTGATATTGAAATATATAAAGTGCCTGAAGAGAGTGTTGGTTCTACGACACTGCTTTTTATGTTGGATACTTCAGGAAGTATGGGGACAAGAGATGAGGGAACGGGCTTTCCAACAAGAATGGAATATCTTAAACAAGGTATGAAAGATGTGCTATTCGGTAGTGTAAATAATGAGCCTTTAGATGGGAAAACTATTATTGGTTTATCTACTTTTACAAATAATAATGGCGTAATTAGACTACCTACTCAAGCGCTTAGTACGCCTAGTACTGGTGAAAAGGTAACAAACAAAAAAGAATATTTCTTTAGCGTGAACGGTCAAAATTATGAGTGTACTTCAACGCACTCTTTAACAGAAACATGTAAAACATGGGTTGCCAAAGGATCAATATCTACCACTGGATACTCATCCGAAAGTTGTTATTTATCTAAAAATTGTACCGTTTATTACAAACTAGGGAAAACTAGAGGCAAAGAATATAGAGATGAAATTTATAGTATTGCTTCTGGATTGTCTGCGAGTGGAACCACTCCAACCCCTTATGCTTATGCGGAAACTGCAGCCTATTTATTAGGTACATCATCGGTACCTAGAGTTAAGCTAAACCATGCACCTGTATATTATGCTCTTACAGGGGGGTATTCTGTGTATTGGCAGCAATGTAATAAATTTAACAGTGATGGTACCGCATGTTTGACATGGGGGGGTGGCAGAGTGCCATTGGTGGATTACCTTTAAATCTAAAAAATGGCTTAACTGAAGACAGTTGCGGTACTAATAATAATGTAGAAACACAATATAGTGCTACAAAATGTTATTATAAAACAGGTGATTACTTCACACCTTCCTCGTATTCTGGTATTACAGGCTCCCCTAAATCAGTCTCCTCTGTATTAAATGATATGTTTTATATTCAACCAGAGTCTTTAAGTGTTCAAGCAACAGATTCTGCTAAAAAGGAGTGTAGTGGTCAAGGAATATACTTCTTAACCGATGGTCAACCTGAGCCGGCAGGTGTTGGTGTAGGGCAAGATAACAAAAGCGGTAGTGCATATGAAATGATGACATCTGCATTGGGAGCTAAGGCTAGCAGCTTTGATTGTACTTCAAGTCCATTAGGTAAGCTTAAAGATAACGAATACTTTAAAAAAGATAGAACTCATGCTTGGACTTGTATTGGAAGATTGGCAGAAGCTTTGCTTGATCCTTCTAAAAATCCAGCAAATATTCAGATCAAAACAGCAGTAGTTGGTTTTGGGAATGCATTTAATGGAAAAACAGATCCTAGTAACGATGTAAAAGAAGCTATGCAATGGGGCGTTGTTGGTGGCGGTGGGTGGTATTCTGGTTCTAATTCTAAAGACATTGTTGATAGTGTTAGTGCATTTGTAACAGAATTAGTGAGAGATATTCCAAGTTTAAGTACAGGAACTTCTGTAATTCCAGAAGATGCTTTAAATCCAACAGTTATTCAAGGATATGCTTATTTTCCTCAGTTCGAACCAAAAGTGAACCCTGTGGATACAAATCAAATTTGGTTCGGAAATTTGAAAAAATATTATGTAGTGAATAATGGGGTGTATGCAAGTGCGGTTGCACCAACTGTAGATAACTTAGTTGTAAATAATGGTGTATTAAAAGATATTCCAGATATTTGGAAATCAAATAGAAGTTATGCTGATAATTATCCGGTATTTGCAAAACATGGTGCATTAAGTCAACTAAAATTAGGTCATACTTTAAATGTAACCAATAGAAATTTATTAACTGATTATAAGTATGATAATAATACTAGAGTTAAAGATGCTAAATTAATTAAAATTAAACATACTTATACAACAGATCAAAATACTAAAAGTGATACGACCTACTCAAATCAATTAATGGGGTTGTTGGGGTACGATATTCCTACTACAGGGCTTTGTTGCACAAACC
>NZ_LWRV01000009.1 GCF_009372215.1 Acinetobacter portensis | reverse complement strand
TTTTTAGGATTTGGCTATAGAGCAAGCATTGCATGACCGAGGTATGCCTAAGAATGTGATTCATCATTCAGATAGAGGTGTTCAATATCTTTCAATTCGCTATACCAATCGTTTAGAAGCAGCAAATTTACGAGCATCAGTCGGTACGACCGGTGATTCATACGATAACGCTTTGGCTGAAACAGTGAATGGGTTATACAAAACAGAGGTGATTGAATATTTAAAAGCAGACTGGCAAGGTTTAGCGGATGTACAACTTGCGACATTAAATTGGGTAGATTGGTTCAACAAAAAGCGTGTACACAGCGCATTGGGTTATGTATCGCCTTTTGAGTTTGAAGCAATGTACTATGATAAGATTAACCCGTTAGGTCACGTGGCCTAACTTGTACTAGCTCAAACCTGATCTGACAGTTACCCATTTTTTATTGTGTCTGTCAGGTTAAATTTGAGCTAAATTCTTCTCAGCCCAAATCCGTTTTCCATCAAGTAAAGTTTCAAGTGGTGTACGACCACAGCACATTTTTCCTTGATGAGTCCGTTCAGTATTATAGAATTTCAGCCAATCGTCTAGATCAACTTGTAATTCTTCCAATGAGCTATAAAGCTTCTTCCTAAACGTAATTTGATAGAACTCCTGCAAAATCGTCTTATGGAAACGCTCACATATACCATTGGTTTGCGGGGAAGCTGCTTTTGTCTTCGTGTGATCAATATCATTGACTGCCAGATACAATTCATAGTCATGTTGTTCTACCTTACCGCAATACTCAGTACCTCTGTCTGTGAGGATGCGAAGCATTGGTAAGTCCTGAGATTGATAGAATGGCAACACACGATCATTGAGTAAATCAGCCGCTGTAATCGGTGTTTTTGTTGTATAGAGCTTGCAATGAACGACCTTGCTATAAGTGTCGATAAATGTTTGTTGGTAGATTCGTCCAACACCTTTGAGATTCCCGACACAAAAGGTGTCTTGCGCGCCTAAATAGCCTGGATGAGCTGTTTCGATTTCACCACAAGCAACGTCATCCTCATGCTTACGTTCAAGTGCCGCAATCTGGTGATCATTTAATTCAATACCATCCTGTGCCACTTTAGCCTCAAGTGCTTTTAAACGCTTCTTAAAGTTCTCTAAATCATGACGAAGCCATATATAGCCAAATCCTAAAAAC
>NZ_LWRV01000008.1 GCF_009372215.1 Acinetobacter portensis | reverse complement strand
TATGAAGGAAGTCTATTGAATAAATATAGTGGGTATAAGGAACATTAAATGCGTTTAATGATTACAGGTGGGGCTGGCTTTATTGGTTCGGCAGTTATAAGACATATAATAAAAAATACGAATCATGAAGTGTTAAACGTAGATAAACTTACTTATGCGGGTAATTTGGAATCACTTGTTTCGGTTGCAAATAATGAGCGTTATACATTTAGCCAGACAGATATTTGTGATCGAACCGCTTTAGATCAATTATTCGCAGATTATCAGCCTGATGCTGTAATGCATTTAGCAGCAGAATCACATGTAGATCGTTCTATTACTGGCCCTTTTGCCTTTATTGAAACGAATATTATTGGCACGTATCAACTTCTAGAAGCAAGTCGTCATTATTGGAATTCTTTAGAAGAAACTATGAACCGTACCGGGTTTGTCGGAGAGTTTTTTATTTAAGTTAGGCCACCTGACCTAACGG
>NZ_LWRV01000007.1 GCF_009372215.1 Acinetobacter portensis | reverse complement strand
TTGAAATGTCAACAGACCCTATTAATTCAACATCATCATCCGCCATTTTGACGTATTCATCACGTGGCTCTATGACATCTTGAGTTAACCACCATGTGTCCTTTGCATGTTGCTCCCAGTCATAATTAACAGCTTTGGCTTGGTAGGTTCCAATATGCTTTACTGCAAAGCCCCCTACATAAACATAAACTTCTCCTTGTGGTGCTACATTTACAATAATCTCATCATATTTATCGTGCATAACTCCTTGGCGAGTTGAGAATAAATCCAAAAGTTTTTCTTTATTTAATAAGCGAGTAAGCTCATCCTTTGGTAATTCAAACTCACCTCGCCAAAACTGATTTTCCGTAAATGAAAACCACATCACTTCTATTTTGGATGGAATTTCTGTTAATTCATTCGATGAATTTTGTACACCATGCCCTAACTGACCTGCAGTAGCATTACGCCCCCCAAAATGGGTAATAATTTCATTTTTTTCATTTAGCAACACTGAATGTGCATTGTTAAATTCAGAAATATATCCTGTTGGATAACCAATATAAACACCATATGTTTGAGTTTTCATTAAATCTTTTCCAAAACCATAAATTATGACTAAAAATAACAAAGGTAAAACTACATAATATTTTTTCATCTAATTATCGAAATCCTTTCGTAACTTTTGGTCTAGTTGGCTTTGAGTAATTCAAAGTACTATCTGCATTTTTAGTTTTATTTAATACTATCCCTTTATTATCTATAGCATTATAAGTTAGTGAGCTATGAATATATTCATTAAATATTTTTTTCATTTCCGCTTCTGCTAAAAATGGAACTTTATGACCACCTGTATTTTTTGTATAATTAGCCAATACATAATTTAAAGCACCATCATGAAACTTCTTTAAAAGACTTATATTTTTCATTTTTTTTAAGTTATCTAGATAATCAGATTTGTCTTTAAGCACATAATTCGCTTTTCTTTTGGCAATTTCATACATAATATTGCAAGGAATAAGCTGATAATGGAACTTAATGGTTCTATTGGCATATAACGCCATTTTAGGTACATATTTACCATTGATATCTAAATAGCTTCTTGTTTTCTCAATAATTTGTTTAGGTAAATAATACCCCTTATTGATAAACCAATCATAATCAATATATTCATTTCTTATTGGACTTAAATTTCCAATATTTAGTTGTTTTTCTTTAAACCCTAAAAATCTGTTTATTTCATCAGTGGTTTCAGAATATCCTCCTCCAATATCTGAATGTGCTCCAGGTAGGCTACATTCAAAACCTATACCATCCTTTATTGCACCATGTATAGGCGTGAGTGGAAAATGCTCTCTATAATCATTTTGTGCCGTAAGATGTGCAAGATAATTAATACCTTGTGGTTTACCAATATCAAGCCCCAATTCTTTTACATCATTATAATGCTCTAATGTGTCAGACGAAACTGTATCAAAAATACCCACAAAATTAATTTTGCATTTACTCCAATTCTTAAATGAAAAGTTTTTTAGAAGCCAACAAAAGTGTCTCGCCCAAGCTGCTCCTCGACTAAAGCCATAAACATTTAGAACAACTTTACTCTTATCTATTCTTCCTACAAGCTTATTTAAACTATTTATAGCTTCTTCAACTCTAGCAATACGACCTGTAGATGAACGAGCGAGACCTAACCCGAAACTATCATCTTTTTTTTCTTTCTCTGTCCCAGAGCCTTGAATATATATTTTTTTTACGTCGTTGAACTCTTGCATTGCCATAAAGAGCAATGCAACATTTGAATAATAATTTTCATAACTCACACTACCTTTGGGTGAGTTATTATTATTTACTCGGTGCGATGCTGTGTTGAATCTATTATTCCCCGTACCATCAAAAAACACATGAACGGTTAATTTTTCAAGTGTTGCTACTGTATAAGTTCCACCAGGGATAGTTGTTTTACTGGTTGCTAAAACTTGCTCACCAGGCTTCTTTTCATTCGTAATCAAACTTATATTCCTTTGAAGGCATATTTTATTTTTGTGATATTCGTCACAATTTACAACATATGATTTAGGAATGAAAGTAATCCCCGCTTTTTAATACCATAATTGCTTAGGCTATTTTATAAAAACCTAAACTATTGACTCTTTTTAAGGACTTAAACTTTTTTAATACGTGAAGTCCTTGTAAAATTTAGTACAATCTAACCAAACTGCAAATTGCTTATTAAAGGTTTAATTTACATGTCGGATCAGCACGATAAGCTCAAAAATCTTAAAACCTCTTCTATGGATCGACGCTTATCCATAGCTAAAGCGTCCTTACTTGCTGGTACTCGTTGGGCTGCTTCAAATGCGACATCTATTTTTTCAAGTGAAGAAGAAAAAGAAAAAAAACGTAAAAAAGCAACCAAAGAACAAGCTGATTATTTGGTTGCTGAAATTGGAAAATTAAAAGGTTCAATTGTTAAAATTGGACAAATGATGGCTTTATATGGTGAGCATTTTCTACCAGAAGAAGTGACTCAAGCTCTAAATACATTAAACAACCAAACCGTTGCCCTTGCATGGCCTGCAATTCAAGAACAACTTCAAGCTCAGCTTGGCGCAAAATTAAATGATCTTACGATTGATCAAGAACCCATTGGCACAGCTTCACTTGCCCAAGTTCACCGTGCAATCCGTAAGTCCGATGGTTTAGAACTGGTACTAAAAGTTCAATATCCTGGTGTTGCCGATGCTATAGATTCTGACATGAATCTATTTAAAAACATGCTTAAACTTACTCGAATTGTGCCGCAAACACGCGAATTCGACCAATGGTTCGATGAAGTTCGTGAAATGATGCATCGCGAAGTAAGTTACGACATTGAAGCAGAAACAACGCGTAGATTTGGCGAACGCCTAAAGGATGATAAGCGTTATCGCGTTCCAGAAATTATAGATGATTATTCTACCAACCAAGTGTTATGCATGACATTTGAACGTGGTGTTCCAATCAATAGCCCTGTCATGCTGTCTTTACCACAAGATCGTCGTAATAAATTAGGTGAAGCATCACTTGAAATTGCTGTTCGTGAAATCTTCGAATGGGGTGAAATGCAAACCGATCCGAACTTTGGTAATTATCTTGTTCGTTTAGGAAACGGTATAGATATTGAAGATAAAATTGTTCTTTTAGATTTTGGTGCAATTCGTCAATTCGATGAACACTTACTTTCTGTCGCTAAAAGCCTCATTCAAGCAGGTTATCATCACGATCCATTAGAGATGGTGAATGCAATGACAGGTTATGAATTCTTCGATTCAATTCCGCAAAGCATTAAACCTGATATGGCGAAAGTTTTTTTATTGGCGACGGAAGCTTTTAGCAGCCCTGAAAATAATGACAACTTACCTGAAGGCGTAATGGATGAAAATTACCGTTACGATTGGAAGAAAAGTATGTTGCATAGCCGTGTAATGCAACGTGCATCTAAGTCTATGGCTTCACGTTATTTCAGCGTTCCACCTAAAGAATTTATGTTTATTAGCCGTAAATTTATTGGTGCATATACCTTTATGACCGTCATTGAAGCAAAAACCAATGTTCGCGCAATGGTTGCCAAATACATTTAAGTTTTAAACTCAAACATTCTCATTATTTTAAAGTAGCAAATTTATGGGATTTTTATTTTATAAAATGATATAAAAATCCCGTGTCTATAAACATTTAAGTCTATTTCCTTTATGTACACTCTACGTCCTATTCAAATTAAAGATAACGCTCAACTTGCACAAATTATTCGTGAAGTTTCCAAAGAATTTGGTTTAGCTCCTGAAGCAGGTTTTGCTGTTGCCGACCCAATTTTAGATGACTTATATAGCGTATATTCACAAGAAAATTCGCAATATTGGGTTGTAGAAAATGAACAAGGTCAAATTTTTGGTGGTGGTGGTGTTTCACCTTTAAAAGGTGATGAAACCATCTTAGAAATTCAAAAAATGTATTTTTTAGCTGAAGTTCGTGGTTTGGGCTTTGCTAAAAAAATTCTGGAAAATGCTTTCGAATTTACTCAAAAGCAAGGTTTCAAATCGTGCTATTTAGAAACAACAAAAGAGCTTTGGCAAGCGGTAAAATTGTATGAAAAATTAGGTTTTGAGCATTTAACAGAACCCAAAGGAAATACAGGTCATAGTCATGCCTGTGAAATTTGGATGAAAAAACAACTCTAAGCTCTTACCATCATCCATATGCTTTCATTCTTTGTTTGTATATGGATGAATAATCGAATCATACAAGACGATTCCCCATCATTTAAACGCACTTTAACCCTTAAAATTGCTCAAAAATTAGTTTATTAATTACATTTTAATTCATCTGCTTAATTATAAAACGCTCGTTTTTTTTATTTCAATTAGAATTCAACTCTTTTTTATGATGACCGTACTTATTCATTGTAATAAGGCGGATTTTTGCCTTTATGCTTTCAAATCTCTCAGCAGGTTGGTTACTTACGATTGGTGTAATCGTGGGTATCTTATGTATTTTTATTTTTCGAAAAATTTATAATTTTACAGTCGATTTCTTTAAACCATTTAAAAAGGGAAAAACCTATTGGTGCAGAGTCACTGCGGTCAGCGATGGCGATACACTCACCTGCTATCGACTGAATTTAAGACGCTCTAAAACCAAAATTCGTTTTGCTTATATTGATGCACCAGAATCCAATCAAGAATATGGTGATGAAAGCCAAAAACTAGTTAAAAAATTAGTTTATCGTAGATTAATTCGTGTGAATATTACCGATGTTGATCGTTATGGTCGCTGTGTTGCGGTGGTCTATCGTAGAACACGTAATGTAAATGAAGAATTGGTGAAACGTGGCGCAGCTTGGGTGTATGAAGAATACATTAAAAATGCCAATAAACGTCAGCATTGGATGGCATTGCAAAATCAAGCGCAAAAACAAAAGAAAGGTTTATGGAAAAGCTCAAAGCCTGTTCGCCCAAGTGTTTATCGTAAACAGCATAAGTAACGATTTATATTAAAATTATTTATTTTTATGAAATATACAGATAGCAACCATCTGCATATCTCTTGATTATTATCTTATTTAAGCGTAAATTTAGCTTAATTTAGTTAACCAAGCTAACCAAAATGAATTCACTTCCAAAATTCCGTGCATCACTATTACAAACGGCACGTTTAATGAATGATGAAATTAATAATCTACTTTTACCTCATCAACTGAATAGTTCATTTTGGCAGGCTTTATACGTGATTCATCAAAAAGGTGGCTGCACATCTATTGAAATTGCAGACTATTTGAATGTTTCAAAGCCCTCTATTGCAAAGCGTATGAATGCTTTAATCGATTTAGAATTATTAGAACAAATTCCGACTGAAGACAAACGTCAAAAAAAATTCGTACTTAGCCCAAATGGTAAAATATTGTTTAAAACCTGCTCTGCACTTATTGATGATTTTGAATCTGAACTATTACAAGATTTTGCTCAAGATGACATTGTAGTTGCCAAAAATTTATTAAATCAGTTAAGCGACAAACTTATTCGCTCAAAACAAGGTCTTTAATATGAGCGATTTAAAACAACCTTTATGGACTAAAAATTTCATATTAGTCAGCGCAATTAACTTTCAATTGGTACTGATCTTTTATCTTTTGGTGATTGTGATTGTTGGCTATTCCGTTGCTGAACTTGGCGCATCTACAGCACAAGCAGGTTTAGTTTCAGGTCTATTCATTATTGGTACGCTCATTGGGCGTTTTTTAGTGGGTAAGTTTCTCGCACGATTTGGTCAAAAACTTACATTACTTTCAGGTTTAACAGGATTTCTACTGTTTTCTGGGCTGTATTTTATAAAATTTGATTTAGGCATGCTTTTGCTTGTTCGCTTTATGCATGGCTTTATGATGGGCGTAGCATCTACCGTGTTGGGAACCATTATTGCGCAAATTATTCCTGCAACACGGCGTGGTGAAGGTATTGGTTATTACAGTTTAAGTAGTACTTTAGGTACTGCAATTGGTCCATTTTTAGCAATTTGGATGATGCTACATATTGGTTATGAAGCAATTTTTGCCATTTCAAGTGTAATTGCTTTCACATGCTTAATTGTGGCACTTGGCATTAATATTCCTACGCATATCACATCGAATAAAGCTGTTTCTGTTAAATCTTATAAAAAAGAAAGTTGGTTATCTCAATTTATTGAAATTAAAGCCTTACCTATTGCTATGATTATGTTTTTAGCATCTATTTGTTATTCAGGTGTTTTATCATTTATCAGCTTTTATGCAAAAGAAGTAAATTTGGTTGAAGCTGCCTCTTTATTTTTTCTGATGTACGCCATTGCTATTATGGCTTCTCGCCCATTTACAGGTCCATTGATGGATCGTAAAGGTGAAAACATCATCATGTATCCTGCTTTTATTATTATGGCTGTCGGACTTATTCTACTCAGCTTTAGCCATGAATCTTGGATGTTATTACTCAGTGCTGCTTTACTTGGTTTAGGTTACGGTAATATTCAATCTGTTTGCCAAACAGTCGCTGTAAAAAGTACTTCTGTAGAACGCATGGGATTTGCCACATCTACCTTCTTTATTTTCTTAGATGCAGGCTTAGGTTTTGGACCATATTTCTTAGGGATCGCACTGAATTCAATCAGCTTTGCAGAACTTTATTTGTATAGCAGTTTTGCAGTCTTTACTTGTATTGCGGTGTATTACCTTTTACACGGAAAAGCTTCAGCAAAAACAAGAAAAGCTTAAATTTATAAACTAAAAAGAGGTCAATAGACCTCTTTTTTATTTCACATTTCAATAAATTATTTATTTAAATACCTTAAAACGCTCAGCATCATCTAAATATTCTTTTGTACGAGCTTCTCCTTCCACAGAGCCAAATACCAATTGCGCACGTAGTTGCCAGCTTTTCGGAATATCCCACTCTGCATGAACTTGTTCATCTACAATTGGGTTGTAATGCTGTAGCGATGCGCCTAAACCTTCTGTACTTAATGCCGTCCAAGTTGCAAATTGAGCAATAGCGGTTGAATGCTCCGCCCAAATTGGGAAGTTTTCCGCATAAGATGGGAAGCCTTCTTGCAAACCTTTTACTGTATCTAGGTTCTCAAAGAATAAAACAGTACCTACGCCTGCAGCAAATGTGTCAATTTTAGCCGCAGATTTTTCAGCTGATGCTTCATCTTTAGCGCATGCTTTTAAAGTTTCTTTAACAAAATTCCAGAACTTTTCATGTTCTGTATTAAATAAAATCACTGCACGTGAAGATTGTGAATTGAATGATGATGGACTTTGCTTAATCGTATTTTGAATCAAGTCTGTTAAATATTCAGGAGATTGTTCTACATTCTTACCAATGGCATAAATAGAACGACGTTTTGAAATGAGGTCTAAAAACTGATTCGACATTATAAAATCCTTAAATACGCTATCTTTGTTAGATAATTTTTCACACATTCAACAATGAAAATTTCATTGAATCTTCAACTATAACAACATAAGCAAAAACGGTTCTTTTTACTATTTTATTTTCTTTATATGCTTATATTTCAGCTCAATAAGCGTATTTATTTAAAAAAAATCCTCCATTTAGGAGGATTTGATTATTCTAAATTAAAGAGTTAACTCATTTAGAATTTTGCGTTTAATACATTTTCTGAAACTTTGCTTTTCCAAAGATCACGTAATACGGGTAAATAGAATTTTTCACCTAAATCTACCAATTCTGCATCAATGAATGCATTCACTTCGTGCATAAATAAATAGTCTAAATCTACTGATGAAAGTTTCACTTGTGACTTTTTGTATTCTTTCACTTTTTGCTGTGCTTTTTTCACTAAGCTATCTGCAAAAGATTTATCTTTATATTGTGAAATTGCATTTAAGCGTAATTCGATTACACCCCAACCACTCAATAACATTTTGAATGTTTCAAAGTCAGCAGTAGTCGATTCCCAAGTCATTTCATCTAAGTTTTCACTTTCAGGTAAAACTGGAAGTAATAGTTCCATTACACTTGGGAAAATCTTTTTGAAACTTAAAACAAATTTAACAGGATGTTCACCTGGATAATCTTTAAATTGAACCTTTTTTTGAACATCTGTTAAATAAATATCGAGCATTGAAAATTTCCTAAATTGATTACTGTTGTAAGTAGACAGCAGTAATTTAAAACGAGGCGCATTTTAACAATTATGGCGTACGAATCAAAGTAAAAAAGTCCGAACTTGAGACTTTGTTTTCTTTCTCCCAATAATTGTCATATATAAAAAATTCGATAAGCTATTTTGACTCAACCCAAATATCAATTTAGCTCTGTTAAATAATTCTTACAAAACTTTGAAAATAGCTTGTATTAAATTTCCATCATGTACACACCCAATAGCTAACAATAATATTAAAGTGAATTTTAATGTTATTTTTTATTACTTTATCGAGAAATTACTACTCACCATTAAATACATAACGTAAAATCAAATTTAATGCTTTCAATTAAAATCATCAATATAACCAATAAGTTCCAAAAATATTTACTATACAACCATCAAGGAATAAATATGAAAAATATTATATGTACAACTATAGTAGCGCTATCTTTTTCAGGATTTGCAAATGCAAATAATGGTGTTTATACATCATTAAAAGCAGGAATTAGTGATACTAAATTAAAAAACAATGAAATTAATTATAATACTAGTACAGCAACTGGTAGCGAAACTCACCAAATTGAAAATCAAACTAAAGCTATATATCCAAATATTGCAGTCGCTGTAGGTTACGACTTTAGTGCAATAAGTCCTGTCAATGTTCGAGCTGAATTAGAATATACTTACAAAGATAAAACCACATTTGATACAAATGCATCTAGTATCCGTACACATAACTCTTATACAGAAAATGTATCAACACCATATACAAATACATTAACAACTCAATCATTAATGTTAAATGGTTATTATGATTTTAAAAATCAATCAAAATTCACACCCTATATAAGTGCAGGTGTTGGTATGACTCGAATTAAAAATAATTTAAAAAATACAAACTACCCTGATAATGAATATTCTTTCTCAAAATCTGACAATCAATTCACATGGGCAGCTGGTTTAGGTATTGCTTATAATCTTTCACAAAATGTAGCTCTAGATTTAAGCTATCGCTATATTGATGCTGGTAAATTTGAGTTTAAGCATGATCATTCCGCAGTTGAGAACACCTTAGTAAATTTCAAACAAACATCAAATGATTTCGCTGCAGGTATTCGATATAACTTTTAAAACTTAAAAATAAAAAGCCCTCACATCGAGGGCTTTTTATTTTATTCAATATCACTTCACATTGGGTGAAATCATTTGCTCTGGTCTTACCACCTCATGAATATCCATTTGGAACGATATTTTTAAAATAATCCTTTAGGGTCTGTTGACATTTC
>NZ_LWRV01000006.1 GCF_009372215.1 Acinetobacter portensis | reverse complement strand
CAGGGGGTGTTTTTTTATGCATATAAAATTAAAAATTTAAAAAATAAGAGATGTTAATGGAATTATAGCTAGAGCCTTAAAATTAGAAAATCATCATAAAAAAATCCCGAATAAATCGGGATTTAAATTTAATTCGTATAGTGTGAATCTGATAGGACAATATCTTCCGTACATTTTTTTATAAAGAATAAAGCTTGTCCCAATAAAATATCTTTGCTCGTTAAAGCCACCATAATCATTGGGTAATTTTTATTAGGAATTGCATTTAATATGGCTTTGCCATTTTCAGCATCTAAGGTGATACTTTGGCAGCCTTTTAAATCAATTTCATGCATAAATGCAGAAATCATGGCGACAATTGAGCTACTTACAGCTGCTAATTTGCTTGAATTATAAATATTCTTGTTATGTACGGAGCTAATTTCAAAGCCATCTGCAGTACACAATAGAATATAGTCGATTCCTTTTACATTAAGTAAAACATCTGAAATTGCACGATGTGATGAGTGAATGAGTGACTCTGGTGGTTTTCGTGAATGGTCATGCATGATTCATGTTACCTGAGAGGCTAAGGGAGATTTCTGATTGGCTTAAAAGAGTATCTATGAGTAAAAGGATGTCTTCTGATTTTCGGGCATCAATAAAGTAGAGAGGATACATTTGTATTTGTTGCGAAATCCATTCTCTATATTGAGAGGTATGTATCGTAGATTTTTCATCAATATGGGTAATTGCAAAAATTAGATTATTATTTGTTTTTCTGAAGGTTTCATAATAAAAATCTAAATCTTCTAAAGGGTTATCGGCAGTATGATCAATAAGAATGATTGTGCCGAGAGCACCTTGACTGATGGTTGACCAAATAAAGTCGAAGCGTTGTTGTCCTGGTGTTCCATATAGTCCAATTTTTACGCCATCATCAAGTGTGATTTCTCCATAATCAATGCCGACTGTGGTAAACATTTTATTATGGCGGTCTTGATCTGTATTGATTGCTTCAGTTGTAAATACGGGCACATCAGATAGTGATTGTATTGCAGCAGATTTACCAGCGCCCATAGAGCCAGCAAAGACAATTTTGTGTGGATGTAAAATCAAAAGCGGTCCTTATATCCCCAGTTTTTTTCGCATTTTGCTAAAAAAGTTTCGTAATGTGGAAGATGTATTTTCTTCACTGTTTAGTTTGAATTTGACTTCATTTGGGTGAATTTTTTCGAGAAGGTTACATGCCAAACCAATATAAATAAATTTATGAATAAGCTCTGGATCAATCTCTAAATGGTTAGCAATGGTGTCGATCTCTGCGCCATACTGTAAGCAAGAAGCGATTTTTAAGGTTTCTTTAGGAATGTTTTTATTTGGTTGTGGCCAATATTTTAGTTTATAACATGTTGATTTACTTGAATTCGGTGCGTATTTTAGATTTAACCATAAGTAATTCCATAGCCATAAGCTAAGATCATATTTCTTTGTTTGTGATCTAAAATTGACTGCTTGATTAAAGTCTAGTGCTTCAATTGCTAAAGATTCAATATGATTAAATTCAAAATGATCTGATATCCAAATTTCATGCATTTTTCTATCAATAACAAAATTTTGTTCATTATTAATATGACATAAAAAGAAATTTGAATGATTGGAATGGAAAATAGTATTAAATGTATCTATTAAATTAATATTTTCCCTATTAATAGTATTTGTTTTTTCTTCGTATTTAATATGTTGTGAAATCCATTCTTTTAGCATATTTAAATTTGAAAATGGCAAATAAAGCTGGTTATTTTCTATAGTATTATCTTTATTTTTGTCATGATGAATTGTGATTATAGGAATGTTCTTATCTTTTATATTAGGGCGTGTCATCAATTA
>NZ_LWRV01000005.1 GCF_009372215.1 Acinetobacter portensis | reverse complement strand
TCAGCGATCTACTTAGCATCAACAATCATCTCCATTAATTGATGACACGCCCTAGTACGATCTATCGTGAGCTTAAAAGAAATAGCATCAATGACGTTTATCAAGCTCAATATGCTTCTGATAACACCTTCGCTAGACGTAGACGTGGTCACAGAAAACTCAAAATCGATTCAATCCTCTGGAAATTTATTGTTGAAGCGATCCGTTGTTTATGGTCTCCTCAACAAATAGCAAAGCGTTTAAAGAGATTTCCTGATTTGGATCAAACAATGAATGTAAGCCATACAACGATTTATTCAACGATACGAGCATTACCAAAGGGTGAGCTGAAAAAAGACTTACTATCCTGTCTGCGTCATGAAAATAAAAAGCGAAAAGCTAACGGTGAACCTAAAAAAGATTCTATATTACAGGATATTAAAACTATTCATGAGCGCCCAACCGAAGTTCAAGAAAGAAAAATACCGGGTCATTGGGAAGCCGATTTAATTAAAGGTAAAGACAATAAAAGTTCGATAGCAACACTTATTGAACGAAATACACGGCTCTGTATCTTGGCAACATTACCTGATGCAAAGGCAGAATCAGTGCGCAAGGCTTTAACTGAAGCTCTGAAATATTTACCCGCAGAACTGCGTAAAACATTGACCTATGACCGTGGACGTGAGATGTCAGAACATAAAATCCTCGAAGAAGATTTAGGCATAGATGTATATTTCTGTGATCCACATTCGCCATGGCAGAAAGGCACATGCGAAAATATGAATGGTTTAATTAGGCAATATTTACCTAAAGGGATTGATTTAAACCAGGCAGATCAGCATTATATCATGAACGTTGCTATATAGCTGAATAA
>NZ_LWRV01000004.1 GCF_009372215.1 Acinetobacter portensis | reverse complement strand
GTTTGTGCAACAAAGCCCATTATAATTATTTTTTAAATAAAAACAGAGTTTTATGTCGAATTATTTTTATACATTTTTTTTAATGTTTTTTATTGTAATAAAGTGACAATATTTGTCACTTTATTTTGTAATTTATCCAATAATAATAGGCGAATTAGATAACTCGTTCTCAATATCTTGGTATTGATCAGTATAATAATTATCCAAAACAATACCTATCTCTGTCACACCAACTACAACCGCTTCCCTATATTCTTGTTTTTTTATGGTTTGAATCATCTTCTCACAAATACTATTCCAAGCATCTTTTGTTGTCGCTTTTTTAATCCCTCTATCGATTAATATTTCCACTTTTTTATCGCATAAATTTATATAAACCAAAACACCACTATTAAACTCTGTATCCCATACACCCACTTCTGCAAAAAGTTGTTTCGCTCTAGCATAGCTGTCTTGGTAATACGCTTGTGCGGCAGGAATATAAGCTTCAATGACCACCTGAATTTCACCCACGTGACCTTTTTCTGCTTGTTTAACGGCTTCTGCAATTGCATGTTGATCTTGCTGATTAAAATATCTCTTTGTTGCAGGCATAAAGAAAAAATGTTTTAGCCATCTTTTCAAACTTGGCTGCGAGGTTTCCAATAATTTAGGTTGCGTGACAATTTTTGTCGTTTCTGTATTTGTTACCATGATCCTGATGCTCCTCCCCCGCCAAAGCCACCGCCTCCGCCACTATATCCACCACCACTTCTACCGCCTCCCGAACCACCACGTCCACCACCCGATAAAACTGCTTGTAATAAAATTTGTGCGATAGTGGTTATAAGTAAGAAGAAAATCCCCCCACCAATAAGTAAGCTTGTTAGTAGTCCTGCCCCATTCACCAAACCTGCCACAGTTCCTGCAACAGCCGCAGTCGATGCGCTGAGTCGTTTACCCACAACAAATGAGCCAAAAATCCCGGCAATTAAAATAATCAAAGCAGTATTAAATGTTTTCTCTTTGGCTTGTTGTTCATGCAAAGCCTGAGCTTGCCGTTCTTTTAGCTCTTGAGCCGCTTGAGTAGCAATTTCAGGATCCATATTTAAGATGGTTTCAACTTCAACCAAACCGGCATCAATTCCTTGTGCAAACTGATTTTGCTTAAAATAAGGTGTGATGCTATTTCTAATAATTCGACTTACAACAATATCGGGTAAAACACCCTCCAAACCATAACCTGTCACAATTTGAATGCGATGATCATTCATCGCAACCACCATAAGCAAGCCATTATCTTGTTTTTTTAAACCCAATTTCCATTGATCTGCAACACGCATTGCAAAATCGAAAATATCTTCTTGCCCTAGAGTGGGTACAATCACAACGCCAATTTGTGCTTTTGCTTGTTCATTTAGCTTTAAAATTCGAGCGCTGATTTGTTGTTTTTCACTTGCAGATAAGATATTCGCTTGATCAATAACAGGTTCATTTAACGTAGGCAAAACTCTTATTGATTCACCATCTGCTAAATCATTTTCAACTTGCAGTGGCTGAATTTGAGTTTCTTGCAGCGTATTTTTTTGAACTGTTCGTTGTTGTTGACCCTGAATGACTTGCCCAAGAACAACTGTATCTTCACTACTATCTATTGCTGTCGCAGTTTCACTCCAAGCAGAGACAGTAAAAAGCATCATCCAACTTAAACAAACAAATTGGATGAATTTTGTTATTGGAAATCTTTTTTCAGAGTCAATCATCTGCACCATCCTTATGGTCTTTTTGAGTCACTGAATTATTCAAAAGCCACTTTTGGGGCAGTTTGTGCACTTTGGTCTGCTTTAAAGTTTTCTTTGGTTTTCATTCCAATCACTTTTGCTGTCATCACTTGCGGAAATTGACGTGAATACGAATTAAAATCTTGAACACTTGTGATGTAACGATTACGTGCAACTGCTATTCGGTTTTCTGTACCTTCTAATTGCACTTGAAGTTCTTTAAATTGCTCATTGGCTTTTAAGTCTGGATAATTTTCAGAAACTGCAATTAAACGTGACAAAGCACTAGTCATTTGTGCTTGAGCTTGTTGATATTTTTCAAATAAAGCTGGATCTTCTAGAACTTCTTTATCTACTTTTAAGCCTGCAACATTGGAGCGTGCTTGAGTTACTTCCGTTAATACCTGCTCTTCATGCTTGGCGTAGCCTTTCACGACATTCACAAGGTTAGGCACTAAATCCGCACGGCGTTGATATTGGTTTTGTACTTCTGACCATGTTGCAGCAACAGATTCATCTTTTACTTGTAAAGTATTGTAGCCACACCCAGTTAACATCAATGTACTTGCAAGTGCAGTCGCTAAAACAGTTTTTTTCATGTAGTTCATTTCTATAAACCTCAATGACTTAGTTATATTTGTTAAGTTCACTCGATTCTAACTCGATTTTTCATGATTATTGTGTATTTTTTTTACATCTCTAAAATACACTATTTGATAAAAATACAATACGCATAAAAAAACTCGCCGAAGCGAGTTTTATAAATGATTTAAATATTTTAAACATCTAAATAATCAAGAATGCCTTCCGCTGCTTGGCGCCCCTCATGGATTGCCGTAACCACTAAATCTGAGCCACGCACCATATCACCGCCTGCGAAAATTTTCGGATTAGACGTTTGGAACTTATAGTCTTGCTTTTCAGCAGCAACCACACGACCTGAACCATCTAAGCTGATGTTTGCAGCACCAAACCAGTCTGCAGGGCTTGTACGGAAACCAAATGCAAGAAGCACAGCATCGGCAGGTAGAATTTCTTCAGAACCCGGAATTGGCTCAGGACTACGACGACCACGACTATCAGGCTCGCCTAATTGTGTTGTCACCACTTTCACGCCTGTCACTTTTCCATTTTCGCCTACAATTTCGATAGGTTGACGATTAAAAGCAAAGTTCACACCTTCTTCACGCGCATTTTTCACTTCTCGACGTGAACCCGGCATGTTTTCCTCATCACGACGATAAGCACATGTTACAGCTTCTGCACCTTGACGAATTGAAGTACGGTTACAGTCCATTGCAGTATCTCCACCGCCAAGAACAATCACCTTTTTGCCTTCAACTGAAATATATTCAGCAGGATCTTTTTCCCATCCTTGCGTACGGTTTACGTTAGCAATTAAGAAATCTAAGGCATCATAAACGCCATTTAAATCTTCACCTGCAAAACCACCTTTCATGTAAGTGTATGTTCCCATACCCATGAATACCGCATCATAATCTGCAAGTAATTGATCGATGGTGATATCTGTACCAATTTCAGTATTTAAACGGAATTCAACGCCCATGCCTGTGAAAATTTCACGACGGCGTTTCATCACATCTTTTTCCATTTTAAACTCAGGAATACCGAAAGTGAGAAGTCCACCAATTTCAGGACGCTTGTCAAATACAACAGGTCGAACACCATTGCGTACCAAAATATCTGCACAACCTAAACCTGCGGGGCCTGCACCAATAATTGCGACTTTTTTGTCTGTCCATTTCACATGCGACATGTCTGGACGCCAGCCCAAAGCAAAGGCGGTATCGTTAATATATTTTTCTGCATTACCAATGGTGACTGCACCAAAACCATCATTCAGCGTACAAGCACCTTCACACAAACGGTCTTGTGGACATACACGACCACACACCTCAGGCAATGTATTGGTTTGATGACACAGTTCAGCCGCTTGGAAAATGCGACCTTCTGCAATCAGTTTGAGCCAGTTGGGAATGTAGTTATGCACTGGACATTTCCACTCACAATACGGATTACCACAACCTAAACAGCGATGTGTTTGGTTTGCTGCAACTTCAGCTGTAAACGGTTTATAAATTTCCACAAACTCTGCTTTGCGGATATTCAAATCTTTTTTCTCTGGATCTTGGCGTGCTACATCCAGAAATTGAAAGTCATTGTTTAGGCGCTCTGCCATGTCTCTCTCCGTGGGTAGGTGTAGTCAGTTTTTTGCTACACCTGCCTATCTTTCAGCAAGTAGTGGAATTATTGTGGATCTGCTTGAGTTGTTTTTAACAGCGTTTGTAAGTTCGCTGCTTTTGGTTTCACAAGCCAGAATTTACGACTGTAGAAATCAAACTCGTTGCGGATCTTGTACGCCCAAGCACTACCTGTTTCTTTAATATGTTCATCTAAAATGCGCAGTAAGAACGATTGATGCTCTTCCATTGCCTCAGTTGAAATACGATTCAATTCAATAAGCTCGTGATTGTAATGGTCAACGAAGTCATTATCTAAATCAAGTACATAAGCAAAACCACCTGTCATGCCCGCACCAAAGTTATGCCCCACTTTACCCAATACAGTCACAATACCGCCTGTCATGTATTCACAGCAATGATCGCCCGCACCTTCAATAACCGCAAAGGCACCTGAGTTACGAACTGCAAAACGCTCACCTGCTGTACCTGCTGCAAATAACTTACCGCTTGTTGCACCGTATAAACATGTATTACCAATAATGGCAGTATTTTGCGTTTGGAATGGTGAACCTTTTGGTGGGAAGATGGAAATACGACCACCCGCCATGCCTTTGCCCACATAGTCATTTGCATCACCCTCAAGGCTAATATGCAAACCACCCGCGTTCCAAACACCTAAAGATTGACCTGCGGTACCTGTCAAATTCACTTTAACAGGATGTGCTTCCATGCTTAAGTTACCGTAGCGACGTGCAATTTCACCCGATAAACGCGCACCAATAGAACGGTCACAGTTACCAATTGTGAAACTATATTCACCACCTGTACCGGCTTCAATTGCAGGAAGAATTTCTGCCACCATTTTTTCAGCAAGCAAGCCTTTATCGAATGGTGCATTACCTTCAACTTGGCAATATTGCGCTTTACCTTCAGCAGAAGGATGCGATTGAAGTAAGGCACTTAAATCTAAATGTGATTGTTTTTCAGTTTCACCCGGTAAAACTTCAAGTAAATCTGTACGACCAATCAAATCTTTCAAGCTTGAAACACCAAGCGCTGCTAACCATTCACGTGTTTCTTCTGCAATAAATGTGAAGAAGTTAATCAACATTTCAGGTTCACCAATATAGTGTTCCTGACGTAAATGATCTTGCTGTGTTGCAACACCTGTTGCACAGTTGTTTAAGTGGCAAATACGTAGATATTTACAACCCAAAGCAATCATTGGTGTAGAACCAAAACCAAAGCTTTCCGCACCTAAAATTGCAGCTTTAACAACGTCTAGACCTGTTTTTAAACCACCATCAGTTTGTACACGTACTTTGCCACGTAAGTCATTTACACGAAGTGCTTGATGCGCTTCAGATAGACCTAATTCCCATGGCGAACCTGCATGATGAATCGAAGAAAGTGGAGATGCCGCTGTACCACCGTCATAACCTGAAATGGTAATGAAATCGGCATAGGCTTTTGCAACGCCCGCAGCGATCGTACCTACACCCGGCTCTGAAACAAGCTTAACGGACACCATCGCCTGTGGGTTAACCTGTTTTAAGTCGAAAATTAATTGAGATAAATCTTCAATTGAGTAGATGTCGTGATGCGGAGGTGGAGAAATAAGCGTCACACCCGGAACAGAGTAGCGTAAACGAGCAATTAAGCCATTCACTTTACCACCCGGCAACTGACCGCCCTCACCTGGTTTTGCACCTTGAGCCACTTTAATTTGAAGCACTTCTGCAGAAGTTAAATATGCAGGAGTTACACCAAAACGACCCGATGCAATTTGTTTAATTTTCGAGTTACGAATTGTGCCGTAACGTGATGGATCTTCACCACCCTCACCCGAGTTTGAACGTCCACCAATAGTATTCATTGCAATGGCAATCGCTTCATGTGCTTCAGGTGATAACGCACCTAAAGACATCCCTGCTGAGTCAAAACGAGGAAGAATATCTTTTACCGTTTCAACTTCATCTAAAGCAATTGAATTGTCTGTTTTAAGCTTAAATAAATCACGAATAGTGGCAACAGGACGTGTATTTACAAGCTCTGCATATTCTTTAAAGTCGGCATAATTGCCCGAACGCACTGCTTTATGTAAAGCATTGATCACATCTGGGTTAAATGCGTGATATTCCTTATCGAATACAAATTTCAGCAAACCACCTTGTTCAATTGGTTTACGTGCTTTCCAAGCCAAATCTGCTAATTTTTTCAAGTCATTTTCAAGGTCGCCAAATGTCGCCCCTTTAATACGACTTGGAACACCTGTGAAGCATTTATTAACCACTTCATCAGATAAACCCACCGCTTCAAATAGTTGACCACCACGGTAAGATGCAACGGTAGAAATACCCATTTTTGATAAAACTTTGAGTAAGCCTTTTTCGATACCCTTACGGAAATTCGCTTGTGCATGAATTGGGTCACCCAACAACTCACCTTTTGCAATTAAATCATTAATCACATCGTATGCAAGATATGGATAGATTGCTGTTGCACCAAAACCTAAAATCACCGCAAATTGATGCGCATCACGTGCGAGTGCAGTTTCAATAATAATATTGGCATCGGTACGTAAACCCGAATTCATTAAGAAGTGATGAATTGCACCTGTTGCCATAATTGCATTTGCAGGAAGGAAACCTTGACGGATTTTCTTATCTGAAATAACAAGCAATGTTTTACCATCACGAATGGCTTGAGCGGCTTCCTCACAAATACGTGAAATTGCTGCTTCCAAACCTTCAGCTTCAGGATAGTTCAAGTCGATATCCGCAATTTCATAGCCTTTACGACCTGAAGTGCGAATTTGGTGCATTTTCGAATTTGAAAGTACAGGGCTTGAAATAATTAAACGATCTGCATGTTCAGGGCTTTGTTCAAATACATTTTGCTCACGACCGAAACACGTTTCCAATGACATCACGATTGATTCACGTAATGGATCGATTGGCGGATTGGTTACTTGAGCAAATTGTTGACGGAAGTAATCTGAAACATGGCGTACTTGGCGAGACAATACCGCCATTGGCGTATCATCACCCATTGAACCGACAGCTTCTTGACCACTTTCAGCGATTGGACGTAATAGCTGATCACGTTCTTCAAAAGTTACCATGAACATTTTTTGTGATGCTTTTAGATCATCGCCTTTTAAGCCTTGATCACATAAATATTCTTCTAGTTCTGGGCTACCTTGAATACGTACAGAGTTTTCACGTAACCATTGACGATATGGACGCATGCGTTTCAAATGATTACTGACATCATTTGTATCTAGCATTTTGCCTGTGAATGTATCAATCACAAGAATTTGACCCGGCCCTACACGACCTTTCGAAATCACGTCTTCAGGTTGATAACCCCAAACACCAATTTCAGATGCAAGTGTAATGTAACCATTTTTCGTAATCACCCAACGTGCAGGACGCAAACCATTACGGTCAAGCATACAAATCGCATGACGACCATCTTGAATTACAAGACCAGCAGGACCATCCCAAGCTTCCATATGCTTAGAGTTAAATTCATAGAATGCACGTAAATCTGCATCTAAAGTTTCAACGTTTTGCCATGCAGGCGGAACAAGCATACGAAGTGCGCGAAATAAGTCCATTCCACCACCGACTAAAATTTCAAGCATATTATCCATACTTGAAGAATCTGAACCTGTACGATTCACAATTGGATTTAAATCGGTTAAGCCAGGTAAAAATTCATTTTCAAATTTAGGCGTACGTGCTGTTGCCCAGTTACGGTTTGCGGTAATGGTATTGATTTCACCATTGTGTGCTAAATAGCGGAATGGCTGAGCCAATGGCCAACGTGGCAATGTATTTGTAGAAAAACGCTGATGGAATACTACAATATGAGAAGCTAAACGCTCATCTGCCAAGTCTGTATAGAAGTCTGCAATGTATGCAGGCATCATCAAGCCTTTATAAGTAAGAACTGTTGAACATAAAGTCGTTACATAGAAATATGGGTCATTGGTTAATTGTTGTTCTGCACGGCGACGTGCCATAAACAATTTACGGTTGAATTCAACTTCAGTTACGCCCATTGGGCAGTTCACAATAATTTGTTCAAATGCAGGCAATGACTGCATTGCAATAGAACCTAATGCATCATTATTGGTTGGAACTACACGCCAACCTAAAACTTTACATCCTTCTGCTTCAATTTCTTTCGTTAGAATTTTTTTAGAATGTGTTGCCAATGCAGGATCTAAATTTAAGAATACCGTGCCTGCAGCAAATATTTCGCTTAAAGTAATATCACTAATTTTTTTCGCTTCTTCACGGAAAAAAGCCTTTGGCATAGCCAAAAGAAGACCACAACCATCCCCTGTTTTACCATCTGCGGCAATACCACCACGGTGGGTCATACAACTTAAACTATGAATCGCGGTCTTGACTAAATCATGGCTTGCATCACCCTTCATATGGGCAATTAAACCGAAACCACAGTTATCTTTAAACTCATCCGGTTGGTATAAACCTTGAGCGGGAGCTACTGTATTAGGCGATGGCATGTGCATAGCGTACCCTTCTTTTCAACATACTCTTTCAAGTATTAAAATAAATCTAATTTCTTTGCGATTCGTATGACTCACTCACATCATTGAATATTCACAAAATCTGTTCTTATTACAATTGAACTAATAGCTAAGTTATAGCTCAACCGAAGGCGATGAAAAACAGATTTATGCGTTTTAAGTACCAAAATTAAGTAAGCAAATTTGACAAGATCGCACAATAATTGAATATTTTTGCGCCAAAACAGTGACGTTTATTTTATTCATGCACCAATAAAGCAAAAATAATGCCAACTCTTTATTCAACTTTTAAAGCATTTAATTTTCGATGAGTTAGTATTAAATCTGCAAGCAGGACAAACTACTTTATTGTTTTTTGCACTATTCATGTGCATTTTAAAAAATAGAAGAATTGCTATGCGCTATTTTAGAACAGATTTATGACCTATTTTTATTCAAATTTAAACGATTATTTATTTTCTACTTATTCTGCATGATCTGATGGTGTATTAGGAACTTCCGTGTGTGATTTTTTTACATCAACAACATTTCCACTATCATCTCGACGTGTCACTGTCGTTGTTGTTGTCGCATCAGCAGGCACTTTATCTTCATTTAATGAATTTTGCTGTTTTACAACAGGCACTTGTACAACTCTAGGAACAGCCGCAGGCAATAATCTCACTTCATGAATCTTTCCTGTAATTCCAAGCTCATCAGATCCAAGGTCATTTACCCATTCAGCATAATCAGAAAATGAATGTATTGTTGGTTTAAGCGAAACAGGAAGTTTGATAGGAAATGACTCTAAAGCAGACTTAGCTGTATTTGCATTGCTGTAATTACCATAAAGTACAACGTATTGCTCGTGCTGATTTTCTCCGCTCAAGCGAATATAAATCAATTGACTACGATCAGTTTGCTTCTGAATAAAATCTTTTACAACACTTTCTTCTGTTGCACGAAACAATTCAATGGTCGAGTTTTTTGCTTGATCTGTAATAAATTTAGTACCACGAAACTCAGCTTCATGGTTTCCTGACGCTGTTAATCTTGTTGTGTTTTCTAAAGGCTTAACTTCATCAAGTAACGCACCTAAATGTGTTGTCGCAGCAACTTTTTCAGGTTGAATCTGAATTTCGACTTCTGTTTCAGGTGCCTTAACAACTTCAACAACATCATCATCTTTGTCTGTAATTGCCCAGAACACCAAAGCAAAAAATAAGCACAACACACCGCACGTAAGCCAAATTGAACTTTGAATACGCTCCCAATATGTACGAAGTGTTGCCATAAAAAATACCTTATACGATGTCTTGATTCGCTAAAATTGCTTGTTTCATCAATTCTACATCGAACTCTTTTGTAATAACTGCCTGACCTAATTGTTTCATTAACACTAGACGCAATTGACCATTTAAGACCTTTTTGTCATGCGACATAAATCCAAGAAAATCATCCAATGGAATTTTAGGACAAATGATAGGTAATTGCGCGCGAGAAATGATGTTTTTTGTACGCTCTAAATCTGCTTGGCTAATCCATCCCATTCTATAAGATAAATCTGCTGCCATCACCATACCCGTTGCCACAGCTTCACCATGCAACCATTCGCCATAACCTAGGTAAGATTCAATTGCATGACCAAAAGTATGACCAAGGTTTAATAATGCGCGTTCACCCTGTTCTTTTTCATCATTCGCAACAATGCGAGCTTTATGCGCGCAAGATTTATAAACCGCTTCTGCAAGTAATGTTTCATCACCTGCAACAAGACCATCAATGTTATCTTCAAGCCAAGCTAAAAATTCAATATCGCCCAAAAGTGCATATTTAATGACTTCTGCCAAACCTGCTGAAAGTTCTCGTGATGGTAAAGTTTTTAATTGAGACATATCGGCTAAAACCACTTGCGGTTGCTGAAATGCACCAATCATATTTTTACCTAAGGGATGATTAATCCCTGTTTTACCACCAACACTAGAATCGACTTGGGAAAGCAATGTGGTTGGAACTTGCACAAAATAAACACCACGTTGGAAACTTGCAGATGCAAAACCTGCCATATCTCCAATAACGCCACCACCTAAAGCAAGCACCGTACAATCTCGGTTAAAACCGACTTTCAATAAAGCATCAAAAATAAGTGTTAAATGCTCAATATTTTTATACTTTTCACCATCAGGCAAAATACAGGTTTCAACGGTTTTCCCTAAACCCTGAATTGCATTCACATAGCGATCTAGATACAGAGGCGCAACTGTTGTATTGGTTACAATCATGACTTGTCTGCCATGAATATAAGGCGCAAGTAACTCCTGTGGATTTAATTCACTACCAATAAAAATTGGGTAACGGCGATCGCCGAGTTCAACATGTAAAGTTTGCATGAAATAGACCGCTTAACAGCTTAGGGTAATTCGTTAGAAATAACTAAATCTAGAATACTATGTGCCAAATCTTTGGCAGCACCCTGATTTGTTTCGATAATGTAATGTGCAACTTCTCTATACAATGGATCACGAATCGCTAATAGATCGCGCAACTTTCGTTCCGGATGTTCTACTTGTAATAATGGACGATTTTTATCGCGATAGGTACGCTGAAGTTGAATTTCGACAGGAGTATACAGATAAACAACGATACCACGTTGATTTAAAAATTCTCGATTAGGGGCCTGAGTCACAGCACCACCACCTGTCGCAACAACAAGATTTTGGCGATTTGTTAACTCATCGATAACCACAGTCTCACGACCTCTAAACCCCACTTCACCTTCTTTTTCAAAGATCCATGGAATTGTTGCTCCTGTTTTTCGCTCAATTTCATGATCACTATCAAGAAACTCACGACCTAACAATTCTGCGAGATGCCGCCCAACTGTGGTTTTTCCTGCCCCCATAGGTCCTACCAAATAAATATTAGGTAGAGACTCAAACTCTTTGCTTAGCAAGGAGTCACCTTTTAATTTTGTTTAAATTGAAAATATATTAATGATTTCTTGAAACACTGTCATTAACAATTCGCGGTGTAACAAAAATCAATAGCTCAGATTGAAGATTTGATTTGACATTATTCTTAAATAAATTCCCAACAACAGGAATATCACCTAAGAATGGCACTTTTTTGTAAGTGTTACTTTTCGCATCATCAAAAATACCACCTAGAACAACTGTTTCACCATCATCAACCAAAACATTCGTTTCAAGTTCATTGGTCTTAATCGCATAACCCGCAGTTGTTAGTTCACCTACTGTATCTTTTTCAATTTTCAAAGACATTTGAACTTTGCCATCTGGGGTAATACTTGGCGTTACTTCTAGTTTCAAGTTGGCATCAACAAAGTTTGTTGTTACACCCGTATCCGCACTCCACGTTTGGTATGGAAGTTGGTCACCACGAAGGATATACGCTTTTTGCTTATCCCCTGTTAAAACTTTGGGTGCAGATAATACTTCACCATGACCATCCGACTGCATTGCCATTAACTCAAGATTCAACATGTAATCAGAGATTTTAAGTAAACCAAAGTTAAATGTACCTGCTGTTGCTATACCGTCAGATAAATCCACCCCCAAATCAAATTTAGGAGAAAAATCTCCACCCCAAACTGTTGAGCCATTTGGTCCTTGGGCTAAAGATGGATTACCACGCTCAAGCCCCCACTTAATACCCAATTCACGCGAGAAACTTGTATCAGCAGTCACAATACGAGCTTCGACCATCACTTGCTTTACAGCAACATCAAGCAAGTCGATCATTTTTTTCACTTTTTGAATAAACTGATCCGTATCATTTACAATTAAGGTATTTGTTCTTTTATCGACAGAAATCGAACCACGTGAGCTTAAAAGGCTTTCATTTTTACCTTCACTTGCTCCACCACCAGCTGCTTTATTTGAAGTAATTAATGCTGAAATATCTTCAACCTTGGCATAGCTTAGTTGAATATATTCGGTTTGGATTGGCGCAAGCTTAATTTGTTGCTCCAACATTTTTGCTTCATCTTCATCGGCTTTCGTCAGTTCAGCCATTGGTGCAATCCAAATCACATTACCACTACGACGTTTTTCTAAGTTTTTCGCTTTTAGAATAATATCAAGTGCTTGATCCCAAGGAACATCTTTTAGGCGTAGTGAAATACTCCCCCCCACACTATCAGCAGCAACCATATTCACATTGGTGAAGTCTGCCAATAACTGTAGAACTCGACGCACTTCAATATCTTGGAAGTCTAGAGAAAGCTTCTGACCTGTGTAACTATTCGATGAACGAGGTTTTAAAGTGTTTTTTTCAGTTGGGCGCTTTAAGCTAATAGTTAACTTATTTTCTGCTTGATAAGCCATGTATTCATAGCCACCCGTTGCCTGAATCGTAATAACACCATTTGCACCATCATTATGCGAATCGATTGTCGACACAGGCGTAGCAAAATCATTTACATTTAAGCGACGTGCCAAATGAGATGGAATTTTATTACCGATAGTACGGACAATAATTTTACTGCCATTTTGCTGCACATCTACAGATGTATCTTTCCCTAGTAAATCGACAACAACTTGCCCTTCACCATCGTTTCCACGTTGAAAACGGCTTTGTTGCACAAA
>NZ_LWRV01000003.1 GCF_009372215.1 Acinetobacter portensis | reverse complement strand
TTTATGAAGGAAGTCTAATATGTTTAATTTATAAATTTTCTGTTATAAACCAATAGATAATAATAAAATTCAAAGGTGAGTGTTATGTTTGATGCGCAGATTACTCTGGAAACATTGTTCCAACAGCTGGGTCTTGCTTCAGATGAAAAAGATATGGATTTATTTGTAGATCAACATCAATTGACAACCGATGTAAAGCTGTATGACGCGCCTTTTTGGAATGAAGAGCAACGCCTTTTTCTGACCACTCATGAAACCAATGATAAATGGGGAGTTGTTATTGAGCTTCTTGATGAGTTATTACATGATGATTAATGATATTTGAAGCAGTATTCACAATTTGAAACAACCTAGTGGGAAATATCGCTAGGTTTTTTTATAAATATCTTATAAGTTGATTAAATAATAAACTACAAATAAGCTTATAAGGAGGGCGAAAGCTCATGCAGAACAAACCATCCTTAGAATTATTGTTTTCACAACTTGGTTTAGCCAATAGCCCAGCTGCAATTGAGTTGTATGTTCGTACACATCAGTTACCCGCACAAGTTTCTCTTCATGATGCGCCGTTTTGGAACAAAGGACAGAGATCATTGCTTATTAGCCATTTAGTACAAGATGATGATTGGGCAATTTGGGTAGATGAACTGAATCAACAATTGCATTTAGATGCTTATCAGGTGCAACCCGTACTGATTTAGAAATACCATATTTAAGCGAATAAAATAAAAGCCTCAATAGAGGCTTTTATTTTTCAGGAAATTTAGTGGAGTTTTGCTTGAATAAGTTGAGAAAACCAAAGTTCTTCTCTAAAAGAATCAAATGCAGAATGCTCATTCAATATTTCTAAATCACATGATTGAGTTTTACTATATTTTATCAACCAATGACGTGTCATAGCTGGTTCTTTTTTAACAGCAGAAGCATAAGCTAAGAAGAAATAAATATCGCCATGTTCGGCTTTAGACATTGGCTTCATAATTTGTTGGGTAATAATGGCATAACGTTGTTCTTGAGTAATTTCATAGAACATCATATATGTTTTGGCTAAATGCAAAGATAAATTGATATATAAATCAAAAGGCATTTCGGCAAATTCAATACGTGCTTGTTCAAGCAAAACAACGGCTTCTTGTAAAAAGTGAACCTGTTCTTGACGAAGATCACTGATCATGACCAATTGAAGACGTAAATCAGCACGTTCTAATGCAAGTTGAGGTGTATTTTCATTTAGGTAAGCTTGGTCAGTTTCACCAATACGTTGAATAATTTGCTTCGTGTTTTCACGCATAGTGAACATCCTCATTGAATCATCTAAACTATATGAGGATGTTTCTTTAAATTTAAAGTTACAAAATAGAATCGTTATGACGCAACCATGAAGTAATAGATAAGCGTTGATGTTTTGCTTCTAAAACTTCGTGTAATAAATCACTTTGAAATAAAGCAATACGGTTTGGTTTAGGTTGAAGTGTATGCCATACATTATTTTTATCTTCTAAGCGTAACTCGCCACCCCAACCATCTTGCCAATCTTCATGTAAATAATACACAGCAGAAATAATACGACCATTTTTACCTTGAGGATTATCTCGATGCAAAGCGTAAAATTCACCTGCGTTATAACAAGCAAAATGCGCTTCTACATTATTGATACCCAAATAAAATGCCCGATTAAATTGTTCAGCAAGAGCATAAAGTGTTTTGGTATGTTGATGAGAAACTTCTAAGGCTTCATTGAGCCACAAAATATGGTCACTGCGAATAGTGGAAACAATGCCATTTTGAATTGCAGCATCGCGAAATTGATTTAAATGAGAGGTGCATTCTTCTACAAGTTGATGAATATATTCAGAAGAATAAGCATCATCAATAATTGCAAAACCATGTTGATCTAGACCATCTAAGATCTGATCAACATTCCACGACTTTGGGAGAAGAACTGCTTCCATAACTGCAAACTCAAAATAATAAAAAGTGTTCGTTATTCTAGAACAAGATATGCTCCTGAATGAAACTAAATTTCATGCTAAAATACTCGTTGATATGAGGAATAAATGAAACATGAATTACCGTCACCATTACCATGCAGGCAACTTTGCCGATGTCATGAAGCACGTTTTACTGCTTCAATTGCTGACTCGACTCAATGCAAAAGATAAACCCTATCGCTATGTAGACACGCATGGTGGTGCAGGTAAATATGATTTATCGACATCTGAAGCACAAAAGTCTGGCGAGTTTTTAACAGGTATTCACCGCTTAGTGAAACTTGATGATTCTATTAAACGTAATGCACCTGAAGGCATTCAACAGTATTTGAAAGTTGTTGATGCTATGCGTGAAAACTTTGGTAAGGGTGCTTACCCTGGTTCACCATGGTTTGCACTAGAAGGTATGCGTGAAATAGATAAAGCTACTATTTTTGAAATGCAACGCGATGTATTCCAACAATTACGTCATAACATTTTCGATAAGCGTGCAGGCTTGCATGAGCGCGATGCTTACGAAGGTCTTTTAGGTGTTATTCCACCAAAAGAAAAACGTGGCTTGGTTATGATTGACCCTCCATACGAATTGGAGCGTAAAGATTTCCCGCAACTTGTAGAGCTTTTAGTTGCTGCATACAAAAAATGGCCGACAGGTTGTTTCGCAGTATGGTACCCAATTAAAGATCGCGCGATGATCGAACGTTTTGAAAAGAAAATGTATAAAACGGGTATTCGTCGTCAATTGGTTTGTGAAATTTGTGTATGGCCAGATGACACACCTGTTGGTCTAAATGGTTGTGGTTTACTTGTGATTAATCCACCATGGAAATTCTCACAAGATGCAGATGAAGCATTACAGTGGTTATTCCCACATTTACGCATGAGCGAAAATGGTGGACACGCTGCTGTACGTTGGTTAGTTGGCGAATAATTTATAAATAAGTCAGAAATGGTCACATTTAGGAACGAAGAATGACAAATACAAATAAACCTGAACGGGAAATTTCCTCAACAAAAGAAAGTGGTTTCGATGGAATCACTTTTGAAGTTGAAGAGGAAGAACATACTCATGAAGGGCAGAAAGTAAAACGTCGTGGTATCTATTTGTGGCCAAATTTGATCACAACAGCAGCGTTGTTATCTGGCTTTTATTCGATTATTGCGAGTATGAATCATGATTACACGCATGCTGTTTATGCCATTTTTATTGCAGCATTATTAGATGGTTTAGATGGTCGTGTTGCACGAGCAATTGGTGCGCAAAGTCCATTTGGTGAGCAATTTGATTCATTATCAGATTTACTCGCTTTTGGTGTTGCACCTGCAATTTTAATGTATAGCTGGAGTCTGCACGATTTAGGTCGTATCGGCTTGGCAGCTTGTTTTGTATATACCGCATGTGCTGCATTTCGTTTAGCACGCTTTAATGTACAAATTGGTGTTGTTGATAAACGCTACTTTATTGGTGTTGCAAGTCCACTTGCAGCCGTCATGATTATTTCACTTGTACTTGTAGCACGTGATTTCCCAGAATTATTCAATTTAAAAGAAGCTGGTAGTCAAATTCTAAATGCTGTAATCATTGTTGCAGTTGGCTTGTTGATGATCTCAAACATCAAATATTATTCATTTAAGACGGTAGAACGTAAGCGCGTTCCATTCTTTGTTTTACCAATTATTGTTTTCATCTTTGCTGCAATGACTTACAACATACCTGTAGGTATATTTGTTATTTCTATTCTTTATGCATTATCGGGCTTTGTAACGACATTCTTTGCAAGAAATAATGCGGAAACAACATGATTTAAAATGAGGAGTTCGATATGACATTGTTTCAAGATTTTCTAGATCAATCTAAACAATGCAATCGGGCTTCTCAACGCTCTTATGAAAGTTTGCCTTATCATCCTCCGAATAAAAAATATAAAATAATTCATAATGCGCTAATCATCCCGAATTTACCTGCGCCACTTCATTATCTAAACTTCCATAGCTTAATTGGACAGCCTAACTCACCTATATTTCAAAATAATAGTTCAAGCCAAAGCCATGGGGTAGATATAGCAACTGTATTGGCAAGCACGAGTGCTCAAATGGTTGGGCATTTACATACCTATTCAATTCAAAATGAATGTTCATTTCTTCAAGATAAATTTCAATTTTCAGATAGAGAACAAATTACAGGTCATTTTCCTGAGTTCTTTGTAGAGCGAGAAGATTCTGAATTAAGTTTTAAACTCAAGATCACAACAACAAATACAATTTCACACTTTTTGAAAATAAGAATGTCACTTGCAGAATATTGGTCATCGTTATGTTTATGTGAGGGAGAGGTGATTTATAAACAGCAAAAAATACATATTAAACAGATTGGATCTTTTGAATATGCACGAATGGTGAATTTCCCATATGTATCTTATGCATTTTTTACATATCAAATCATCAATCTAGAAAATAATAGACAGCTCTTGTGTATGCAAATAAGAAATGAAACAAATCAAATACTACAATCGAGAATGTATTTAAAAGATGGTGTAAAAGGACAAACAGAAATGTTTGAAGACAATGTTGCTTTTAATGTTGATCGAGTTTATCCAAAAATAAAAACACCAAACGGACAACATATGTATTTGCCACGAGAATTTTCATGGGCATGTTTAGATCATGATGGTTGTGGAATATTGGTTGTAGCTCAAAGTAGGGGGGATTTCAAATTTGGGGTTGGTGCAGGTTATGTGGGGAGCTTTAGCTATAGCGTAAAAATAAATAATCAAGAAGAAATAGGCGAAGGTGGCTATTGTGAATACATCGATTGTCGTTCTTTAAGGTGGCAGGAACAAAATAAGGATGATGAAATATATAATTCCAATGCTAATTTCGTCCCATTTATGACCAAAAGATAATAAAAAGTGGTTATTTTGTAGAATAAATAAACAGACGGATAAAAAAAGAGAAATAAATTAAAAAAGGGGG
>NZ_LWRV01000002.1 GCF_009372215.1 Acinetobacter portensis | reverse complement strand
GGTATTTAGGGATAAAAAAATTGGGTTTTGGATGCCTCATGCCATCTAAAGCAAAGAAAACTGAAAAATTAGATTCTGAATTAAAAAAGTTAAATAGAGAGATTGGTCGTAGACGAATTCAAGTAGAGCATGTATTTGGAAGGATGAAATGTTTTAAGATTTTATCTTGTGTATATAGAAATCGTCGTAAAAGATTAAACCTGCGGTTTAATTTACTTGCTGGCATATACAATTTAGATTGGGTGAAAGATAAACAATTAAATTGATTGAAAAATGATTTATGAAGGAAGTCTATTGTATTTGCTTATTTGAAACATTAAAAAAGCGAGAGCCATTTAAATGACTCTCGCTTTGATTAAAATAAAATTTTGAAAGATGAAATAAATTAGCCTTTAAACTTATTTAGAATATCCGATGCTTTTTTCTGAAGCTCATCGAGTTTTTCAGTCGCTTGCGCTTTAAAATCATCAAATTTTTCAGAAGCATCTTGCTTGAGCTCATTGGCTTTTAGCTTCGCTTCATCTAACTTTTGAGTTGCTTCCGTTTTTAGATGATCTAATTTATCTTTTAAATCACCATTGTGTTCATTCGCATCTTTTTTCAAATCATTTAAAGCTTTTTCACCTTCAAGCTTCGCTTCTTTTGCAGAATGCTTTACATCATCTACAAGTTTTTCGCCTTCAAGTTGTACTTCTTTGGCTTTTAGTTTTACATCTTCACCAAGTTCAGCAGCTTTATTCTTTAAATCATCTAAATTATTCGTATTCGACATTATTTTTCCCTCATTGTTATTAAATGGACTTAACTATTATTTATACAGATAAATGTCTTAAAAAAAAATTAATTCATCAAATAGAAACAAAGTAGATACATAAAATTGCGTATAGTCTCTCTTTCATTCTTATTTATATTAAAGCGACTAACATGCTGAATCATTTACTAAAAGAAAAAATCATCAATATTTGTGATAAAAAAATTAAAAATAAAGGTGAAAATGTCGGCTTATCTTTTTATGCATTCTTTGCCAATAAAAATGATGATCCTGAAACTTTAATGCAAGTTGCAACGTGGTGGATTCAAATACATCAGCTTGATCATTTCGAGAAAGCGACAAAAATAAAGCAGCTTATTTCACAAGAAAAATAAACTGCTTTATTCGACTTCTTTCATAAATCTAAAAGTGACTTATGAAAAAATTGGATGGTAACGAAATAATTATTTAAGCACGAACGGTACTGATAAAACTCACTGCGCTAAACAACCAAATAAATAAAATAAAGCTTCGTTCTTGGTTAAAATGCTCAACATCTGTACCATGCAACATATTATGACGCGTTGCCGTTACCACAGAGCTGCTATCCATTTTATAAGCCGCTAATTCTGCAAAATAACGGTTTAATTCAACTGCAATTTTCGACTTATGCCACAAGCTTTTAATTTCATTACCTTTTAAGCCCGGAACAATTTTATAAACATCAACAAATTTTGTTCCGTTCTGCTTTAAGAAACCTGTTTGAACTAAAACTTCTGTCAAAATCCCTTCTAACTGTGCATATAAAACAGGGATACAACCTGCATGAAAACCGAGTTTATACAGTTTTAAAGCTTCTAAAATCACAAGTCTGCGTTGTGCTTTATTGTCACCAATTTCAAGCGCATCAAAAGCTTTCAACATTTCTGTTTGAAAATGTTCACCGTTAATCACATCTAATAATTTAAATTCAGATGCATTTTCAAAATTTTGGTTTTCACGCCAAAAATACAGTAAATTTAACGCATCATTGGCAACTTTCTCACCCAAAGGTTGATTGAGCTGATCTGCCAAAACATTAAAATATTCTTCATTTTTCGATAATGATTGAAGCGTTTGAACTAAAAAAGTATGTTCATCTGCAGAAATGGCTTCTAAATATTGTTCTGCCTCTTTTAAAATATGATTACCCAGCTGTTTATTACGCTGCTCATTTTGCGGAATACGCGTTACAGGTTGGTCGAAATCAAAATCATCATCGATCATGGGTTTATCACTCTTTCGGCATTACTTTAATAGACTATTATCACTGTTATTGGCTTCGCAATATATAAATATTTACTTTATGAAAAGATTTCACTGAAACCTTTGTGCATCTGCGCGATATCTCATGTAAAATTATGCCCATTGCATAAAATACGAATGAGAGAGTTATATCCGTGCGTAATATTTTAGTTACTAACGCCCTTCCATACGCCAATGGTCCAATCCATATGGGTCACTTACTCGGTTATATCCAAGCAGATATTTGGGTTCGTGCCATGCGTGCAATGGGTCATAACGTGACTTATGTATGTGCGGATGATGCTCACGGTACTGCAATTATGCTACGTGCCGAAGCAAATGGCATTTCACCTGAAGCACAAATTGCCAATGTTCAAAAAGAACATGTACGTGATTTTGATGGTTTTGGTGTTCATTTTGACCATTATGACTCTACAAATAGCGATGAAAACAAAGCACGTTCATCTGAAATTTATATTAAAAACCGTGAAGCAGGCAATATTGCTGTACGTCCTGTTTCTCAGTTATTCGATCCTGAAAAAGGCATGTTCTTGTCAGATCGTTTCATTAAAGGCACATGCCCTAAATGTAAAGCGGAAGATCAGTACGGCGATTCATGCGAAGTTTGCGGTACAACGTATAACGCAACTGAACTGTTAAATCCAAAATCGACATTAAGCGGTGCTGCTCCTGTAGAAAAATCTTCAGATCATTACTTCTTTAAACTTCCAAACTTTGCAGAATACTTACAAAAATGGACACGTGATGAAGGTCGTTTACCTGTTTCAATTGCGAATAAGTTAGATGAATGGTTTGAAAATGGCTTAAATGATTGGGATATTTCACGTGATGCGCCATATTTTGGTTTTGAAATTCCAGATGCGCCAAACAAATATTTCTACGTTTGGGTAGATGCACCAATTGGCTACATGTCGAGCTTTGAAAACTACATTAAAACCAAACGTCCTGAACTGAGCTTTGACGATTATTGGAAAAAAGATTCTAAAAATGAGGTGTATCACTTCATTGGTAAAGACATCGTTTATTTCCACGCATTGTTCTGGCCTGCAATGCTTGAAGGTGCAAACTACCGTACGCCATCAGGTCTATTCGTAAATGGTTTCTTGACTGTAAATGGTCAGAAAATGTCGAAATCTCGCGGTACATTCATTAAAGCGGAAACGTATTTAGAGCATTTAAACCCTGAATATTTACGTTATTACTTTGCGTCTAAACTTTCTGACAAAGTTGAAGATTCTGACTTGAACCTTGATGATTTCGTTCAAAAAGTGAATTCTGACCTTGTTGGTAAAGTGGTAAACATCGCAAGCCGTTGTGCAAAATTCATCAATACTAAATTTGATAATAAGTTAAGTGCAACATGTGCAGAGCCTGAATTGGTTCAAAGCTTTATTGATGCAGGTGCTTCTATTGCTTCTCAATATGAAGCGCGTGAGTTCTCTGCTGCTATTCGTGAAATCATGGCACTTGCGGATAAAGCCAACCAATATATCGATGAGAAAAAGCCTTGGGCACTCGCGAAAATTGAAGGCGAAGAACAACAAGTTCATGACGTTTGTTCTGTAGGTATTAACTTATTCCGTCAATTGGCTGTTTACCTTGCGCCTGTGTTGCCGACTTTGGCTGAACAAGTTCAAGCATTCTTACAGTTAGATGCGTTTGACTTCGCTTCTCGTGAAACGATTCTTGTGGGTCATGAAATTGCATTGTTCCAACCATTGATGCAACGTGTTGACCCGAAAGCTGTTGCTGCCATGGTAGATGCTTCTAAAGATTCTTTAGCGGCTCCTGCTGAAGCGCCAAAAGTGGAAAAGAAAAAAGAGAAGAAGGTAGAAAAGAAACCTGAACCTAAAGTAGGCGAAGCTGAAATCATTAATATTGATGATTTTATGAAAGTTGACCTTCGTGTGGCTGAAGTTTTAGAAGCTTCTACTGTAGAAGGTTCTGACAAGCTTCTTCAATTGACTTTAAATGTCGGTGAAGCTGAACCACGTAATGTGTTTAGCGGTATTCGTGAGTTTTACCAACCTGAAGACTTAAAAGGCAAATTGGTGGTAATGGTTGCTAACCTTGCACCACGTAAGATGCGTTTTGGTATTTCTAACGGTATGGTTTTAGCTGCGGGTAATGGCGAAGGTGTTTGGGTGATTTCTCCTGAAACTGGTGCTAAAGCTGGTGACAAAGTTTCTTGATTGTTGGATTAAGATTAGAAAAAGCCTCTACATTGTAGGGGCTTTTTTATGCCTTAAAGTTCCCTCTCCTTTTTTAAAGGAGAGGGTTAGGGAGAGGATTTATTGAATCACTGCCTCATTTTGAATTTATAAAACATATTTTCCTTGCGTAGGCATTGCTTTACTTTTGAAAGATGAAAAGTGCAACTTTGCAAGGTAACAAAAAGCTCTTGTTCACTTCATGATACATCCCTGTACCACAAGTGAACGGCGACATCCATGTCGCCTCCACAACCTCAAATAAAATTACGAAGTTAAATTTTTTTGACAATATAATCTAACTATTTGCAGCCAATTTTCATAATAGTGCCAATGCTTTTCAGCAACAAAAGTTCCGTAACCATTTTTTGGATCTTTTGCATTATGTTGTTTAACTAAAATAGTATGCTTATACATATTAAAGGCTTTAAATCCTTCTTTTTGCATTAATTGTACAATTTGTTTAGGTAAAAATTTGGCTTTTTCAGTCTCTTTAATGACAGCATATTCTTTATTAATACCTTCAGCCAACGGTGAATCAGATTTGACGAATTCAATCACTCTATCAGCTTGACCTTTACGATTTGCTGTCTTAGGCACAAATAGGATTCTGTAAGCATACTTTTGACTTGAAAACTCCTCCTGAGCTAAGGATTCATCAAAATCCAATATATAAGATGCGATATTTTTAGGTAGATTTTCCTGATCGATCAATAATTCTTTTTGTTCTGTATTAATAGTTGAAAATTGCAAACTAAATGCAAGATGATTTTCAATGCCTAAGTTATCACCAAAAAAATGTTTTAAGTAAGTATTATAATTTAAACAGCAAGCTTGAAATCTAGCACTTAATAAGTCGTCAATTCGACTTGTCATTTGATGCTCAATTTCGTGCCTGAGTCCTATCAAAAATCTTAAATTATTTGCCGAATCTCGATCAATCGGACTACTGGCATCATTTAAACATCGCTCTAATTCCCAATGTTTATAAGCACCCTTAGACGTTTTATCAAATCTCTTTCTTCCATTAATAATTTTAAAATATCGATATTCAATATTTTCTTTCCGGAAATAAGCATGCATTAAGTATGTCCACGCAATATTCATTAAGACAATAAAAGATTCCGATTTAAAACTCATACTAGGATTATTAAATATTTGGACAGCAGCTAAAGCCGATTCTCTAGATTTCTTAACCAACTCATTCCTAATGGAGCCAATTTGCCTATTCTTCGCCATATAGTTACTTTTATTCAATTTTATTTGATACTGCTTACTATAATGTTAAATTTAAAACATATCCAAGAAATGATAAAAATGATAAAAATGATAAAAATGATAAAAATGATAAAAATGATAAAAATGATAAAAATGATAAAAATGATAAAAATGATAAAAATGATAAAAATGATAAAAATGATAAAAATGATACAATACTTTAAAACCTAAAAGAAACCTATGAAAACATTAAAACCCTTATTCCTCACATTCGCCCTAAGCACCAAAGCCCTCACAACCCAAGCAGTTAAACCAACAACCATCCCAATGTAAAAAAATCGCGGGTACTACCATCACCAAATCGGCAATACCCAAATCACAGCCCTATTCAATGGAACAAATTAATTTATTTTTAACATTTGCTCTTACAGTAATTACTGAATTAAAAAAATCCCCTACTCGAGGGGATTTTTTACATCTTAATTTGCATTCTGAACTGCTTTCGGTGAACGAGGTCCATACAACAAACCCTTATTCTTCTTCTGATTCACATAAAACAAATTCGAACTCACAATACGAGAAACATCATACCCCGTATCACTCACTTGATTCGAAACCTGATTAATCAAAGCAGAAACCAACATGCCCGTTAAAGAATTATTGTTGTCATTACTACCTTGGCGTTGCTTATTACGACCTTCCCAAAGCAAAGCACCTGTATTCAAATCAACCAACTTCGCTTCAACTTCAACCGTAACAACCGAATCGATCAACTGATATTGCGAACCATATTGCTTCACTTTCAAATACATCACTGCATCTGCACCAAAAATTTCTTTGAGCTTTTTCAAAGGAATACTTTGTGCATCGAAACCATTGGTCACACCATTTTCTTTAAGCATGGTATCAACAACAGTCACAGGAAATACATAGTAACCTGCCTCTGCAAGTGGCGGTGTTACCGTAGCCCAAAAGCTATTGGTTGCGCGCGTATCTGGCGATTCATTAATTGGTGGTAAAACCAAAATAGAAGCAGGTACATGTGCCATATAAGCAGCACGATCTTCAACTTGATCTGCCAATGCATAAGTAGAAAATAAACTTAAACTCAAAGCCATAGAAGTGAAAAGACTGAATTTTTTCATTTTTTCACTCCATTTGAATTTTTAGCACCCATGCGTTGTAGCAAACGGTTCATCAATACAGTAGATTCAGGATAAACCTGCTTTTCTAGCTGAAAATACATAGCAGCTTGTTGCGCATTTTGAATATCTAAATTCAATAGACCCAAATGTGCATATAAACCTGGTGGTACAGCACGATTTTCTGCTTTAGATTTTTCAAGATCTTTTTCAAGATGTGCAATTTGCTCTAAAGGAGATGTCTTCGACTTCTCACTCATATAATTATAAGTTTGTTGAGGAAATGCCCCCCAACGGTACAAAGATGTTGCTCCGCCACCACATCCAACCAAAATAAGGCTGAGTCCGATAAGTGCTAAAACTGTTTTTTTCATCAGCTAAAACCTATTATCGAATTGACCATTTACCCGATTGAACATCTAAAACAAGATTATTTACAGCTTCACGAACTGCTAAATCGAGTACTTTTCCATTCAATGTAGAATCGTAAGATGCATTTGTACCAAAGCCTAAAATTTCACGTTCGCTTAATGCGTACTCGCCTGCACCTTGTACAGAATGAATCACTTCAGCAGTTTTTACATCTACGACATTTAGGTTCACTTTTGCATAAGCAATTTGTGTTTTACCACGACCTAAAATACCAAATAATTGATGATCGCCTACTTCTTTACGACCAAACTCAGAAACATCACCCGTTAATACATAACGTGCGCCTTTAATCGCTTGGCTTGATTTAGAGAAACCTGCTTCTTGTTGTAATTCAGACAAATTGTCACGGTTTAAAACAGAGAAATAACCTGTTTGCTGTAAGTGCGTTTCTAAAATTGTTTTTGCCTGACCACCTAAACGGTCAACATTGTCAGAAAAAATACCACGCATGTAGCTTGAACGGTTATCAAACTTACCAATAGATACAGGTGTTTTCACTCCGTTATAACGTACCGCAGATGTTGCAGCAGTAACTTGTGGAGATTGAAGTGTTTTAGATGTTTCAACAGTTGAGCATGCAGTTAAAAACAAACAACCCAAAACCGTTACAAGTAATGATTTATTTAGCATAATTTCCCCTAGTTTTATCACTGGCTATTTTTAGAGCGCGTATAATATCAAGCCAATTTCGATTTTAATGTTTATTTTGTGTTCTAGTTTACATTTTGATTTAAAAGCTATTTCATACCAAAAATAAGTTTAATGCCTAAAACCGTCATTACACCGCCTGCAATTCGGTCAAATACTTTTTTAAACTTTAAATAAACTTTACGTGGCTTTTCGGCTGAAAGTGCCATTGCCACTAATGAATACCAACCAGCATCGATAAAGAAGCACAAAATAGGCAAAACAAAATAATAATAAGTTGGAATTTCTTTTGGTAATAATGCTGTAAATACACTGGCTAAAATAATCGCAATTTTAGGATTGCTAAGTTGCACCACCAAACCCGAACGATATGCTTGTGCAAATGTCATTTGTTTTGCTTCATCGCTTCCCATGCTCATGGGTTCTTTTGCATGACGAATGATTTTGAACGCAAGCCAAAGTAAGTAAATACCACCGCAAATCTTTAATATTAAATATGCAGATGGCACAGCCAACAAGATGGCTTGTAAGCCCAATACAGCTAACAAACCAAATAAGGCTGCGCCTGTACCTGTACCTAAAGCTGTAAATAAACCATGTTTACGTGAAACACCTATCGAATTTTTTGCTACATAAATAAATGCAGGACCAGGACTTACCGCACCCAACATTAGGGCAAATGCAATCGAGCATAAAATTAAGAATGATTCCACAAAAACACCTTGGAAATATGAGCAAAAAATTCTGTGCAAGTTTACGCTTTCACGTAAAAATTTGCTTTAAAAATTTAATGAAATGTAGCTGTTATTTTTGCTGAATTCGATTATTCAATGTTTCATCTATTTTATAATCTTTATCGTGAACAGGAACGCCACCAATAATCATGGTACGTGCTTCTAATTGAGGCTGTTCCGTTGCTGTTTGTGTATCACATGCCACTAAACTAAAGCTTCCGAATATAATTAAAACTAGGGCTGTATTTTTCATAGCAAATCCCTCTTCCTTATTTTCAATATCAGCATAGCATTACTGAATAAAAAACATACATATTATTTTCTTATAAATGATTCATCAAAATTTAAATGAATATCTCAATCTTATATTTAGCGTTAAAATCATCAAACAGACACATAACCGAATGTTTTTATAATTTTATGTTTGATGATATTGCTGAAAATATTCCTGAACAATCTATTCAATTGCATGGCGTAAACATCACCATAAAACGTCTAGATTTAGTTCATCCTGCGATTTCGGGTAATAAGTTTTTTAAACTCAAATATAATTTTCTAGAGGCAAAAAGCTTAGGCTATTTAGGTGTTTTAAGCTTTGGCGGTGCTTTTTCAAATCACATTGCTGCAACAGCTTTTGCAAGTCATCAATTTGGTTTCAAGAGTATCGGAATAATTCGTGGTGAAGAACTTGCTCATCAATCTTTAAATCATACTTTATTTACTGCTCAACAATTTGGCATGCAATTAGAGTTCATTTCCCGTGAACATTATCGCTTAAAAGATTCAGCTCATTTTTTAGCGCAATTAAAAGAAAAATATCCTGACTATTACATTATTCCCGAAGGCGGAACCAATGATTTAGCCATTCAAGGCTGTAAAGAAATTTTAACTGAATCGAATAAAGCGAATTTCAACTTAATTTGTTGTGCAGTAGGAACAGGCGGAACCATTTCAGGACTGATTGAATCAAGTGCAAAACATCAAAATGTGCTTGGTTTTTCTGCTTTAAAAGGTGATTTTTTAACGAAAGATGTTCAACAGCTTACGCATAAATATAATTGGAAAATCACAGATGAATTTTGCTGTGGCGGTTACGCAAAAACCACACCTGAACTTTTACAATTTATGCAAAATTTTGAACATGAATTTGCAATTCCTTTAGAGCAAGTTTATACCGCAAAAATGTTGTTTGGACTTTCCCAAATGATTCAACGACAAGAGATCAAACCATCTACACGTATTTTGGCAATTCATACAGGTGGTTTACAAGGTCGCCTTAAAACAGAATAAGTCTGAAAAACAGCGTAAAATTGTCTATAATGCCCTGCTTTTATCTCCTGTGAGTTTGTCATGTCTGCAAATCAGTACGATGTTTTAGTTTTAGGTGCTGGTGCATCTGGTTTGATGACAGCCTATATGGCGGCTCAACGTGGTCGTAAAGTTGTTGTGGTTGAAAAAGCCAATAAAGTGGGCAAAAAAATTCTAATGTCTGGTGGTGGTAAATGTAACTTCACCAATCTATATGTAGAGCCATCTAACTTTATATCTCATAATCCGCATTTTGTAATTTCTGCTTTGTCGCGTTATACAAACTGGGACTTTATAGGCATGGTTTGCGAATACGGCATTGAATATGAAGAACGCAAACACGGTCAATTATTTACCCTCAATGGCGCAAAAGAAATTTTAGCGATGCTTTTGGCAGAATGTGAAAAAACAGGTTTGGTCGATATTAAAACCAACTGCGAAGTGAAAGCTATAAATGCCTTAGATGATCAAGGTTTTCAAGTTGCGACAAATATTGGCTATTTCCATGCAGAATCTGTTGTGGTTGCTTCAGGTGGTTTATCTATTCCAACATTAGGCGGTTCTGCGATTGGTTATGATATTGCCAAACAATTTGGTCATCATGTTTATCCTACACGTGCAGGGCTTGTGCCATTTACATTCACAGATGGCTTTAAAGAAGTAACCACTCGTTTAAGCGGTAATGCCGTTGAAGCAACACTTTCAAATGACTTAAACAGCTTTACAGAAGCGTTATTATTTACACATCGTGGATTAAGCGGTCCAAGTTCACTGCAACTTTCAAACTATTGGGATGCAGGTCAAAGCTTTAAAATTGACTTCTTACCCGCTGTAGATTTAAAAGATTTCTTCAAAGCAAAAAAACAAAGCCAACCGAAAGTTTTATTACGTACCCTGTTGTCTGAATATTTCCCTAAAAGTGTAGTTGCGGAATTACAGCAACTCATTTGGGTAGAACAAGCAGAAATATCTATTGCCAATATCAGCGATGAAAAACTTGAACACATTGCATCACGTTTGCATGCATTTGAAGTTAAACCATCAGGAACTGAAGGTTATAGAACGGCAGAAGTTACTTTAGGCGGTGTGGATACAACAGAAGTTTCATCAAAAACAATGGAAAGTAAAAAGCAAAAAGGCTTATTTTTCGTGGGTGAAATTCTAGATGTAACGGGTCATTTAGGTGGTTTTAACTTTCAATGGGCATGGTCTTCTGCACATGCCGCATCGGAATATGTATAAAAGATCATACTTTTTTAGAGTGATTCTTCCCTTTTTTAGATCACTCTAAATAATCGGTTTGAAATAAACGTACGTTTTTCCCAAATTCTACACGTGCAATGGTTTTATCCATTTTTTCTACAGCTTCTACAATATGTACAGGCTGTTTTTTTTGATTTGTAACATTTTCATTTTTAAATAAATTATTCATCATTTTTAAAATCTCCATCGTTAAATTCCTTGTCAAAATTTCTATTTTGATCATCTTTTTCAATCTTTTTTTCATTGACTGTTTTCTGTATTTCATTCGATTTATCTTGTTTCTCTGCAAAAACAAATTTATATGCACTTGCAAGTAATCCGACTGTGATTCCTGCAATGGCAATAGGTGCGAAATAATTATTTGTTTTTTTCTTGGTGTTCTTTGTCATGTTCCCTTCCTTGAATTATTTTTATCGACTTATTTTGTATAATAAATACACTGCCATAATTTCAATGATATTTATATATTTTTGCTTAAATATTTTTCATCTTTTAGTTTCATTCAAATGCAGAATAGATCGCTCAATAGATATGTGCCTGTTAAGCTTAAATTTGAGTTATACTATGCGCCCAATTTATGCACTTTAAGAGTTATATGGCGTATCGTCAGCAAAGTGTAACGCTTGATCTAGACACTGACGTCACACATCAATGTTCCTTGCACTACACTCGTGACCAACATCTTATTGGTATCATTGAGTTTAATAAGCCTTCTTTTGTTCTTAAATGGGGCGACTTAGAATATTTTCGTCGTCGTACAGAAGAACTTTCGGTGATGCCATTCCCCGAATGTATTAATGCAATGGTCATCGACATTCGTAATATTGTGTCGTTTCTAGATAATGAAGTACCTATTATTCCTTGGCGATTGCTTGAGGAAGAGTGTCCTATCCGCTTGGTCGTTCCTTATGATCGCTTAGAACATTATATGGGGATCTTTGAACCAACATGGTTAACGACGGATGTCGAAACTGCAATTCATGAACTTCGTGAGTTTATGGATATGTTCGTTCATTAAAATATGTATTCAATAAAAAACCTCCAAAATGGAGGTTTTTTTGTGCCTTCTGCTCCCCCCTTTTAAAAAGGGAAGTTGGGAGGGATTTACCCTCTCCCGAAGGGAGATGGAGTAAAGGACGTTACCAATAATTCTCTACAGCAATATTTCCTTCACCACGACGGTTCATCGTTAAACCACGTGCTTTTAATGCTTCTTTTGTATCTTCAACCATTTGTGGATTACCACAAAGCATAATATGTGTAGTTTTAGGGTTTAACTCTAATCCAACAGCTTTTTCTAATTCACCATTTTTAATCAGAACAGGCAAACGATCATGCAATGGCGCTTCTGGGTCACGGGTAATAATTGGCGTGAATTTAAAACCTGTATGCCCTTCACCAAATGTTTCAGCAATTTCTTGAATACGATCTGCATAAGCCAATTCAGATGCTGTTCTTACGCTATAAACCAAATGAATATTTTTATAATTTGACCATGTTTCAAAATCTTGAAGCATAGAAATAAAGGGTGCTAAACCCGTTCCTGTTCCCAATAACCATAAATCTTTTGGCAAAGGTAATTGATAACGAGCAAGGGTTAAATAACCATATGGAATCTTTTCTAAATAAAGCTCATCGCCCACTTTTAAATGTTGTAAGTTCGATGTAAAAGCACCATCAGGTACGACAATTGAAAAGAATTCTAGAGTTTCATCAAATGGGGAAGATACAACTGAATACGCTCGAACCACCAATTCATCTCCCACTTTTAAACCAATACGCGCAAATTGACCTGCTGTAAATTTAAAATGAGATGGACGCGTCATGGTAAAACTAAAGAGTGTATTGGTCCAACGATGTACAGATAAAACTTTTTCTAGACTAAATTTCTCAATTGACATGATTTGTACGTGGCATGAAAGACTAAGCTCATGTTAGCATGGCGTTATAATTTGTGAATAACTTTATATGTTAAGGCTCAACCCATGCGCATGACATTACGCCAATTGGCTGTTTTTGTAGCAGTCGCTCAGGAAGGTACGGTAACTAAAGCAAGCGATGCCGTTAAGCTCACCCAAAGTGCTGCAAGTATGGCTTTAGCAGATCTAGAAGATGGCTTAGGTGCTCCTCTCTTCGACCGTTTAGGTAAAAGACTGCAACTCAATGACTTAGGTCGTTTCCTACTTCCTCAAGCACTCGAAATTTTAGGTCGTTGCGATTCCTTTGAACAAGCTGCAAAAGGCGAACTTCAAAGTATAGATTTACGACTTGGTGCAACGCTCACCATCAGCGACTATTTGATGCCTGATCTTATGGCTGACTTTTTAAAAGTTCAGCCTCAAGCTCACTTACAACTTCAAGTTGGTAATACGCGTCAAATGATTGAAGCTGTAAATCAATTTCAACTCGATTTAGCGCTCATCGAAGGCTCATGTCATCTACCACAATTACAGTGTATTCATTGGCGTGATGATGAGTTAGCAGTATGTTGCTCACCAGATCATCCTCTTGCGAAATTAAATCGTGCTTTAACAATCAATGATTTTAAAGATGTCGAATGGATATTACGTGAAGAAGGTTCAGGTACGCGTGAAGTCTTTGATAATGCTATTCTGAAAGATGTACCAGATGCCAATATTCGTTTAACCCTTGGGCATAACGAAGCTATTTTGAAAATTGTAGCAGGTGGTTTAGGTATGTCATGTATTTCTAAACTTGCCATTGAACCTTTACTTGAAAAAGAACATTTAGTTATTTTAGATACGCCATTTTGGCAGCTAGCTCGTCCATTATTTATGCTCGTGCATCGTCAAAAGTATCAAGGTCCTGGTTTAAAAGCATTTATGAAATTTTGCGATAAATAAGTAAGTTACGCATAATAAAAAAAGCGCCTAAAGGCGCTTTTTTTATTAAACTTCTTTCATAAATCGAAAAATAATCACTCATCATTATTTAACCTACAAAGTAAAAGTTCCTTCTCCCTCTAGGATTAGAAATATATTCCACAAGAAGATGAGGGAATTTTTGCATAAAAACCTCTCCCTAACCCTCTCCTATTAAGAGAGGGAACTTCCATTGTGAGTTTATTGGTGCTCAAAAATTAACTTATAAAAAAACTCTATTAATTAACTTCAGATATATAACCAAGAAATCTTAAATTCAACGCCCAAATTGACGTTCGCAAGGAACCCCATCATGGTTTCCATCCATTTTTACATTTGGACAATTTCTTAAAAAGTATACCGCTTCTTCATAAGAATGCATTTGTGAACAATGTTGGCGACCATCACAGCTAAATGACTGATTCACGTCAGCTGTATTTTGTCTGTCACTGTAAATTGTCTGAACTCTTCGTTCTTCTTTTTGAGGCAACGGCACAACATCAGGTAAACTTCCTAAACTTTCTTTAATTTTTTCTGTTGCTTTAAGCTGAATTTCTTTGAAATATTCAAATTTTGATTGCTGGCTCGCTTGGTAAAACTGATATTTTTCATACACTTTAAAACCTAATACAGCAATAATAGCTAAACCAACTATTGTAATTACTTTACCCCAATAACCTTTAGACTCTTTGGGTTCTCTTGCTCTATATTGATGATATTCTTGATGCATTACATTCATTGCAACTTGATTCGAATCGCTAAAATCTACTCGAACAATATTATCAGCTTTAAACTTTCCACTATCGTCGACAATTCGAAACTTCAAAGTTTCACCAATTTCAGGTGGAGTATTTTTATTTGGAAAGTCTTTTATATGAAAGAATACATCTTTCTTCTCCCCATCAATTTGAATAAAACCAAAGCCTCTATCGGCATTATAAGTCTTAACTTTCCCCTCAGAAAACATAAATCCCCCTATTTTTATAGTTTATTATTCTAATAAAAAAAGAGACATAAATGCCTCTTTTTTTATATTTATTATCTATCTAAATATACTTCAATAACGTCAGTATTATTTACGGAAGTTTGATAATAACGATGTTGTAATCGACTTATTGTGGGTCACAACCTTTGTTTTTTTCGCTTTCGCAGACTTATCTTCAACGCGCTCTATACGCACAGCTTTAAACTTATCGCCATTTTCCACAGCTAAAAATTTTACGCGTTCATTACGTTTAGGTTCGCCTTCTGCCACAGGGAAATCTGAAATATGGAAAAATACGTCACCATCTGTTGTTCCAATAAATCCAAAACCTTTTGCAGGATCGTACTGTTTAATTTTACCCTGCAATAATTCATCTTTCATGATGCTACCCTATTCTAGAAATGCTATTTGTACAGTATATAAAAAAGAGGCTGTAGAAGCCTCTTTTTTGTTCAAATCAAAATTAATCTTTTTGAACTGAACCAAAAATTTTGTCGCCTGCATCGCCAAGACCAGGAACAATATAACCACTTTCGTTTAAGCCATCATCAATAGATGCTGTAAACATAACAACGTCAGGATGTGCTGCTTCAACACGTTTAATACCTTCAGGCGCTGCAACCAAAACCATAACGCGAATATCTTTACAGCCACTTGCTTTTAATACATCAATTGCAGCAACTAAAGATGAACCTGTTGCAAGCATTGGATCAATAATCATTGCAATACGGTTTTGTACATCTGGTACTAATTTTTTGTAATAAGTACGTGCTTCTAAAGTTTCTTCATCACGTTCTAAACCAAGTACAGAAACTTTTGCACTTGGAATTAGATTTAAGAAACCATCTAACATGCCAATACCCGCACGTAAAATTGGCACAACTGTAATTTTTTTACCCGCGATACGCTGAGTTGTTACTTTTCCAGCCCAACCATCAATTTCATGGTCACATACAGGTAAATCTTTAGTCGCTTCATAAGTCAGCAACATCGTTACTTCTTGAGCAAGCTCACGGAAGTTTTTAGTACTAATCTCAGCGCGACGGAGTAAACCAAGTTTATGTCGAATTAATGGATGTTGAATTTCATGGATAGCCACGGGAGAACACCTAAAAGGGTAAATAAATTTTCACCATTATAAATGCATTTTGCATTTTGAAAAAATAAAAAAGCCCCCAATTTGGAGGCTTTTTTAAATTACGTCGATCTTTTATCTAGATTAACGTGAACTCATCATCATATGTAGCGGAGAAAGAATCTCAGATTGTACAGCCAAGCTAATAATTGGATCTGGATAAACACCAATCACCAATACAGCTAAAGCAGCTAACAATACCATGATACCACCCACTTTTTGACCCCAATGATCTACAGCGTCGATACGTGGATTCTCTGGTGGAGTCATGTACATTACGATAATTACACGTAAGTAGTAGTACAAACCAATACCCGAACCCACAACGATCATTGCAGCAAGGAACCAATGTTGAGCTGTTACAGCAGCCATTACCACTAAGAACTTACCAATAAAGCCCGCAGTTAATGGAATACCCGCAAGAGATAACATCATCACTGTTAATACGGCAGTTAATACTGGACGACGCCAGAATAAACCACGGTACTCAGCCAGACTCTCTGCTTCATCTGTATTGTTATATGGGCTAGACATAAGCGCTACTGCACCAAATGCACCAATTGTCGTTAATACATAAGTAATAACATAAACAGATACATTACCAAGGCTAGCGAACGTTAAGCTAATTAAACCAATTAACAAATAACCAAAATGAGCAATTGAAGAGTAAGCCAAAATACGTTTTAAGTTCACTTGACGAACTGCAAGGAAGTTACCTACAAGAATAGATAACACAGCAATAACAGTTAAAGTTGTTACTACCGATTGAATTGCAATTGCACCTGAAGAAAGTAAATAACGTACAAACAAACCAATGGTTGCAACTTTCGCAGCTGTTGCTAAGAATGTTGCGATTGGCGCTGGCGCACCTGCATAAACATCTGGTGTCCATTTATGAAATGGCGCAAGAGATAATTTAAATGCTACGGCAAAGATAATGAATGCAATACCAATCAACACAAGCGGTTGATCTAAGCTTTGCAACAATGTTTGAACAGAATCATAGAATGATAATGAACCTGTGTAAGCGTAGATATACGCCATACCCATTAATAACATTGCAGATGCAGTCGCTGAAAGTACAAGATACTTCACACCTGCTTCTAAAGATTTAGAACGCTGATGCGTATATGCCAATAAGCCATATACAGGAATCGACATCAACTCAAGGCTGATAAAGAAAGAAGCATAATGTGAACTTGCAACCATTAACATTGCGCCCGTAACCGAACCCAACATTAAAATATATAATTCTTCGCGGTTGTCTTTATATGACTCAATATAAGCATGAGACAAAGTACAACAAGCAAGAGATGCAATCAAAATAATTAACTGATAAAGCATGGTAAATGGATCAACCATAAACATGCCCATCACGCTTGATGGTACAAAATTACCACCAAACATTGTGATTAAAATTAAGATTACAGCAAGGTTTAAACCAACCACTGAAGCTGTCGCAATTAAATTATGATTACGTTTAATTGCGGTGAGAATCATCACGACAACCATAGTCAACGCTACGATCATCACAGGAGCCAATGGCATAAGCTCAGAAAACGACATTGTGAAGTTCATGACTTATTGGATCCCCACATTTTCAGGTTGAATAGTTGCTTGTTGAACAACTTCAACGACTTCTTGAACTGGGATGTAGCTATGAGCCAACCACGCCATACTTGAATTAGAAATATCAAGGAATGATTGTGGATATAGACCAAGCCATACAAGACCAAGAGCACATACTAGAAGAATAACAACTTCACGCGCATTTAAGTCTTTTAACGGACTTGCATAATGTTGTTTTTGCTCTTCATTTGGCGTACCAAATAATGTTTTGTGAATCAGGATTAAACCGTATAAACCTGCAAACACTAAACTTACAGCAGCAATAATTGTGAATGCTGGGAATTTACCGAATGAACCCATCAGAATCAGGAATTCACCAATAAAGTTACCCAAACCTGGAATACCCACAAGCGCAGCAACGAAGAACATTAAGAAAAATGGTAAATATTGGAATTGACCACGAATACCACCCATCAAACGTAAATCACGTGTATGTAAACGTTCATACACTTGACCACACATAATGAACAATGCAGCAGATGACAAGCCATGTGCCAACATCATGATCATTAAGCCTTGGAATGTCAGGATGTTACCTGCATAAATTGCAAGTAATACGAAGCCCATGTGCGAAATAGATGTGTACGCAAGTAAGCGTTTCATATCTGTTTGCTGGAATGCACACCAAGCACCGTAGAAAATACCAATTAAACCTAAAATAATCGCAATATCTGCAAATTGTGCAGAAGCCGCTGGGAAGAATGGAATAACAAAACGTAGTAAACCATAAGCAGCAGTCTTAATTAAGATACCTGCAAGGTCGACAGAACCTGCTGTAGGCGCTTGAGCATGTGCATCTGGTAACCAACCGTGTAATGGGAAAACTGGAAGTTTTACCGCAAAACCGATGAATAAACAGATCATTAAGCCATAAGCAAATGCAGGATATGAAGCTTCTAATTGGTGAGCAGCAAGTAATAAATCATTATAAGCAAAGCTAATTTGACCTGTTACCGCAATCGCATTAAAGATCACAAGACCTAAAATACCAATGAGCATGATTAAACCAGCAACTTGCGTGTAAATGAAGAACTTAGTTGCAGCATAAACGCGTGACTTACCATCTGCCCCTTTATGACCCCAAAGTGCGATCAAGAAGTAGATAGGTACTAGCATCATCTCCCAGAAGAAGAAGAACAAGAACAAGTCAATTGCTAAGAATACGCCAATTACACCACCTAAAGACCATAAAAGGTTTAAGTGGAAGAAGCCAACATTCTTCTGAATTTCACCCCATGAACAGCCAACTGCAAGTACACCCAGTAATGCAGTTAAGCCAACCATAAGAAGTGATAAACCATCCACCGCTAAGTGAATGTTAATCCCTAAAGATCTAATCCATTCAAGATGGAATTCTGCTGCCCATACTGGTGTTGACTGTAAAGAATAGTCATATCCACCCTGAGCCCAAAGCACAACAGTAAGCCCTAAAGTAACAAGCATACCAATAAGTGCGATGTAACGTGGTAAGTGTTGGTCAACCTTATCGACTAACCAACATGCAAAACCTGCAATGAACGGTACAAGGATCAGTGCGGGTAAAATCCAATTGTTTGTGATTTCCATCTTATTTCCCCACAACCTGAGTCACGATCAAAATCATCAATAACACAATAATGCCCAAAGCCATGCTTGATGCGTAATCGCGTAATGAACCTGTTTGACGTGAACTTGTAAAGCTATGACCACCTTTCACAATAGCAGGTAGAACTAACCACAAGCTATCAATTGGGTCACGACCTAGAATCTTCGCAATAAACAAGTATGGTTTTACAAATACTAGGTTATACAGCGCATCGAAACCAAGTGCGTTACGACAGATATTTACAAGACCAGCACCAAAACAAGTTGTTGCAAATGATTTAACCGCTTTGTAAGCAAAAGCAAACAACACGACACCAATCACAAGACCTACAAGTGCAATACCTACCGCTGTGTATTCAGCAGAATGCATACCATGTTCAAGTGCTTCAGGCACATTGAATGCAGGAATACGCGCTGCGTTTAGAATACCTTCTACAGGTGCTTTTAATGCTGCACCTACAAAAGTTGAAAGCACTGCAAGAATACCTAAAGGTAACCAGTAAGATGCACCTTTAATTGCGTGGTAAGGCGTGTTTTCTTTACCAAAGAATACAACCCAAATTAAACGGAATGTATAAATTGATGTTAAGAACGCACCAGCAACACCTGTCCAATACAAGCAATCATAAATTGCAATTGATTGACCCTGAACCCAAACTGCACCAAGGATTGCATCTTTAGAGAAGAAACCTACAGTTAAGAATGGAATTGCAGCTAAGGCACCGCCACCAATCGCGAAACATGCAAATAGGAATTTGTTATGTTTAAACAAGCCACCCATTTTGAAGATGTTTTGTTCGTGATGGTAAGCAAGAATCACAGCACCAGAAGAAAGGAACAATAACGCTTTAAAGAAGGCATGTGCCAACATGTGGAACAGACCAGCTTGGTAAGCTTCAGCACCCACAGCCATAAACATGTAGCCCAACTGACTCATTGTTGAGTAAGCCAAAATACGTTTGATGTCTGTTTGAACCAATGCAGCAAAACCAGCAACAATCAATGTCACCGCACCTGTAATTGAGATAAACACCATCACTTCAGGTGCTTGTTCAAATACAGAGAACATACGGCAGCATAGGTAAATACCCGCTGTCACCATTGTTGCAGCATGGATCAATGCAGAAACAGGTGTAGGACCTGCCATTGCATCTGCTAACCAAGTTTGCAATGGAATTTGCGCAGATTTACCTGCAGCACCCAAGAACAACATTAAAGCTGTCCAAATTGCAATTGAAGAACTCTGAGCCAAAACTGTTGGCGCAGCAGCTACAACTTCTGCAATGTGTAATGTGCCGAATTGTTGGTAAATCAAGAACAGTGCGATCAGTAAAAATACATCACCAATACGCGTTACTGTAAATGCTTTAATTGCTGCAAAACCATTTGCTGGTGTTTGGTAGTAGTAACCAATGAGCAAGTATGAGCAAAGACCAACGCCTTCCCAACCTAAGAATAACAATGCTAAGTTGTCGCCTAAAACAAGAAGCAACATGCTTGTTACGAATAAGTTGAAATAAGAGAAGAAACGCGCGAAATCTTCTTCACCACGCATATACCATGATGCAAAGATATGAATTAAGAAACCCACACCTGTGATCATGCCCATCATCAATAATGATAGACCATCTAAATGTAAGCTAAATGCTGGAGAAAAACCGCCAACATTAAACCAAGTCCAAAGATGTTGAGTTGTTGCAACCGATCCGTTATTAACGAAATCGAAACCTGCAATTAATGCAAATAAAGCTGAAAGTCCAACAGAACCTACACCAATAATTGCCGCAACATTTTCAGGAAGCTTTGTACGTCCTGCCGCTAAAAGGATAAAACCAATGAGCGGAAACAATACTGTTAAATATAAATAACTCATCCGCGCATCTCACTAGCAGCATCCACATCCAAATGATGGAAGCGATGGTAAAACTGAAGCACGATCGCAAGACCGATACACGCCTCTGCCGCAGCAAGCGTTAAGATCAAGATGAACATGATTTGGCCATCTGGTTGTGCCCATGCACTACCTGCCAATACAAACGCTAAAGCAGCAGCGTTCATCATGATTTCAAGGCTCATTAAAATAAATAATAGGTTGCGTCGAACCATTACACCGTAAAAACCAAGTGCAAAAAGAATGGTCGCAACGATCAAACCATGTTCTAAAGGGATGTTGCCCATTATTCTTTTTCCTCTTCAGCACTTGGTTCACGTTTACCAATGTGGAATGCTGCAACAAGTGCTGCGAGCAATAACATTGCGGCTACTTCAACCAATAATAAATAGTGAGTAAAGAGTGCTTGACCAACTACTTTAGGACCTACAATTTCTTGTCCCATAAGCGCCACACTGTGCGTGTAATCTGATCCAAGCATCCAAACAAGCAATAAGCCCATTAAGAAACTCATTAATGCTGGATATGCCCATGCAGATGATGTTAACCATTTGCTTTCTTGTTCAACTGTATGTTCACCAAGATTTAGCATCATTACAACGAACACGAATAACACCATGATCGCGCCAGCATAAACAATAATTTCAAGCGCACCAGCGAATGGCGCACCAACGATCATGAACATACCTGCAACAGCAAGTAATGACACGATCAAGCTTAATAAAGCGTGTACAGGGTTCGTGTTTGTTACAACACGAACTGTAGAGACAATGGCCACAAGTGCCATCAAATAAAATGGCCACATCATGGTAATAGACTCCGTACATCAACTGGCGCACTTTCACGTTGCGCTTGACCTTTATCTTTACCTGCAACTGCCATACCTGTTACACGGTAGAAATTATAGTCAGGATATTTACCAGGACCTGAGATAAGTAAGTTTTCTTTCTCATATACAAGGTCTTGACGCACATACTCACCTAACTCGAAATCAGGTGTCATTTGAATTGCAGTCGTTGGACATGCTTCTTCACACATACCGCAGAAAATACAACGTGAGAAGTTGATACGGAAGAATTCCGGATACCAACGACCATCTTCTTTTTCTGCTTTTTGTAGTGAAATACAACCTACTGGGCAGGCAACCGCACATAGGTTACAAGCAACACAGCGCTCTTCACCATCTGGGTCACGAGTTAACACGATACGACCACGGAAACGTGGTGGCACGATGTCTTCGGCTTTCACTTCCGGATATAAAATGGTGTCACGTTTACGTGTCACGTGTGAGAAAACCATCCACAGTGAACGTATAATTGACCCAAATCCAGCTAGAAACTTAAACATTTTATTCTCCCTGCTGTCTTAGGCCTGATTCATCAGAATCACAGCACCAGTCACCAAAAGGTTCACCAATGCCAATGGCAAGCAAATTTTCCAACCAAAATTCATTACTTGGTCATAACGTGGACGCATTAATGAACCACGCGCCAATACAAACATCATTACAAAGAATGCTGTTTTAATAATGAACCAGAATGCAGCTGGAAGGAATGGAATATCTAAGTTGAATGGCGCTAACCAACCACCAAAGAACAAAGTCACGATAAGTGCTGAAATAAGTACAACGTTTACGTATTCCGCAACGAAGAACATACCCCACTTCATACCGCCATACTCGACGTGGTAACCCTCTGCCAATTCTTGTTCAGCTTCTGGTTGGTCAAATGGATGACGATGCGTTACCGCAACACCCGCAACCACGAAAATTAAGAAACCTAAGAATTGTGGAATAACAAACCAAACATCTTTCTGTGCTTCTACAATTTCACGCATGTTAAATGAGCCAGCAATTGCCACCACACCCATGAGGGAAATACCCAAGAACACTTCATAAGAAATAGTTTGAGCTGCAGAACGTAAACCACCCAATAACGCATATTTGTTATTTGATGACCAACCACCGAAAAGTACTGCATATACTGCAATACCTGCCATTGCCATAAAGAACAATAAGCCAATGCTCATGTCTGCAACACCTAAATAAGGTGAAACAGGAATAACCATGAACGATAGCACCGCAGTTGCCATCGCAACTGCTGGAGCCATACGGAATGTTAATTTGTCAGCGAATTTTGGTGTCCAGTCTTCTTTGAACATGATTTTAAGCATGTCGGCAACAATCTGGAACATACCACCTGGACCTACACGGTTCGGACCATAACGGTCTTGCCATAAGCCAAGTAAACGACGTTCAATAAAAGACATCAAAGCTGCAATCAAAACCACAACAAGTAAGATCACAATCGCTTGAATGACTGAATAGGCAATTGGCCAATTTTCAGCCCACATCGGCGTTTGACGGATTAATTCTTGTTCCATGAATTACACTCCTACCGCGACTGAAACAGGCTCTGCAAGTGATACCGTTGGTGCTAAACCAATTGGGTAACCAATATAACCTGTTGGTAAGTATTCAATTACGAGTACAGGAAGAACAATTGAAGTTTCCCCTGCTTTAACCGTAATTGTTTGACCATCTTGAACATTCAAGCGTGCAGCATCTTGTTCGCCTACTGCAAATACCGCTTCAGGAATACGCGATTCCATTGCAGGTGTTTTCACAGTAAATTCACCAGAACCAAAGATATGATGCATAGGTACAAGACGGAAGCTTTCAGCATTCACAAGTACAGGTGCTGGAGCAACGAAAGTACGCGCAGGACGCTTCGCTAAACGATCAAACAGACGAATACCAGAATCACCACCTTTTAATGAACCACCCACTTTATCTTGGAATTTATTCCAAGCTTGCGGAGAATTCCAACCTGCAGACCATGCAAATGGTACAAGTGGAGATGGCGTTTGATTACCTACATAACCTTCCATAGAGAATGTTAATGCAGAATCTTTATCTGTAGGTTGTTTCGGCTCATGAATAGACAATGGTGCACGCATAGACGTACGACCTGAGTAACGACGTGGTTCACGCGCAACTTTAAGACCATGAACACGGAAGCCTGCATCTGGCGCTACATCTTGAATTGCTTCTAAAGCAGGTACGTTTTTCGCAACTGATTCAATCACATCATCAAGAACACTCCAAGAGATTGCTTGACCTTTTACGCCTGTTTCTAAAGCGTGTAACCAGCGCCAAGATTCTTTAATTGCAAGTTCTGGTTTGTAGTAGCTTGGGTCATACACTTGGTAAAAACGTTGTGCACGGCCTTCTTGAGATACAACAGTACCATCACCTTCAGCGAAGCTTGCAGCAGAAAGAACCACAGAGGCTTTCTTAACAGTTTCAGTTTCAGCATGATCAAGAACAATCACATCTTTCACTTTCGCTAAAGCAGCATCAACTTGTTTTGCAGGTAAACGACGGTAAAGGTCATTTTCAACCACAATGATTGCATCGTAATCTTGTGCAAAAGCTTGTTCTAAGCTTTGACCACCTAAAATTGCCAAGCCCATTGAGTTCACTTCAGGAACAGTCAATGTCAGACCTGCATTACCAAGGTTCTGTGCAACTTGTGCAGCAGCTTCCATGATTGCAGCATCTTGTAAGCTAGTACCCGAGATGATCAGTGGCTTTTTCGCAGCTTTTAAAGTATCAGCAATAGTTTGAGCAAATGCTTTCGCATCATCATCTAAACCAAGAATGCTTTCGCCTTTCACGCCTGCAGCAATTGCAAAACCTAAACGCGCGATATCGTTTGGAGAAGCAACAACTTCGCCTGTCGCAACATCAGCTAAACGTGTTTGCGTTGCAGCTAGAATGTAGATTGGAGATTTCGCATCTTGTGCAATACGTTGAACAGGTTCAGCCAACCATTCTTGAGTACGACGCTCAGCTGCCATCTCTTTGCCTTTATTTTTCGCAGCTTGGCGAACAGATAAAGCCATACGAGGCGCAGTTTGAGTTAAGTCTTCACCCAAAATCAACACAGCATCGTAGCTTTCAATTTCACGCATATTCGGGTTATAAACACCCTCTGTTTGCATGATTGAAGCCGCTAATTCAACAAGGCTTTGTTCTTTTTGAGACAAACCTGTTGAATAATTTTCTTGACCCACCAATTCACGAAGCGCGAAGTTAGATTCAAGAGATGCACGTGGTGAACCAATACCCAATACTTTTTTGCCTTGGATATTTTCAATTACTGTATCAAGTGCTTTGTCTACAGAAACTGTAGTTACGTTATCACCTGAACGGAATTGTGGTTGACGTGGACGATCAGCGTTATTCACATAACCTGTACCGAAACGACCTTTATCACATAGGAAGTATTGGTTTACTTCACCGTTGAAACGGTTTTCTACACGACGCAATTCGCCATAACGCTCACCCGGAGAAATATTACAACCTGAAGAACAGCCTTGGCATACGCTTGGCGCATACTGCATGTCCCATTTACGGTTATAACGCTCAGAATGCGTTTTATCAGTGAATACACCTGTTGGACATACTTCAGTCAAGTTACCTGAGAATTCAGATTCCAAAGTACCTGATTCAGGACGACCGAAGTAAACACGTGATGCACTTGCATACACACCAAAGTCTGTACCACCAGCATAATCTTTGTAGTAACGAACACAACGGTAACATGCGATACAACGGTTCATTTCGTGAGAAATGAATGAGCCTAGCTCTTGGTTATAATGCGTACGTTTTGTGAAACGGTAACGACGACGATCATGCTGTGTCATCACAGTCATATCTTGTAAATGACAATGACCACCTTCTTCACACACTGGACAGTCGTGTGGGTGATTCGTCATTAAGAATTCAACGATTGAAGCACGGAATGTCTTTGCTTCGTTGTCTTCAATAGAAATATAGGTATTGTCAGACGCAGGCGTCATACATGACATAACCAAGCGACCACGGGTATCTTCCGGATTCGCATATTGGGTCACAGCACATTGACGGCAAGAACCGACAGAACCTAAGGATGGATGCCAACAAAAGTACGGAATATCAATACCCAAAGATAAACATGCTTGTAGCAAGTTCTCTGAACCATCGACTTCATACGATTTGCCATCGACATGAATTGTAGCCATAGTCGAATTCCTTAAGCTTGTTCTACGTTGCTAATTTGAGCAGCAGCATCAACTACTTTTGCTTCAAATTCGCCACGGAAATGTTTGAGTGCGCCCATAAGCGGTTCCATCGCACCAGGTGCGTGAGCACAGAAAGTTTTACCAATCCAAAGCTTACGAGTAAGTTCTTGTAAGTGATCGATATCTTCTTTCTTACCTGTACCATCTTCAAGTGCTTTAAGCGCTTTAACAGCCCAAGGTAAACCATCACGACATGGTGTACAGAAACCACAAGATTCACGTGCAAAGAATTCTTCTAAGTTACGTGTTGCAGAAACCATACATTGAGTTTGGTCAACAACCATCAACAAGCACGTACCTAAACGTGAACCTGCTTTCATGATGCTTTCAGCATCCATAGGCAAGTCAATGTGTTCAGCAGCCAAGAAGTCTGTAGATGCACCACCTGGTAACCATGCTTTCAGCGTTAAGCCATCACGCATACCACCAGCATGATCTTCGATCACTTCGCGAGCAGTTGTACCAAATGGAAGTTCCCATAAACCAGGGAATTTCACTTTACCTGAAGCACCGTAAATTTTCGTACCTGGATCTTTCGACTTACCTTCAGATAAACCGATATACCATTCAGGACCACGAAGCATGATTGCTGGTAAGTTGTTGTAGGTCTCTACGTTGTTGACAATTGTAGGACGACCCCAAGCACCTGCAACTTGCGGGAATGGTGGTTTAGTACGAGGGTTTGCACGACGACCTTCAAGCGAGTTAATCAATGCAGTTTCTTCACCACAAATATAACGACCCGCACCCGTATGTACGTGTAAATCGAAGTTCCAACCTGTACCTAGGATGTTTTCACCTAAGTAACCTTTCGCACGAACTTGCTCTAATGCTTCATTTAAGTATTGAGCAGCTTCAATGTATTCACCACGGATGAAGATATAACCTTGTGTTGCTTCAAGCGTATAGCCTGCAATCAACATACCTTCGATCAATTGATGTGGAAGTTTTTCCATCAACAAACGGTCTTTGAAAGTACCTGGTTCCATTTCATCGGCATTACAGATGAGGTAACGAGGGCCACCATCATTTGGCGCCATCAATGACCACTTAATCCCTGCTGGGAAACCTGCACCACCACGGCCTTTTACAGTTGCAGCTTTAATGACATCTAACACTTCAGCAGGTTTCATACCTAATGCTTTTTTAAAGCCTGCATAACCTTCAAGTGTTTCGTAATCATCTGCACTGCGCACGTTTTCCTGTTTGCTCAAACGCCATGTTAGCGGATGAGTTTCTGGGTTGCCGTCGCCATAAATTGGTTTTGGTTCAGTATTCATACATACTTCTCCAATAACTGTTTAACTGAAGACACTTCCACTAAACCGTGAGTATCTTCATTAATCATTAAGGTTGGACCTTTATCGCAGTTACCCAAACAGCAAATTGGCAAAATAGTGAAACGACCATCAGCTGTCGTTTGACCAAATTGAATACCTAATTCACGTTGGAAAGCTTCTGCTAAAGTTTCCGCGCCCATTAAGAAGCATGCAATTGAATCACATAATAAAATTACGTTGCGACCTACAGGTTGGCGATAAATACGATTATAGAAAGTAGCAACACCTTCTAAATCTGCAACTGTCATACTTAACATTTGAGCAATTGCATTCATTTGCGCATCATCTACCCAACCATTACGGCGTTGTACACACTTCAATGCATCTAAACATGCAGCGCGTGGATACGGATAGTGACCAATGTGATGTTCAATTTCATGAATTTCTTCCGAAGTTAAAATTCCTTCAACCGTCACACGTGGTTTTTTATCTGTCAAAATCATCATAATGCGTTTACCCCTTAGCGATCCACGTCAGCCATTACGACGTCAATTGTCGCTAAATAAATGATCAAGTCAGACATTAAGCTGCCGTTAATCACAGAAGGCATTTGCTGTAAATGCGTGAAAGTTGGTGTACGAATACGAGTACGGTAACTCATCGTTGACTTATCTGAAGTCAAGTAGTAGTTAGACGCACCTTTTACCACTTCAGCCATTACAGATGCTTCACCAGCAGGCATTACAGGACCCCAAGATACGCTCAAGAAGTGCGTAATTAGCGTCTCAATATCTTGTAATGTTTTATCTTTTGGTGGCGGAACAGCCAATGGATGATCTGCTTTATATGCACCAGAAGGCATGTTGTCTAAACATTGCTTCACGATTTTCAATGATTCTTCAATTTCTCGGAAGTGAACCATGACACGTGCATAAGCATCGCCTTCATACTCTAATGGCACATCGAAGTCGTAGTTTTCGTAACCGCTATACGGACGATATTTACGAACGTCGAAATCGATACCTGTTGCACGTAAGCCTGTACCAGTCACACCCCAAGCCAATGCAGATTTCGCATCATACTGAGCAACGTTACGCGTACGACCAACAAACACTGAGTTTTTCAATGCTGCTGTGTAGTATTCGTTCATACGCTTCGGCATCCAATCTAGGATTTCGCGAATGAGATGTTGCCAGTTGTTTGGAAGGTCATGCGCTGTACCGCCAATACGGAACCACGCTGGGTGCATACGGTAACCTGTGATTGCTTCAATCGCATCATAGATTTTTTGACGATCTGCAAACATATAGAATACAGGGGTCATACCACCCGCATCTTGAATCGCTGTACCAATAAACAATAAGTGGTTATTAATACGGAACAATTCAGACATCATGACACGGATACATTGTGCACGGTCAGGAACTGTAATTCCTGCCATTTGCTCCACACCCATTACATAAGGCATGTTCTGTGCACAGCCACCTAGGTAATCGACACGGTCTGTATACGGAATGAATGAATGCCAAGTTTGACGTTCAGCCATCTTTTCCACACCACGGTGGTGATAACCGATATCAGGCACACAGTCTTTCACTTCTTCGCCATCTAACTGCAAAATAATACGGAATGCACCGTGCGCAGATGGATGGTTAGGACCCAAGTTCAAGAACATGAAATCTTCATCATCATTTCCACGTTTTAGCCCCCAATCTTCAGGTACAAAACGTAAATGTTCTTGTTCGAAATCTTGTTTCGCTTGGTTTTGCATGTACGGCGTATATTCAGTCGCACGTGCAGAATATTCTTTACGAAGTGGGTGACCTTCCCAATATGTAGGTAACAAAATACGACGGAGCATTGGATGCCCTTCGAAATTGATCCCGAACATATCGTAAGCTTCACGCTCGTACCAGTTGGCATTTGGCCAAATGTTCGTTGCCGTAGGAAGATTTACATCATTCTCAGACAAAGCAACTTTAATACGAATATCACTATTTCGCTCTAACGATAACAAGTGATAGAACACTGTAAAGTCAGATGCAGGCAAACCGTCACGATGGGTACGTAAACGCTCATCTGTAGCAGATAAGTCGAACAACATCACGTAAGGACGTTCGACTTTGCGCAAGAACATTAAAACGTCTTGTACACGTGCGCGCTCAACCCAGACCGTTGGAAAATCTTCAAAAGTCGTTTGCACATAGAAGTTCTCACCAAATTTGGTTTTGAGCTCTTCTACAATTGCAAATGCAGGGCGTGAATCAACAGGCGTTGACTCTGGCATAGCAATTTCAGTTTCAGCCATTGGCTTGGCTTCCTATTTAATACAAATTCAGTCAACTTAAACGACAACTACACCCATTCGGGTGCATCAAAAATTTGTCACTTAAATTATTTAATTTCATCCATCGAGCGTAAGTTTTTCACTGCAATACGCTGTGCATTCTTACGATCACGTTCTGGCTGCATCTTTGGCTTATACACTGGCTTAAGATCATCACCAATCACCGCTGAAAGTGGACGGCGCTCGAGTTGAATTTGGTCTTGTAGCAACATTAATGCTTGAATTAATGCTTCAGGACGTGGCGGGCAACCCGGCACATAAACGTCGACAGGAATAATTTTGTCCACGCCTTGTACAACCGAGTAAATGTCGTACATACCGCCTGAGTTTGCACATGCACCCATTGAGATAACCCATTTAGGCTCAAGCATTTGCTCGTACAAACGTTGAATTACAGGTGCCATCTTAACAAAGCAAGTCCCTGCAACAATCATCAAGTCTGCTTGACGTGGCGAAGCACGAATTACTTCGGCACCGAAACGTGACAAGTCATGCACGCCTGTTAAAGTCGTTGCATACTCTACGTAGCAGCAAGATGTACCAAAGTTAAACGGCCAAACTGAGTTTTTACGACCCCAGTTTACTGCTGTATGTGCTAAATCCTCTAAACGAGTCATAAACACATTTTTATTCACTTCATCTTCAAGCGGATCTGTAACGATTTGACGCTCTTGAAGTGGATATTGATCAGCATCCGGATTCGCACGGGTTAAGGTGTATTTCATCCCGTATTTACTCCTTGTCAGATGATGCAGTCGGTGTTTTTGGTTTCACACGACCAGAAGATTGCGCTGGAATTTGACCTGTAGGGTCCATAACCAACTCTTCAATTGAGTTAAAGCGCGTAATTTCAGCTATATCCATATTTGGAGAACCGATTTTAGGTTTAATCCCTGCTGCTTTACGCTTATCTGAAGGTGCCCAATTAAGTGCTCCTGTTGATAGCTCATAAACCAAACCAACGAGTAAAACTAAAATAAATACAGCAGCTGTAGCAAAACCAACCCATCCTACTTCACGAACTGAAGCAGCCCATGCGTATAGATAAAGAGCCTCTAAGTCGAAGACAACAAAGAAAATTGCCACTAAATAAAATTTAGCGGACAAGCGAATACGTGCGCCACCGGCACCTACAACACCCGACTCGAATTGTTCTTGCTTAGCTCGCCCCCACGACTTACCCCCAAGGAGTAACGGGACAGTGAGCATAAAAGCGCATAAAAATGTAACGCCGATCACGAAGGCAATAATTGCCCATTCGTATGGAGTAATGGCACTCATGCGGGGATAACTCCTGGCAGGCCTATTTATTAACAAAGAATGTATGTATTGGCCTTCAAATACACCAAACACAAAATTAATCCTTCCAATTGTACCTGATTGATGATGTATCTTGCTAGTTTATAAGCCCTAGTCTTTTGGATGATTTTTTCATCATTTTCGATATTTTTTACATTTTAAGCACACAACTCAGGATTTAATCGTTTTAGGCCATCAAAAAAATAAAATGTAAAAATTTAATCAACATAAAAAACATAATAATTTAATCGAATATTTACCCATAAATGATTATTAATCTCATAAAAATTAATTTATCTATTTGTTTTATTGTATTTTTCCCCCAAATTAACATTTATGTAATTATTTGTTTTTGTAAAAAATTTGAAAAACAATACATAAAGCTATTTAAATATTCTCTTTAAGTGTGCTATTTCTATGTTATCCAATCAAAAATTAAACAATAAGGGCGCAAATATATGAATTTAGATATTACTCATAAACCCAATTATTTCTTATACGCACAACTTATTATTCGCCATGTTGAGAACTACATCAGTAAGCACCCAGATGCTGAAAATGCTATTTTTGATTTACGTGACATCTATGAATTATTTCGCCATGACAAAGCGTCTGCAACCACAAATTTAGATGGCATTCTCAACATTGCCGATGAATACAAAGTGGAAACACTGAATGGTGATAAAAAACTCATTAGCAAATATTCAATTAATGTTGCAAACAACTCACTACTCATTGACTTTGATGCTGATGCACTACAAGCCATCAAAAATGGGAAAAAAATTATTGTTCCTGATGCAACCATTACAGAATAGTTTTTAAAAACTAAAAAAAAGCGTGCCTTTATTGCACGCTTTTTTTATTTCATTCTTTACTAAAGAAAAATTGCTTCTAATTTTAAAAGCTATTTTTTACGGTGAAGTAAAAACTGAGAAATTAAAACCAATTCTTCAGCAGAACCACCAAAATATTCTAAAGTTAAAAATGCCTGATCATGTAATTCTTGTGCATACTCAATAGCTTTATCTAAGCCCATTAATGCAGGATAGGTCGATTTCTCTACCAACTCATCTTTACCTGCTGTTTTACCCAAAACTTCCGTTTCAGCAGTAATATCCAAAATATCATCTTGAACTTGAAATGCTAAACCAATGGCTTGTGCATATTCGCGTAATTTAGGAATTGCAACATCCACCCCATCAAAAATAGCAACCGCAGACATCATGACAGCCGCAGAAATAAGTGCACCTGTTTTATTACGATGAATATTTTCCAATGCTTCTTGATCAACACGCTTGCCTTCTGCCTGCAAATCTAAAACTTGACCACATACCATTTTTGATGAAGCTGTCGCTAAAATTTGCATTTGTTTCAAGACAATTGAAGCATCGACCGCAGCACCCTGATCAAACAAACGACTTCCTAAAATTTCAAATGCCATCGATTGAAGAATATCTCCCGCTAAAAGTGCAGTATCTTCACCAAAAGCGACGTGACAAGTCGGTTGACCACGACGCAATAAGTCATTATCCATACAAGGCAAATCATCATGTGCTAACGAATAACAATGAATAAGCTCAATCGCAACTGCGGCACGACGTACTGCCGCATAATTTAAGTTCGGCTTTATAGATGCTGTTGCATATGCCAATGCAGGTCTAACACGCTTACCACCCAACATAACCGCATGATGCACCGCGCCTTTTAAAGGTTCAGGAATCGCAAATGCATCTAAAGCGGTCAACAAATCTTGTTGAATACGCTGTTGCGCTGCGGAAAGTACATTATTTTGTATGTCTGCTGATGATGACACGTGAGCCTCTATAATTTTATAAATTCCAAATTAAAATTAGCCATTTAAAGATGGTCAATTTAACTGTTGGCTATTGTACATATAAATAGATATTCATACTTTTTTTTTGATGTATAAACCCACATCAACTTTTATTATTTTTATATAAGTAAAATAAACAAAAACACCTCTAATTATAGAGGCGTTTTATCCATCAGCTGAAGATTAATTATCTCAAATGATCAGCAGGAATTCGCACCCAACCTTCCATCAAAATTCGAGCACTGCGACTCATTACTGCTTTTTTCACTACCCATTGACCATTTTCTTTTAATGCTTGCGCACCAACACGCAAAGTCCCCGATGGATGACCAAAACGCACAGCTTCGCGCTCGCCACCTCCTGCCGCCAAATTCACCAATGTTCCCGGAATTGCAGCCGCCGTACCTATAGCAACAGCAGCAGTCCCCATCATGGCATGATGAAGTTTTCCCATAGAAAGTGCGCGAACCAATAAATCGGTGTCTTGCTCTGAAATGAGTTTACCACTTGAAGATGTATATGCTTTCGATGATGCTACAAATGCAATTTTAGGTGTATGTTGACGATTTACTGCTTCGGAAATATCTTGAATTAACCCCATCTGCTTTGCACCATAGGCACGAATGGTTTCAAATTTTTCTAAAATTTTAGCATCACCGTTAATTACATCTTGTAACTCAGTACCATCAAAACCAAGCTCTTCTGCATTTAAGAATATAGTAGGGATACCCGCATTTATAAATGTCGCCTGATATGTTCCAACATTTGGCACATCTAAAGTATCGACAACATTTCCCGTTGGAAACATTGCCCCTCCATCTTCACCATCATCTGCAGGGTCTAAAAATTCAATTTGAACTTCCGCTGCAGGAAATGTCACTCCATCAAGTTCAAAATTTCCTGTTTCCTGAACTTGCCCCTGCGTAATCGGCACGTGTGCAATAATGGTTTTTTCAATATTCTTTTGCCAAATACGAACAGTGCAAATCCCATTTTCAGGAATTCTGTCTAAATCTACCAAGCCATTATTGATAGCAAAAGCACCAACTGCCGCAGTTAGATTGCCACAATTTCCACTCCAATCTACAAAAGGCTTATCTATTGCAACCTGCCCAAACAGATAATCCACATCATGATTTAGCTGTAAACTTTTAGATAAAATAACCGTTTTACTTGTACTTGACGTTGCCCCACCCATTCCATCTATTTGTTTTCCATACGGATCTGGGCTTCCAATTACACGAAGTAAAATTTGATCTCTTATTTTTCCTGCAACTTGAGCTTCTTGAGGTAAATCATCTAATTTAAAAAATACACCTTTACTTGTACCACCACGCATATAAGTTGCTTGAATTTTAACTTGTGCTGCAAAGCTCATTTAGACATCCCTTTGTCTTTATATTTACAATATTTTCTAATAACCAAATCTAGCATACTGTGTTTTTAATCTCGCTGTATGCATACATGACTTAAGTATAAAAAAACAACACACCCCAAAAAATATTTTTCAACTTTTTTACACTATTTGTTTAATTTATTTGCTTGATTGTACTAATATTTATATATATTTTATTTATAAATATTTTTTACAAATATCATGATATTCGTTGCCTTTTAGCGTTTCTCTAGGCTAATTGCAATCGATCTATTACAATCTTGATACTTATTCATCGTCGGGCTGAAAAACTTGAATAAAAATACTACTGAACTTCAGCGTGGCTTAAAGAACCGTCATATCCAATTAATTGCCATGGGTGGTGCAATTGGTACGGGCTTATTCTTAGGTTCCGCTCAAGTCATTCAATCCGCAGGTCCATCTATTATTTTGGGTTATGCGATTGGTGGCTTAATTGCTTTTTTAATTATGCGTCAATTAGGCGAAATGATTGTTCATGAACCTGTAGCAGGTTCATTTAGTCACTTTGCATATAAATATTGGGGTAAGTTTCCAGGCTTTTTAACTGGCTGGAACTATTGGATTTTATATATTTTAGTGGCAATGACAGAACTGACTGCTGTTGCTAAATATATTAACTATTGGTGGCCCTTTATTCCTGCATGGGCATCTGTACTGTTCTTTTTCGTTATCATTACAGCCGTTAACTTAGGCAATGTAAAATTTTATGGCGAATCTGAATTCTGGCTGTCTATCATTAAGGTAGCCGCTGTTGTCTCTATGATTATTTTCGGTCTATTTTTATTACTAACCGCAGATTCAAACTCAACAGCATCTTTTAGCAACCTTTGGAGCCAAGGTGGATTCTTTCCGAATGGATTTGAAGGTCTATTCTTTATGCTCGCTTTCATTATGTTCGCATTTGGTGGTATCGAGCTTATTGGAATGGCAGCTGCCGAAGCAGACAATCCAAAGAAAACCATTCCTAAAGCAATCAACCAAGTTGTTTTCCGAATTTTGATTTTCTATATCGGCTCTCTTGCAATTCTTTTATCTTTAGTGCCTTGGAATCAATTAGAACTTGGCGGTTTAGATAAAAGCCCATTTGTGATGATTTTTAGTCAACTTGGCATTAATTGGGCTGCACATTTACTCAACTTTATTATTTTAACTGCTGCATTATCTGTTTATAACAGTGGTATGTATGCCAATAGCCGTATGCTTTACAGCTTAGCAAAACAAGGAAATGCACCAAAAGTATTTGCTAAAGTAAATAAACAAGGTGTACCAATTCCAGCTGTTTTGCTTTCTGCATTGTTAATTTTTGGCTGTGTACTTTTAAACTACTTTGTACCAGAAGAAGCACTTGGTCATTTAATGTATGTGGTCGTTGGTGCATTGGTTCTTAACTGGGCGATGATTACCCTCACCCATTTACAATTTAGACGTGCGAAGCGTGTTTTGAATTTTAAAACATCTTATCCTGCGCTTTGGGCACCAGTAAGTAATTATATTGTTTTAATTTTTATTGCTATTGTTCTATACATCATGTGGGATCAAGGTTTTAAAGAGTCTGTGGTGATGATTCCTATTTGGATCACACTAATGTTGGTTCTTTTTGATCGATTAAATCCGAAAGATTTAAGTGATGTAAAAGTTGAAAGTGACGAAATTTAGAAATTCGCGTTAAATTAAAAGGTTATTACTTCGGTGATAACCTTTTTTTTTGACCTATTTTCAGCTAAATTAGGCAACATTCTTTGTGCCCTTAGCTTAACTGGATAGAGCAGTTGCCTCCTAAGCGACCGACGTGGGTTCGAGTCCCGCAGGGCGCACAAACCATATTATTTTAAAATACACTTATATATATATTAAAAAAAATTAAACACTGATAAATATAGATATATTTCAAAAAAACTCAAAAAAAATTACTTTATTTAGACTTTTTTCATATCAATAAACTAGATCAACATTCAACTACAATCTTTACTTAAAAGGTTCAGGCATAAATATAGCTAATAATTAGATTTAAAAAATGTATTAATTCTTACAAATTCACATAATTAGTAAAACAAAACAACTACACAAATATAATTTTTAATGATAAATTTCAAACAATAAAACAACACATTTCACACTTTAAACAACAACTGCACATTGCATCACCATAAAAACCAAGGGAATTACTATGAAATTAAACCAACTTTATATTGCTACTTTAATAGCAACATTGCCAGCAACTAGTATCTTTGCTGCTGCTTTAGAACGCTCAAATCAATCAGTTTCTGCCTTTTTAGAACCTGGTAACTATTTTGAAGCAGGATTTAATGTTACAGATCAGAGTATTTCTGCCAAAACCACCAACAATATTATGGGCCGTGTTGTTGCCTCTTCTTACCAAAATCTGAACTTAGGTGACTTAAACAGCACATTCCTAGTTCCCGACTTAACAATAAAAGCTCAAATAAACGAAAAAATTTCTATGGGCTTAATTTATGATGAACCTTTTGGAATAGACACCAATTACGAACAAGCATTACTGTACTTAGGACTTCCCAGTACAAAAACTCAGTTTAAAATTGATACGAAAAATATTACTATACTATTTGGCTATCAACCCAATAATAATTGGAATGTATTCTTAGGTCCTTCATATCAATATTTAAACGGTAATTTTACGCCACGAGGCACACACAGCACAGGTAATCAAATAATCGAGCAATCTACTTATGCTGCAAAATTTAATGATGAAGCATATGGTTGGGTGGGTTATCCTTCAAAACAAATGATAGCAAGCATTTAGCATCCATAACCTACAGGTCTAAAATAAAACATAAGTTCTCTGCCGAAGAATTACAGAGCACACCAGCCTTTACAAACTTAGCATCGAGACCAACTGGGGATGATTCACTTACCACTCCACAATCTGTAAATATAGAAACAAATAGTCAAATTAATTCAAAAACCACCCTACTTGCTAATGTACGTTGGATAAACTGGAAGAATTTTGAAATGAATCTTCTAGACTACAAACACAGGATGGCTAACTTCTCATCAACCCCCTCCACATCTGCTGGATTACAGGGTGGCTATGACCCTATTACATATAAAAAAGATCAGTGGTCTCTTGACTTAGGTGTAATACAAAAACTATCAGACAAATGGCAAGTGAACGGTTCTTTAGGCTGGGATTCTGGTGTCGGTGATCATATCAGTCACTACACCCCAATTAATGGTTCATGGAGTACTGGCTTAGGTGTTCAATATAGCCCTGCATCAAATTATTTTGTTCAATACAGGTATCAAATATATTTGGTTAGATGATGTTAAAGGTCAGCACTCTAAACAAATAGCCCTAAATTCAGACCAATATGATACAGAGTTTAATAACAATCATGCTTTAAGCTATAACTTTAAAATCGGTTACAAATTCTAAATATTTAACCAATAAAAAAGACTATTCATTGAATAGTCTTTTTTTATTTAAGCCACTTTTCGCGCTATAACTAATCAATATTTTCATACAATGCATTAATATGTGACATATATATCAATTATGTGTATCAAAAAAAGGCACTAGTTACAAAAAAAATATTTTTTTTAGACCATTTAGTTCAAAAAACAACTTATTAAAATTCAACAATTAATATGTAAAAATGATATATAAAATAGAGTTTAAACTCTATTAAAACCACAAAATTCTCAATATTTTTTTTCTAGAGTATTTACTCTTATTTTAATTGTGATATTTTTGTCGCATGGAGTAACTTTTGATTATGGTTTGTAAAGCCGTTACCTCCAATCACCACAAACTAAATTAAAAAGTGATAAAGACTTATATTCAAGGGACAATGAACAATGAAATTAAAAACGCTTAGCGTAGCAATGATTCTTGCAACTGTACCAATGACTGGTGCTTTCGCTGCGGCAATGGACCGTACAGGTCAATCAATTTCAGCTTTCTTACAACCAGGTAACTATGCAGAAGCTGGTCTTTCAGTTTTAGATGCGGATGTATCTGGTAAAGATGCTTTAGGTAATAATACAGGCGATATGGCTGCAAGTTATCACTCAGCTTCTGCCGCATTAAAAATACAAGCTACAGACAATATTTCAGTAGGTTTATTATTTGATCAACCTTTTGGTGCTAAAGCTCAATATAATTCTGATAATCATATGTTTGCAACACAAACACCTACAGGTCGTGAAGGCACATCAGCTGAAGTAACTACAGAAAACTTAACACTTTTAGTTGGCTTCCAGCCTAATGCAAATTGGAACTTCTACGCAGGTCCAGTATGGCAACAAGCTAAGGGAGAAGTACATTTACGTGGTCAAGCATATGGCGGAAATACGCAATTTGGTTCATATGATGCGACTATGAAAAGTGCTGATGCATGGGGCTGGGCAGCGGGTGTTGCATACCAAATTCCTGAAATTGCACTTAAAACATCTTTAACTTACCGCTCTGAAATCAAACACAAATTAGATGCTACAGAAACAGGTGGATTTGGAACAGTAATTTTTAGCCAAAACCCAGCTTTCACACCTGGAAAAACTGAGGTTACAACGCCACAATCTGTTAACTTAGATTTCCAAACAGGCATTGCGACTAACACAGTTGCATTTGCAAATGTACGCTGGGTTAATTGGGATGGCTTTTCTATCACACCAAACTATTTTGGGCAGGCTTTAAAAGGGAATCCAGCACGAGTAGCAGATACACTCGTTCAATATGACAAAGACCAATGGACAATTAATGCTGGTGTGGGTCGTAAATTCTCAGAAAAATGGGGTGCTAACGTATCTGTAGGTTGGGATTCTGGTGCTGGTAACCCTGTATCCACTCTTGGTCCAACTGAAGGTTATTGGAGCCTTGGCTTAGGTGCTCAATACAGCCCTGCTTCTAACTACTTTATTCAAGGTGGTGTTAAATACTTCTGGCTAGGTGATGCACAGGCATTAACAGCTGGTAGCAACAATGTTGGTCAATTTAAAGACAACCATGCAATTGGTTATGGTATGAAAATCGGCTATAAATTCTAAGAACTTAAGTTCTTAGTTAAAATAAAAAGACCACTTTAAGTGGTCTTTTTTAATTGCTTAAAAAATAATATTTATCCCCCATATTTTAATTGTTCTTTTTATAAACATTTAAACTTTTTGTATTAAATACATCCATACTTTTATTTTTCATTTAGGAATCATTCACATAAGTTTATTTTTTAGGTCTTTTACTCTAGTTAATTTATATTTTCACCTTACAAGTCAATGTATTTTATATAGTTGAGTATTTACTCTTTTTTTATTTGTGTTACTTTTCCACCACTTTTAGTTACAAATAGCATCAGGGAAAGACCATGAAGCTCAACAAACTTTATATTGCACTTACACTAACAACACTTCCATTGTGCACAATGGCTGCTGGTCTTGATCGTTCTGGTCAATCTATTTCTGCATTTTTACAATCAGGTAACTATGCTGAAGCAGGCATTTCTATTTTAGACCCTACGGTAAAAGGTAAAGACAATAATAACAATAAAGTGGGAGACATGGGTGATAACTATGTTTTCGCAACTGCAGCTGTAAAAATTCAAGCAACAGACAAAATTTCACTAGGTCTTATCTATGACCAACCTTATGGTGCCGATGCTCAATACGCAGTAGATGGTTCAGACTTTGCATCTTCAACTGAAGGTACAAGCGTAAAAGTTAAAACAAATAATATTACTACTTTACTTGGTTACCAACCGACAGAAAACTGGAATTTTTATGCAGGGCCTGTATGGCAAACAGTAGAGGCTGACATCTCATTACGTGGTGCTGCTTATAGTCGCTCTAATTACAACATCCAAGTCGATCAAAAAGAAGCATACGGATGGGCTGCTGGGTTTGCTTATTCAAAACCAGAGATCGCATTAAAAGCAGCTGTAACTTATCGTTCTGAAATTAAACATAATGCTACTTCTCATGAAAGCTCTGCTTACACTCGAGGAAACATCCTTGTTAATGAAATTCAAGCCGTAACACCTCAGTCTGTAAATATTGATTTACAAACTGGCATTTCCCTAAATACTTTAGTTTTCGCAAATTTACGTTGGGTACACTGGGATCAATTCGTTGTATCACCGACTCACTTAGGCCAACTAGGTCAAGATCTAATTTCTTATTCAGATGATCAATATTCTGCAACTGTTGGTACATCTCATAAATTTAACAGCAAGTGGGCTGCAACGGCTGCTGTAGGTTACGACTCAGGTGCAGGAAACCCTGTAACAACACTTGGCCCAACTGAAGGCTATTGGAGTCTTGGTTTAGGTGCTCAATATAGCCCTGCTGAAAACTACTTCATTCAAGCCGGTGTTAAATACTTCTGGTTAGGCGATGCTACAGCTCAAACAGGTGGAAAACCTGTTGGCGAATTCACTGATAACCATGCAATTGGTTATGGTATGAAAATTGGTTATAAATTCTGATATTTAGAATATAAAAAGGCGCTTAATGCGCCTTTTTTCTTACTTAATCAATCACAACTAAGCAGAAATATCACGAACTGAAGCATTACGAATTGCTTCTTTAAGTGCTGCATAGCCATTTATTGATGGGAATTGTGGAAATTCTGAAATTACATTTTCAGGTGCATCAAATAAGAAACCTGCATCTGCCTCACCAAGCATTGTTGTATCGTTATAAGAATCACCTGCTGCAATCACTCGGAAATTTAAACCATGTAATGCTTGTACAGCTTTACGTTTTTGATCGGGTTGGCGAAGTTTATAATCTGTGATGACACCATTTTCATCTGTTTCTAATTTATGGCAAAAAATAGTTGGCCAACCCAATTGCTTCATCAATGGATGCGCAAATTCATAGAAAGTATCAGACAAAATAATCAATTGAAAATGCGTACGCACCCATTCAACAAACTCTTTAGCGCCTTCAAAAGGTCCCATTTCAGCAATTACGGCTTGAATATCATTTAAGCCCAAACCATGTTCTTTTAAAATATTTAAACGCTGAGTCATCAAAACATCATAATCAGGAATATCTCGTGTTGTCGCTTCTAGTTCTTTAATTCCAGTTTTTTTGGCAAAGTTAATCCAAATTTCTGGAACTAAAACTCCTTCTAAATCAAGACAAACAACTTCCATGGCATTCCCCTTTTTTGTATATGAAAAATTTTGCATCATCATAACTGAAGCATTTAAACTCAGTGCTGTTTTTTAAATCTATTTTATTCATAAGTATTTATTTTTTAGTGATAAGTCTACTATTTCATTTCTATTAAAATACATGTGAAATAAATTAATATAGGTTTAGATGTAGCCAAGCCTATAGCCAGGACACTCATGACAATTATTCCCACCATTGATCTTGTCGATGCACTTGCATCGGAATATGCAGATAAATCTCCTAATGAAATTTTAGAACTTGCACTTAGCCAAGAAGGTGAAATTGCTATTTCATTTTCAGGGGCTGAAGATGTTGTTCTTATAGATATGGCATCGCATTTAGGTAAGCCATTTCGCGTCTTTAGTTTAGATACAGGTCGCCTTCATGCTGAAACATATCAATTTATCGACCAAGTTCGTAAACATTATAAAATTGATATTGAAATTTGTTTTCCCGAATCTGAAGCAGTACAAGCGCTTGTAACTGAAAAAGGCTTCTTTAGTTTTTATCAAGATGATCACAAAGAATGTTGCGGTATTCGTAAAGTTCAACCGCTTCGTAAAAAATTAGCTACTTTAGATGGTTGGATTACAGGTCAACGTAAAGATCAAAGCCCGGGAACACGTAATGAAATTCCTGTTGTACAAGCAGATGTCGGCTTTTCAGGTGTAGGGAAACAGCTTATTAAATACAATCCGCTTGCGAACTGGTCAAGTACAGATGTTTGGAACTATATTCGTATGATGGAAATTCCATATAATCCACTACATGAACGTGGTTTTACTTCTATTGGATGCGAGCCTTGTACACGCCCTGTTTTACCAAACCAACATGAACGTGAAGGTCGTTGGTGGTGGGAAGAAGCAACCCACAAAGAATGTGGTTTACACTCAGGTAATTTAAAAAAATAATCTTCAATAAATTCAATTCAAAAACCACGTTTATCGTGGTTTCTTTTTAGACTTATGAATACATATTAATTCATTCTTTTTTATCAAATAACAGCTATAATTTCTTTCTATTTAAAATACTAATAAGGCCGCTCATACAGGAGTAGCGTTAGCATTGCAGTGAGGCAACCAGCAATATGCGTCCATTACACCCCATTGACTTCATTTTTCTTTCTTTAGAAAAACGTCAACAGCCTATGCATGTAGGTGGTCTTTTTTTATTTCAAATTCCTGAAAATGCTCCCGCATCTTTTATTCAAGATTTGGTTGCAGATATTCGTACTTCAAAATCCATTCCTATTCCACCATTTAATAATAAGCTAAATGGTTTGTTTTGGGATGAAGATCAGGAATTCGATTTAGATCATCACTTCCGACATATTGCTCTTCCAAAACCAGGACGTATTCGTGAATTACTCACCTATATTTCGCAAGAACACAGCGCTTTAATTGACCGTGCAAAACCTTTGTGGACTTGCCATATTATTGAAGGAATTGAAGGCAATCGTTTTGCGATGTACTTCAAAATCCACCATGCAATGGTAGATGGTATTGCAGGTATGCGACTTGTTGAAAAGTCTTTATCACATGATCCAGATGCAAAAAGTATTGTACCGCCTTGGTGTGTAGAAGGACCTCGTGCAAAACGTTTAAAACAACCTAAAGCAAGTAAAATTAAAGGTTTTATTTCGACTGTTAAAAACCAGTTAGAATCTACTCCTGGTGTCCTTTACGAGTTATCTCAAACCATTACCAAAGATATTGGACGTAATCCAGATTACGTTTCTAGCTTTCAAGCACCTAGCAGTATTTTAAATCAACGTGTCAGTTCTTCACGTCGTTTTGCTGCACAATCTTATGAGTTTTCACGCTTAACTGCCATTGCAAAGGCACTCAATGTAACCATTAACGATATCGTTCTTGCTGTGTGCTCAGGTGCATTAAGAGAATACCTCATTACACAAAATGCTTTACCAAAGAAGCCACTGATCGCAATGGTACCAGCATCAGTACGTGATGATAATTCAGAGCTTTCTAACCGAATTACCATGATTCTGGCAAATTTAGGCACGCATAAAGAAGAACCTTTAGAGCGCTTAAAAATCATTCGCCGAAGTATGTTAAATGCGAAGAAAAAATTTAAGCGAATGAACTCAAGTCAAATTTTAAATTACAGCGCATTTGTTTATGGCGCAGCAGGTTTAAATATCGCATCAGGACTGATGCCAAAACGCCAAGCTTTCAACCTTGTAATTTCAAATGTGCCGGGGCCATCTGAACCTTTATATTGGAATGGCGCAAAATTAGATGCGCTCTACCCTGCTTCTATTGTATTAGATGGTCAAGCACTGAATATTACAATGACGAGCTATTTAGATAAGTTAGAAGTCGGTTTAACTGCCTGTCGCAACGCATTACCTAAAATGCAAAATTTACTGACGCATTTAGAAGATGAAATTCAACGCTTTGAATCTCTTATTAATAGTACAGAAAATTTAACAGATACTGAATAATCACAGATGATAAAAAAAGGGCCATCTAAGCCCTTTTTTTAGTTTTTAATTTTTCGACATTGATTTAACAACTGATGACATACATTACGAACCATAGTCGAAGTAATTTGTACTTCTTTTCCTTCAGCATCGACTAAATACGAATGATTTTTCGTTGTTGAATCTAAAACTTTTAAGCCTTGTTTCACAATTGCTTTGCTCATACTCATTTTTCTATCTCACTTGCTAGAGCTATTTCAAATAGCTGAAATAGCTTTGGCTATTACATGTGTTAAGTATTGAGAATTCACAATTAAAAGTAAAATCAGAGATGTAACAACTGTTTAACGATATTTTGTTACAATTTCAACTTAAAATGATATCGTATTGCTCTTGCGTATATAAATTTTCAACTTGGAATTTTATAACACGATTCACGAAATGCTCTAAATCTGCGACTGCTGTCGCTTCTGCCGTTAAAAGTCGATCAATCACCGATGGATGCGCAACGACAGTAAAGCCACTCTGAGATTCAAATGCTCGAGCATATCTCATGATTTCTCGAAATATCTCGTAACAAATTGACTCCGCTGTTTTAACATATCCTCGACCTTGACAGGTAGGACAAGATTCACAAAGCAAATGTTCAAGCGATTCACGTGTGCGTTTACGTGTCATTTCAACCAAACCAAGCTCAGAAACTTGAGTAATTTTAGTTTTGGCATGATCACGTTCTAACATACGTTCAAACTGAGAAAGCACTTCATCTCTATGATGTGCTTCTTGCATATCAATAAAGTCGATAATAATAATGCCGCCCAAATTTCGCAGGCGCAATTGACGCACAATCACTTGCGTCGCTTCCATATTGGTTTTAAATACGGTGTCTTCTAATGAACGACCACCCACATAAGAACCGGTATTGACATCAATTGTGGTCATGGCTTCTGTCTGATCAATCATCAAATAGCCACCAGACTTCAATGCAACTCGAGTTTGAAGCGCTTTTTGAATATCTTCTTCAACATTATACAAATCGAAAATTGGGCGTTCGCCTGGATAATGAAGTAGATGATCCTGCATGTTCGGCACAAATTCTTCAACAAATTCTTGTAACTTAGAGAAGACTTCTCTTGAATCTACATGAATTTTAGACGTATTTTCATTGGCTAAATCACGAATCACACGCTGAGGAAGTGGTAGTTCTTCAAAAATTAAAGATGGAACTGTAATACTTTTTTGCTTTCGTTGAATATGCTCCCAAAGCTTTGCAAGATAAGCCATATCTTGTGCAATAGCTTCTTCTTCGACTCCGTCTGCAGCGGTACGGACAATGACAGAACCCGGAAGTTGATGTATCTCTTGAATACGCTCAATCATTGTTCTTAAACGATCACGCTCTTCACTCGACTCTATTCGCTGTGAAACACCAGTATGATTACCGTAAGGCATCAGCACTAAATATCGTGAAGGAATAGAAAGATCTGTACTTAAACGCGCGCCTTTAGTGCCCAACATATCTTTCATTACTTGAACTGTTAGCACTTGTCCAACGTGTAAAAGGTCAAAGACATTTGGAGCAGGCTGATTTTTAGGCCAAATCATATCATTGATATGTAAAAATGCGGTACGAGACAACCCGATTTCAATAAAAGCAGCTTGCATACCTGGAAGTACACGCACGACCTTGCCTTTATAAATATTTCCAACTAAACCACGTTTAGCATCTCGTTCAACAAACAGCTCATTGACTGTCCCATTTTGGATTAAAGCGACCCTACATTCCATGGGGGTGACGTTAATCAACAGTTCTTCAGACATAACAACACTCAAAACATTATAAAATTCTTTTTCAGCAGTTAATTTAGTACCTTAACTGTCTGCAATAACTGTACTGTTTCATGTAGTGGTAGGCCTACAACATTGGTATAACTACCCATAATATTGGGAATAAAACGAGCTGCAATCCCTTGTATCGCATACCCTCCAGCCTTACCTAATGGCTCGCCTGTATTCCAATAATCATCCATCTCTTGTGGCGTTAATTCTTGAAATTCAACTTCTGTACGTACCACTATACTTAATTTTTTATGCTTTGTACGTACACACACACCAGAAAGAACATCATGCCTACGACCTGAAATTAAATGCCACATTTCAAAGGCATGTTGTTTAGACTCAGGCTTTCCTAAAATATGATGATCTACTGCAACACTTGTGTCTGCCGCAATAATGATGGCATTTGGAAATTCTTCGAATATTGCATCTGCTTTGCTACAAGCTAAACGCTCGACATAATGCTCAACAGATTCATTTAAATAGATAGATTCATCGATATTTGGACTATTAATCTGAAAGTCCAAACCGAGTTGTTGTAATAGCTCACGTCGACGTGGTGAGCTTGATGCTAAAATTAAATTCGCCATTTTTTCAGTAGATAATACAAAATTGGCCAAACTAAAATTGTACTCAATAGTGGCTGCCAATGACGTGCAAGTTGGAAATTCATTCCCCATAAAATTTGCAGAATAAAGATAAATGCAATATGTACAGTAATTGCCAATATTACAATGACCCATAAATTAGCAAATGTAAGTACACGCCTTTCACGCGTAAAGTAACGCGCAAAAAATGTAACAGATACAAAACTTAAAGCATTTAAACCTAAAGGTGCATCTATTAATAAATCAACAAATAAACCTGTCGCAAAGGCAAACCACACGCCACACCATGTTGGTTGGCACATCACCCAAAACAGCATCACCATAAACATAAATGCAGGGCGCCAACCTGAAATATCATAAGATAATGGATAAACGGTCAATACAGAGGCGATAACAACTGAAAATATAATAGGAAATAATGGATCTGTTGGCTTTTTCGTTGATAACTTAGCGAATGGCATCTGGTTGCTCCTTCGCTAAAGAATTAGAAAACAACACAACAACGTGATGACCACCCGCCAATTGTGCTGCAGGTGTAACATCAATATGGGCAAACTCTCCCGTATTATGTCGACTCACTTTTGCAACTGTTCCCACTAAATATCCTGCTGGAAAATGCTCACCCAAACCTGAACTGTATACTTTTTCGCCTACTTTAATGTCTGCGCTTGTTGGTACATATTCCATTTTTAATAGCCCTAAATCACCTGTACCAGACACAATTGCACGCATACCGCTACGTTCTAAACGCACCGACAATGAGTGTTCTTTATCTGATAACAACATGATACGACTACTACGAGGCAATACAGAAATAATTTGCCCCATTATGCCTTTATCATCGAGAACCGTTTGACCAACTTTAAGTTGATTACTTGAACCCCGATTAATCACAATAATATGACGTAAAGGATCTACATCTGTTCCAATCACTTCTGAAATTTCCATACGACCATCAATAATAAGTGGTGTATCTAACAAGCCACGTAAACGCGTATTTTCAGCAGAAAGTTCAGAAAGTTTTTGTAAGCGTACATTTGCCTGTAAAAGTTCAGCTTGCATCGCGGTATTTTCACGGCGCAATTGAGCCTCAGACTTACTTTGTCGACTTAGCCATTCGCTCGACAAAACGGGATAGCTTGCAACGGCATATATAGGATTATATGCCGTATACAAGACATCTCTTGCGGGTTTAACAAGGTGTGGCATACGCCAGTTAAAAAATAGCACCACCAAACACGTTATTACCGCAATGATAAAAGAGCGAAAAGATGGCGGTTGTCTTGAAAACAGATTTGCTTGCACCCGCCTTTTCCTTTTATTAGCCTACAAATAACATGTCATGGTTTGGATTATCGAATAATTCTAATACTTTACCACCACCACGAGTAACACATGTAAGAGGCTCTTCTGCAACAACTACAGGCAAACCTGTTTCTTGTGCAAGAAGTTTGTCTAAGTTACGAAGTAATGCACCACCACCTGTTAATACAATACCGCGCTCTGCAATATCTGAAGATAATTCAGGAGGCGTTTGTTCAAGTGCAGATTTTACAGCTTGAATAATGCTTTGTAATGGATCTGAAATGGCTTGTGAAATTTCGTCAGAAGTTACAGTAATTGAACGAGGTACACCTTCTGCAAGGTTACGACCACGAACTTCAATTTCTAGTGGTTTTGCACCTTCGTCTGGTAATGCCATACCCACTTCTTTTTTAATATTTTCTGCAGTCGTTTCACCAATTACACAACCATGCGCTTTACGAACATAGTTAATAATTTGTTCATCGAATACATCACCACCAATACGTAGTGAATCTGCGTAAACACAACCTTGTAATGAAATAATTGCAATTTCAGTGGTACCACCACCAACATCTACAACCATAGAACCACAAGCTTGTTCAACAGGCATACCTGCACCAATAGCAGCAGCCATTGGTTCTTCAATTAAACGTACATCACGGGCACCAGCATTGTATACTGCTTCACGAATTGCACGGCGTTCAACTAAAGTCGATTTACATGGAACACAAACCACAACACGAGGTGCTGGTGGAAATAAGCGTTTTTCATGTACTTTACTAATAAATTGGTTCAACATTGTTTCTGTGACTTCGAAGTCAGCAATTACACCATCTTTCATTGGGCGAATTGCAGAAATGTTAGCAGGTGTACGACCTAACATTTGTTTAGCATCAAGACCTACAGCGGCAACGATTTTTTGAGAACCACTATGACGAATCGCCACAACCGTGGGCTCATTTAATATAATGCCTCTTCCTGGTGCATAAATAAGTGTATTTGCTGTACCTAAGTCTATGGCTAAGTCTGGTGAAAACAAGCCAATTAGTCGTTTTAGAATCACGGAGTCGTTCTCTATTAATCGTTATGTGAGCGCAAGCGACAACTTTAACTAAATGTGATGATTTGAACAAGTCAATCGCTTATTATATCGCATGATATTTTGATTTTTTTTTAATACTGATTTTAGGTGATGTTATGTCTACATCAGATGCACAGCATTCTGAAGATTTAAATGCACAAACCGTATCACAGATTGCACACCTTGCGCGTCTTTCTTTAAATGACGCACAATCTACTGAATACGCGGAAAGTTTAAATAAAATTCTAGGAATGATGGACACTTTAAAGAGCATCAACACTGACGGTGTAGAGCCATTAAAGAGCCCATTTGACAATCCTCAACCATTACGTGAAGACGTGGTGACTGAAAATAATCACCGTGATGAATATCAAGCCGTTGCTCCTGCTGTTCAGGAAGGCTTGTATTTAGTTCCTCGTGTGATCGAATAATTTTTATTCAGTCTAACCATTTATTTCATATATACGTAAAGAATACTTCTTATGTCAGATTTACATCGCTTATCGATTCGTGAACTTTCAGAGGGTTTAGCACAAGCCAAATTCTCTTCACGAGAACTTACCGAACATTATTTAAAACGTATCGCAAAAATTGATACGCAAGTTCAATCTTATGTAACGGTTACGCCTGAACAAGCTTTGGCTCAAGCCGATGCTGCCGATGCTGCACTTAAAGCGGGTCATGCAACAGCATTAACAGGTGTGCCCATTGCACATAAAGATATTTTTTGTACCCAAGGCATTAAAACCACTGCTGGTTCTAAAATGCTGGACAATTTTATCTCTCCTTACGACGCAACCGTTGTAGCGAAAGGTAAAGCTGCGGGCTTAGTGACACTTGGTAAAGTAAACATGGACGAATTTGCCATGGGTTCTACAAGTGAATCATCTTACTTTGGCGCAACCAAAAACCCTTGGGCGCTTGATCGTGTTCCAGGTGGTTCATCTGGCGGTTCTGCTGCTGCCGTTGCTGCCGATTTAGCACCAATTTCTACAGGTACAGATACAGGTGGTTCAATTCGCCAACCTGCATCATTCTGTGGTCTTACAGGGCTTAAACCAACTTATGGTCGTGTGTCACGTTTTGGTATGATTGCTTATGCATCATCTTTAGACCAAGGTGGTCCTATGGCGCGTTCGGCTGAAGACTGTGCGTACCTCATGAACGTAATGGCAGGTCATGACGCTAAAGATTCAACATCAATTCAAAAAGATGTAGATAACTACGTTGCGAACTTGAACGGTACATCGGTTAAAGGTTTACGCATTGGTATTCCTAAACAGTACTTCAATGTTCAAGGTTTAGATGCAGACGTTAAAGCACGTGTTGAAGAATCACTTAAAAAGTTAGAAGAAATGGGCGCAACATTGGTTGAGATTGATCTCACCATGACAGATGCTTATGTTCCAACTTATTACCTCATCGCTCCTGCTGAAGCATCTTCTAACTTACAGCGTTTTGACGGTGTTCGTTATGGCTACCGCTGTGAAAACCCTGTAGACCTCATGGACTTATACAAACGTTCACGTTCAGAAGGTTTTGGTAAGGAAGTTCAGCAACGTATCCTTATTGGTACTTATGCACTTTCTGCGGGTTATTACGATGCGTACTATGTAAAAGCACAAAAAGTACGTCGTTTAATTCAACAAGACTTCTTAAAAGCATTTGAATCTGTAGATGTGATTGCAGCTCCTGCGGCACCAACTACGGCTTATAAAATTGGTGCAAATTTATCTCAAGTTGAAATGTACTTGGGTGACATCTACACCATCGCAGTGAACCTAGCAGGCTTACCTGCAATTAACGCGCCTGTTGGTTTTGACAAAGATAACCTACCTGTTGGCTTACAGCTGATTGGTAACTACTGGTCAGAATCTCAATTGTTGTCTGTGGTGCATCAGTACCAACAAGCAACCGATTGGCATACAAAACGCGCGGCAATTGCTGAGGAGAATGCATAATGTCTAAGAACGCTGCTAAACCAAAATCTAACTTAATTGATGGTTGGGAAGTGGTTATTGGTATCGAGATTCACACTCAGCTTGCAACCAATACTAAAATTTTCTCAGGTTCATCGACTATTTTTGGTAATGATCCAAATACACAAGCGAGCCTTGTAGATTTAGCAATGCCGGGCGTACTTCCTGTATTGAACAAAGAAGTTGTAGATTTAGCGATTCGCTTTGGTTTGGGTATTGATGCTTACATTGACCAAGCTTCTGTGTTTGCACGTAAAAACTATTTCTACCCTGACTCGCCAAAAGGCTACCAAATTAGCCAAATGGACAACCCAATTGTGGGCTTGGGTCATATCGACATTCAACTTGAAGATGGCATTAAACGCATTGGCGTAACACGTGCACACCTTGAGGAAGATGCAGGTAAATCGATTCATGACCAATTTGAAGGTATGTCAGGTATCGATTTAAACCGTGCAGGTACGCCACTTTTAGAAATCGTATCTGAACCCGATATGCGCTCTGTTGAAGAAGCAGTTGCTTATATTAAAGCGATTCACACTTTAGTGCGTTGGTTAGGTATTTCTGACGGTAACATGGCGGAAGGTTCATTCCGTTGTGACTGTAACGTGTCGTTACGTCGTCCGGGTAATGAGTTTGGTACGCGTTGCGAGTTGAAAAACTTGAACTCATTCCGTTTCATTGAACAAGCGATCAATGTTGAAATTGAACGTCAAATGGATATTTTGGAAGATGGCGGTAAAATCGACCAAGAAACGCGTTTGTTCGACCCTGTGAAAATGGAAACGCGTTCTATGCGTTCTAAAGAAGAAGCGAACGATTACCGCTACTTCCCAGACCCTGACTTATTGCCTGTAATTATTGCAGATGCGCAAGTTGAAGCTGCTCGTGCTGCGTTACCTGAGTTACCTAAAGCGCGTCGTGAGCGTTTTGTAGCGGACTTTGGTGTAACTGAGTACGATGCACACGTTTTAACTTTAACTCGAGAGTTATCGGACTTTTATGAAGTTGTTGTGAAAGCTTCAGGCGGTGCTGCTCAAGGTAAAGTTGCTGCAAACTGGGTGATGGGTGAATTCTCAGGTGCTTTAAATAAAGCAGGCTTAGATTTGGCAGATTCTCCTGTTTCTGCGGAAAAACTTGGCGGTATGATCGCGCGTATTGTGGACAATACAATCAGCGGTAAAATCGCGAAACAAGTTTTCGGCTTTATGTGGGAAGAAGGCAAAACTGCGGACGAAATTATTGCCGAAAAAGGCTTGAAACAGGAAACTGATACAGGCGCAATTGAAGCGATTATTAAGGAAGTTCTTGCGGCTAACGAGAAGATGGTTGAAGAGTTTAAAGCGGGTAAAGAGAAAGCTTTCAACGGTCTTGTTGGTCAAGTAATGAAAGCGTCACGTGGTAAGGCTAACCCTGCTCAAGTAAATGAATTGATGAAGAAATTGATTGGTTAAGACTGATTAATTTTGAAATAAAAAACCCGCTTTAAAGCGGGTTTTTCCGATATTCACAAGTAAACTTAGGAGCAATTTTTTTTACTAAATTTTCATCAAAATGATAAATATTTGGTGTTAAATCTTCCCCAAATCCATCTTGAACAGCAAGTGGTGCAAAAGTGTTTTCTCTACCATATTTGCAAATTAGTGAGCCATTTAACTTCAAAAGTTTTTTTCCTAATTGAGGTCTAAAACAAATGTTAAATTTCTTTCTATCTTGCACAGAAGGATATTCCCACGCATCTTGAACTTCTTCTGGCGGTAAATCAAAAAAGTTTTTTGCTATTAATTCAGATGTTCTGTAAAAATGCTCTATACCAATACCAACAGGTTTACAAAATTCTTCTGCTAAAAAATCTTCAATTTCTATTAACCTTAAATCTTCACTAAAACTTGTACCAATACAAACAGCTTTAATAGGTTTAATATTTTCATAAATCATTAAGCAGAAAAAATCATTTTCTTTCAAGCGAGTTTCAACTATCGCTGTTTCAACATCCAACGCTGTATACAGCAAACTTTCTTTCGGCTGATTCAACCTTTGATAATAAGTAATTAAATCTTTTGGCACATTCCAAAAGTCATTTTCAGATCGCAATTCTGAAATATTAGGTTGTGAGAGCTTCCTAATTCTATAAAAATAGCTTCCTACAGGATAGGTACGAAAATGAGGCTGTAATATAAAATGATTATCTATCTCAAGAACTTTATATACTTCATCCATTAACTCTTTATCAGAAAGCTTATGCCTAGGTAAAGATCTAAAATTTCTAATCCTAGTCTTAAGTTCTTTTAAATTTATCTTATCTAAGTATTCATTAATATCTGATTTTATCAGATCTAAATTATTAACCATTATCCATCCTATATTTTAATCGCAGCAGGCTTTCAAAAATTTCTTTATCTTTTGTAATATTACAAACATCAATTTGAGAAGAAGTAAAACATCTAAATTCTAATATATAATTAATCAAAAAAAGCTCTTATTAGAAACAATATGACCATCAAAAAAATATCCTCAATCATCAAATTCGAAGACTTAGGACGTATTCAACGTTCAAGGTCTTTCTTTATGTGTGACTTCCAAATCCCTCTAAATCTCCCTTTAAAAAGGGAGACTTGTCACATCATCCATTTGATACGCGTAGTTCCCTCTCCTTTTTAAAGGAGAGGGCTAGGGAGAGGATTAACAATTAAAGAGATAAAAAAAACAAGAAAACACTGTCCCATTTTTAGCACTGTAGTTGCACAAAACGCCTTTCTATAATCACAAACATAACTCAAGAATTAGGCAAAACTCATGAACACAACAATCCTTCTTGCGCATGCATACGGACAATCAGACGTACTCGAATTAGAAAACCACACACTTCCAAAACTAGCAAAAGGCATGGCTCGCATTCAAGTAAAAGCATCAGGCATTAACCCCATCGATGCACGTCGCATGACAGGCGAATTCAAACACGCAGCACTTCCCCAAACCTTTGGAACAGAATATGCAGGTATCATTACAGAAGTTGCAGACAACCAAACACAATGGAAAGTAGGCGATGAAGTGCTCGGTTCAGGTGGCGCATTTACCCACGCGACCGTAATTGATGTTCCTGTCGAAAATCTCATTCAAAAACCAAACAATATCGATTGGGCAATTGCAGGAACTTTGGCAGGCGTTTCACAAACAGCAATGACCATTTTAAATGAAATGGGTCCTGCTCAATCACTACTGATTCACGGTGGTTCAGGTGGTGTCGGCTCTATTCTTATTCAACTTGCAGTGAATAAAGGTATTAACGTCGTCGCCACAGCCTCTGCAAAAAACCAAGAATATATTCAACAATTGGGCGCAAAAGCCGTTGTTTATGGTGATGGCTTAGTTGAAAGATTAACAGCAATACATCCTGAAAAATTTGATGTTTCCATTGACATGATTGGCAATGAAAATGCAACGCAAGCCTCACTTAAAACCGTAAAATCAGGTGGATTTATGGGGACGATTGCAGGTCGTAAAGTAAGTTCTAATAAAATTCAACCCGTTTGGGTCAAACGCAATCCTGCAAATTTAAAATATGTTGTAAACGGTGTAGCAGAAGGGAAAATTAAATGGGCTGTAAGTCGTCAGTATCCATTTGAGCAAGCTCCACAAGCCTATGCGGATATTCTAGAGGGTCATACCAAAGGAAAAAGCGTATTAATATTTAACGATTAATTGGCTTAGATAACATTGTTTGTAATTTAAGATAAACAGAAAAGATAGATCAAACAACGCATCATCTTTTCTGTTTATTCAATACAATAATTAACGTAAAACGCCCAACTTATTAAACAATTCAGGCGTTAAAAAAGTCGTTACCAACTTACTCAAATCTAAATAACGAACTAAACCTTTATATTGATCTTTAATTTCAGGTGTTTTTAAAATTTTCTCACCTGTTTCCTGTCCTAATTTTTGAAAGCTATCGCCTACCGCTTGCAAACCATCAGTTTGAATAACCGCTTTTGTTTCAGCAGAACATTGCTCCACCAAAATACGCTGTAAAACTTGCGCCAAGTTTTTATCTAAACCATCTTTCTGTTCAGGCGTAACTTGACTAAAGCTTTGCAAATCTGGATGCGCAGACAACGCAACAAACGTCCATTGTAGAACCGTTTTCTTATCTGCATCGGTCGTAGATTTCACCAAACAATCACTCAGCTTATCTACAGTTGTACTTGCCATTGCAACTTGAGCCGAACCCAACAAAGCCACTGCCATTAATGCAGATGAACCCACACGAGAAAATTTTCTACAAATCGTATTTTTTAAAGGAGATGACATTATTTTAATTCCAAAATATTTAACTTCTTTGTATCACAAAGGCAAACGAAATACCTATTATGACTATGTAACCTATGAAAAATTTAAGCAAAAAAATAAGCTAAGACCCAAATCTTAACTTATTTTAAAAATGTTCAATTTTGAATGATATTAATTATGAATAATCCATAAATTATTAATCATCCAAAGTGGCTTCAAAAGCACGTAAACGCTTATAGATTGAAAGTAATTCAATAATCGTTGGCCAAGCCTGAATTAAATATTGGAAAGATTCACGCACTTTTCCAAATACATTGTTAATTTGCATTAATAAACCTAAAGTAATGGCACCTGTGGCAATACTTGGGAATAAAACAAATAAACCAAATAAATTATCTAACTGCATATACCAAATACGCACTAAATTAAAATATGCATAATGAAAATATAAACGGAAATAATTCACACGAACATGAGTAAATAATTCGGTTAAAGTCTTCGGATCGGCTCTATTTGCATCATCTTCACCATAAACCAATTCTTTACGATATGCAGCTTCAACCTTTTGATTATTAAATTCCAAGCCAGGCAATTTATAACCAACTGCAATTAAAACAATTGTACCAAATACAGACCAAAGCACTGCTGCCCACATTAAGGCATGAGGGATTTCACCTACTATTGGTAACACTTTTACATGATTTGAAAGTTGATATAAAACAGGTAAAAATGCCATTAATGTCATTAACGCTTCAATTAAGCTCACACCCAAAGTTTCTGTCGTTTTAGCAAAACGCATCGTATCTTCTTGAATACGTTGTGAAGCACCTTCTATATGGCGTAAGCGTTCCCAATGTGCAGCATAGTAATCATTCATTGCCATACGCCAGCGGAAAACGTAATGATTAACAAAGTATAAATTTAATACGGCAATGGTAACGTAAACCATCAAAATATACATAACCGAAGTCATTTCACCATATAGCTGATGAATATCTCCACCACCACTACCCAGCATTTTTTGAATCAAATCATAAAATGGGCTATACCATGCATTTAAAACCAAACTGGTTTGAACCGAAAACCAAATATTGAATAAAATAAATGCCGATCCCCAAACAGACCATCTTTGCCAAGGATTATTCGATTTTAGCTTCCAAAATATGGCAAAAATTGCAGTCGATATAAAAAACCAAAGATAAAACCACAAAAATTGTGCCGACCAGAAACGCGTAATACTAATAGGCAATTCCGCCTCATAATAGCCTTGCGCAAAGCCTATATATTGCCCCCAAGTGTTGCCACCCGAGTACCACAGTACACAGTTAATAATAAACCACAGAATGAGTGATCCGAAAAACCACTTGGGATTTGGAAAAAATGATTTAAACATTTAATATAAATAAACCTTTATTATTTATTTCAGTAACCTACGCATCATACTGCCAAAAAACAACATTTATTTTGCTGTTAATTATTTTTATTTGTATATGACATTTCAATTGCTCAATTTAAGATGATTGTTTTATTTGTATTTCTGTATAAAATTAATCCATTAATTTAAATAAGTGAATATTTTAAACAACTTATAAAATAAAATATACACGTACATTTTTTTACATTTGCTAACAAGATCCTCCACACAAACATGATCTTGTTGAAATTAAAATATAAATTTCCACTCGAGAGCTTAGAGGTCTTCATGGAACCATATCTTATAGAATTATTAGAACCTATTGTTCTTACTAAAGAAAACTGCCCAACTATTACTTATGAAAAAGGCACAATTCTAAAAGTCATCATGGAAGCACCTGCTGTTCTTATTGTAAGTTCAGATTCAGACTTTAATTTCACTATTAAAGTGGCAGATAAAGACACAATATGGAAAATCTTTAAAGAATAAAAACATTCAAGAAAAAGGCGCAATATGCGCCTTTTTAATTACATTCATTAAAACATCATTATTTTATTCAGGAATCCGCAGAACTTGCCCTGGAAAAATATCATCTGCATTTTTTAGCAAAGGTCTGTTTGCTTCAAAAATTTTATTGTATTTATTTGCATCTCCATAAAATTCTTTTGAAATTTTAGAAAGATTATCACCCGATTTTACCGTATAAAATTTACTTTCAGGCTCTGGTGTAGCTACTGTAAGTTGATCATCTACTTGTGCAACATGATCAATATTACCCACAGCTAAAATAATTTTTTCCCGATCTGCTTGGCTCTGAACCTGCCCTTTTACCGTTGCTAAGTCAGTTGTACCATTATAAGACACACTTAAACCTGTAATAGGTAAACCTAAAGCCTTAATATGACCTAATAATTTATTTGCAACTTCTTGTGCGGTTGGTTCTGCTGATGGTGCAGCCTGTGGTTCTGCAGGTGCTGTATTTTTCTTACCAATGCCTTTTACAAAATCAAAAAGCCCCATTTTTTTCTCCTTATAATTTTATTAAGTAACTCTATTGAGTTGTTTTATTGCTCTATTTTTATAACTTTAAAACAAGTATTTGGATATAAGCATTCCATAGAGAAAAGTAACTTTATGTAAATTAATTAGTTTAAAAACAAAAAAACCACCTAAAAGGTGGCTTTTTCATTCAGCAAAGCTGAAATCGGCAATTAACCTAGTTTCTTAGAAACATAGTCAACAGCAGATTGAACAGTTGTGATTTCGTTAGAATCTTCATCTGGAATAGTAATGTCGAAATCGTTTTCGAAAGACATTACTAATTCTACTAGATCAAGAGAGTCTGCACCTAAGTCATCCATGAAAGATGCTTCGTTTTTAATCTCTTCTGCTTTAAGACCAAGTTGTTCTGCAACTGCTTGCTTAACACGTAGTTCGATATCGCTCACAGGAATTCTCCTCATTGCTTGTGGCGTTTTTAATGCCGTTAGTTTAATTGAATCTATAAAATATTGAAAGTTTATACATCAGCCAATTAGCTCATGTATAAACCGCCATTTACATGTAAAACAGTTCCAGTGATATAACTTGCCTTTTCACTTGCAAGGAAGCTCACTGCATTCGCGATATCTTGTGGATCACCTAAACGGTTCAATGCCACTTGATCACTCATTTTTTTACGAATTTCTTCGCTTAATTGCTCAGTCATTTCTGTTGCAATAAAACCAGGTGCAACAGCATTCACTGTAATTTGACGGCTACCCATTTCTTTTGCAAGACTACGACCAAATGCTTCTATACCCGCCTTTGCAGCAGAATAATTCGCTTGACCTGGGTTCGCAAAATGCGCCACAACCGAGCTAATATTTACAATGCGACCAAAGCGTGCCTTTGTCATGCCTTTTAAAACACGTTTTGATAATCGATAAACGGCTTTCAAATGAATGTTTAGGATATCATCCCAATCATCTTCAGACATGCGTAATAATAGGTTATCTTTGGTAATACCAGCGTTATTAATTAAAACAAGGACTGGACCATAATTTTGTTCGATATCTGTTACCAATGCATCAATAGCAGTACCATCACGTACATCAAGTAATTTTCCTGCACCATTTTCAGCAAAAGCAGCAGAAAGTTTTTCTGCACCCGCTTCAGATGTTGCTGTACCAACAACAAAATAACCGTCTTGAATAAGTTGCTGAGCAATGGCTGCGCCAATTCCTCGGCTTGCACCTGTCACTAATGCAACTTTGCGTTCCTGTGTCATGCAATTTTCCCTTCAGCCACTAAAATGGCATTTAGTGCATCTTCCAAACGACCTTTTGTGTCGAGTGGGAATGCTTTCTCAATATTTGGTAAACGCTTCGCTAAGTTTGCTAAAACATTACCCGGACCGCACTCCACAATGTACTCAACGCCTTCGTCTTGAAGGTATTGCAATGTTTTAGTCCATTGTACAGATTGGTATAATTGCGCAGTTAATGCTTGACGTAATTGAGTCACATCTGTCGCAATTGCAGCATTTACATTTTGTATTACAGGAATACCTGGTAGCTCAATGGCAGTTTGTTCCAATGCTTCTGCAAACTGTTCTGCCGCAGGTTTCATAAGTGAACAATGTGATGGTACTGAAACAGGTAAACCAATGGCTTTACCGCCATTTTCTTTAGCAGATTCCATAACGGCTTCAACTAAAGTTTTATCACCTGCAATAACCACTTGCCCTTTGGCATTGTAGTTTGCTGCTTCAACAGAGCCACGACCTTGTACATTTACTTGTTCGCACAGCTCAATGACTTTAGCATCATCTAAACCCAGAATAGCTGCCATAGCACCTTGACCTTGCGGTACAGCACTTTGCATTAACTTACCACGTAAGTTTACAAGCTTTGCAGCATCACCCAAGCTTAAAGCACCAGCAGCAACAAGTGCACTGTACTCACCAAGTGAATGACCTGCTAGATATTTGGGTACAACACCGCCTAACTCTAACCATACACGCCACAATGCAACGCTTGCAGTTAATAATACAGGCTGTGTGAATTCTGTCTGATCTAAGCCTTCACCAGTTTGCGCAATGTGCCATAAATCGAAACCCACTGCAGCCGATGCTTCAGCAAAAGTTTCTTGCACACTACTAAATTGTTCTGCGATTTCAGCAAGCATCCCTACTTTTTGTGAACCTTGACCAGGAAACACAAATGCAGTTTTTGTCGCTTGAGCCGCTTGTTCTAGTTGGTTAGCAGACATAAAAAATCCTTGAATGAAGAGCTATTATTATTTAACAACCGATTAAATAATCAACAAACTCTTATGAAAGCCAATTTTCGGAAAGGAATTTAACACTTAATTTTTGTTTTGGTAATTGCCAAATGCAACAAAAAAAGGGAGCTTTCGCTCCCTTTTTCTCATTAAGCTTAACGCTTAATACATCATCAATTATTCAGCAGATGCTTTAGAGAATAATTGACGACCACGGTAGATACCGTCTTTAGATACGTGGTGACGACGATGAGTTTCACCAGTAGCTTGGTCTACAGTTAATGCATTCTCAGTTAAAGCGTCATGTGAACGGCGCATGTCACGGCGAGAGCGACTTTTACGGTTTTGCTGAACGGCCATGATGGCTCCTTACAAATATCGAAAAATGGATCAGAACAAATTCAGTTGTCTTATACTTCACAGTATAACACAAAAATTAGTTAAGTTTACCCTTCAAACCTGCCAAAATTTCAAACGGATTATCTCGTTTTTCTTCAACAAGTTCTTCTACGGCAGGTTGATGCTTATGTTCACAAAACTCATGTCTTGGAGACAACGGCATCAACAATAACAACTCATCTTCTATGAGTGAGAGTAAATCAGCGGTTGCAGGCGCATCAAAGCTACCTTTCGTCGTTGCTTCACTTTCACCTAATACGATGAAATCAGCATCCTCATCCAAGCGCTCTATCAGTGACTCATCATCTACAAGAGCTAAATGAAAATCTAAAACGAGTTCAATTTCAACAGGATCCAAACAACGTTGGCATTCTACTGAAACTTTCGTTTCAACATGACCACTTAGCCACACAATACGATGATATGCATCCATTGATAGCTTACAGTCTATGTTAATCAATTGATCATCAATTGATCCAACAGCTTCACGGGATATGCGAACAAAGCGAGATAATGGCAGAGTTCCTGCCCATACAAAGCCTTGTTCGGCCCATTTAAACGGCTCAATCTGTGCCGGAAAGGTATTTGCTGACATAATTAAGGCGGCAATTCTACAAATTCATAAGTACTCTGTCAAAGATTAAGATACAATTTTGTACTTATTTAGACAGACCATTTGGGTAATTTCAGTCATGCATCTGTTGCAGCCGCAAACAGAAGTGAATATTTCATCACTTGTTAGCACACTTCCAACTTCTAATTCTGACACTTCACTCGAACAAGTGCAACTTTCTTCATGGGCGAATTTATCATCAGAAACAGAACACGTTGATTGGCTCATCTTACACTTTAATCATTGGTTTTCCCATCTTAATGTAATATTGGTTAAAGGTGATTTTGAACCTGAATATTTTCCTGTGAATGAAAATAGTCCCGCACGTATTCAATTTGCACATGGTTTCTTTAATAGTGCATTACATGAAATAAGCCATTGGAGCATTGCAGGCGATAAACGTCGTCTACTTCCCGACTTGGGTTATTGGTATGCCCCAGATGGTCGTACCGCAGAGCAACAAGCTTTATTTGAACAAGTGGAAATTAAACCGCAAGCCATTGAATGGCTATTTGCCCAATCTTTTGGAAGAAAGTTTCGTGTATCTTTAGATAACTTAACGGGCGAAGGCGGAAATGGCGCTAGTTTTAAAGATAATGTCTATACTCAAGTTCAACGTTATTTTTCTGGTGAAGCCAAACTTCCACGCGATGCTGCTCGCTTTATTGATTGTATTTGTGCGTGTACGCGAAGTGGCAAAAGATTACAAAGTAATGAGTTTATTCGTGAAATGTTAGATTAATTTATTTAATCCAACATTTCACTATTGAAAGATATTCTAAACTCAAGTGATAATGAGCAAAAAGGCATCAGGAGAAAATAATTATGCTTCATTTAAGAATCCATCCTGAAGATCCTCAAGCAAGGCTTATTAGCCAAGCTGTAGAACGTATTCGTGCAGGCGATGTTATTGTCTATCCAACCGATGCCGCCTACGCAATTGGATGCCAAATTGGTAATAAAAATGCCATGGAACGTATTTCTCAAATTCGTGGTTTAGGCCCTAAACACCAATACGCCATTATTTGTGCAGATTTATCTGACATTTCGACCTATGCAAAAGTTGATAATGCGATGTATCGTTTACTTAAAAATAATACGCCTGCTGTAACTACTTTTATTTTGCCTGCAACCAGTGAAGTTCCACGTCGCTTGATGCATCCTAAAAAGAAAACCATTGGTTTGCGTATTCCAAGCAACCCTATTTGCCAAATGCTATTAAAAGAACTTGGTGAACCATTAATTACCAGTACACTTATTCTCCCCAATCAAACTGACCCAATTGATGATCCTTATGATATAGACTTACAACTATCAAAAAGAATTGATGTTTTAATTGATGGTGGTTTAGGTACTTTAAATACAACAAGCATTATTGATTTATCTGGTGACAATCCAGAAATTCTCCGTCGAGGTGTGGGTGATGTGAGTGCTTTTGAATAAGTATCTCTTAAATCAAATCACTTAAAAATCTATAGTAAAAACAAAAGTTCAGATCATCACGGAAATAAATACTTTATATTTATTTCTAATTTTTATACAAATGTTCGTCTAATTTGATTTATTTAAAAACAAAAATCTATTAAACTGCATGTGTTTTATTTCTCCGCTATTTATTTTGGCACTCTCTCTTTAAGCCGAAAAAATAGCTTTCATGCCTTTGAAAATTCGCGTGGCCTATAACTGTAATGAATCAAACCGTCCATAACCCTATGGAACAACCACAACAAATCCGTGTATTGGATGAGTGGCAAGATACGATTCCTGAGGATTTATACATCCCTCCTGCAGCATTTGAAATTCTCTTAGAGCATTTCGAAGGACCACTCGATTTCTTAATTTATCTTATTCAAAAAAGTGGTTTCGACTTATTACAGCTTGATATCGCCCCAATTGCATCTCAATATTTATCTTATATGGATGCAATGAAAACCCTAAATATTGAATTGACCGCAGATTATATGGTGATGGCAGCATTACTCGCAGATTTAAAATCTCGTTTGCTTCTTCCAAAACCTCCATCAATATCTGCAATTGAAAAAGACCCAAAACAAGAATTAATTGATCGCTTAGAAACCTATTTACGCATTAAGCAAGCGGCTGAACGCTTAGGGCAAATGCCTGTTTTAGATAGAGATACATTTAATACCAATGTTAATTTTGGACAAGTTACCGTAAATAATGTGGGCTATGCAGCCGACCAACTACGTGATGCATTGCTTTGTGTGTTTAATCGTCCCGAACCTGCAACACATCAAATTTTACAAGAACCTGTTGCCCTCGAAGAACGTATTGCTTATATCGAATATAAAATTCAATCGGGTGAAGTTTTGCAGTTTGAAGCATTATTAAAACCAAGCCAAGGTCGTATGGGCATGGTCGTTACATTTATGGCGATTTTAGAGTTAACACGTCAACAAAAGATTTCAATTATCTCAACAGGCATAGATGCACCGCTTGCAATTCAAGGAGCAAAAGTATGAATGATGAACAAATTACACCGTTAAGCGAAGGTGAAAATCATCATGAAATATTAATGCAACTCGAAGCCATCATTTTTGCAAGTGAAGCGCCTGTATCTTTAGCAAGATTAAAAGAAGCATTTCAAGACCAATTTAATAAACAACAATTGCGCCAATTTTTACAACAACTTGCAATGTTGCAACATGGTCGCTCAATTGAACTGATTGAAACCGCACAAGGTTATCGTTTTCAGGTGAGAGCAAAGTATAGAAACTTAATTGCTCAAACTTGGCCTGAACGCCCTGTGCGCTTATCTCCAACCATGTTGGAGACTTTATCTGTTATTGCCTATCACCAACCCGTGACGCGTGCAGATATTGAACAAATTCGTGGAGTAACGGTAAATAGTCAAATTTTGCGTACATTATTTGACTGGAACTGGATTAAGGAATCTGGTTTTCGTGAACTCCCTGGAAGACCTGCGTTGTTAGTCACAACGTCACAATTTTTAAATGCTTTTGGCCTGTCATCAATTGGTCAATTGCCTCCCTTACAGGATGCCAAGGAAGCTTTTATGGCGCTCGATGCTAATGCACCGAAGTCGTAAATAGGTGAACTGTTATGATTATTTCTAAGGTTATGCTGTCATGAGTGAAAAATTGCAAAAGGTGCTTGCACGCGTTGGTTTGGGTTCTCGCCGTTATATGGAAGAAGTCATTGCTGCTGGACGTGTAAGTGTCAACGGTCAAGTAGCCCAAGTGGGTGAACGTATCGAGCCAACTGATGAGCTTCGCATCGATGGTCGCAAAGTGCAGTTCCAAATTGAAGATGAAATTCGTCGTCGCGTCATTATTTATTACAAACCTGAAGGTGAAATTTGTTCGCGTAATGACCCTGAAAACCGTCCTACTGTATTTGAACAATTACCACAAATTCCTGGTGATCGTTGGGTTATGGTTGGTCGTCTAGATATTAACTCTACAGGTTTATTACTTTTCACAAATGATGGTGAACTTGCAAACCGTTTAATGCATCCATCAAATGAAATTGAACGTGAATATGCTGTTCGTGTGATGGGTGAAGTAACACCTAAAATCATCAAAACTATGACAACAGGTGTTGTGTTGGATGATGGTCCTGCTAAATTCGAGTCATTCTCTGAAATTGGCGGTGAAGGTATTAACCGTTGGTATCAAGTGGTTGTAAAAGAAGGTCGTAACCGTGAGGTTCGTCGTATTTTCGAATCACAAGGTCTTAAAGTAAGCCGCTTATTACGTACGCGTTACGGTACAGTTATTCTTCCGCGTGAATTACGTACAGGTCGTTGGATTGAACTTGATAAACAAGATATCGACAATTTAACGAAATCTGTAGAGCTTAAACCACGTCAAGGTACTGGCTTATTTGGTATGGCTAAACGTCGTAACGAGCGTATGCAAGACAAACCTATGGCAGCACGTCGTGGTGGTTATTTACGTCAGCAACGTCGTGATACAGATGAAGTTGAATCATCTAATACTGATCGTCGTGGCGATAACACGGCTAAACGTGGTCGTGATGACAGCTATGGAAACCGTGAACGTCGTGATGAAAATGCACCGCGTAAACCTTATGGCATGAATAAAGGCTTCAAGAAATTTTAATTTCTAAGCTTCTATTTCAAACATAAAAAAACCACTCAACTGAGTGGTTTTTTTATGCTCAACTTCTAAGAAATGACAGGAATATCAATCCAAAGTGCCTGAGGAAATTGTTTAGATAAATAATTTTTTAAATATTCTGCTGTATCTTTAGAAATAATTTCATCCTGCGATTCATCACTTAAATTATAAGCCAAAGCATAAAGCTCAATATTTCGAATTTTTAAAGCCTCTAAACTCAACAAGGTATGATTAATACTCCCTAAGCGCCCAGAACTGACCAAAATTACAGGTAGTTTCTGTGCCTGAATATAATCAATACTCAGTAAATTTTGCGTTAAAGGCACCATTAAACCGCCCGCACCCTCAAGTAAAACCCGTTGATATTTTTTAGATAATTGCTCAGTCGCTGTATTAATTTTATCGAAATCAATATCTCGGTCATCAATTTTTGTCGCTAAATGCGGTGATGCAGGATAAGTGAAAATTTCAGGCATGGTAAGTTTGGTTTTATCTTCAGGAAACCACCCCATACCCATAATTTCTCGATGCTTTTCAATATCTTCAGAAACATCCACATTGCCTGTTTGAACCAATTTTTGCGTGATGGTCTGAATACCTTGCTCATTCCATAATTTTGCCAAATAACCCGTGGTATATGTTTTCCCAATTCCTGTATCTATTCCGCTCACAAAAAAAACATTCGTCATTTCACTTTCTCCGAGCGATACAATAAATAGGATGATACGTCAGCGAATATTGCTGATTTTCTGACTTAAATTGCTCATAATTTTCGTAAAAATTTGCCAAACTTTGTTTATTCCAACGAAATTGATTCGACGTTGCAGTCACACCTGTCGCTTTTAAATGCTTTAAGATCTGTTGAGGTTCATCAAACAAAAGTGGCTCTATTGCTTCGGTTAAAATTTCAATTTCAAAACCTATCTGCTCAAGTATTTTTTTCATTTCATCTAAGGATAAATAATCTAAGCCACGCCCTGTCAGCATTTTTATTTCTTTTAAGTTCATTTGACCAAAGCTAGAAAAACAAAGATATCCACCTTTATTTAATGCCGAATGTGCTTTTCTAAATATATGATTTAAATCATCCATCCATTGCAAAGCTGAACTCGATACAATTAAATCGAGTTGTTGTGGGAACTCTAATTTCTCCACATCCCCAATACACCAGTTTAAATTGGAATAATGAACAAAATTTTCACGTACATCACTGTAAATATCATTTAAAAAATATTGCTCATATTTAAAATTATTTAAGATGATTTGACTAAAATTTCCCGTACCACAACCAATTTCAAAAATACGATTTTGAGTTTCTAAGAAATTTTGGTTCTGCATATACATAAATAATTGCGTACATATTTTCTTCTGTACAACTGCATGATCTACATAACTCTTTTGCGCTTTTGAAAACCGCTTAGAAACATCATCTTTATTCATTTTATGAGATGAAATCACAATAATTCCACCAAATTCTGTATTTCATTTTGTGTGATTTTTGCCGTTAAAGAAACACGTAATCGAGCACTATTTTGCGGTACAGTTGGTGGACGCACAGGCATAATATAAAAACCCGATTTTTGTAAGATCTGCGCTCTTTCAACGGTCGTTTGCGACTCTCCAATAATAACAGGCACAATATGTGAGCTAGATGGACAGACAAATCCTTTCTCTCGAACAGCCTGTTGTAAGTTTTGGCTTATATTCGATAAGTATTGACGTTCTGCCTGCATAGCAACCATTTTATTTAAAATAAACTGCGTCCATGCCATACAGATTGGTGGTTGAGCTGTACTAAAAATAAGAGGACGCATCGTGTTAATTAAATAATCACGAATAATTTCATGACAAATTAAATAACCACCAACCGATGCAATTGCTTTACCAAAAGTACCCACTAAAAAATCGACATCATCTATCACACCATATTGTTCTGCACAACCTAAGCCTAGATGTCCACGTACACCAATGGCATGTGCTTCATCAACATAAAGCATGACTTTTGAATAAGTTTTTTTAATACGCACCAATTCAGTTAAATTGGTTTCATCACCATCCATACTAAAAATAGATTCAGTCACCACAATAATACGTTCAATACTTTCATTATCATGATATTGATTGATTAATATTTCGAGATGTTCTAAGTCGTTATGTCTATAGCGTACATATTTTGCAGGGGATAAACGAATGCCATCAATCATACTGGCATGAATAAGTTTATCTGCCAAAATGAGTGTTTTACTGTCACTTAAAGCCGCTAAAATACCAATATTCATGTGATAGCCACTATTTAAAAGTAGCGCAGATCGACCATTAAACAATTGACTAAAATAAGCTTCTAATTGTTCATATTCAGGAAAATTCCCCGTTAATAAACGTGATGATGATGAACTCATTATTCGATGTTCATTGGGTGTTTCATCAAAAAATTGTTCACGTAATTGCTGATTTGAAGCCAAACCCAAATAATCATTTGAAGATAAATTCAGCATTTTCTGCTGATTAATTTCAATGAATTTATCTTGCTGAAAATTCGACTTAAACTGTCGAAAATTACCGTTATTTTTAAGCTGATCTAGCTGTATCGCATAATGATTTAAAAGGCTCATACAACTTGCTCCTGCATGTGAGAAACAACATCTACGATACCTTTCAACAAAAAAGCCAATTCATCATCACGAATCACATAGGGCGGCATGACATAAACCAATTTCCCAAAAGGTCGTACCCAAATTCCTCGATCTACAAATTGTTGTTGTAAGCTTTTCATATCAATATTATTTTTAAGTTCAATCACGCCAATTGCACCAAGTACACGCACGTTTTGAACATGATTAAAGTCAGCCAATTGCACAAGACATTGCCTCAACTTTCGCTCAACTCTTAAAATATTTTCTTGCCAATTTTGTGACAATAAAAGCTCGGTACTTTTTAATGCAACTGCACATGCCAATGGATTTGCCATAAAAGTTGGCCCATGCATAAATACGCCCGCCTCCCCCTGACTAATGGTTTCAGCAATGTCCGTAGACGTTAGCGTTGCTGAAAGCGTCATATATCCACCTGTTAAGGCTTTACCTATACACATAATGTCAGGTTCAACTTGCGCATGTTCCCATGCAAACAATTTTCCTGTGCGCCCAAAACCTGTGGCAATTTCATCAAAGATCATCAACACATCATATTTTTCACACAGTAATTTTGCTTGGCGTAAATATTCAGGATGATAAAAACGCATACCTCCTGCACCTTGTACAATAGGCTCGATAATAAATGCTGCAATAGTTTGATGATGCTGTGCTAATGCTTGTTCTAATTCAGAAATATCTTGTTGATTCCATTCATCATAAAAACCAATTTTGGGTGCTGAAACAAAAATTCGATTCGGCAAACTTGTACCAAAAATTTGATGCATTCCTGTCACAGGATCACATACCGACATCGCATTCCACGTATCGCCATGATAGCCCGAGCGTGTGGTGATAAAATTATTTTTCTGTGGTTGCTCTTTTGAAGCCCAATATTGAACCGCCATTTTTAAGGCAACTTCAACTGCCACCGAACCTGAATCTGCATAGAAAATTTTGCTTAAATTGGGCGGTGTAATCTCTAGAAGTAAACGCCCAAGTTGAATTGCAGGATCATGCGTTAAACCGCCAAACATAATGTGTGACATTTTTTCTAATTGTTCTTTTACTGCCTGATTCAATTCAGAATGGTTATACCCATGAATGGCGCACCACCAAGAAGACATGCCATCGACAAGTTTTCGACCATCGTCAAGTTCAATTGTTGCGCCATAAGCTTGTTTAACTTTAAAACAAGGTAAAGGCTGAGTCATAGATGTATAAGGATGCCATAAATGCTGCTGATCAAATTCTAGATCTGTTAATTCGGTCATCCCATGCTCCATGCAGATATTTTTTTCATTGGGCGCATATTAAACCTGCATGAAGTAAAAATGAATTGCGATAAAAACCACTTATCTATTTATTTGTTTTATTTTGTTTAAATATTCAAAAATTTTACAACTTACTTCTTCAAAATTAAATAATGGGAAACCATGCGAACCTGAAATTAAATCTAGCTCTAAAAACTTTGCAGTGAATTTCTGAAAATTACGCTGAACTTTGTAACCAACTAAAAAATCTTGTTTTGCAAAAATATGATATTGATGACCTGTGTAATCATTCAAGATATCAACATTATTTAACTGTTCGAGGCAACTTAAACCTGCATTTAACACATCTAAATTTTGTGGCTGAATTAAACTTTGCAATGTTAAGAAATCTTGTTTGGTGGTGGTTGTTCCCTGACAAACCATAAAACCAAATTTCTTTAACGTTGAAATCGCATCATCTTTAAAAGATTGTTTAAAGGTTTGGAATGTCGGCTGATCCATCGCAGTTTGCCAAGTTTCATTCGCAACAAAGCAAGGATTCGAAGCCAAAGTAATTAAAACTTTTTGCTCCTGATATTGTTTTGAAATTTCATTTGCCAAAATTGTCGCAAGTTGCCCGCCCAAAGACCATCCCATTAAAACATCATAATTTTTCGCAAGCTCTACATGTTCTTTTAAAACATTCACATCTAAAGCATTAAAAATATTAATGAGTTTAACCGTATAATTTTCGGTTTCTAATTGTTGTTTTAAAGGCTGTAAAAGTTTTGTTCCACCGCCCCAACCTGTTATGAGCAAAATACTTTTTTTCAAAATAATTCCATACGCTTAAAACCGTTCTATCTACTGATTATCTCAATAGATATAAACAACAGCAAAACATAAATGCTCAATGATTAGAAAAGAATAAAGAGGATTGTCATTATTTTTAAATATAAACCTTTTAGCTTAAATGAAAATATCTAACGAAATGTTAAACCGAATATGAAATTTAAAATCCTTTTATTGCCTTTTTTAATTGCAAGTTTGTCTGCATGTAGCACGAATAATGTTGCTCAAAATTCTAATATCTCTAAAAATTTAAATGTAAAATCAAGCTCAAATGGTCAACTCCCTCAGCCATCTGCAAAAGGCGATTTAACTGCTTTTGGTGGTGCAACACGCTTAAAAGAAGATCGCACTGAAGCTTTAAAAGAATCTATTAACAACCGACCTGTGAAACATGTCATTTTGTTTATTGGTGATGGTACTAGCGACTCAGAACTCACCTCTGCACGAAATTATGCAGAAGGTGCATCGGGTTATTTTAAAGGTTTAGATGTATTGCCTTTTACAGGTTCATACACCACATATTCTATTGATAAAGATAAAAAAATTAATTATGTGACCGACTCAGCCGCATCTGCTTCTGCTTGGGCTACAGGTGTAAAAACGTATAATGGCGCATTAGGTATTGATATTCATGCAAAACCACATGAGTCGATTCTTTCACTTGCGAAAAAAGCAGGTTATGCGACAGGTAATGTCACCACAACAGAGCTTCAAGATGCGACCCCTGCTGCACTTGTAGCACATGTAACTTCTCGAAAATGTTATGGTCCGAAAGTAACATCTGAAAAATGTCCAACAAACGCTTTAGAAAATGGTGGTGTTGGTTCTGTCACTGAACAGCTTTTACAAGCACGTGCAGATGTGACTTTGGGTGGCGGATCAATCACATTTAATGAAAAAGCCAAAGCAGGAAAATTCAAAGATAAAACACTGTTAGAACAAGCAAAATCATTGAATTATCAAGTCGTTCAAAATTTAAATGGCTTAAATGCGATAACAGAAGCAAATCAAAATAAACCTGTTCTCGGCTTATTTGCAGAGGGCAACTTGCCTGTTTCTTGGGTTGGTCCTCAAGCCGAACTGAATGGTAATTTACGTGCTGCTGAAAAATGTAAGATTAATCCTGAACGTAGTGCATCCACCCCAAGCCTGAAAGCGATGACTGCAAAAGCCATTGAACTTTTACAAAAAAATGAAAAAGGCTTTTTCTTACAAGTTGAAAGTGGATCAATTGATAAAGCAAATCACGTTGCAGATGCTTGCGGTCAAATTGGTGAAACCGTTGCTTTAGATAATGCAGTTCAGGTCGCTTTAGAGTTTGCCAAAAACAATCCTGACACTTTAATTATTGTGACGGGCGATCATGCGCATACCAGTCAAATTATTCCAAATGAATCTAAAAGCCCTGGTAAAACAGTTTCGCTTATAACCAAAGACAATGTACCAATGACCATCAATTACGGTACATCAACCACTGAAAGCCAAGAACACACAGGTGCTCAGGTTCATACAGCCGCTTATGGTCCACATGCTGCAAATATCTCAGGTTTAATTGATCAAACAGATATGTTCTTTATTATGAAGAATGCATTAGGTATTAAATAAGAAATCAACTTCAATAAAAAATCCCGCACCAAGCGGGATTTTTTATTCGTCTCAATTTTACATTTGAGATTGGATATAATTTTGTAGACCAATCAATTCGATTAAGCGAATTTGTTTTTCTAACCAATAGGTATGATCTTCTTCTGTATCTGCCATTTGTTGACGTAACATATCACGGGTAATGTAATCGCCTTTTTCTTCACAAAGTTTTACGCCTTGTGCAAGTTTTTCACGTACATGATATTCAAGTTTTAAATCTGCTTTTAAGCAAGAAACGACATCTGTGCCTACATCAATATCTTCACGGTTCATGTTTGGTGTTCCTTCTAGGAACAATACACGACGGATGATTGCATCTGCATGTTGTGCTTCTTCTTGCATTTCATGATCAATACGTTCGAAGATTTTGCTTAACCCCCAATCTTCATACATACGAGAATGAATTAGGTATTGGTCACGAGCAGCCAGTTCACCACCAATTAACATATTTAGATAGTCTACGACTTCTGGATTGCCACGCATTTTTAATACTCCATACCTTTATGTAAATATTATGGCCAATTCATACTCTATTTGCAAAGCTTTTAATTTGTAAGTTAATGATTTTTATAAAATTAAATGAGAAGTACTTACATTTGCAGTTGTATTTAATGAATACCCGCTTATAAAACAATATGTTGCAAATCATGATGCTTATTTCAGCAAACAGAATCCTTACTTTTTAGATTGGTTAAAATTTGTAACACTCATAACACATGCTCTAAGAAGCGCAATACAAGAGATCTGTATCAATAGCATATTTGTTTTCTGCAACTAGATGCAAAATCATGGTGGCATATAGTCAAACAGCATATACGAATCAAAAACGCTAAGCACCTATCAACATGACTGAATATCTAGGCAAAAGAGAGCTTGCTTATTCACATAAACCACTCATGCACTAACAAGCTCACTCTTCCTCAGTAAGATAAGCTACGCTGAAGTCCAATGCACATTTTTCCACGCTTGCTGTTGTTTTGAATCTAAAAAAGTCCAAGCCACAAAGCGACTCTCTTTTTGCCCTTGCGTCATTTTAATGGTTTTCACATCCACTGCACCGCTCTTACGCAAGGTACTTAAAAGCATAGGCAATGTTGTTTTCTTGGAAACAAGCGTACTAAACCACAAACATTGTTCAGCAAATTGTGTGCTCTCTTGTACCATCTGGCAAACGAATCGTTCTTCGCCACCATCACACCATAATTCGTTCTTTTGCCCGCCAAAGTTTAACACCACCTTAGTGCGGTCAACTGGTTTACCCAGTTTTCTTAATTTCTGAGTTGCGGTGGCGTTCGCTTCATCTTGCGAGGCATGAAATGGTGGGTTACATAGGGTTAAATCAAAACGATCTGAGGGTTTTATCACACCTTTGAAAATATTGCTCGGTGTCTTCTGCAATCGAATCTGAATCCCCTTTTTTAAATTCGGATTTGCCTCCACAATAAATTGAGCACTTTTAACCGATGCAACATGAATATCTGAACCGACAAATTTCCAACCATAACTACGATGACCAATGATCGGATAAATACAGTTCGCGCCAACCCCAATATCTAACACGTGAACAGCGTGTCCTGTTGGAATTTGACCTTTATTATTCAGACTCAACAGGTCAGCCAAATAGTGAATATAGTCCGCTCTACCCGGAATAGGTGGGCAAAGATAATCTTGAGGAATATCCCAATATTGAATGCCATAAAAATGCTTGAGCAATGCTTTATTGAGCATTTTTACTGCCTGTGGATCAGAAAAGTTGATTGAAAGATCGCTATATTGATTTGGGCTGACAAAAGGTGCAAGTTCCGGACAACTTTTAATTAATTGAGGAAAATCGTAACGACTGCGATGCAGATTTCGTGCATGTAATTCCGATTTTTGTTGCGGAAAAGATTTCTTTGCTTGCGCCATATTTATGCCAATCATCAACGGGAGAACAGAATCAATAAAACAGGATATATACCTGCAAATGAATCGATATTGTACGTGAATTCAACTCACAATGACGAGCCTATCGTGATATGTGTCTATGCTATATCACACTCAGCAAATTTTATTACTTTGTAACAGCGATAAAAAAAGACACCTCAAACTTATCATCCTCGGTGTCTTTTTAATTTACATTATTTTCTAGAATGATCAGCTTTCGATTTGACCATATTCTTGCATCAAGGCAATGAATTGTTCTTCATTGATCACAGGCACACCGAGTTTTTCCGCTTTTTCGAGTTTAGAACCCGCTTTTTCACCTGCAACTACACATTTCGTTTTACCCGAAACACTTCCGCTTACACGTGCGCCTAAAGATTGAAGCAACTGCGTTGCATCATCACGTCCCATGCTACTCAATGTACCTGTCACAACCCAACTTTCACCATTTAATGGCTGACGTGTTGGCGCAACAGGTGCATCCCAATGAATCCCTGCCGTAATTAAACGATCAACCACTTCTAAATTATGCGGTGCTTGGAAAAAGTCGATAATCCATTCAGCAGTAATATCACCTACATCCGGTGTTTTCTTGAGTGCTTCTAAATCTGCGGTACGAAGTGCTTCCAAAGTCTGGAAGGTATTTGCAAGCATCCTTGCTGTTGTTTCACCTACACCACGAATACCTAGTGCAAAAATAAAACTCGCAAAGCTCGTTTTCTTACTATTTTCAATAGAGTCAATCAGGTTTTGAACCGACTTTTCGCCCATTTTTTCAATGGTGAGTAATTTCTCACGATGTTCATGCAAATGATAAATATCGGCAACATCTTTGAGTAAATCCAAATGTAATAAAGATTCCGCCCATCGATCACCTAAACCTTCAATATCCATGGCTTTACGTGAAACAAAGTGACGAATCGCTTCAATACGTTGAGCCGCACAATACAAACCACCTGAACAGCGTGCAAGTGCTTCACCTTCAGGCATCACCACAGGAGATGAACATACAGGACATTGTTCAGGAAGATGAATTTCTACCGTATCTACAGGACGAAATTCAGGCCAAACTTTCTCAACCTTTGGAATCACATCGCCACTACGATAAACGCTAACTGTATCGCCTACACGCACATCTAAACGGTGAATTTCACCAATATTGTGTAGCGTTACATTGGAAACAGTCACACCGCCAACAGCCACAGGATTTAACCGTGCTACAGGTGTAAGTGTTCCTGTACGCCCAACTTGCCAATCAATATTTTCAACCGTCGTTAAGGCTGCAACTGCAGGAAATTTATATGCTGTTGCCCAACGTGGCTCACGACTTAAAAATCCAAGTTGTTTTTGTTGTTTAAGATCATTTACTTTAATGACCATGCCATCAATTTCAACGCTTAAATTGGGACGTTCTTGGTTAATTTGTTCATAGGCTTTTTGCACATCTTGAATGCTTTCACAAACAAAATGACGTTCACCTACTGCAAAGCCAAATTGTGTAAGCCATTCTAAGCTTGCAGACATTGTGGTTTGATCATGATGCGGTTCGCACTGCGCAATACCATAAGCATAAAATGCGAGTGGACGAGATGCTGCAATATTCGGATCTAATTGACGCAAACTTCCTGCTGCCGCATTACGCGGATTAGCAAAGGTCTTTTCACCTTTGGCTTCATTTTCCGCATTGAGCTTTTCAAAGCCCGATTTTGGCATAAGCACTTCACCGCGAACTTCTAAAAGTTCGGGAATTGCACCTTTTTCTGAAGATAATACTTTTGGCAAATTACGAATGGTTTTTACATTTTGAGTGATAACTTCGCCTGTTTCACCATCGCCACGAGTTACGCCACGTACAAGTACGCCATTTTCATACCACAATGAAATTGCCAAACCATCAAATTTCAGCTCTACATCGTATTCAACTTTTTGATTCGGCAAGCGTTCTTCCGCACGACGTGCGAAGGCAAACAAATCTTCCTGATTAAAAACATTACCCAACGAAAGCATTGGCACAACATGAGTAATATTTTCAAATTTCGATAATGGTTTTCCACCCACTTTATTCACGGGTGAATCTAATTGAATTAAATCTGGATGTTGTTGTTCTAAAGCTTTCAGTTGGTGAAATAACTGATCATATTCACTGTCTTCAATAGTGGGTTGATCCATTACATAATAAGCATGATTATGCTGAGCCAGTAATTGAATCAATTGACGCATTTGCGCAACGACAGTCGAATTTTGTGTCATATATCCACCATAAAAAAGGGCGGTATTTCCGCCCTATAATTTTTGCATAATGTGTATTATAGAAAGCTAAAACTCAGCTTTCAATTCACTTAAACTTTTGCTGTTTGATCTGAGCGATAATCAATCGCTTGATGACGCCAATATTCTCGTAATTGTGGTGTAAGTTCAAAATCATTTTGATCATAAACCGTTCCATCAATTTCACGTGCAATAAGTCCTGCAATACTCACCATTGTATCAAATGCATTTTGGACATCGCTATGTGGCAATGCAAGAAACAGCGCCAACCCTTTCACTTCTTCAGTTGAAAGTGTTTCTAGATCGAAGCCTTCTGTGCCTGTGTCTGTAATTTGCAACGCGGAAAAGAGTAATTTCGTACCATCTTCATTATAACGATGAAAACATTTCATTTCGCCAAATCGTAAACCGTACTTTAAAAGTACTTTTAAGGTTTTTTCACCTGAAAGAACACGACCCTTATAGACAACGTTAAATGCAATAAACGATTCTGCCGTAACGAGCGCACATTCATCATCTACAACTTTTTGCTCATAAAGATGTGCATCTAAAATACTGCTCTCTTCTTCAAACTCAGAAATTTCTGCTTTTTCAATATTTGAATTTAAGGTAAATGATGATTCTGCTTTTGTTTCTGATGTTGCAACAGGCTCATTGGCAGGCACTTCAACTTCAGCACTTAAACCATCTTCAACTTCTGTTTTTTTAGATGACTCTTCAACTTTAACTTCAGCTTTTTCTTGCGTTACTTTAGATGTATTTTCAGCTAATTTTTCTTCATTTAGCTTAGGTTCAGCTTTATCGAATTCAAACTCTGTTTGAACCTGTTTAGCATCTAAAGTAGGTTCAACACGAACTGTTTCTTCTGAATCGGCAAGTTGTAATTGGTCACGAACATGTCTTGGAATAATAGGCTTTTGACTATCTTCGTTAAATTGCAATTCACTTTCTAAAGATGGCGCTGTATCTCTTGGTTTCTTCAAAAGAAGTTTTAAACCAATCACTATAATAATAACGGCAATTGCAATTCCGACAATTGTTGTAATTTCCATTCTATGCCTCCACCAAGCCGTATTCAGCCGCTTCTTCTAAGTTTACGGTTACTAATTTTGATGTTCCTGGCTCAGGCATGGTTACACCCAGTAAATCCGTTGCCATGGTCATTGCCAATTTATTATGTGTAATGTAAATGAACTGGACCTGTTCGGAAAGCTCTTTTACAAGATTACAAAACCGTCCTACGTTTGCATCATCCAATGGAGCATCAACTTCATCGAGAACACAGAATGGCGCAGGGTTCAATCTAAAGATTGCAAATACCAAAGCCAAAGCTGTTAATGCCTTTTCACCACCTGAAAGTAAGGCAAGTGAACTGTTCTTTTTACCCGGTGGTCGTGCCATGAGCTTAACACCAGATTGCCAATCATCTTCTAGGCTTAAACTTGCTTCACCACCATTAAATACTTTTGGAAATAATTCTTGAAGCTCTTTATTGACCTGATCAAATGTCGTCATAAACAATTTACGCGTTTCTTGATCAATGCTTTTCATTGCTGCTTGTAGTTGATCTACTGTTTTATTTAAGTCGTCAATTTGATGACTAAGCTCCGCATAACGTGTAGATACTTCTTCATATTCAGCAGATGCTGCCAAGTTTACCGCACCAATTTTTTCAAATTGCTGTTGAACTTTTTCAAGCTTTTGCTGATGTGCAACTAAGTCAATATTCAGCCCTAAAATTACTTCACTATTCAACTCTTTTAACTGATCTGAATAGTGTTGTAAATCTGATTTTGCAGATTGCCAAGCTAAACGCTTCTCTTCAAGCTCAGTTCTAAGCTTTTCATCTTGTTGTTGATGCTGATGACGCTTTTCAGTCAAGCTTTGTTGTTTTTCTTGTACGCTATTCAATTCAACTTGCCATTCATTCCAAGTTTTCTGTAGCTTTTCAGTAGATGCTTGCTGTTCTGCATACTGACTTTGCAAAGCAGGTAATTCTAATTGAACAGGATCTACAAACTTTTTCGCTTGTTCCATTTGCGCCAAAATTTGTTGATATTGTGCTTTTAAGAAAGACGCATCTTTCTCAAGAAGTTCAACTTGTTGCTTGGTTTGTACCGCTTGACGACGCACAATCTCTAACTCTTGCTGAGAGTGCTGTAAATCTTGTTGCGAGTTTTCAATTCGCTCATTCAGCTCATCGACCTGAAATTGCATAGTTTTATAGTTTGGCAAAACTTGCTCAAGCTTTAAACTTAATGAATGCAAATCGATTTCTAAGTCATCTTTTTGCATTGCATCTTCTTCTAATTGCTCATCTAACTGTTGTAGCTGATTTTGCAATTGTTGCTTTTGCACCGTAAATGCCTGCGCTGCACTTTGTACTTTTGCCAAACTTACATCGGTTGTTTGCAACGCTTTTTGCGCTTGTTTCAGCTGATCGTGTAAATCTTGCAATATTTTTTGTTGATGTTGAACATGGTGCAAAATTTCAGGAAGTTGAACTTCAGCATCTTGAAATAATGCTGTTTGTGTAGCCAAAGCCTGTTCAATTTCATCTAAACGAATACGGTGACTTAACGCCCCTTGCCCCGCCTGAGATGCATCATCATAAAATAGACCAATCACCCAATCCGAACCTACGTGATAACCATCTAAAGACAAAATACTTTGACCAATAGCCAGCTTACTTTGAAGCTTTAATGCCTGATCTAAAGTTTGTGCAACTGCAACCTGTTGCCACAATGAATGCTGCGGTTTTTCAATCCAATCGGCTAAACAAGGAAGATCATCCAATTGAATTTTTTCTTGTTTTTTCGATGGTTTTAGCTGACGTGCAATACTTTCTTGAAACGTATTTGAAGCATCTAAAACTTGTGCAGACAACCATTTCGACAAGAACTTTTCAATTAAATTCGCTTGAGCTTTACCATCTTCATTTAGCTTTAAACTTTGCATCAATTGCTCACCCTGTACTTCTTTTTTAGGGCTGTTTTTAGTCATCAATTGATTTAAATTCTTTTGCTCCGATTGTAAAACCTGAATTTCAGACTTGAGCTGATTCACGACATTCTTTTGAACGGAATATTGTTCTTGTCGTGCATCTAATTCAATTTTCTGTGTTTGAATATTTTGTTCAATCGTCATGATTTGTGTAGTTAAATCACGCTTTTCTTGCTCAAGCTGTTCAATATCATCTTGCTGATATTGGTTTTGAATTTGTTGAGCTTGTTGTTGTAAGGTTTCTTTTTGCTGTTCAATACGGGCAATGTTTTTCGTTAATTGCTCACTTTGCGCCAACATCTGCATTTTTTGCTGTTGTTGCTTTTCAACCTGAGTTTTAATTTGCTCAAATTGTTGAACAGCTTGTTGTTGCTGTGCTTTTAAATCATTAAAGCCTTGTGATTGATTTTGACTTTGGCTTTCTTGCGTTTGTAGCTGTTCAGTTTGCCCTTCTTGCTGTTCTTGCAAAGTTTCCAATTGCAGTTCAATAAGTTGTAAACGTTCTTTAGTTTGAACTTTCTGTTCTTCTAATTGCGATAATGTCGAAGTATTTTGTTGTAGCAGACTTTGTTTTTGTTCCAAAGTCATCTTCAATTCAGAAAGCTTTTTCTCTGCCTGTTGCCATTCATTTTGCAAAGGTGTCGATTGCTGAATAAGACGTTGGAATAATTCACTTGTTGCCGTTAAATCATGCTCAAATGTATTCAGCTCAGAGCGCACCAACTTAAAAGTGTCGCCCAAACGATTCATGTGAACTGTATATTCTTCTTGTAAACGCGTACTGTGTTCACATTGGAAAGATAAAACTTCAATTTTAATGGTACGAATTTGGGTTTCTAATTCTTTATATTGAACTGCCGCTTCAGATTGACGCTTTAAGGTTTTTAATTGTGAGCGAAGTTCCGAGGCAATATCATCTAAACGAGATAAATTTTGTGTGGTATGTTCCAAGTGCAACATCGTTTCACGACGACGTGCTTGATAGCGTGAAACACCTGCTGCCTCTTCAAGAAATACCCGCATTTCTTCAGGTTTGGCATCAATTAAGCGGTTAATCATCCCTTGTTCAATGACCGCATAAGAACGTGGTCCTAAACCTGTTCCTAAGAAAATATCGGTAATATCACGACGACGACATTTGGTACCATTAATGAAATATTCAGACTTACCATCACGGTTGACCTGACGACGAACAGCCAATTCGTTATATGCGTTATACGTTCCACCTAATTTTCCATAAGTGTTGTCAAAACGAAGCTCTACACTTGCCACCCCAACAGGTTTACGTTTTGCCGTTCCTGTAAAAATAACATCTTGCATACTACCACCACGTAATTGACGAGCACTTGACTCACCCATTACCCAACGAATAGCATCAATTACATTCGATTTACCACAGCCATTTGGCCCCACAACTGCAGTACGGTTCGCTTTAAAATTTAATGTTGTACTATCGGCAAATGATTTAAAGCCGGAAAGTTTTAAGCTGCTTAAACGCATAATGTCCTAATCAACGGCGCGAGCGTCTTGCCCACGCAAGTTCTATTTGTTTCATTCGTGTTAGAGATTCCAACACTAAATCACGTAAGTGTCGACAAAAATCTTCCATATTTATGGCTGCTTGTTGCGAATTTCTACTCACAATCGCAGTCACCACAAGTTTAAACAATTCTAACGATTCTTGTAGCTCTCTTTTAGAAGTATTTAATGTTAAAAAATAACTTCTACGTAGCGATGGCAATAGCTCTTTATAATATTTAAGTAAATATGGATTATTCACTTTATTTTGATGTTTCAATAATCCTTGAAAGATTAAATCGTAAAAATTTTCTGTATGCCCTAAATGACACTCTTCAGATAATTGTTCTAATAAATATTTTAAATTTTCAATTTCATGTGTCTGCAAAATATCTGCAATACGTTGCACAATTTGCCCCAGTAACAAGCTCGACATATCAAATAAAGATGAAACCTGTTGTGCCGACATTTCCGACACAACTGCGCCACGACGCGGATATATTTCAATTAAATGTGTGCGCTCTAACAATAGTAATGCTTCACGTATAGAACCACGACTCACATCCAACTCTTGAGCAAAGCGTATCTCTTGAATACGCTCCCCCTCAACCAATTCACCACTAATGATTTGCTCGGCAATATGCTGTGCAATTTGTTCAGATAAACTATATTTGTCATGTTGTTGCATACTGTGCCTATCTTGTTTTTATATAGATGCAAACACTAGTTTTAAAAAACTATTCATCTATATTTAAAGATAAAAACACATTTTAACCATGACATTGTTAGACAATTTTATGTCTATACAGCCAACTTCATTTTATTACATCAAAAGAAACTACTAAAACCTTTCAAAATAAAATACAAACCAACTGTTGATAGCAAACCCGCAAAACATTTTTTTAACATCGCAGGTGACAATATATGCGCAACTTTTGCCCCAAGTTTTGCCGTTATAAAACTCATTATACTAATACCAATAAAGGCATAAACATGAATATAACCAATGGTATTAGGCACTTCGACTTTTGCAACATGACCAAACCACATAAAACCTAAAGCTCCTGCAACAGCAATAGGTAAACCACATGCCGATGATGTTGCTACAGATTTTTGCATCACCACACCACATTTATTTAAAAATGGCACAGTTAAACTACCGCCACCAATTCCAAAAATTGCAGATGCCACACCAATACCACCACCTGCTAAAACCTGCATTCCTGTAGATGGTAATTTTTTAGATGGGTCAATGACTGCATTTGCACCTGTGAACATCTTAAATGCCACCCAAACAGCAAAGAAGCCAATCAGTAACTGCAAACCTTGTCCCGAAAGTAAATCTGCAATACCTGCTCCTAAAAATGAGCCAACGACTAAACCAGGTGCCAAGTTACGTACAACATTCCATAACACTGCGCCTTTTTTATGATGTGCAGATACAGAACTTATTGAAGTTACGATAATAGTTGCAAGAGATGTTCCTACTGCCATATGCATAACGACACTTGGATCATAATTTAAATGGGTAAATACCACATAGAGAATAGGCACAATAATGAGACCACCACCCACGCCAAAAAGTCCTGCGGTAAATCCTGCAATTGCACCAATCAACAGATATATGATTAACTCCATGTTTTACTTTCCCATATTTTAAAATTCTGATGGATTTAGATACTCGCCTACTTCAACAAAAACTCACAGAAGTGAATCAACTTCCCGAGCTTTTAATATTAAAACCCGTCACAACATCTACCAACGATGATGTTCGCGAAGTGGCACTAAAAGGAATTAGCAGTGTTTTAATCTGTAGTCGCAAGCAAACTCAAGGTCGAGGACAAAATAAAAGACCATGGGTTTCACCTGAAGGCAATATCTATTTAAGCACATTGCTGAATTTACAAACACCCATCGACGGTCGATTAGCACTTGAAATTGCACTTAATATTATTCAAATGCCAAGTTTTGATGCTCTAGGTTTAAAAGTAAAATGGCCCAATGATATTTATTATAAAGATCAGAAATTAGGTGGGATATTGGTAGAGCCGATCTCATCTTATCAAGCGGTGGTTGGTGTCGGAATTAATGTATCACCTGTGATTGATTCTCAAATTAATCAAGATATTACATCACTTAAAGAAATTGGTTTAAATCCAATTGATCGCCTAACTTTAATTGCAGAACTTTATTTAGCCATTCAACAAGCAGGTCAATGGTTTAATCATCATTGTTATAATTTGGCAGCTCGTTTTAACCATCATGCGGCATTTATCAATCAAGCTATAGAATTTGAGTATCATTCCATAGAATTTAAGCATGAGAGCATGAAAACATGCGGAGAGTTTATAGGAATTCAAAATGATGGTGCTATTATTTTAAAATCTGAAACATCAACTTCAACCTATTATCAAGGACGTATGCGCCTGTTAAACCCAAGTAAATAGAGTATTGGCAATGAAAAATTTATGGTTAGATATTGGAAATACTCGACTTAAATATTGGGTCACTGAAAATGATCAAGTGATAGAACATGCTGCTGAATTGCATTTACAGTCTCCTGCCGATTTACTGTTAGGGCTTATTCAACATTTTAAAAATTTAGGCATTCATCAAGTTGGCGTATCTTCCGTTCAAGATAAAACCAGCAATGAACGCATCAAAAAAATTATAAAGCAGTTGAAAATTCCAGTTGTTTGCGCACAAGTTCATGCTGAATATGCAGGTTTGAACTGTGGTTATGATGATACAACTCAACTCGGGATTGACCGTTGGTTGCAAGTACTTGCTGTAGCAAATAAGCCTGATGAAAAATATTGTGTGATTAGTTGCGGTACAGCTTTAACCATAGATTTAGCAGATGGATTAAATCATTTAGGCGGCTATATTCTGCCAAACTTATATTTACAGCGTGACTCACTCATTCAAAATACCAAAGGCATTAAAATACCAGATGCGGCTTTTGATCAACTCAGCCCCGGAAGAAATACCATAGATGCCGTACATCACGGTATTTTGCTAGGCTTAGTGAGTATTATTAAAAATGTGCTTGAGCAAAGTCCGCGTAAACTTATTTTAACAGGTGGCGATGCCCCTCTTTTTGCTAAGTTTTTAGCAGAGTATCATCCTGTTATAGAAGCAGATTTGTTACTACGTGGATTACAACGTTATATAAATCACGCTGAGAAAAACTAAAAGCCAAATCGAGAATATAAAAAAGGCGCATGAAGCGCCTTTTTTATTGGATGAATCAGATCATTATTTCTTATTACCAAATAATGGTCCCATACCACCGCCACCACCAAATTGTTTTTGCATGCCACCCAATGAACGCATCATTTTTGCCATACCAGATGGATTAGCAAATTTCTTCATCATTTTCGCCATTTGCGCATGTTGTTTAATGAGTTTATTCACTTCAACAACATCCATACCACAACCTGCTGCAATACGCTTTTTACGGCTTGGGTTCATCAAATCAGGATTACGGCGCTCTTTCAGTGTCATCGACTGAATAATCGCTTCCATTTTCTTGACTTGTTTTTCTGGGTTAGCTTGTGCAAGTGCATCTTGAAGACCAGCATTGCTCATACCAGGCAACTTGTCTAAGAAGCCCATCATGCCGCCCATTTTATTCATTTGTTCAAATTGCATCAGCATATCTTCAAAGTTGAAGCTTCCGCCTTTTTGCAATTTTTTCGCCATTTTTTCGGCTTTTTCTTTATCGACTTTGCGTTCTAGCTCTTCGACTAAAGAAAGTACGTCACCCATACCCAAAATACGTTGTGCAACACGTTCAGGATGGAATGGCTCTAAGGCATCAAGCTTTTCGCCCATACCTAAGAATTTAATTGGCTTACCTGTAATTGCACGAACAGAAAGTGCCGCACCACCGCGTGCATCACCATCAGTTTTCGTTAAAATCACACCTGTAAGTGGTAATGCATCATTAAAGGCTTTTGCTGTATTTGCAGCATCCTGACCTGTCATTGCATCTACAACGAACAGTGTTTCAGTTGGCTTGATTGCAGCGTGAAGCTCTTTAATTTCGTCCATCATGTCATCATCGACATGTAAACGACCTGCTGTATCGACAATTAAGACATCAGCAAATTGAATTTTTGCTTGTTCAATTGCACGGTTCGCAATGGTAATTGGTTTTTCGTCTGCGCTCGATTCAAAGAAAATCGCGCCGACTTCGCCTGCAACAGTTTGTAACTGTTTAATTGCCGCTGGACGGTAAACGTCGGCAGAAACCATCGCCACTTTTTTCTTTTGGCGTTCTTGTAAGAAACGAGCAAGTTTTGCAGCCGTTGTTGTTTTACCCGCACCTTGCAAACCTGCAAGAAGAATAACAACAGGTGGTTTTGCTGCTAGGTCTAGGCTTTCGTTCGCCTCACCCATCATTTTGGTCAATTCGTTATGTACAATTTTAACGAAAGCTTGACCAGGTGATAACTGTGTCATCACCTCTTGACCCAATGCTTCTTCCTTAACTTTCGCGATGAATTCACGAGTTACAGGTAATGCAACATCAGCTTCAAGAAGTGCCATACGCACTTCACGTAACGTATCTTTAATATTGTCTTCGGTTAGCTGCCCGGAGCCAGTAACATTTCTTAAACTCTGCGTGAGTCGTTCTGTTAAGGTATCAAACATTGCAAAATCCGCTTAAAATAACTAGTCGCAAAAAAATGTTTCTTTAAAATAGAAAATTTATGCATAGAATGCTATAGGATACTGTAGTTCGAGTAGAATTTATATAAATGAATATCCATCATCCTGAAAAAGGTTTGTCATGATTAGCCTGCCTCTGGTTTATACAGTCTTAGCTTTGGTCGCTTATGTGACTGCTTTTTGGTATTTGTTCAGCCACTTAATATCAAAAAATGATACAAACCAATGGTTTTTTGGTGTTGTTCTCGGTTTAGGCTTAGTTCTGCATAGTGCAGTTTTATATATCGATATGCTGACACCATTGGGCATTAACTACGATGTGTTCAATCTTGTTTCATTTACCTCAGGTTTAATGCTGTTATTAAGCGCTTTGTTTAGTAGTTATCGTCCTGTTGCTGCCATGAATTTATTGGGTATTCCTGTCGCTGCGGGTGGTTTAATTCTAGGTTTTGCATTTAGCCAGCCAAAACAGTTTATTGAACAGCATTCTTTAGGCTTAGATATTCATATTATTCTTTCGCTTTGTGCTTATGCAATTTTGTTGATGGCAACGATTCAAGCAGTAATTTTATGGTTCCAAAACCGTGAATTAAAGAATAAGCAAAAACGTCGTATTTGGGTGGGTTTATTGCCTTCATATCAAGCTATGGAATCTTTGCTGTTTGATATGTTGATTGCAGGTTTTGCTTTATTGACCATTGCTTTAGCTTTTGGTTTCTTTACCATTGAGAATTTCTTTGGTCAGCATTTAGCGCATAAAACTGCGTTTAGTATCATTTCTTGGTTTATTTATGGCGCATTACTCATTGGTCATTATAAATTTGGTTGGCGTGGTCAAAAAGCCATTCGTTTTACCATTATGGGGTTCTTCTTATTAGCCCTTGGTTTTATTGGCTCTAAGTTTGTATTGGAAATGATTTTGGGTCGATAAAACACAACAACCAATAGCGTTCAATCCACCCAATTTTTTTGTCCTTATTTTACGAGCGAATTCTCGTTATTATTCAATAGTATTATTTGTGAATTATTTTGTTTTATTACTTAATGCAAACTGCTAAAGTCCAATAAAAAGAGCAAATACTTATGAATATACAAAAGATTTTTCTACTCACAGCAGTCGCACTATCTAGCCAAATAATCTTTGCAGAAAATAGCTTTACTGAATCATTCAAAGGAAAGCCTAAAATTAATGCTAATTTTTATGTTTTTGCAGCAGATATAGATGGAACATTAAGTGAAGGGAATATTAAATATAACGCCGATCAGCCATTCAGCGATACCGTAAAAAATCTTGATCAAGTTTATATGGGATATCTCGATTTTAGTAAGGGCGACTGGGGTATTTACATTGATAAACAGCTTGTTAAAACATCTAAAGATGAAAGCATTTACAATATTCCTTTAGCCTTAGAAACAAAGTTAGATCAGACAAGTTACGGCATTTATTACCAAGCCTATAAATCTCCGACTGAAAATTCATTAAAGCGACCAAAACTAATTTTTGAACCAACCATCGGTATTCACCATACCGAAGCTGAAGCGACTGTAGCCGCATTAGGCTTAACAAAAAAAGTGGACATCAATTGGAATGAATTCTTTTGGGGTGCTCGTCTTAGATACAATTTTGATTCTCCATGGAATTTAGCATCGGAAGTCACCATTGGTGCTGAAAATACCTTATCTGCTCATACCTATATTGGATATAACATTCCTGTATTCAAACGCATTATTAATTTAAGAGCGGGCTATCGCTACTTCCATCAAGACTATACATCTGGCAATTTCCGTTGGGATATTACTGAAAAGGGTCCTGTTATTGGTTTTAACGTACCTATTTTTTAATTCATCATATATATGAAAAACGAAGGAATAAAAATGTGTGAATCTTTAGATCATCATTTTTATTCTCTTCAGGTTACAAATGACTTTGCACTAGACAAGTTTTCTAAAAAACCGTATAACAGCCTTTTTTCACTATCAGGTAACACACTTTGAAACTTGTGCTTGCACCCATGGAAGGCTTAACTGACCCAATTATGCGAGATGTGCTTACATCCGTAGGCAGTTTCGACTGGTGTGTAACCGAATTCATTCGTGTCACCAATTCCGTTTTACCCGACCATATTTTTTACCAATACTGCCCAGAATTACTCAATGATGGTAAAACTGCAGCTGGAACGCCTGTGCATGTGCAATTTTTAGGTAATGACCCTGAAATGCTTGCAGCCAATGCCATTCGTGCAGCTGAGCTTGGTGCTCCTGCCATTGATATGAACTTTGGTTGCCCTGCAAAAACGGTCAATAAACATCGTGGCGGTTCTGTTTTACTTGATGAACCCGAAGTGGTACACGAACTTGTAAAAGCCGTTCGAGATGCTGTACCAAGCCATATTCCTGTATCTGCTAAAATGCGTTTGGGTTATATGGACAGAAACTTTATGCTTGAAAATGCACATGCAATTGAAGATGCAGGTGCAGCCTGGGTAACAGTTCACGCACGTACAAAAGCAGATGGCTATACTCCTCCTGCTTTTTGGGATCAATTAAATCCTATTCGTGAAGCTTTAAAAATTAATGTCATTGCCAATGGTGAAATTTGGACAAATGCAGATGCTAAACAGTGCCGAATTGAATCGGGCTGTGAAGATTTAATGATTGGACGTGGTGCAGTAACAACACCCGATTTAACCCAATGTATTCGTCAAAATACAGATAAACCACTCATAACATGGAATGAATTATTAGCATTACAAATTCGTTTTTTAAATGGTTCTTATAAAAAAGAAATGAATATGGTTGGTCGTTATAAACAATGGTTAGGTATGATGTCGAAACATTATCCTGAAGCGAAAGCATTATGGGATGAAGTAAAACGTGTGAAGCCTTTAGATGAAATTATTGAAAAACTGAAAGCCAATTAAAATATAAAGCCGAATTCGAGATTCGGCTTTCATTTTTCTAAATTTGGTCTATCGAAATTTATATCAGATACTCTATAAATAAGAAGCCTAATGCAGTACCAATACATGAATAAAGTACAAGAATAAAAAACACAAAACTTGCTTTGTTTTTCTTTTTCAGAAAATTCATATCGATATCCCCACAGTCAAACACGAACTGCTTCATCATAGCGCATTTTTAATTTAAGTGTTTAATTCAAAAGTATTAATAGCTATACAATAGAAACTTATACCACTACTTTTTCATCAAAAATTAAAGCACCATCATCAGGTAAATCAAACCAACACGCTTTATATTGAGTAAATGCATGTGAATAAATTTTTGCATTTATATCTTCATTAATAATTCCAACACGTAAACGAATCACATCGGGCAAATCTAAGCGTGCGCTATAAATTGGCGATGCACATTGACTACAGAACACACGTTTTTTATTCTCTGTTGCATAATATTCCGAAAGTAACTCTTTCCCTTGAATAATATCTAAATTTTTGATTTCAATAGGCGCAATTGCCACAAATGCTGCACCTTGTGCTTTTTGACATTGCTTACAGTGACAAACTAGTATTTTAGAAATATTTTGGCTTATTTTAAGCTGAATACCATTGCATAAACACGAAGCTGTATACATTTTTCTAATCCTATCTATTTTTATCATTTCTAAAATACAAATAAGCCTATATAGGCTTATTTGTAAATCATATTTAGAAAAATTAATCTTCTAAAATTTGACTATATTTTTTCTGATCCTTCATTCTTAGGAAATAAATCAAACATATACCTACCATAACGGTAACATAAATGAAGTAGTAGTTTTCATGTCCCATGCTCTTAAATTGCAATGCCATTAATTCAGATGTTCCACCAAAAATCGTATTTGCAATTGCATATGGCAAAGCTACACCAAGAGCTCGAATATGCGCAGGGAACATTTCAGATTTAATAACAGCACCTGTTGCCGTGTATCCCGAAACAAACATCATGCCAAATACAATTAATCCAAATGCAACAAATGGATTTGTTGTTTGTGAAATTAATGTAAAGATTGCATACGTAAAGAGAACACCACCAACACCAAAGAAAATCATGACTGGTTTACGACCAATTTTGTCTGAAATATGTCCTACAATTGGTTGTAATAACATTAATACAAAAATTGATGCCGCTGAAATTATTGTTGCCGTTTCTTTAGTAAAACCAGATGTGTTGACCAAAAATTTTTGCATATAGGTTGTATATGCATAAAAAGATAAAGTTCCACCTGCAGTTAAGAAAATTACAGCCAATGCTGTTTTTGGATGATTTTTAAATAATGATAATGCACTCGATTTTGGAGCATTTTCACGGTCTGCATTTTTAAATGATTCTGTTTCTGCCATACCACGACGGATAAGAAAGATCAGTAATGCCAAACCAGAACCAATAAAGAACGGAACACGCCAACCCCAGTCATATAATTGTTCTTCAGTTAATACATTTTGTAAAACAATCAATGTAAATAAAGCCAATAATTGACCTGCAAGAATGGTCATATATTGAAAACTGGAAAATAAACCACGACGATTTTTACCCGCCATTTCACTTAAATAGGTTGCACTAGCACCATATTCGCCACCTACACTCAAACCTTGAAGTAACCGTGCAACAATCAATACAATTGGAGCAACAATACCCATTTGTTCATATGTCGGTGCACATGCAATAAATAAAGAACCTATACACATAAGTGTGACAGATAATGTTAAACCCGCTTTTCGCCCTTTACGATCTGCGAAAATCCCCATCATCCAAGCACCAATTGGACGCATTAAAAAACCTACAGCAAAGACTGCAGCTGCCTGTAATAATTCTACAGTTTGATTTCCCGCTGGAAAAAATGAACGAGCAAAATATAAGGTGAACATACTATATGCAAACCAGTCATACCATTCGACTAAGTTTCCAGCTGAACCACCAATAATAGATTTAATTCGTGTTTTTTTATCTGGCGCACCATGGAATTCTGTATTTGTAACACTCTCACTCATTAGGCTTCTCCTTAGCCATTTTTAAGACATTTGAGTCTTAAAATTATTCAATTTTTTCTTGCTATAACTTTTCGCTATAGTTATCAGATTAAATTTTCAAGAACAATCTCAATAAGTGAGCAGCCAAATAACCATTACAAAAAAAATTAAAAAAATACAATAATATCAATAAATTATATCAAATAAATTCAAAATAAAATTCCATCAAATATTTTGATCATACCCATCTAATAGTTAAAATTTATGCAAATAACATCTATTTTTTAATCCATTCTCCCCCCAGCCACGCTTTCACCTCTACTGCAACTTTTGAACAATATATAATTTCCTGTGCAATGGTATGGACCAATTTGGAAATATGTCTTGTATTTGGTAAAGCCAACGCAACATCTCTTGTGAAATACGGATGATTAATGGGTGCAACTCTGACAGATTTTTTTTGCAAATCATTTTTTACTGAGACAAGAGGCAAAATCGTAAAACCAAATCCTTCTTTCACCAATTGTTTTTGAACATTAAGATCATTAATTTCAGCACCAATTTTTAAAATGAGATTTTCTTGATTAAAACCTTGCTCAATTAAAGTCCTTAACCTGTGTGGTGCATACGGTAAAATTAAAGGATGCTGAGACACCTCCTCTAATTCCAAAGCACAATCATGTTTTAAATCTGAGTCATAGTGTCCAATAAGCCAAAGCTGTTCACGGACAATGGGCTGAATATCTAAGAACTTTGATGATACAGAACCATAAATAAGTGCTACATCAATATCTCCTGCTTCAAGCCACTCCTTCAAATGTCCTGAATATCCCACAGAAATTTTTAAACTCACATCAGGATATTTTTTCTTAATAACTCGCATGAGCGAAACAGAAAGTAATTCGCTTAGACTTGCTAAAATGCCAATATTGATTGTACCTTTTAAAGATCCATCTGAAGAAGTCAGTTCAATTTTTGCAGCTTCAATCTCTTTCAAAGCTCTACGTGCATAGCCTTCTAAAACTTTTCCTTCATTGGTTAAGTTCATACCATGGCGACCACGCTCAAACAACTCCACACCTAATTCCTCTTCAAGCAAATGAATTTGTCTTGAAACGGCTGGCTGTACAATATTAAGCAGCGCTGCAGCTTTTGTAATATTTTTTGTTTCCGAAATTGTCACGAAAGATCGTAATTGTTTAATGTCCATATCAATATCTTTTTGAGATTATATCCATCACTTAATACTATTTTAATCAATATTAAATAACAATATATGATTGATCATAAGTTAAATATATTGTTCGATAAGGATATCTTTCATGAAAAGTACCATTAATAATTATCAAGAAATACGTGAAGCTGTTCGTGCCTTATGTTCAGAATTTCCAAATGAATATCACCGTAAAATTGACGAAGAGCGAGGCTATCCTGAAGAGTTTGTAGATGCACTCACTCAAGCTGGTTGGATGGCAGCAATGATTCCTGAAGAGTATGGCGGATCAGGTTTAGGCTTAACAGAAGCTTCTATTATTATGGAAGAAGTTAACCGTAGTGGTGGCAATGCAGGTGCTTGTCACGGTCAAATGTACAACATGGGTACACTGCTTCGTCACGGTTCAAAAGCTCAAAAAGAATTGTATTTACCTAAAATTGCGACAGGTGAGTGGCGTTTACAGACAATGGGAGTCACTGAACCAACGACAGGAACAGATACCACAAAAATTAAAACGACTGCTGTTAAGAAAGGTGATCGTTATGTAATTAATGGTCAAAAAGTATTTATTTCTCGTGTTCAGCATAGTGATTGGATGATCTTGCTTGCTCGTACAACACCTTTAGCTGAAGTAACTAAAAAGTCTGAAGGCATGTCTATTTTCATGGTTGACCTTCGAGAAGCAGAAAAAAATGGCATGGTTGTTCGCCCTATTCCCAATATGGTGAACCATGAAACAAATGAAATTTTCTTCGATAATTTAGAAATTCCGGAAGAAAACCTGATTGGTGAAGAAGGTAAAGGCTTTAAATATATTCTAGATGGTCTAAATGCCGAACGTACTTTAATTGCTGCTGAATGTATTGGTGATGGTTACTGGTTTATGGATCGTGTTACTCAATATGTGAAAGATCGTGTTGTATTTGGTCGTCCAATTGGTCAAAACCAAGGTGTTCAATTCCCCCTTGCTGATAATTTCATTGAAATTGAAGCTGCAAACTTAATGCGCTTCCGTGCATGTGAAATGTTTGACCGTGGTGAAAAATGTGGTGCCGAAGCCAATATGGCGAAATATTTAGCAGCAAAAGCAAGTTGGGAAGCCGCTAACAACTGTCTACAATTTCATGGTGGATTCGGCTTTGCCAATGAATATGATATTGAACGTAAATTCCGTGAAACTCGTTTATATCAAGTTGCACCTATATCAACAAACTTAATTTTTAGTTATGTTGCAGAGCATTTACTTGATTTACCACGTTCTTTTTAAGTAGAAGGAATGAATAATGAAAAAAGTAAATAAATCTGCACGTTCTTACTTATTTGTTCCTGCTAATCGTGTTGAGCGCTTTGAAAAAGCGCTCAACACCCAAGCAGATGCAGTAATAATAGATTTGGAGGATGCAGTTCCTACAGATTTAAAAATATCGGCAAGAGAAAGCTTAAAACAATGGTTGATTGAACATCCTCAATATCAGGTGATGATTCGTACAAACGCTATAAATACCGAATGGTTCTCTGAAGATATTCAATTAGCCAAATTAGATAACGTCATTGCTATTATTTTACCTAAAACTGAATCTGTAGAAGATATTAAAGCAATTCATGCTGTCAAAAAAATTGCGACATATGCTCTTATTGAAACACCTTTAGGTTTTGCCAATATTCGTCAAATTGCACAAGCTGAAAATGTGAATGCCCTAATGTTTGGCTCAATAGATTTTCAACTAGAAATGAATATGCAAGGTGGGTATGAAGAGCTTCTTTCATTTAGAAATGAGTTTGTACTTGCTTCTAAACTTGCAGGAATAGAAGCTCCTATTGATGGTGTCACTGTCGACTTTAAAAATGAAGCAATTGTGAAACTAGAAACACAACAAGCTAAAAACCTTGGGTTTACAGGCAAGCTTTGTATTCATCCCAATCAGGTCGATATTGTAAATCTTACATTTACTCCAACAGAAGCTGAAATTGCATGGGCAAATAAAGTTTTAGATGCTGTAAATGAAGCACAAGGTCAAGCTATCAGTCTCGAGGGAAAAATGATTGATTTACCAGTCATTCTTCGTGCTGAAAAAATTCTAAAACAAGCAAATTAAAACAAATAATAAAATTAGGACTTTCAGATATGGAAAATTTTAATGCATGGATTGGTAAAAAAGAAATAACAGCCGATTTTAGTGATATACGCCCAGTATCTATGATGCAAGCTTTATTAAATCAAAAAAATAAAGCACCACAAGTTTTACCAAGTTTGCATCATTGGTTTTATTTTTTACCTTTAGTTGATGGTCAAGAACTTGCTGAAGATGGACATCCTAAAAAAGGGAATTTCCTTCCCCCTATCCCCTTTCCTAAAAGAATGTGGGCTGGTGGGCGTTTAGAGTTTTTAAATCCTATTCAAATTAATCAAAATATTAAACGTGAATCTGAAATTTTAAAGGTTGAGCTAAAACAAGGTAAAAGTGGCAACATGTATTTTGTTACTGTGCGTCATTCTATTTATGCAGACGACACGCTTGCCATTATTGAAGAACACGACATCGTTTACAGAGAAGCCTCTAATCGAGTTCAAACACAAGAAAATAATCAAAGTTCACAAATTAAAATTGAAAGCAGACCTTACACATATAAAAAGCAATTTCCTGTTGATACGGTAACGCTATTTAGATATTCAGCAATCACATTTAACGGGCATAAAATTCATTATGACCGTGCATATGCAACTGAAGTTGAAGGATACCCAGGTTTAATTGTTCATGGTCCATTACTAGCAACTTTGTTGTTGCATACTTTTGAACAAGAAAATCCTACAAAAACAGTTTCATCATTTGAATTTAGAGCAGTGAATCCAGTTTTCGATTTCAACGAGTTTTCAATTTGTGGTGATATTCATTCAGACAAAGGTGACTTGTGGATTGAAAAATCAGATGGTTTAGTTGCAATGAAAGCCACCGTAACATTTACAGGAGAATAATATGCTTCCACTAGAAGGCATTACTGTAGTTACTTTAGAGCATGCAATTGCAGCACCTTTTTGTACTCGTCAGTTGGCAGATTTAGGTGCGCGTGTCATTAAAATAGAACGACCTAAAGTTGGTGATTTTGCCCGTAAATATGATGAACGTGTTGATGGTATGTCATCGCATTTTGTTTGGACAAATCGCTCGAAAGAAAGCTTAACCTTAGATGTAAAAGCTGAGCCTGCACAAGACATTTTAAAACAGCTTATTGAAAAAGCAGATGTTTTAGTACAAAACCTTGCACCAGGAGCAGCTTCACGCATTGGGCTTTCTTATGAGGAATTAAATAAGATTAATCCTAAAATTATTGTTTGTGATATTTCAGGTTATGGCGATGACTTAGAGAATCCTGGTCCATATCGTAATAAAAAAGCGTATGACTTACTTATTCAGAGTGAATCTGGCTTTTTGTCTATTACAGGTACAGAAGATTCTTATGTAAAAGCAGGTTGCTCAATTGCAGATATTGCAGCAGGTATGTATGCCTATACTAATATTCTTGCTGCATTATTAGAGCGTCAAAAAACAGGAAAAGGCAAACGTATTGATATTTCCATGCTTGAAAGTATGACGGAATGGATGGGATATCCTCTGTATTACACGCTTCGTGGTGAATCTGCGCCACCACGTACAGGTTCATCTCATGCAACAATTTATCCTTATGGTCCATTTCCAACAGGTGATCAAAAGAAAGTGATGCTAGGTATTCAGAATGAACGTGAATGGCAAGCTTTCTGCGAAATTGTTTTACAACAACCTGAACTGGCAAAACAAGATGAGTATGTAAACAATACTCAACGCTCTAAAAACAGAGAGCCTTTACGTCAAATTATTGAAAATATTTTCAATTCACTTACACAAACCGAAATCATTGAACGTCTTGAACAAGCAAAAATTGCCAATGCAAGTGTGAATGAAATGCAAGATGTTTGGAATCATCCACAACTAAAAGCACGTAACCGCTGGACAGAAATCGATACACCTATTGGAAAAGTTCCAACACTAAAACCTGTTGGTTTAAAGAAAGAAGAGGATTTCATCATTAAGCCAGTTCCTGATTTAGGACAAAACTCATCAGAAATTTTAAAAGAATTAGGCTATAACGCGGATGCTATACAAGACCTAGCCAATCGCTCAGTCATCTAAACATTCCCTTTACTATGTCCTTTTACAGCATTAGAGGGCCTCTTCTAATGCTGATTGTTATATATTTTTAGCTCCTCCACAAATCTTTTTTTGCTCAACTTTAGATTGAATTTCATAATATAAAATCTATATTTTTCCGCTATAAAAAAGGCGCTAAACAATAGCACCCTTAAAACGGTAAATGTAACGTTATATATTTTGAATTAACACTACATCCATTAATTTTTGCAATTCATTAAACGTTATATCTTTTATAATTTCTAACACCACAACGCCCTCTTTTGTTATCTCAAATGTTGCATAATCTGTATAAATCCGACTTACACAGCCTAATCCCGTAAGAGGATAAGTACATTTTTTAAGAAGCTTTGACTGTCCAGACTTGTTAAGTAACTCCATAACAACAAAAACTTTTTTTGCGCCAACAGCCAAGTCCATTGCACCACCAACAGCTGGAACCGCATTAGATGAACCAGTATGCCAATTTGCTAAATCACCAGTTTCAGATACTTGATAAGCACCAAGAACACAAATATCTAAATGACCACCTCTCATCATTCCAAAAGAATCAGCATGGTGAAAAAAAGAAGCACCTGGTAATAATTGAATAGGTTCCTTCCCTGCATTAATTAAATCCCAATCTTCATTTCCTTCCTCTGCAGCAATCCAACGTCCAAGAATTCCATTCTCAGTATGTAAAAATACTTCTTTTTCTGGATCAAAATGATTCGCAACGATTGTCGGTAAACCTATTCCTAAATTTACGTATGCACCTTCTGGAATATCTTTAGCTACACGTGCCGCAATTTGATCTCGCACTTGAAAGCTCATACGGTACACTCTCCTAAATTAGAGTTACGACAGACAATAGATTTCACAAATATACCAGGTGTAATTACTAACTCAGGGTCTAACCCCCCAAGCTCAACAACTTTTTCCACCGACACAATTGTATGTTTTGCAGCCATTGCCATAACTGGTCCAAAATTACGTGCAGCTTTTCTGTAGGTAATATTTCCCCAACGATCACCTTTCTCAGCTTTAATCAAAGCAACATCTACATGGATAGGATATTCCAATACATAATTCCGCCCATTAACTTCTTTCGTTTCTTTACCTTCTGCTAACAATGTTCCATAACCTGTTGGAGTATAAATCGCACCTAATCCAACCCCTGCAGCACGCAGTCGTTCAGCTAAGTTTCCTTGTGGTACAAGCTCTAACTCTAACTCTCCTGCCTTATATAATTCATCAAATACATAAGAATGACTCATACGAGGAAATGAACATATTATTTTTTTTACTTGTCTTGCTTTTAATAAGGCTGCAATTCCTTCTTCATGATTTCCCGCATTATTACTCACAAGTGTTAAATCTTTAGCACCATGCTGAATTAAAGCATCTATTAAATCTTCAGGCTGCCCTGCTCCACCAAATCCACCAATTGCAATGGTTGCGCCATCTTGAATTACCGATATTGCCTTATTAATATCATCTACAATTTTAGAAATCATTTATCTTTCCATAGAGTGTGGGGAAATATAAAAGCTAATTTCCCCTATTTTTATTTATGCAAAATTGAGAATTGCTGTTTTAAACTCTTCCGGTTTTTCTACATTTCCAATATGTGCAGCACCTTTTACTGCAATCAATTCAGCATTTGGAATTCCATTTACAAGCTCTTGCATTACTGCAACTGGAGTGGACAAATCTTCTGTACCAGCAATAGCTAATGTTGGACATTTGATTTCTTTTAATCGACTACGTACATCAAAATCTGCAACCGCCTTACATGTATTTGCATATCCTTTAGGATTAAATGTAAGAAGCTCATCTAATAAACTTTGTGCAAACTCATTTGCATCCGAAAAACCTGGGTTATACCAGCGATTTTTTGTAGCATCTAATATAGCATCTATACCTTTTTCTAATACTAAATTGGCACGATCTTGCCAGAAAGCAGGTTCACCAAATTTTGCTGCAGTACAACATAAGATAAGTTTTTCAACTCTCTCTGGATATTTAATTGCAAGCATTTGCCCTATAGCACCACCAAGTGATAGACCTGCATATGAGAATTTATCAATTTTTAATGAATCAACAATTTCAATAACATCTTGTGCAAATTGCTCAACTGAGTTTAATTCAAGACCTTGTTCTTGTGACTTCCCATGTCCACGTGTATCAAAAGCTATTACATAAAATTTTTCAGATAAATCCTCAATAATATTATTCCACATATTTGAAGACGTACCTAAAGAACTACCTAGAACCAATGCCTTACTTCCTTGTTTTCCAAATGTTTTATAAAAAATCATGTATTCCTCACTTAAAGATCTTTGGTATATTCTGTAAGTATGATTTTGAATTTTTGTGATATATATTCAAATACTTTTTTTATATCATCATCATAGTTAGAGAGTGTATGAAATGGAATTTAGACTCTTACGTTCGTTTTTAGTTGTTGCAGAAGAATTGAATATTGGATGAGCTGCCAAAAGATTATTTATAGCTCAACCTCCTTTATCTAAACAAATTCAGCAATTAGAAGAAGAATTAGGCTGTCAACTCTTTGAACGGATTCCAAAGGGCTTAAAACTAACACCTGAGGGTGAAACATTAGTTATTGAAGCAAGAAAAGTTAAACTTTCTTTAGATAACGCAGTTGCAGCTGTAAGTAAGTCAAATTTAGGAAGCCTCGGAACTTTAAATATTGGTTTTTCTGGAGCCTTACCCAGTGTTGTTTTACCTGAATTATTTTTACAAACTGAAAAACTATATCCAAATATTGATTTTCAAATTCATCGCAAAGCAAATTCCAATTTGGTTTTAGAAAGTGTTGCAAATGGTGATATTGATGCAGGAGTTGTTTTGCTACCAATTTCTACACTTGGTATCTCACAAAAGTTGATTAGTCGTCACCGCTTAATCGTAGCACTTCCAAAAAACCACCCTCTTGCACATCGACCATCTATATCAATAAACGAATTAAAAAATGAGCATTTTATTACAAATCATGCATATAAAGGTTCTGTCATTCGTGAAGTATTCGTATCTGCATGTAGAAAAGCGGGCTTCAATCCAAACATAGTCAAAGAGGCAGATGATACCTACTCTATTTTAATTTTAGTTGCAGCAGGATTTGGAATTACATTGTCACTTGAATCTCTTGAATATATACAGCCATCTACAATTAACTATATTCCATTAGAAGAATCTGAACATTATGTTGATTTAGCTATTGTATGGCGCGAAGGTAATCCTTCCATACTACTGAAAAATGCATTAAGTACACTTTCACCTATTACATTTTCAAATTAAAAAAAAAGCCTATTCATGTTGAATAGGCTTTTTTGTTATTTCTTTAATGCTGATGGATGTTCGGCAAGTGCTGTTACCTCCATGTCCATATATGGAAATAATGGAAATCCAGATAAAATTTGATGTAATTCATCATTCGATTCAACATCAAAAATGCTCACATTGGCGAACTTCCCTACAGTTCTCCAAATATGTACAAATTTTCCATTTTTCATATAGGTTTGCCCATATTCACGCTCTTTAACAATAATGTCTGCCCAAACATTTGGATCAATATCATGTGGTTTTTTAACCGTCATTTGAACCATATATAACATTTTATACCTCTCTTCCTTAGTGGTTTATGCTCTTAATAATTGCAGCCATTCCTTGTCCTCCCCCAATACACATTGAAATAAGACCATAATGACTACTTGTTGAATTTAATTCATTGATTAGCGTGGTCATTATACGAGCACCTGTTGCCCCAATCGGATGACCTAATGAAATTCCTGATCCATTTACATTTAATTTTTGCAGTTCTCGTTCGCTAAAATTAAGTGCTTTTGTACAAGCAATTAGCTGTACAGCAAATGCCTCATTGATTTCAATTCGGTCTATATCTGATAAGCTTAGTCCTGTATTTTTTAACACTTTTTGAATTGCGGGTACGGGTCCAATACCCATTACTGCACTTGGTACACCAGCAACAGCCCAATCAATAATTTCAGCAATTGGTTGTAAACCTAATTGATTAGCCATCTCTTCACTAGCAATTAAACAAAATGCTGCCGCATCATTTTGCCCAGATGAGTTACCAGCTGTAACTGTTGCCTCAGCATCGTCCTTTTCTAAAATTGGTTTTAATTTAGCAAGTTGCTCAAGCGTTGTATCTTGTCTTGGGTGCTCATCTTGTTCAATTAGCCTCCCCTTGACAGAAATAGGTAAAATTTCTTTTTTAAATTTACCTTGTTCAATTGCTTTACATGCTTTCATATGACTTTGATAAGCAAGTTCATCCTGCTCTTGACGACTAATTTGATATTCACGTCTTAAGTTTTCAGCCGTTTCTAACATTCCGCCAAGAATTGGATTTTTCTGCCCATTTGCATAAATCCTTCCGTACTTCAATGAGTCTTTCAGTGTCAAATCACCAAAACTGCCCCAACGTATTTTTGAACTATAAAATGGAGCTTGGCTTAATGATTCTGCACCACCAGCAATAATTAAATTTGCTTTACCTGTTTGAATCATCATAGTCGCATCAATAATTGCTTGAAGTCCAGATGCACAACGACGATCTACGGTATAACCACAAACATGATCTGGTAGCTCTGCATCTAAAGCCAAAGCCTTACCAATATTCGCAGCTTCAGGTGTCCCATAGCCTTGTCCAACAATTAGCTCATCTAAATATTTGGGAATTTCTGAGTTTTTAGAAACCAAATGTTGGATAAGAGGTACGGCTAAATCTAATGGGCTCAAGTTTTTAAACACACCACCAAATCTACCAATTGGTGTACGAATAGCATCGCATATATAAACTTTATTTATACTCATTAAGACTTAACCAGATTAGAAATTGAATTTTCTTGCTCAGTTTTTTTATTAAACCTGAAACCATTAATCGTGAGTATTAAACCAATAACTGTAACAATTACAACATAGTAAGCTGGAGATAAATTATTACCTGTTTCTGATATCAAATAGGTAGCAATATATGGGGCTGTTCCACCCAATAAACCATACGCTAAATTGTAAGCCAATGCGCTCGCGCTATAACGAATATGTGCAGGAAATAAAACAACCATTAGTAAAGGAGTTACAGTACAAATAAACCCCATAACAATGCCGAATATACTTAAGCCAATAATTGCTGTTGCAACTTCACCAGTACTTAATAGCTTAAAGGCTGGAACAATTAGAATAGACATTACAATTGCAGATGTTATTGCTACTCTTTGGATTCCGATTCGGTCAATTAATTTCCCAGCAAAGAAACATGAAAATGAAAATAGAATAAGTGCAATCACATACACAGACAAAGCTTGTGGTCTAGCCATTTGTGCTGAATTAGTCATAAAAGTTAGCATATAGCCTGTTAGCATATAAAAACCTAGACCATTCAATGAAGCCCATCCAAATAAAGTCAGCATATTCATTTTCGATGCTTTAAATGCTTCAACCAATGGTGCATGCTTTTCTTCTTTTACTCGTGCTTGAATTGACTGAAATTCAGGTGTTTCTTCTACTTTATTACGAAGGTACAAACCAATAATTCCAAGCGGTCCAGCAATCATAAATGGAATACGCCACCCCCAAGAATTAATCACTTCAGGATCCATTACTTGTGTCATGAATAAGCCAACTAATGCACCACCAATAATCCCAAGCGCTGTGGCAATTGGATTAATACTTCCATAAAGTGCTTTTTTACCCTTAGGTGCAAACTCAATTACAAATGAACTTGAACCTGCATACTCACCACCAGCAGATAATCCCTGACAAACACGCCAAACAACTAATAAAATAGGTGCCATTAAGCCAATAGACTCAAATGTTGGTGTTAGACCAATTGCAAAAGTAGCGATGCTCATGAGTAAAACCGCTGCAGATAATGCTTTTTTACGCCCATGTTTATCGCCATAATGACCAAAAATAACGCCTCCAATTGGGCGAGCAAAAAAACCTAAAGCAAAAACAGCAAATGTTGCTAGTAAACCTGTCGTTGGGTTATCTGATGGGAAAAAATGCATCGCAATGACTGCTGCAAATTGTGCATATAATACAAAATCAAACCATTCTACGAAGTTGCCAATCCCTGCGGCTGTGATGGCTTTTTTCCGTGCTTTTTCATCTATTATTTTTTGCATACTAAATTCCTTAATTTTAAAACCCAAATCCTATGGATAAGAAAAACTTGATTTTTTAAATTAATCTCAGGAGTTAGAATTATCGAAACCATCTTATCTGTCTAATACCATTTAAATATTTCGCTTATACTATTTTTGTATCAAATATTTTTTTTGAAATTTAATTTAATTTAAAAAACATAAATAATTGTTATTATTAAGAAATAAATACTCACATCAACTCTATAAAATTGTATCTATTTCAGATTACTTCTCCTTGTTTTTTAATTACTATTCAGAATAATCTTAATCTTCACTGAATATGATTAAGACATTTGTACAGTACAAAAAAAGTATTAATTCAAAAAAACAAAATCATAGCTTTCTAAAGCACGTATTTCACTAAAACCTAACTCTCCTTATAGTCGTTTTAACATCAAACAACAGACCTGATGCAAACCTCATTTTAAGGAGTGATTGACATGTTGGAAACTGAACACGAATTATTTGAACGTGATGGCGTAGTCATCATCCGTGGATTGTTTAAAGATTGGATTCCCCTGCTTGAATCTGGTGTAAATACCAATGAACAACAACCCGGTCAATGGTTCCGTGATTACACACCAGGACAAACTCAAGGTCGTTTTTGGGCAGATTATTGTAATTGGCAACGCATTGATGCTTTCAACACCTTTGTGAAAGAAAGTCCTGCTGCTGAAATTGTAAAGTCTATTATGGGCTCTCAATCTGTACGTATGTTCCACGAGCATGTGCTTGTCAAAGGAACAGGTTCAGCCAAAGTCACACCTTGGCATCACGATGCTCCGTATTATCCTGTAGATGCCAAACAAACACTGAGTTTATGGATTCCACTTGATCCTATTTCTCGTGAATCTGCTATTGAATTTATTGCAGGCTCACATAAATGGGGCAAACATTTTAAGCCACTTAGTTTTAATGGCGAATATTACGATCATGCAGGTTCTAAAGAAGAGGTTTTACCCGATATCGACAGCAACCGAAATGATTACAATATTTTAGGTTGGGAACTTGAACCTGGCGATGCAATTGCATTTAACTATTTAACCATTCACGGCGCACCAGGAAATTTATCAAAAGAACATTCACGTCGTGCAGTATCTTTTCGTTGGTTAGGTGATGAAGCTGTTTATGTGAATAGAGGTGGGAAAACATCCCCACAATATCCTCATTTAATTGATGTTTTGTCTACAGGTGATCCATTGCCTGAAGATGAATTTCCATTTGTAGCTTAATACTCATTGTCATTTTAAATTTTTAAGCAGACATTCCCTCAATTTGCTTTCACCAATGTTCACCCGTTTAGAACATTGGTTTTTTTATATCTATCATTTAAAAAATTTATTCCAATTATAAAAAAAGCCCCAATAAATGGGACTTTTTTAGTTTCTTATTGAGATGATTAATCTTTGAAATTAATAACTGTACGAATTGATTTTCCTTCATGCATTAAATCGAAAGCTTCGTTAATTCGATCTAAGCCCATAGTATGGGTAACAAATGGTTCAAGCTGAATTTCACCTTTCATTGCATCTTCAACCATTTTTGGTAATTGCGTACGCCCCTTAACTCCACCAAATGCAGTACCTTTCCAAGTTCGCCCAGTCACTAATTGAAACGGACGTGTTGAAATTTCCTGACCTGCACCTGCCACACCAATAATAATCGATTGTCCCCAACCTCTGTGTGCACATTCAAGCGCAGAACGCATTACATTCACATTGCCAATACATTCAAATGAATGATCTACGCCCCAACTCGTCATTTCCACAATCACTTCTTGCACAGGTTTGTCGTAGTCTTTTGGATTTACGAAATCGGTTGCGCCAAATTCTTCTGCTAATTTGAATTTTTCAGGATTGGTATCTACCACAATAATGCGTCCTGCTTTTGCCTGACGTGCGCCTTGAACTACAGCTAATCCAATTCCGCCCAATCCAAACACCGCGACAGAATCCCCTTCTTGAACCTTCGCTGTGTTATGTACAGCACCAATACCTGTCGTTACACCACATCCTAATAAACACACATGTTCAGGGTTTGCTTCAGGGTTTACTTTTGCTAAAGAAACTTCTGCAACAACGGTATATTCAGAAAAAGTTGAACAACCCATATAGTGATAAATTGGCTGACCATTATAAGAAAAACGTGTTGTACCATCGGGCATTACCCCCTTACCTTGTGTAGCACGAACAGACACACAAAGATTGGTTTTCCCCGATTTACAGAACAAGCATTCTCCACATTCCGCAGTATAAAGCGGAATAACATGATCACCCACTTGAACGCTTGTCACACCTTCACCAACTTCAACGACAATACCTGAACCTTCATGCCCGAGTACCGCAGGGAAAATTCCTTCAGGATCTGAACCTGACAATGTAAAAGCATCGGTATGGCAAACGCCTGTATGAGTAATTTTTACCAATACTTCACCTTTTTTAGGTGCTTCAACATCTAATTCCACAATTTGTAATGGTTCGTTTGGCGCAAATGCAACCGCTGCACGTGATTTCATGTCATACCCTTTTTATAAAATGACTTTATTGATGCATTCACTTGTGAATGAAAAGTCCCAATTCACCACAAAAAATAGAACAAACAATAAATTTTTAAGCTCAAAAATCTCTTCACTTTTATATGAACTTCAAGCGCCTTAAGCAATTCGGTTTTTTTGATGCAAGCGTTCTGCTTATATGATTTTCGCTATTCAACAGAGCTACTTATATTGAATCCATCGAAACAGATTTTTAATTTTTGGAGTTTCAATATTTCAAAAATATAAAAAGATAAAACAGCGAATTTAGATAGCAAGCTTTGGCAAGAAGGATTTATAAAATGAAATTAGATAATTTAAATGTCGATACTGTTGTAGTCGGTGCAGGTCAAGCGGGCGTAGCAATGAGTGAACATCTAACAACTTTAGGTATTTCACATGTTGTGCTTGAGAAAAATAGAATTGCTGAAGCTTGGCGTACACGTCGTTGGGATTCACTTGTTGCCAATGGCCCTTGCTGGCACGATTGTTTCCCTGGTCTAGAATTTGATGCAGATCCTGATAGTTTTGTTCACCACGATAAAGTTGCCGATTATTTTGAAAAGTATGCCGAAAAATTTAACTTACCAATTCATACAGGTGTGTCGGTAAATAAAGCATATAAATCTGAAAAACGTTTAGGTTTTACCGTAGAAACATCTGAAGGAACGATTTATACACAACGTATTGTCTCTGCGACAGGTGCTTTCCAAAAAGCAGTCATTCCGCCTGTAGCAGCAAAAGATCCATCTTTTTATCAAATTCATTCAGACCAATATAAAAACCCACAACAACTTCCTGAAGGTGCTGTTTTAGTAATTGGTGCAGGTTCATCTGGCGTTCAAATTGCAGATGAAATTAATCGTTCAGGTAAAAAAGTCTATCTATCTGTTGGTCAACATGAGCGTCCACCGCGTACTTATCGTAACCGTGACAACGTATGGTGGTTAGGTGTTTTAGGCGGATGGGACTTTATGCGTACAGACAATGGACCACTTAAAGGCTTGGCTGTTAGTGGTGCACATGGCGGTATCAATATCGATTTTCGCGCTTTAGAAAAACAAGGGATTACTCTTGTTGGTATGACTGAATCTTTTGACAACAACATCATTAAATTTAAAGCAGATTTAAAGAAAAATTTAGAAGATGGTGATGCTGTACTCATGGCTTTTTATGATGAAGCAGATGCATATGTGGCGAAAAATGGTTTAGATTTACCAACAGAACCACAAGCACGACATCAACTCCCAAACCCAGAATGTGTGCTTAATCCAATTTTAGAATTGGATATGGCAGAGGCAAATATTACCTCTGTTATTTGGGCTTCAGGCTTTAGTTATGACTTTAACTGGCTACAAGTGAATGCATTCGATGAGTTCAATAAACCAAAACATAAACAAGGAATTTCACCTGAGCGTGGCGTTTATTTCTTAGGTTTGCCCTATTTAACAGGTCGTGGTTCAAGCTTCATTTGGGGTGTTTGGCACGATGCAAAACACATTGCAGAACACATCGACATTCAGCGTAAGTATCTTGAATACACCACAGATAAAAATCTGCTGAAAAACACAGCCTAAATCTTAACTCAACATGCACATATTCACCTTTGGAATATGTGCATGTTTATGTATGACAAACAAACACATTCATGAGGATTGGGGACAATGAATACAATATTGAAAGAAAAAATTACCGATAAATGCGCATGGGTTGGAAGTGAAATCGCAAATAATACCGATTGGATTTACCACCTCACCCCACATGTTTTAAATGTTCTTGATGCTGTACAAGCAAAACTAGAAGCTCGAAATTTAGTTGCACCCAATTTTGTTAAAGAAGATGCATTGATTGACGATACTGAATTTTTATTCCAAATTGATTACATTACAAATGAACTCGAAAATGGTTACGGATTCATTGTGATTCGTGGTTTAGATGCCAATAAATACAATGAAAACCAACTGGCAAATATTTATTATATTTTAGGTTTGCATATGGGTAATTCCGTTACTCAAAATGCACGTGGTGATCTTATTGGTTATGTCGAAAATATTGGTGATAAAACCCAGAAAATGACGCGTGTTTATGAAACCAATGATTATTTGCCTTACCATGCAGACCTAAGCGATGTTGTAGGCTTACTTTCAATTCGTAAAGCTAAACAAGGTGGTTTAAGCAGCATTGTCAGCTCATCTACGGTTTATAATCGAATTCTAGAAAAATATCCTGAATACTTAGGCTATTTTTATCATCCTGCTTGGTATGACCATTTAGGTGAAGTTGAACCTTCTTTATCCCCTATTTTTAGTTATTTTGAGGGAAAATTAGCATGCCGATATTTACGTTATTACATTGAACTTGGGCATGATCGTCGTCAAGTTCCGCTTTCACAAGTTCAAACGGATGCCTTAAATATTTTTGATAAAATCAGCCAAGAATCAGATCTTAGACTTGATATGATGCTTGAACCTGGTGATATTCAATTCTGTAATAATTATTGTGTTATGCACTCTCGCTCCTCTTTTGAAGATTATGATGAGGTTGAAAAACGTCGTAAATTATTACGTTTATGGCTACAAATGCCAAATGCTCGAAAACTAGCGAAAGACTTCCCTGGTCGTAATGGTATTCCAAAAGGATTAGGTCAAGCAGCTTAGATTATTTGCTTAAAAAGAGGCTTAATGCCTCTTTTATTACTCTAAGATTTATATAATTTTTTACTTTATGCCTGATTAGTGTTTTTCCAAGCCATAAATGCTCCATCCATTCTTTGTTTTTGTTCTTTATTTACAATTTGATAAGAATAGAATAGATCATAATCCTTTCTAATTATACTACTTTCAATTCTTTTCGCTAATGCATCAACACTAAGTTTACCTTCCTTAAAATAATGATTGATGGCGTCCTCATCTAAGTAGATAGATTTATCCCAAGTCACAAAACTATTGTGAATAGCAATACGGAGATACATTGCACTTTCATCTTGATATAACTCCCAGAAATAAGGCTCAATTTCTATTAGTTTCATATTTGTTAAGTGCTTAATTCTAATTATTGATTATAAAATTTTAACATCTAAAGATCTAAAAAATCCGCATAAATTTCTTTATGCGGTGTTTAAAGCTAAAACTAAATGAACACTTAGAAGCTATACTTTATTTAATCATATTGAATTGTAAATTGTGCATTAGCATTGGCAACACCTGGGGTTACTGAATCACGAGTAACAATATAATTAGCATAAAAGTTTGTAACAATCCGACCATCTTGATCAGCAGTTAAAGTCTGACTTTTCGTATTAAGAGGAAGTCTTTTTTTATCATGATCAAGAAGCTCAATTGCTACGTTTTTCGCCATATTAGGCAAGCTCTCAAGTGCTAAAAATTCAGGGTTTGAAACATCTCGAGTGCCACTAAACGTTAATGTTATTGGGCTATTAGGATGACAGTTACTCAAAGTAAAAGGAATAGGTACAGGTTTTGTTTTAGTGCCAACACCATTCAAACTCTTAATAGAGTGAACACCTAAGTCAATATACTTATGTTGCTCTGATTCTAATACACCACATGTAGATGTAGTGACCTCACCAAATAATTCCACATTAATTCGTGCAAGTTCAGTCAGAGCGGCATAGCCTATATGGCTAAAACCTATACAAACAAATAACAGCCCCGTTTTTATAAATAAATTCATATAAATAAACCTCTTATTCAAAATCAACTCGTAGATAACCACGAGCTCTAAAAGGTCCAACTTCAGGTGCTTTTCCAGTAAGACTAATTGGCCAAGCTTTAATAACAACATTTACAGGAGGATTATTAAATATAAATGGAATAGTACTATTTATATTATTTGGTATTAAAACCTTTCCTTTATTATCTGATATTTTAACCCCAATATCAGGATTACTCGTTTGCATGATTTCGCCAGAGACTAATTCTGCTTCTAGTCGAATTGTTAAAGCAGCATACGAATTAATATTCTTACATTGAATAGCTAAAGTTCTAACTTGTTCATTTGTACCCACTGGTTTATTACCAGCACCAGCTTGAACAAAAGCCTGAGATGAAATTTTACCAAAATCAATGTCCAGAGTGTCCCCAACTCCAATATCGCAGCTTTGAGGCACAGTAACACTACCACTATAAGAAATTTCATAAACAGGAGTCGTTAGCGCATCATATCCAGTAGTGACATACACCTTAAATAGCGTACGTTTAGGTATTGGAATAAAATCAATAAAAGGCTTAATCACTTTTAAGCGAAATCTAAAGTTCGAATCTGTAACTGGAAAAGCAGTCCCTTTGGAAACATTTGGATGAGATCCCATTTGTTTATGGTCAACAGGAGGATAAAAAGTTCCAGCATAAGAGTCTGTAATCGCCATTGCACCCAATAAATAATCATTGAGTTTAAGATACTGATACCCTCCAAGCGTCTCTACAATAGGAAACTCTGTTACATAGCTACGTCTTGTTCTATTATTACTCTCACTAGAACTGTGCTTCGGACAAACAGCGGTAACTCTATAATTAAACTGTTTTAAAAGCTCTACGATTTCTCCAGGCTTATTATTTGAGCTAGTGAAGGTATTTGATAAGTCATAAAATACTTCATCCACTACCCCTTGTCCTTTTGAATTCCAACATATATGTGCATTCGCTTGAACAGAAAAACCGAACAATAAAGCAAATATTAAAAAGTTAAATTTCATTTCTTGTTTACCTATTCACATTCAAGTTCAAACTGAATGATAGATTGAGAAAGATCAGCTTCAGAAATATCATAAGGAATTGAACAACTCGAGTTACTATCACTTCCCCATGTAACATTTAAGGTTCCTTTATGAGGCAAGCCTGTTAAATAAACGCGCCCCTCATCGGCAACAAAACCTTGTGAAGAACTTTCAGTTTCAATAACACTACTTGCATATGGTATAAACTCACCATTCTTAGATAAAGTAACCAATGCTCGTACACCCACATTTGCTGTAAATGTCGCTCGGGAAATAGCACCTTGTATTGGAACTACATTTTCAACGTTATTATTAATTTCCACATTGTCGCCAAAACTATTTGTATCTAGTGCAATACGGTTTTGTCTATATGCACTTGCATAAGGAACAATCGCATAGCCTCTCCAATCTGTTTTTACACCAGTATAGTTTTCAATTTTAATATTTTTAGCACCAGGAACTTTTACTAAAATAGCTGTATCACTTATTACCTGACCAAATGTAATGCCATTCGCATGGACAAGCGCTGAACCAGATGCATTATATGAAAATTGGTTATTATCTTTATCATAACTATAACTTGCACCGACATTACCATACCCACCTTGATAACCGACACTCACAGAACCATTACTATCTCGATCATTAATATAGCCCTGACTAAGGCTATAGCTTAAATTACGATCTTCTAATAATGTGCCATTAATGCTTGTATTATATGAGGTATTACCATGAGGCCCTTGGTTTGTTGATGCTGTAACATAAGATCTACTACGTTGATTTTTATCTCTATACGCCTTAGAAAATAACTTATCTAAAGGAAACGATACATTTGCAGTAAACTGTGTGTCACTCTGATCAACTTCAGATGATCGAACATAACTTGCAGCCAATGAAAAGTTAAAATCATTCCAAGAATTGGCATAACCAGCTTGAAACCATGTATTTTTGTTTTTGGTTCCCCAAAATGTCTGTTGGTTGCCAGATAAATATATAGATCCATACTTTTTACCGAAAGAGTGAGAAATATTCGCCTCAAAACGCCCTTTTTTTGTATTATTTAAATTATAGTAATCTGTAATACTCGGGTTTGTAGATCCTGAATCACTCATCTTATTATAGGCAGTATCATTTAACGTATAGAATCCTCTAGTTGAATATCTATACCCTAACAACCTAAAAGTTGTACCTGTATTAATTAATGATTTTGCATATAAAAATCGGACTGACTGACCATCATGGGTAGAATTATCGGCCAATGTACTATTCGCATGCGTGATATCAAAAGACACAGCACCATACTGACCTAAGTTACTACCTAGACCTAATAAAAAACTTTGATATCTATCGGATAGCTGTGTTCCAGAATATATAGAGAATCCGCCACCTAAACCATGTGCTAGGGTTGATTGAACAATAGTTGGATTTTCTTGAAATTTATGCCCACTCCTGAATCGTCCAGCAATCACATTATATTTAGTCCTACCTTCGCGTTGAAAAATAGGTAATGTTGAATATGGGATAATATAGCGCTGCTTAGTTCCATCATTTTCTTCAATAGTAATGTCTAAATCACCACTGGTATTTGTCTGATTTAAATCATTAATTGTAAAAGGACCTGGCGGAACAGTAACTTGCTGAACAATATTTCCATTTTGTTTGATTACGACTTTGGCATTGGTTTTTGCAATACCTCGTACGGTAGGAGCATAACCTTGTAGGCTATCTGGATAAATATTATCTAACGATGATAGCTGAACACCACGAAAGCTAAAGCTATCAAAAATATCATTATTGGATGAACTATCACCAATGGTTAATTGGCTACTGATCGGTACTAATGTTTTTTGAGCATATGTATTTAAATTAGTCCAACTTTTAGATGAGCTATTTTTATTAGAATTATAACTAAAGCTACTTGAGTTACGAAATTGCCAAGAACCCAAATTAAATCCACTGTCTAAGCCTAAAAAAATGCTCTGACTTTTGTCATTTGAATTATTGTATCCCGACAAATTATAGTTAGTAAATAAACTTGAAATACCATTATCCCATTGTTCTGGTGGAATATATCCACGAACCTGGTTTTTAAGAGATATTTGAGGAAAAGTTACAGATAATTTTTGTTTATCAAATTGAAAGTTAGATGTAGAGTCTTCAATAATAGAAAGAAAATCAATACAAGTCGAATTTCCAGCGATAGTTAATTCTTCATACTGATTTATATTAATGCCAAATTGCTCCAATGTTTTTAAATTAAAACACGGAAATAATCCTGTAGGGTCATTAATATCAGGCTTCTCAATAAAATTTACATCTTGTGTAAACATGAATTCATTATTAACTGAGACTTCAACACGATATATACCAGGCAACTGATGTGTCGTATTCTCAAATTTTGACAAGTCAGAAATTTGACTTCCAGATAAACCATCACTCAAAAATGCAGGATTAAATACCTGCTCGGCATGAAGGTTAGTCGTAATAAATAAACTCAATACAACCGATACAGGATATGTAAAATATTTACTTTTCACATATGTAATATTGATTTGATGTATTTTAAAATGAGTAGTCATCATAAATATCAATGTAAGTTAATTTCAGTTTTCGGTGTTAATCCGCCGAAATCATTAACGGTTTGATAACTAAAGTTTTTACCAAACACACTAGAAATTGTAGTTTTTTCAAATGGTGCTGCCATAACATTTGGTTGCTTTTTATCACCAATATAAACATTCACAAATGAAATAAAGTACGGTGACTTATTATCTACCACAATCCCATTAGAACCTTTCTCGAAAGAAATCATCTCTAAAGCTTTTTCAGATTTATATGGCAAATCATTTGGACGAACAAATAATTTAATTCGCGATAAAACTGCAAGCTGTAAAAGATTTTTACTTTCTAAGTCTTCTTTATTTACTGATGGAATTGATTTTACATTTACCCAAAAAACAGATTCGCGGTCGAATGGTAAATTATTAGCAACATTTACAATCCTAAGAGTATTCTCGGTATTTGCTTCAGCAACAAATAAAGGCGGAGTAATTAAAAAATCTTTAGATTTTTTTTGATAATCAGTTTCTATCCAAGAATTTATTAAATATCGATCATTCTTACTATGATTAATAACAGGTAAAGAAACTTGTTTTGCATCAATAGGGTAAATAACGCGAGTAACACCTAAAGAAACACCACCAATAGCCGTATTACTTGCATAAGAAACAGTGGTAAGACATGATAAAATTAAACCTAAAACAATAAGGCTTTTTCTAAATAAATTTGACATTATATTAATCTCTTGAATAGCTTACAGATTACACACGTTAAAATTAAGATTTTTATTAAAACTTTACGGCGATATAAATCGCCATAAAGTTTTTTTATATTATTTTGAAATAGTTATTATTCTAGGGCGTGTCATCAATT
>NZ_LWRV01000001.1 GCF_009372215.1 Acinetobacter portensis | reverse complement strand
AATATAAATAGACTTCCGTCATAAATCAAAAAACGTACAATTTATTTGATCTTAAATTAATCAGCAAAATTATTTAATCCAAGGGATAATCCTTGGATGAAATTCAAAGATATTCAAAAATTATCAGACGTTAAGTTTCGTAGGCTTACCGGTGTTAGTTGGGCTACATTTAACCTCATGTTGGCCGAGCTAAATAAGGAGTTACCTTGTCATATTGGTAAAGGACGACCACATAAATTACCGTTGGAAGATCGTTTGCTCTTATGTATAGAATATTGGAGAGAATATCGAACATTTTTCCATCTTGGTATGAGTTACGGTGTATCTGAAACGAGTGCAATTCGTATCACACGCGTTATTGAAGATACCTTAATCCGTTCTGGAAAATTTAACTTGCCAAAACAACTTCCTAATCGAGATGAAGTGGATTGGGAAGTTGTTGTGATTGATGCAACTGAAATATTAGTTCAACGTCCAAAAAAAACAGAAGAAATGGTATAGCGGTAAAAAAAAGCGACATACCTTTAAATTTCAGCTATCTATGCACTATACAACAGGTGAAATACTGAGTGTATGTGGAAGTCATGGAAGCATGCATGATTTTAAAATATTTAAAAAAAGCATGAGGAAATTAAAATTTAAGCCCTTTTTTATCGTTGATAAGGGGTATTTAGGGATAAAGAAATTGGGTTTTGGATGCCTCATGCCATCTAAAGCAAAGAAAACTGAAAAACTAGATTCTGAATTAAAAAAGTTAAATAAAGAGATTGGTCGTAGACGAATTCAAGTAGAGCATGTATTTGGAAGGATGAAATGTTTTAAGATTTTATCTTGTGTATATAGAAATCGTCGTAAACGATTAAACCTGCGGTTTAATTTACTTGCTGGCATATACAATTTAGATTGGGTGAAAGATAAACAATTAAATTGGTTGAAAAATGATTTATGAAGGAAGTC